>NZ_QQBI01000030.1 GCF_004302915.1 Komagataeibacter xylinus | reverse complement strand
AATCCGCACCAAAAAAAATGCACCAGAATGAAAATTATATGAAAAAAGGAGGGGCAAGCCCCTCCTTTCCGTAAAGCTGGTGTCGTGCGCCGGTATCAGTCGGCCTCGACCTCGGTGCCATTGATGGTCAGGTGGTCGTCCTTCGCATCAACGGTCACAGTTTCACCATCATGGATGGTGCCTTCAAGCAGCAGGCCCGCGAGCGGGTTCTGCAGCGCGCGCTGGATCACGCGCTTGAGCGGACGCGCACCATAAACCGGGTCATAACCCTCATTGGCCAGCCAGGTCTCGCCGCCCTTGTCCAGACGAAGCGTGATGTTGCGGTCAGCCAGAAGCTTGCGCAGGCGACCGATCTGGATTTCCACGATCTTGCCCATATCCGCCTTCTGCAGGCGCGAGAACAGGATGATCTCGTCCAGGCGGTTGAGGAACTCGGGCCGGAAGTGGTTGCGCACCACCTGCATGACCTCGGGCCGCACGCTATCAACCGATTCACCATCAGGCAGATGGGCCAGCACTTCGGAGCCGAGGTTACTGGTCAGCACGATCAGGGTGTTGCGGAAATCGACCGTGCGACCCTGCCCGTCGGTCAGGCGACCGTCATCAAGCACCTGCAGCAGGATGTTGAACACATCCTCATGCGCCTTTTCGACCTCATCGAACAGGATGACCTGATAGGGCCTGCGGCGCACGGCCTCGGTCAGCACGCCGCCTTCCTCATAACCGACATAACCGGGAGGCGCACCGACGAGCCGTGAGACGGCATGCTTCTCCATGAACTCGCTCATGTCGATGCGCAGCAGGGCCTTCTCGTCATCGAACAGGAAGCGGGCCAGCGCCTTGCACAGCTCGGTCTTGCCCACGCCCGTCGGGCCAAGGAACAGGAACGAACCGATGGGGCGATTGGGGTCCTGCAGACCAGCACGGGCACGACGCACCGCGTTGGAGACGGCCTTGAGCGCAGGCTCCTGGCCCACCACGCTCTTGCGCAGTTCATCTTCCATGCGCAGCAGCTTGGCGCGCTCGCCTTCAAGCATGCGGTCCACCGGCACGCCGGTCCAGCGCGAGACCACGGCGGCGATGCCCTGATCGGTCACGGTATCGCTGACCATGCCATCGCCCTTGCTGATCTGGTCGGCCTCTTCCTGCGCCTTGGCAATCTGGGCCTGAAGCTGCGGCAGGCGGCTGTACATCAGCTCCGATGCCCGGGCGAGGTTACCCTTGCGCTGGGCGATCTCGATATCCGAGCGGATCTGGTCCATTTCCTCCTGCAGCTTCTGCACCGCGTTCACGCGGTCCTTTTCAGCATGCCAGGCGGCGGTCAGCGCATCGGATTTTTCCTGCAGTTCCGACAGTTCGGCTTCCAGCTTGACCAGACGCTCCTTGCTCGCCGCGTCGTCTTCCTTGCGGATGGCTTCACGCTCGATCTTGAGCTGGATCAGGCGGCGGTCAAGCTCATCAAGTTCCTCTGGCTTGCTGTCGATCTGCATGCGCAGGCGGCTTGCGGCTTCATCGACAAGGTCAATCGCCTTGTCAGGCAGGAAGCGGTCGGTGATGTAGCGGTTGGACAACGTTGCCGCCGCCACCAGCGCCCCATCGGAAATACGGATGCCGTGATGGAGTTCGTATTTCTCCTTGATGCCACGCAGGATGGAGATGGTATCGGCCACCGTCGGCTCGCCCACATAGACCGGCTGGAAGCGCCGGGCGAGGGCTGCGTCCTTTTCGATATACTTGCGGTATTCATCAAGCGTGGTGGCGCCGATGCAGTGCAGCACGCCACGGGCAAGTTCGGGCTTGATGAGGTTGGAGGCATCCATCGCCCCATCGCTGCGGCCTGCGCCCACAAGGGTATGCATCTCATCGATGAACAGGATGATCTGGCCCTCGGCGGACTCGATCTCCTTGAGCACCGCTTTCAGGCGTTCCTCGAACTCGCCACGGAACTTGGCACCCGCGACGAGCGCGCCCATGTCGAGCGAGAGCAGCTTCTTGTTCTTGAGCGCCTCGGGCACGTCGCCATTGACGATACGCTGGGCCAGCCCTTCGACAATGGCGGTCTTGCCCACGCCCGGCTCACCGATCAGGACCGGGTTGTTCTTGCTACGCCGCGCCAGCACCTGAATGGCGCGGCGGATTTCCTCATCACGGCCAATGACCGGATCGAGCTTGCCCTGAAGAGCCACTTCGGTCACGTCGCGGGCATATTTCTTCAGCGCGTCAAAATTGGCTTCGGCGTTTTCGCTATCCACGGTGCGTCCCTTGCGGATGGTGGCAATGGCTTTTTCCAGCGCCTGTGGCGTTGCACCGCCCGCACGCAGGGCCTGACCGGCTGGCGTTTCGGATGCGGCGATGGCGGCCAGCAGCCGGTCCTGCGCCACAAAGCCATCACCCGCCTTCTGGGCGGCCTGTTCGGCGGCATCGAGCACGCGCACCAGCTCACCAGTAGCGCTGGGCTGGCCTGCGCCACTGCCCTGCACCTTTGGCAGTTTGGCCAAAGCGGCTTCGTTGGCGCTGGTAATGGCGGGCACGTTACCGCCTGCGGCGCGGATGAGGGCAGAAGCCGCGCCCTGGTCATCATCCAGCAGGGCCTTGAGCAGGTGCTCGGGCGTGAGCTGCTGGTTGTAATCACGCATGGCGATGGTCTGGGCGGCCTGCAGGAAACCGCGCGAGCGTTCCGTGAATTTCTCGATGTTCATATGTTTGTTCGTCCCTTTCAATCAGGCGACAGGATGGTTCTGCCTTTGCGCCGTCCCTCAACAGGCAACGGCAAGGCGCTGGATTCCAGATGGGATCCATACGATGTTATTACAAGATGCCGGCGGCCAGTTTCCTTCTTCCATGCCGTGTCTGATCATGGGGTTAGCTGACCATTGGCGCCGGCTCCGCAACCTTGATCTGGATCAAGATTGCCGTGCCTTATGAGCGTAACGGCCATTCGCCCGAAGGGTTATGGTGAAGCCCTGCAATTTCATGGGGGAACTGATGCAAGACGCAGGTCGATACCAATCGGCCCCCGCAAAAAGTCATCAACAGTAAAGAAGCTTTTGGTGAAGCTCTTTCCAAAAGGCTCCGAAAAGAACGCCGCCTTTAAAAAAAGGCGGCACCCGAAAACTTCTGTTTTTTATTCTGCCTTGCTGGCCCTGGCTGCCACGGCGGGGCCAAGCAGCAGCAGGTCGGCGGCCGAGAGGCGGTCAGAGGCATTACTGGCCTGATGCCAGTAGGGATAGAGCAGCGGTGGCGCGCTTGCCTCATCAAGGCGGCTGATGTCTTCAGCACTCAGCACAAGGTCCGCGGCCTTGAGGTTATCGACAAGCTGCGCCTCGGTGCGCGCGCCGATGACAATGGAGGTAATGGCGGGCCGCTGCGCCACCCAGGCCAGCGCCACCTGGGCTGCGGAAATGTTGCGGGCCTCGGCAATGCTGACGAGCACTTCCACCACATCGTAGAGTTTTTCAATGTCGTGAACCGGCGGCTCGCCCCATTTCTCGATCTGGCGCGTGCCTTCGGGCTGCGGCCTGCCGCGGCGATACTTGCCTGAAAGCAGCCCCCCGGCCATGGGGCTCCAGACCTGCACGCCAATGCCCTGATCGAGCGAAAGCGGCAGCAGTTCATATTCCGCCTCGCGCGCCTGCAGCGAGTAATAGATCTGCTGCGCCACGGGTGCGATCAGCCGGTCACGCTCGGCCACCGAAAGCGCCTTCATCAGGTGCCAGGCCGAGAAGTTGGACACCCCGGTATAACGGATCTTGCCCGCGCGGGTCAGGGTATCGAGCGCTTCCAGCGTTTCATCGAGCGGGGTCTGGCCATCCCATTCATGCAGGTAATACAGGTCGATATGGTCACGCCCCAGCCGCCTGAGGCTGGCCTCGCACGCGCGGATGAGATGATAGCGCGACAGCCCGGCATCATTGGCGCCCTTGCCCATGGTAAAGCGGGCCTTGGTGGTGACCATGATGTCATCGCTGCGGCCCTTCAGCGCAGCGCCCAGAATCTCTTCCGATACGCCCGATGAATAGATATCCGCCGTATCGAACATGTTGATCCCGGCCTCAATGCACAGGTCAAGCTGGCGGCGGGCGCCTGCAAGATCGGTATCGCCGGTCTTGGCGAAGTCACCCTTGCCGCCAAAGGTCATGGTACCCAGCGTGAAGGCTGAAATCCTGAGGCCCGAACGGCCAAGCTGGCGGTATTGCATCTCTTTTCCTTCCCTGAATGTCTGTAAAACGCCTGCCACGTGGCATTACGCCAATAATGAAAAGTTTTTGGTGAAGCTTTTTTCAAAAAGCTTTGAAAAGAACGCCGCCTTCCTGAAAAAAGGCGGCACCCAGAAACCTTTATGATGACAGGGGCCACATAAGGCAGGCTTCAGCCGGTATAGGTCACGTTCAGCTCGCCCACCCCGGCACAGGTGGCATGCAGCACATCGCCCCGCCTGACCGGCCCCACGCCCGAGGGCGTGCCGGTCATGATCAGGTCACCCGGCGCAAGGGTTACGAAACGGCTCAGGCAGGAGATGATCTCGGGCACGGACCAGATCATTTCCACCAGGTCGCCTTTCTGGCGCTGCTCGCCATTGACGCTCAGGGCAATGCCCCCGCTTTCGGGGTGGCCAATGCGCGCGGCCGGCACCATGGCGGAAATGGGACAGGACTGGTCAAACCCCTTGGCCAGCGCCCACGGGCGGCCCGCCTTCTTGGCGGCGGCCTGCAGGTCGCGCCGGGTCATGTCCAGCCCCACCGCGTAGCCATAGACATGCGAGAGCGCCTTCTCCACCTCAATGTCAGCCCCCTCGCGCCCGATGGCGGCGACAAGCTCCACCTCATGATGCAGGTCGGCCGTGCTGACGGGAAAAGGCAGAAGCCCGCCCCCGGGCACCACCGCATCACCGGGCTTGGCAAAAAAGAAGGGTTCGGAGCGCTCGGGGTTGCTGCCCATCTCGCGCGCATGGGCGGCATAGTTCTGCCCCACGCACCATATCCGCCTGACAGGAAAGACACCCGCACTCCCCTCCACTGGCACGACAGGAAGGGTGTAGGGGGGAATTACGTAATCCGTCACGATACGGCGCTCCTGCTGTTCATACCGGCGCGCATGGTGGCACCCGTGCCCGGTCGTGTCACGGCAAATGCGGGGCAGCCCCATGAAAGCGGGCATAAAAAAAACGCCAGCCGGAACAATCCGGCTGGCGCTGAAAATATGGTGGCGACAGGGCGCCCCGTTATTTTACACAGATCAGTTGCGGGCCTTGTCGACCAGCTTGTTCTTGCCGATCCACGACATCATGCCGCGCAGCTTCTCGCCCACTTTCTCGATCTGGTGCTCGTTGTTGCGGGCACGGATGGCCTTGAAGCCGATGTTGCCGGACTGGTTTTCAAGGATGAAGTTGCGCACGAAGGTGCCATCCTGGATATCGGTCAGGATCTTCTTCATCTCGGCCTTGGTTTCCGGCGTGATCACGCGCGGGCCGGACACGTATTCACCATACTCCGCGGTGTTGGAGATGGAGTAGTTCATGTTCGCGATGCCGCCTTCATAGATCAGGTCGACGATCAGCTTCATTTCGTGCAGGCACTCGAAATAGGCCATCTCGGGGGCGTAACCGGCTTCAACCAGCGTCTCGAAGCCCGCGCGGATCAGCTCGACAAGGCCACCGCACAGCACGGCCTGCTCACCGAACAGGTCGGTCTCGACCTCTTCCTTGAAGGTGGTCTCGATGATGCCCGCACGGCCACCGCCATTGGCGGAAGCATAGGACAGCGCGATTTCAAGCGCATTGCCCGAGGCGTTCTGCGCCACGGCCACCAGCGACGGCACGCCGCCACCCTTCTGGTATTCCGAACGCACGGTGTGGCCGGGGCCCTTGGGCGCGATCAGGAACACGTCAAGGTCGGGACGCGCCTCGATGATGCGGAAGTGAATGGCCAGGCCATGGGCGAAGGCGAGTGCGGCACCCGTCTTCATGTTAGCCGCCAGCGATTCCTTGTACAGCGCGCCCTGGCCTTCATCGGGGGTCAGCACCATCACCACGTCGGCCCACTTGGCGGCATCGGCGGGGGTCATGACCTTGAAGCCCGCGGCCTCGGCCTTGGCAACGGCCTTTGATTCAGGGCGCAGGCCGACAACGATGTCGGTCACGCCGGAATCCTTGAGGTTGTTGGCATGGGCATGGCCCTGGCTGCCGTAGCCGATGATGGCAACCTTCTTGCTCTTGATCAGGTTCACGTCGGCATCGCGATCATAATAGACGCGCATGGTCTTGCTCCTTGGGGAATGAAAAAACGGATGAAGTAAAAAACGCGACCCTTACAGGATTGCCGCCCCACGGGCGATGGCGGCAATACCCGTGCGCGACACCTCGGCCAGGCCAAGGGGACGCATGAGGTCGATGAAGGCATCGAGCTTGTCGGACGCGCCGGTCAGCTCAAAGACGAACGAGGTGGCCGAGGCATCAACCGGGTGCGCGCGGAAGGCCTGCGCAATGCGCAGCGCATCGGCCCGGCGCTCGCCGCTGGCAATCACCTTGACCAGCGCCATCTCGCGCGCCACGTGCGGCTCGCGCCCGGTCATGACCGCCACGCGGTACACCGGCACCAGCCGTTCCACCTGCGCGCGGATCTGGCCCAGCACATGCGGGGTCGCGGTGGTGACGATGTTGATGCGCGACTGGTGGCGGCTTTCATCCACCGCGGCCACGGTCAGGCTCTCGATATTGTATCCACGACCTGAGAACAGGCCGATCACGCGGGCCAGCGCGCCGCTCTCGTTCTCGACCTGAATGGAAATGACCGCGGAGACCGGGCTCTCCTGCTGCGTGGTCATGATGTGTTTCCTGACTGCTTGGGGCGCCGCCCTGCGAAGGCAGGGGCGGCAGGAAAGGACAGAAACCCGTAGTGCGGCGCGCTACAGGCAGGTGCGGGGCGCTCAGACCAGCATGCGGCCTTCGGCGCTGATCTCGTCATCCTGGCCGGGACCAAGGAGCATCTGGTTATGCGCCGCCCCCGAGGGGATCATGGGGTAGCAGTTTTCATCCTGCGCCACGCATATGTCCGCCACTACCGGGCCGGGATGGGCCAGCATCTCGGCAATCACGCCATCAAGCTCGCCCATGCAGGTCGCACGCAGCCCCTTGCCATGGAAGCTTTCCGCAAGCTTCACAAAATCGGGCAGGGCCGCGCTGTAGCTTTCGGAATAGCGCGACTCATGCAGCAGTTCCTGCCACTGGCGCACCATGCCCATATACTGGTTGTTGAGGATGAACACCTTAACCGGCAGGCGGTACTGCGCGATGGTGGAAAGCTCCTGGATGTTCATCAGCGTCGACGCCTCACCCGCGATGTCGATCACCAGCGCATCGGGGTGGGCGATCTGCGCGCCCACGGCAGCCGGCAGGCCGTAGCCCATGGTGCCAAGCCCGCCCGAGGTCAGCCAGCGATTGGGTTTGTCAAAGCCGAAATGCTGGGCCGCCCACATCTGGTGCTGCCCCACCTCGGTCGAGACATAGGTGTCGCGCCCGGTGGCGATGGCCAGTTCATGCAGGCGGCGGATAGCGTATTGCGGGCGGATGATCGCCCCGGGCGCCCTGTCCTGCACGAAGCCGAGGCTGTCGGTCTTGCGCCATTCGTTGATCTGGTGCCACCACTGCGCCATGTCGATGGGCTGGCGGGTATTGGCGGGGGTGCACTCCCACTCCTCCAGCATCATCTCGATCACGCGCCGTGCGTCACCCACGATGCCCACGTCAACCTGCACGATCTTGTTGATCTGGCTGGGGTCGATATCGGCATGGATCTTGAACGAGCCAGGCGAGAACGCATCGAGCCTGCCGGTCACGCGGTCATCAAAGCGCGAACCGAGCGCGATCAGCACGTCGCAGCCATGGGTGGCCATGTTGGCCTCGTACGTGCCGTGCATGCCCAGCATGCCCAGGAAGCGCCTGTCGCCCGCTGGCATCGACCCCAGCCCCATCAGCGTGGAAGTGCACGGAAAGCCCGTCTTTTCCACCAGTTTGCGCAGCGCGGCCGAGGCCTCCGGCCCCGCATTGATGATGCCGCCGCCAGTATAGAACAGCGGGCGGCGCGCGCCCTTCATGGCGGCCACGGCACGCGCGATCACGTCACGGCCCGGCTCGGTCTGCGGGCGATAGGACGGATGCGGCGCGCGCGGGGCGTCGCTATAGGGTGCCGGGCCCACCATCAGGTTCTTGGGCAGGTCGACCAGCACCGGGCCGGGGCGGCCGCTGCGCGCGATATGGAAGGCCTCGTGCACGCAGGGCGCCACATCTTCCGCGCGGCGGATGAGGTAGTTGTATTTTGTGGCCGGGCGGGTGATGCCGGTCGTGTCCGCCTCCTGGAAGGCATCGGTGCCGATCAGCGGCACGCCCACCTGCCCCGAGAAACAGACCACCGGAATCGAGTCCAGCATGGCATCGAGCAGGCCGGTCACGGTATTGGTGGCGCCCGGCCCGCTGGTGACCAGCACCACGCCCACCTTGCCGGTCGAGCGGGCATAGGCCTCGGCCGCATGCACGGCAGCCTGCTCGTGGCGGACCAGCACGTGGCGAATCGCATCCTGGCGGAAAATGGCATCATAAATCGGCAGGACCGCGCCACCGGGATAGCCGAAAATGACCTCGACCCCCTGCTCGGCCAGCACGCGCAGAAGCACTTCCGCGCCGCTGAGCACGGATGTATCCGCGCCCGCTGCGTGAGGCTTCAGGTCGGTCTGGTGCGATGCTGTGTTCATGGTCCTGCTCCTTCGCCACTGGTGGCCAGAACAATCCGGCCAGCCCATTACAGGCGAAATCCCGGGCCGGGTTTACGGAAAGCCTTGGCCCGCGTCAATGCGTTTAATAACAAAAGAAATGATTTTATCGCCTACCCTTTCCATTTGTTGCGCAGCTTCGTCTTTTTCAAACCGTTTTTCATATAAAAACGTGTCCGCCGGGGCAGCACACGCATGATGGGCAAACCATGTGGCCTGCCGCTTCGTATATTGCCCGGTCAACTGGATGGCGCGCGCCGCCGCATCCGCCCGCGTCATCTCGCCGCGCAGTACGGCGGCAAGTTCGGGCACGCCATGGGCCCGCATGGCGGGCAGGTCAGGCGGCAGGCCCTGCGCCAGCAGGGCTTCCACCTCCGCCATGGCGCCCTGCCCAAGCATGGCATGAAAGCGCCGGGCAATGGCCGCGCGCAGCCCGTCACGCGCGGGGTGCAGCCTTATGGCAATGAAGCGGGCGTCAAGCCCGGGCAGCACGGCTTTGCTCCGCCACCATGCCATGCCATGGCCCGTGGCGGCATGTACCTCCCACGCGCGGGCAAGGCGCTGGCCATCATTGGGGCGCAGGGTGGCGGCGGTTTCGGGGTCAAGCTGCAGCAGGCGGGCATGCAGGGCGGGGGCGCCCAGTTCGGCCAGCAGGGCGCGCGCGTGTTCGCGGATGGCGGGCGGCGGCTGGGGAATATCCACCAGCCCATCGGTCAGGGCGCGGAAATACATGCCCGTGCCGCCACAGAATATCGGCATGCGCCCGGCATTCCACGCGTTCTCCGCCGCCGCCAGCGCCTGTTCGCGCCACCACGCCACCGAGCCATTGCATGCTGCGGGCAGCACGCCATACAGCGCATGGGGCACGCAGGCTTCCTCCGCCACGGTGGGGCGGGCGGTGAGAATGCGCAGGTCGCGGTAGACCTGCATCGAATCGGCGTTGATGATGGTGCCCCCCACCTCGCGGGCAAGCGCCAGCGCGAGTGCGGACTTGCCCGAACAGGTCGGACCCGCCACGATTAGCGCCACGCGCGCCTGCCCTGAAGGGGGGCGTGTCATTGTTTCATCCCTTTCACTGACCCGGACCCCATGGCTGATTCCCCTTCCCACGCCCATACCCTTGTACTGGTGGCCAACCGCGAGGCCACATCGCTCACGGCGGTCGATATCGAAGCCGCGCGCGACCTTGCCGGCGCTGCCGCCCCCGTGACCCTGTCGGAAGGGGAAGCGGTCGAGATGGCCTGCACCACCCCTGATATCGCAGCCCTGCGCGCCGTTTTTGCCAAGGGCCATATCGACGTGCTGGTAACGCCCGCTGGCGGCCGCCGCAAGCGCGTGCTGGTGGCTGACATGGACAGCACCATTGTCAGTTGCGAAACGCTGGACGACATCGCGGCCCATGCCGGCATTGGCGAGAAGATTGCCGAAATCACGCGCCGCTCCATGAATGGCGAGATCGAATTCGAAGCCGCCCTGCGCGAGCGCGTGGCCCTGCTGCGCGGCCTGCCCGTGACCTTGCTGGAAAAAGCGTGGAAGGACGTCAGGCTCAACACGGGCGCAGTCGAACTGGTGCGCACCATGCGGGCGGGTGGCGCGCGCACGGCGCTGGTGTCTGGCGGGTTCACGTTCTTTACCAGCCGGGTGGCCGGTCTGTGCGGCTTTGATGAAAACCATGCCAATACCCTGCTTGCCGCAGGCGACAGCCTGACCGGCGAGGTGGGCCAGCCCATTCTGGGCCCGGATGCCAAGCTTGCGCACCTGCGGCGTCTTGCCGCCACCCAGGGCGTGAGCGAGGCGGATGCGCTGGCCACGGGCGATGGCGCGAACGACCTTGCCATGCTGCGGGTTGCGGGGCTGGGCATCGCCTTCCATGCCAAGCCCGCCGTGCGGCGCGAGATCAGCAACCAGGTCAACGCCACCACGCTGCGCAGCCTTCTGTTCGCGCAGGGCTACCGGGCGGCGGAATTCGTCATGGGGTGACGGCCGTGCCGCGGGCGGCGGTGGCGGCAGGCTGGCCACGGCTGTCCTGCGCCTCGATGAACACGCGCGTGACCTCGGGGTAGGCCTGCTTGATCTGGCGCTCGAGCGTGCTGACCACGATCTCGACCTGCCCCGCCGTCATGTCATTGCGAAAATCGAGGCTGATCACCACCAGCACGTCGCGCGGGCCAAAATGCATGGAGCGGATCTCGTTCAGCCGCTCCACGCCGTCCGCCTCCAGCGCCATGGTGCGCAGCGCGCGCAGCACTTCCGGCGCAACGCCCTCGCCCGTCAGCAGCGACTGGGATTCGCGCGCGAGGAAGGTCGCCGTGACCGCAAGGATGAAGGCGATGATGATCGACGCCACGCCATCAAGCACCGGCATGTCCAGCCACTCGGCCAGCACATTGCCCAGAAGCGCCACGAACAGCCCGCTCAGCGCCGCCGTATCCTCGAACAATACGGTAAACACGGTGGGGTCCTTGCTCATCTGCACGGCTTCCACCCAGCCGCGCCGGCCCTTGCCCTCCTTGCGGAAGGCCCGCAGCGCCATCAGCCACACCGAGCCTTCAAACACGATGCTCGCCACCAGCACGGCGTAATTGACCAGCACATGCGCCACCGGCTGCGGGTGGATGATGTGGATGATCCCCTCATACAGTGACACCCCGGCGCCCAGCCCGAAGATGAGCAGCGCCACCACGAAGGTCCAGAAATACAGCTCCAGCCCGTAGCCGAACGGGTGCGTGGCCGTGGCCGGGCGGGTCGCGCGCTTCATGCCCACGAGCAGCAGGCCCTGGTTGCCGGTATCGATCAGGGAATGGATGGCCTCGCTGAGCATGGAGGCGCTGCCGGTCAGGAAAGCCGCGCCAAATTTGGTGGCCGCCACCAGCAGGTTGCCGCCAAGGGCCGCGAAGATGACCGTTCGGGAAGATGAGGAATGTGCCATTGATTTTTCAATATTGAACCAGAAGGCCATTCTATCGCGCCCCGCCCCCTTTTAACAGTGCGGCAGCCCTGCGTGCCGGTTGCTAGGGGCGGGCCGCCTGTCCTATGGTCACGCGGCACTGCCTACGGAGTACCAGCCCAGATGCGCACCACCGTCATCCAGATGGCGCCTGGCGCCTCCGCGCCCGAAAATATCGATACCGCACGCGCCCTCATCACCGCCGCCATCACCGCCGACAAGCCCGACCTCGTGGTGCTGCCCGAGATGTGGAGCTGCCTTGGCGGCACGCGCGACATGAAATTCGCCGCAGCCGAGGTGCTGCCCGCCCCCGATGGCACGGGCGAGGCCGGGCCTCTGTACCGCTTCCTGTCAGGTCTTGCGCGCGCGCATGGCGTGAGCGTGCATGGTGGCTCGATTGGCGAACGGCATGGGGAGAAGCTGTTCAACACATCCCTCCTGTTCAACCCGCAGGGCCACGAGGTCGCGCGCTATCGCAAGATCCACCTGTTTGACGTGACCACCCCCGGCGGCGAGGGCTACCGCGAGAGCGATACCTACGCGCCCGGCTCCGACATCGTGACCGCCCCGATCTCACCCGACCTCACCGCCGGGCTGGCCATCTGCTATGACATCCGCTTTCCCGCCCTGTTCCATGCGCTGCGCGCGCGCGGCACCAACGTGCTGCTGGTGCCCGCCGCCTTTACCGTCGAGACCGGGCTGGCCCATTGGGAAACACTGCTGCGCGCCCGCGCCATCGAGACCCAGTGCTGGATGGTGGCCTGCGGCACCACCGGCACCCACACCGATGCCTCCGGCCAGCCGCGCCGCACCTATGGCCATTCCATGATCATCGACCCGTGGGGCACCATCGTGGCCCAGGTCTCGGACGGGCCGGGCTGGAGCACAGCGCGCATCGAGCGTGGCGTGATTGACAGCACGCGCGCGCGCATGCCGGTCATGGCGCATCACCGCCTGTCCATCCACACTCCATGACCGATATGTCGTACCCCGGCTGGGCCGATGGGTACATCCCCACAAAACTGTGCTTCGCCGCCGCTCCCAACGAGAGCGCGCAGGTATGGCACGAGCGGCTTGTGGACCAGTACGGCCAATGCCCGCCCGAAGAGGCGGAGGCGCTGATCTGCCTCGGCGGCGATGGCTTCATGCTGGAAACGCTGCACACCACCCTTGGGCGCACACTGCCGGTTTATGGCATCAACTGCGGCACGGTGGGCTTCCTGATGAACCCCGCCGTGCCTGATGACCTGCCCGCCCGCCTGGCCGCGGCCCAGGTGGCCATCCTGCACCCGCTGCGCATGAAGGCCACCACCATGGATGGCCAGTGCGTGCATGCCCTCGCCCTCAATGACGTGTTCCTGTTCCGCCAGACACGGCAGGCGGCCAAGATCCGCATCGGGGTGGACGGGCGCGTGCGCCTGCCCGAACTGATCTGCGATGGCGTGCTGATTTCAACCCCCGCAGGCTCGACCGCCTACAACCTCTCGGCGCACGGGCCGATCGTGCCGCTCTCGGCCAACCTTCTGCCGCTCACGCCCATCAGCGCGTTCCGCCCGCGCCGGTGGCGTGGCGCGCTGCTGCCCTCCACCGCGCGGGTGCGCTTTGACATTCTGGAAACCGACAAGCGCCCCGTCGCCGCCGTGGCGGATTTTACCGAGGTGCGCGATGTGATCTCCGTCGAGATCAGCGAGGCGCGCGAACTGCACACCACCGTGCTGTTCGACCCCGGGCAGAGCCTGTCGGAACGGATCATCGCCGAACAGTTTACAGCTTGAAAGAACACCGCCTTTTTGAAAAAAGGCGGTCCCCAGCAACTTTTACTTTTTTCCTTTCAGCCTGCCAGCCGGTGCAGGCTCGCCCCATTGGCCCGCAGCCATTTCTCGGCCTGGCGGCGGTGGGGAGTAAGCTGATCAACCAGCAGCCAGAAATCCGGCCCGTGATTCATGTGCCGCAGATGGGCGAGTTCGTGGGCGATGATGTAATGCTGTACCTCCTGCGGGGCCATGACCAGCCGCCAGCACAGCATGATGCTGCCATCGGATGAGCAGCTGCCCCAGCGGCTTTTCGTATCGCGCAGCCTGAGCTGGGTGGGGCGCAGGCCGCTGGCCTCGGCCTGAAGGCGCAGGCGCGCGGGCAGCAGCACCTGCGCCTGCGCGCGCAGATAGGCCATGACACGCCGGGAGATGAACTCGGCCGCGCCACTCACATGCAGCAGGCCTTCTTCCAGCCACACGCCGCGCCGGGCCTCGGGGCAGTGCACGATCTCGCGGCTCTGGCCATCAAGCAGCACATGCCCGCCATGGCGCAGTTCGGCAGCAGGCGGCAGGCGTGCAAGACCGGCCGCGACCCAGCCTGAATGGGCGCGGAGCAGGGCCAGCCCATCCGCCCTGCGGGCCGCGCGCGGCAGGGTCATGACCACATGCCCCGCCACGGGGTCGATGCGCATGGAAATCCGCCGCGCCCGCGCGGAGACCCGCCACCGCACCGGCACCGACCCCGATGCGATGGGCACGAGCTCGAGCCCGTTATCCTGCCCCGCGCCCTGCGCCATCAGCGCCCGCGCGGGCGGGTGCGGCAGAATGCATCCTTCGGGGCCTCGCCGGGCCAGTCGATGATGTGGTCTTCCAGCAGGCCCGCCTTACGCTCGCTGATGACCCGGCCACTGACCGATATGCCCGCCTCATGCACCGTCTCGTGCGTGCCGGACACCAGCGGGTGCCACCAGGGCAGCGGCTCGCCATCGCGCACCAGCACGTAACCGCAGGTAGGCGGCAGCCAGTCGATATCGGCCAGCATCTCCGCCGTCAGGCTGATGCAGTCCTGCACGCGGCGGTGGCGGTGGGCGTAATCGGTGCACAGGCAGGTCCTGGTATCGAGCAGGCGGCAGGCGACATCGGTAAACAGCACCTCATCCGTCTCGTCCTCGCGCAGCTTGTGCAGGCAGCACCGCCCGCAGCCATCGCACAACGATTCCCACTGCGCGCGGGTCATCTGCGCAAGCGGCGTCGTCTCCCAGAAAGGGGGGGTCTCATCAGTCATGATGTCGTCCTGCCATATCGCCTGTTTACAGTTTTCATTGCAATGCCACTGCCGCCATGGCGCACAGCACGGTCATCACCGCGCAGAACGCGCCCACCCCTGCTACCGGACCCGCCAGCAGGGGCCGCCACACCAGCCGCAGCAGCGCCAGCCTCCCCGCGCCAAGCCCGCGCGCCGTGCGCGACAGGCCGGGCGGCACGGCATCAAGCACGCGCAGCAGCGGCCACAGGGCCGCAGGGGCCACGAGCGCCCCCTGCGCCACGCTCCCCATGCCGCCACCGTGCCCCGCAAGGCCCGGCCAAAGCAATGCCAGCGCCAGCCCCGGCAGCATGAGAGCGAGCATGAGCCCGCGCAGTAGCACGCACCGCGCGGGCCAGGCCCGGTGCAGCAGGGCCTGCGCGCCCAGCACCAGCATGCAGGCCATCACAAGCCCCAGCGCGGTGCCGCAGCCATCGGCCACCAGCGTGCCGAGCGGATGGGTGGAAAGGGGGGGCAGCATCAGCCCGCCTTGCGCAGCCATAATGCGAACCGCCGGGACAGGGGCGCGTAATTCACCTGCCAGAACTGCACATCCATGGGCAGCAGGGCCGCCGGATGGCCCGAGCCGGACGGCCCTGCGGGCATGGCCGCCACGAAAGCACCCTGCCGGTCCGGCTGCACGATGAAATGCAGCAGGTCGCGCGACCGACCCAGCCGCTCGGCGGACTGGCCCGCCACCACCGCCCATGACAGGTCATAGGACAGCGCCATGTCGGCATTGACGCCAATCCTCACCTGCCCGTCATGCGTGGCGATGCTGTCCACGGCCTCACGCGGCGCGCTGCCCATGAGCACCTGCTTGCGTGACAGGAGGCTTGCGGCCTCGGCCGGGGTAGACCACCACGTTATATAAGGACGTAGCTGGCTGAGCTTGCGAAAGGCGCGGTCAACGCCCTGCGGCGTGGAAAGCTCGCCATAAACCTGGGCGGGCGGCACGCCATCAGCCAGCAGCGCGATCTCGAGCGTGGTGCGCGGGTCGCGCCGCAGGCCACGCTTGCCCGGAAAGCGCACGATGTCCCAGAAATCATTCCATCGCGGCGCGCTGTCACGCCATGTCTGGTCCCATGCCACCACGAGCTGTGTTGCCAGCCCCGGCGCGCCGCAGCCATCGGGGTTGGTGGCGCTGCCTGCCAGATGCACCACAAGGCCCTGCATGCAGGCGGCGCGGATGGTGCTGTCCTCGGCAAAGGCGAGCGACCAGGCGCTGGCACCCCCGCCCTGGGGCTCGAGGTCCGACAGCGCGCCCGTCCACGCCCGGCGCGTAACAGGCTGCCCCGTGGCCCGCGTAAAGGGCTGGAAAAACGCGGCATCCTGCGCCGGGCCCAGCTGCGGCTCCGTGCTGGCCACCACCAGCGCGGGGCTGTGCCGGGTGCGCGCTGCCGCCTGCACGCCAGCCACCGGCACGGGCAGGGCGGTCAGGGCCACGAGCAGGCCGGGCAGGATGGCGCTAAGGGAACGGCGGGACACAATCTGGAACACGGGTGGGAAACAGCCTTTCGGGCGGGGGCGGAAGATGGCGGACGCTACTCCATTTCACCCCGGAACGGAAAGGCCATTGCCTGCGCGGGCTGCCACGCCAGCACCGCCGCCTGCCCCGGCGCCACGCGCTGCAGGGCGGCGGTGGGGGGGCGGCGCACGAGCAGTTCCACCCCATTTTCCAGCCGCAGGCGCAGCAGCACGTGGTCACCCATCTGGCGCAGGTCGGTCAACGTCGCCGTGAGCAGGGGCGGCTCGTCGGGGTCGGCCGCCGCCATGCCGGGACGGGAGGGAAACATCACCGCCACCCGGTCGGGACGGATGCACAATGTGGCCAGCTGGTCCGCCACGACACCGGGCATGGCCATGGCCTCGACCGGCAGGCCGCCGGGCAGGTGGGCCAGCGCCACGTCATCCTCCACGCTGGCCACGCGCACGGTCAGGGCATTGGCATCGCCAAATTCGGTGGCCACGCGGTCGCAGGCGGGGCGCTCGAACAGGTCGCGCGCCGTGCCGACCTGCAGCACGTCCATGCCGTGCATGCAGGCAATCGTATCGCCAAGCAGCAGGGCATCCTCACGCGCGCGGGTCAGCAGCACCACGCACAGCCCCCGCGCGTGCACAAGGCGGCCTACCAGGCGGCGCATGGCGCGGCGACTGGCGGCAGGCAGCGGGGCAAAGACATCTTCAAGCACCAGCACGGGCGGCTCGAACACAAGGGCGCGGCCCAGCATGACGCGCAGCGCCTGCTCGGGGGGCAGCGTTGCCGGGCGGGCCTGCTCCAGCCCGTCAAGCCCCAGCAGGGCCAGCACGCCGCGCACCCGCGCCATCACCGCCTGCGACTCCATGCCCCGCGCCCGCAGCCCGAAGGCCAGGTTGGCCTGCACGTTCATGTGCATGAACAGCGGGTCACGCCAGCCAACCAGCGTGCATGGGCGTGCCTCGGGCGCAAGGGCCGTGACATCCACGCCATCGACCATGAGCTGCCCGGCCCCTGCCGGCACATGGCCCGCAAGCAGGTCGGCAACCGTGCTCAGGCACGCCGCCTGCTCATTGACAATGGCCAGGCACGCCCCGGCCTGTGCCGAAAAGGACAGGCCCGGCGCGCCGGGAGAGGCGGCCAGCGCGCTTGCAACCAGCCGTGAGGAGAAAGGAGACATGCGATAACAGAAACCTGACTGGGGGGATAAAGCGTTATAAGCAATGGTTACCTCCTTGCCAGAGGATTATCCGCTTCACCCGTCCTAAAAAGGAAACGACAATGAGCAAGACCACGGACACCATCAAGAACGTGACCCACGAAGACCTGCAGGCCCTGAAAAGCCACATTGAAACCCTGCTGCACACGCATGGCAAACAGGCGCTGCATGACGTAGCGGGCAAGGCCGAGAAACTGGCGGGCCACGCCCGTGAAAGCCTTGAAGAACATGCCCCCAAAAAAGGCGGCTCACGCGCTCGTTCGCTTGTGGCTATCGCCATTTTCTCGGTGATCGGCTATTTTCTTGGCCGCGCAACGAAATAAGGCATTCTAGCCTGCCGTAACCAGAGGACATGCGAGCATCATGAGAATAGGCGAAATCGGTAAAACCATCATTGAGGGGGAGCTGACCCTACGTAAACTGATGGCGATCCGTCTTGGTCGTCAGGCCGCGTTCCTGGTTGTGGCGGCGATATTTGCCTTCTTTGCCGTCATTTCGGGCCATGGGCTGCTGTGGGCCTTCTGTTACCAGACCCTGGGCTTCAGCGCCCTTGGCGCGGCAGGCATGGTCTTCGCAGCCGATGTGCTGGTGGTGCTCATGGGCCTGGTGATGGGCCGCCGCTCCTACATGACGCCAGAGGAAATCCGCGTCCGATTCGCACGCGAACACGCCCTGAACGAACTGCGGCAGACCGTGGCCCTGTCCGCCGTGGCCACCACGGTGGCGGGACCACTCACCCGCCACACCTTCCGGGCGGTATGGGGGCTGCTGCGCAGCCTGTCCGGTCGCGGCAGATAAATACCGGCAGACCGCCGCACCCGACCTGTCTGGCAATGATCCACGTCATTGCCAGATAGTATCCATGCTGAAATTGCATTGGCTCACTTTGGCGTTTTCTGGAAACGTGCAGCTTCCGGACATACTAAGCACGCAAATGGTTTGCATGCTTAATACCTGTATGTCCCCGCTGGCGGAACCCGATGCCCGATCTGGAGCGCAACAAGAAGGAGCTGTCATTCGGTCGCCGCCTCGCGCGGCTTGGCGCCGCGTGGCGTCGGCAGGTCGATCATGACCTGCGCGAATATGGCCTGACCGAAGCCACATGGCGGCCCGTCCTGTACCTTGGCCTGCTGCCGCCGCCCGTGCGCCAGACAGACCTCGTGCGCGTGCTTGAAATCGAAGCCCCATCCGTCGCCCGCCTTCTCGATGTACTGGAACGCCGCGACCTTGTGTTCCGTTCCCCCGACCATGAAGATAAACGCTCGAAACTCGTCAGCCTGACGGAAAAGGGCGAACGCACGGCCCGCCAGGTGCGCCATGCGGTGGAAGCGGTTTCAAGCCGCCTGCTGCATGGCATTTCCACGCCGGAGCTGCTGGCCTGCTATTCGGTTTTCGAGCGGATCGAAGCCAACCTGTGCAAAAAACCCGCCCAGCCCCCCCAGACGGTGGCAATGCGGTGATGCCCCTGCCCTTTCCCCCCCTTTTTCCACCCCATGCCGGGGGCGTGTCCCTGCATTGTGGCGCCATTGACGGTTTCTTCCCGCCGCCGTGTCGGCTACAGATAGCGGCACAGCGGCGCGGAGTCTGTCACCGGGTGTCGCTGCCTGCTTATCCTTCAACGGGACCGTTCGGAATGAGAACCGCCTGATGCTGAGCGAATTCAACCTTTTCGGTGTCTTTATGGCACCGATTGTCGTCTATGCCGTCGCTGCCCTGCCTGTCACCATGCTGTTGCGCTCGCTGCTTTGGTGGTGCGGCATAATGAAATGGTTCTGGCATCTCGCCCTGTTCGAGGTCGCGCTATACACTTGCGTCCTGTGCCTGATGATCCTGTACATCTGACTGTCCCAAGAAGGTTCGAGAATCCCCATGCCTCTCCTGCGCACCCTGATCCGTGTGGTCCTGACCCTGGCGGTCGTGACGATGGCCGTCGTCATGGGCATCACTTTATGGGACACCTACATGATTGCCCCCTGGACGCGTGACGGCCGCGTCCGTGTCTATGTCGTTGACGTGGCGCCGGAAGTATCGGGCACGGTGGTGCAGCTGCCGGTGGTGGACAACCAGTACGTCCATCGCGGCGACCCGCTGTTCGTGCTCGACCCCGTGCGCTTCCGCCTTGCCATCCGCGAGGCGCAGGCCCGGCTCGATGGCGCGCTGGAAGACCTGAAGCTCAAGCAGAACGACGCCCGCCGCCGCATGGGCCTTGGCGGCATCGTCTCGGCGGAAGAGCAGGAAGTGTTCAACTCGAACGTGGCGACCCAGATCGCCTCGGTCGATGCGGCGCGCGCGGCCCTTGACCTGGCCAAGCTGAACCTGCAGCGCTCCATCCTGTACTCACCTGTCAACGGCAACATCACCAACCTCAACCTGCGGATCGGTGACTACGTGACCGAGGGGCATGCCCGGCTGGCCGTGATCGACGCCGACTCCTACTGGGTCAACGGCTACTTCGAAGAAACCAAGATGTGGGGCGTGCATGTGGGTGACGAGGCGCGCGTCAAGCTCATGGGCTACAAGGACATCATTCCCGGCCACGTGGTCAGCATCGCGCGCGGTATCAATGACCAGAACGGGCGCCCCGACGGGCTCGGCCTGCAGGATGTCAGCCCGATCTTCACATGGGTGCGGCTCGCGCAGCGTATCCCGGTCCGTATCCACCTTGACCATGTGCCCGACAGCGTGACACTCGCCGCCGGCATGACGGCCACGATCAGCGTCGGCCCGCAGGCCCGCACGCAACGCGGCCGCCTGACGACATGGCTGCAAGACCATCTGTAAGGCGCGGGCACGATCATGAACATCACTTCAGTTACCCGCAGGACCGGCCTGTTCCTGACATCGGCCATCTTCCTGGCCGGTTGCACGGTGGGGCCGCGCTACCAGCCGGACCGGATGAAACTTCCCGCCAAGTTCACCGAGGACGAGCATACCGCCACCCCCGAGGAGATCGAGGACACCAACAAGGAACTCAAGGAGTGGTGGCACCTCTTCAAGGATCCTGAACTCGACAAGCTGATCGACAAGGCCATTGCAGGCAACTACAACCTGCAGGTGGCGGGCCAGCGGATCATGGCCGAGCGCGCCATCCGCGATGTGCAGGCATCGCAGTGGTATCCGCAGGTCGATACGCAGGCCTCGGCCGGTAATGTCCGCTATTCGGTCAATATCGATAACTGGCCGCTGCGCCCCGGCTCAGCTGCGGGCGCGGCCAACCAGCCGCAGGCCGCGTATCTGGGCTATGGCTTCAGCGCAAGCTGGCAGATTGACGTGTTCGGCCGCATCCGCCGTGGGGTGGAAGCAGAGAACCGCGCTGTCGAGGAATCGATCGAGGACCGTCGTGGCGTCATGGTCATGATGCTGTCGGAGCTTGCTGGCGACTACATGATGCTGCGCGACCAGCAGCTGCGGCTGGAAATCGCCAACAACAACATCCATGTGGCGCAGGACGCCTATGACCTGACCAACCGGCTGTACCTTGAAGGCGTGGGCAACACCATGCAGATCGCGCAGGCCAAGGCGGAGCTGGATTCCCAGACTGCCGCGCGCGAGCCGCTGAAGACCCATATCTCCCAGATCACCCATGCCATCGACGTGCTGATGGGCCAGATGCCGGGCACGTCGGAGCTGGAACTGAAGGTGGCCAAGCCGCTGCCGCCGGTGCCGGAGTTCCCCGCTACCCTGCCATCCATGGTCATTGCCAACCGCCCCGACATCCGCAAGGCCGAGCGCACCTATGCCGAGGCCACGGCGCGTATTGGCGTGGCGGTGGCCCAGCTTTACCCCAACTTCACCATCCCGCTGAACTTCAACCCCAACGCATCGGCGCTGTACCAGGTGTTCCAGATGGGTGGCATGAGCTGGCAGTTCCTGATGATGGCCTCGCTGCCCCTGATGCATGGTGGCAAATACACCTCGCAGATCCGCATGGCGCAGGCTGCGGCCGAGGCGAGCCGCCTGGCCTACCGGCAATCCGTGCTGAACGGCTTCAAGGAAGTCGAGGATGCGATGGCCGCCTGGCATGATGATGAGGAACACACCGAACTGCTGGCCAAGGCTGCGGAAGACAGCTCACTGGCCAGCGAACGCGCCCGCAAGCTGTATGCAGCGGGTCTGGTTGGCTTCCTGGAAGTGCTGACGACCGAGCGCACCACGCTGAACGCCCAGAATGCCGAGGCCATGGCCCGGCTGGAGCGCCTGCAGGATGCGATCAACCTTTACACCGCCCTTGGCGCGGGCTGGCAGGGCATTGCGCTGACCAACACCACGCTGCCCGTATCGCTTGAAAAGCAGAACATGCTGGCGCGCGCCTTCCAGCAGTAACGTGGTTGCGGCCTGCCCGCCCTGGCGGCGCGGCAGGCGTGGCTGACCACCTTTGAAGGGAACAATACGCTTCTTGACCAGCCTGGTCCCCATACCATTACATGGGCTGATCTTTATAAACTGATTCAGGCCGCCGTGATTTATGAATAGAGCGCCAGCGTCTCAATTCAATAAAATCAAGGCTGATGATTGTGCTGTGCCCTGTATATGCTAAACAGGGTGGCATATGCGAGCTTGGCGGAATGGTAGACGCACGAGACTTAAAATCTTGCGCCTGTAACTGGGCGTGCGGGTTCGAGTCCCGCAGCTCGCACCACGGATACATAAAATAGCATTGTTTTTAAGGGACCACATTTTTCCAAACAGTGACCCTCTTCCAGGCTTTTGAGAAAAGCTTCCCCAAAAACGCCCGTGTGCGATGGGCATCACAAAAGGGATACGTCCCTCTTGCTGACCGGCATCATAACGGCCCATCTTATCTTTTGCGTCTTTTATGGCTTGTTCATTGCGAACCAGCGGAAGACAACGTGCCCGCTGGTTCGCATGGGGTGCTTACTTTACATCAACCAACCTGCTTGATGCGGGCAATCACTTTGTCAAAAGCTGTTCTGGCCTTTAAAAGCTGATCCAGGGCTTCCCGATACTGTTTCAGCCCGGCTTCCATGTCGTCATCCCCCAGACTGGATGCCAGAATTTTCTGATCGATTTTGACAGGCAGGAAGAAGCTCAGCTTCTTTTCCTCAAGTATAAAACCAGTTCCACTGACCAGTTCTGCCAGTTCAGGCACTATTTTTTTCCATTGCGCACGTCCGATCTGGTCCTGCACAAAGCGAATGCCAACTTTATCCTGCCCTAGCTGGCAGAGTTGCGTAACGTAATAATTATCTTCGGCCTGGTCTTCAAAGTCTGCCCATTCAAAAAAGGCACCATTAGGCTCATCGTCGTCAGGGTTGTACCACCCCTCTCCTTTCGGCGCGACCCATCCATCATCTTCATCCGTGTCTCCGGACCAGTTATTCTCAGCCATCCATTTATTCGTATCTGCATCAATAGCGGCACCAAGCGCATCATCAAGCATATGGAGGCGTGTTGCCGTCGCCTCAAGGTCGGCAAGGTTCTCAACAAGGGCCTTGTTCAGTTCAGGACTATTCATTTCTTTTTCTCCTCAATAAAATTTCTGGATATGCTGTGCAAACTGCTGCGTAATGACACCATTGAAGCCGCTTTTCGGGAAACGGGCCAGAATATCTGCCACATCACGCCAGGTCATGAGCGCCACTTCTTCAGGCGGATCAACCGGCGCAATGGCGCTCAGATAGAGAACCAGCCCGTACTGTTTGCCGGTAATCTGTCGTTTTGCCTCGGCTACCTTCACGTAACGGGCCAGTTGCTGCTCGCCTTCGCGTGCCTGTATCTTGATCTCGATGAAAAGCACGAAATCATCGCCATCAATAGCAATATCAACGCGCTCGGTTGTGCTGCCTGCGGGCCAGCACTCGGTCACGACCGATACATGGTCCAGGTCTTTGTCCAGACGGGGCCAGTGTGGATATCGATCCCCTGCCAAGCGCAACACATCACGGAGCAGGCGCGCGCCCCAGCCATGGGTGCCCTTCGGGTCCAGCAGCCACCCCAGAACCGCGCTGTTACGGCCTTCATTAGACTTCAGGCCTGCCACATCCCATATATCAATCGCATCACCACGCGCCCATGCCTGATTATGCAGCGGCATAATCATATTGGTCAGCTCTACAATACGGTCTGGCAGCACATCAGGCACAACGGAAGAAACCGGATCATGCGCGCCAAGCAGTGGCCGTATGGAATCTAACAACGTCGGCAGTCGGCGGCATAGTGCCATATCAGCATCTGTACCAAAATTGACGGAATTCAAGACATTTCTCCTTATATTCATATATATTATTGATTAAATGGATAGAAAAAATTATTCTTATTGAATAAATCGTATCATCATATGATTTGTGTAAGCTTGTCATATTAAAACAGAAAGTATTTGCATTAATTGATCATATCAATAATATGAAAATGGCATAAATATTCTACGGTTTATCGCGCTGAAAGACAGGATTTCTGGCGGCCACTCACATTATAAACGTAGATGAAATTCCCGTTGCACATACTCACGGTGCTACCGGTATAGCCAGGCAGGCCATCTCCGGCTTGCACCGCCGCTGCCATAGCAGCCAACGGCCGCCCCCGTTCAGCATAAGCCTATACAAAACCCGCACTACCCTTTCCCTGCTTGACGGCTTCCTTCACCTTTAATAATGCCCACCTACGTCAGAAACGGTCGTAGATAATGAAGGTCGGCACCATGCGATTTGAAAAAGCAGCCCTGCTCATCAAGCTTGCGCGCGCATTGGCTGGAACAGCCGAGGGCATGACGCTTGATGAAATTGCCGCCACCTACACAGTCAGCCGCCGGACGGCAGAACGCCTGAAAGCCGCTATTGAAGAGATTTTTCCGCAACTCGAAGCCATTTCAGACGGGCATAAGCTGCGCTTTCGTATGACAGGTGGCCTCGATCGCTTCCTGCAGGCACCCACATCTGATGAACTTGCGGAACTGTATGCTGCCGCTACCGCCCTGCAACAGGGCGGCTGTTCTGCCCGCGCCCATCTGCTGACAGCACTCGGCCAAAAGATCGAGGCGGCCTTGCGCCCGACAGACAGACATAAACTGGCACCCGATATCAATGCCCTGACCGTAGCCACAGGTTACGTCACGCAGGTTGGTCCTCAACCTTTTGCTGATCCGCATACGTTGGAAATTGTGCGCACGGCCCTGAAAGGCGGCAATTATTTAACCTTTACTTATGGGCATAATGCCAATTCTCACCGCACGGTCTCCCCCTGGGGCATCCTTTACGGACGTGCTTACTATCTGGTCGGGCCTGCCACGGGCAAGGCCCAGCCTGCCCTCTGGCGTTTTGACAAGATCAGATCTCCTGAAATACATGGGCAGGCCGTTCCGCCACCAGCAGGCTGGTCAATCTCTGCTTTTGCGGCACGTTCATTTGGTGTTTTTCAGGAAAAACCGCAGCGCATTACCCTGCGCTTTACGCCAGCAGCAGCCAATGACGCCGCCCGCTTTCTCTTTCATCCCAACCAGACTTTACACCCCCAACAAGATGGCAGCCTGATTGTCCAGTTCATTGCTGGCAGTTCTATTGAAATGGAAAATCACCTGTTTACATGGGGAACCGCAGTATAAATCCTTGAACCGGCATCTTTGAGGGAAGAACTCTGCAATAGGCTTGCCGCAGCTCTGGCCCATCATGAAAAAGTGCCCAAACACAATTTTTCATGAAACGACGACCATTTTTGACGTATCAGGCATTTAAAAATTTCCTTACGGTCACAGGTTAAGGAAAATAAGTGCAATAAATTATTAGATCAATGTTTTTATTTTTTAATTCAATCTACAGGAAAAGTATTTATTTACATGACCTACAATACCAATCTGTTCTATTGGGCCACGTCTGAACTATCGCAGGATGCCTTTATCTGCTGGTTGTTAAGCTGGGCCGACAGAAGCAATGCAGCCAAAAACCCCGCCATGCACGCGACGGGCCTAACCTTCCTCAATGCCCTGCTGCAACACAGCAATCAACCGCCTGTTTCAGGCACGACAGTCCGTGTCAAAAAGCAGTTTTATTCAATCGATGTGATTGCTGAGGTGGGTGAGAATCTTGTTCTGCTCATTGAGGACAAGACCGACACCTGCGAGCATGGCGATCAATTGAAACGTTATCATGCAGTCCTGCAAGAACATTATCCACAGCGGGCCGTTCTTCCCATCTTCTGCAAGACGGGAAACCAGTCCAATTACAAAAAAGCAGAACAATCCGGCTATAGCCTGTTTCTAAGGCATGACTTTCTATCTGTTTTACGAAAAATAACAGCAGATGGCCTGGAAAATAACATTATTGATGATTTTTTATCTTCACTGGAATGTCGTGAAGAAAAAACGCAAAGCTTCCTCACCCTCCCTGTTGCCCAATGGCCCAGCCAGGCGTGGGAAGGCTTTTTTCTGGCCTTGCAACACGTCTTTCCCGACCTCAGGTGGGGATATGTTGCCAACCCCCGAGGCGGCTTCATGGGCGCGTGGTGGCATTATGGCGCCTGGTCTGGCTGGGAAACCTATCTGCAGATCGAACAGGAATCCCTCGTTCTGAGGCTGGGCTGCTGGCACACGAAGCATCCCCCTGCCGTCTGTGCATCTGTCAGGGACCGGTGGCTCAAGACACTCGAGGCTACCAGCAGGCAGACGGGCATCACCATCCAGCGCCCCGCACGGCGTGGAAATGGACGCTCCATGGCCGCCGCATGCGTTGGCACCGGCCCTGATTGGATCAAACTTGACCAGAAGGGCCTTCTCGATTTCAACGCGACGGTCGCCTTCCTGCGCGAGGTGATGACAATGCTTGATCTGGCCCGCAGCGACCTGACGCACGCCCATGCATGAGGCCTAGCAGCGGCGTTTCTGTCATGGGCACAACCGGCCTCGAAAACATGATGGGGTGTGCTACCTCCATCACATGACAAAGACCCTATTGGTCCGGGCCCGCGCAGGCAGGAAGATGCCTGCCTGATGGATATCAACGCACTCAAACGCTTTGCCCGGACTACACGCATCTGGATGATCGATCAGGTCACGACCCGGCTCGACAGGGTGCTTGCCGAGGAAGCACGCGCTCCCTCCGGGGCAATCACAGCGCTGAGGACCGCCATTGAACGCAACCGCGAGGCGGTTATCGAACAGGCGGCCTGCACCTGGTTCAACCGCTTTACGGCGCTGCGCTTCATGGATGTCATGGGCCTGACCACCCCGCATGTCGTGCGCGAAGCCGCCCCCTGCGCCCATGAAGGGCATGAGGAAGCCTACCGGCTGCATGTGCTCCAGGCCTGCCATGACTGGCACGACCGCATGCCTTTCCTGTTTGCAGGGGCCGGGGATTACACCGATCTCCTCATGCCTGATGGCCTTTTGGCACCCGATGGCTTTCTCGCCCGCCTGCGCGCGGTGATGACCGAGGCCGCCTGCCAGCATGTCGAGATCATCGGATGGCTGTACCAGTTCTATATCTCGGCAAAAAAAGATGCGGTCTTTGCCGGGCTGAAACGTAACATCAAAATCACGCCCGCGAATATTCCCGCAGCGACGCAGCTTTTCACGCCGCACTGGATCGTGCGTTACCTGGTGGAAAATTCACTGGGGCGGCTGTGGCTACGCAACCACCCGCAATCAGCACTGGCGGCGAAGATGGCGTATTACATCGCGCCCTCGGCACCTGAAACCGACGTGCCCCCCCTTGTCCGCCCCGAGGATATCCGCCTGTGCGACCCCGCCTGTGGCGCGGGCCATATGCTGACCTACAGCTTCGACCTGCTGTATGAAATCTATGCCGAGGCAGGCCATGCCCCCCATGAAATCCCGGGCCTGATCCTGACACATAACCTGACGGGAATCGAGATCGACGCGCAGGCGGCGGCCCTCGCGGCCTTCGCCCTGTTGATGAAGGCGGCCACACGGCTGGGGCGGCAGCCGTTCCTGCACCTGCAGGCACGGCCCGCTATCGTGGTGATGCGCAACGTCACCTTCAACCAAGCCGAGATGGCGGACATCGCCGTCGTGCTCGGGCGCGATCTGTTCACGCCCGGCCTGCGCACGCTGCTGGGGCAGTTCGAACAGGCCCGGAACCTGGGGGCGCTGATCGTGCCCGCTCAATGCGACGTGACGGGCGCGCGCCACCGCATCGCGGCATGCAATGGTGGCGCGGACCCGCGCGTGACGAATGTACTGGCCCGTGCCCTGGCCGTGCTGCGCATGGCCGAGGCGCTTGCCCCCCGCTACCACGTCACCGTGGCCAATCCGCCCTATATGGGGGCAAAAGGCATGAACGATGCACTGGCCGCCTTCATCAGGGCCAACCATCCCCACAGCAGGTGCGATCTTTTTGCCGTGTTCATGGAGCGCGCGCTGGGCCTGACCGTGCGGCACGGGCTGATGGCCATGATCACCATGCAGTCATGGATGTTCCTCGCCTCCTACGAAAAACTGCGCGCCCGGCTGCTGGCCGAAACCACGATCATGTCCATGGCGCATCTGGGCGAGCGGGCGTTTGACAGCATCGGCGGTGCTGTGGTGTCCACCACGGCTTTCGTGATCGGGAATACCCGTGATGCGCAGTACGAAGGCACCTTCATCCGGCTTGTCGAGGGCGGATCGGAAGCCGAAAAGAAAGCCCGGTTGCAAGAGGCCATCCAGCACCCGGAGTGTGGATGGCGCCATCAGGCTGCAGCGGAAGATTTTGAACAGATCCCAGGCCAGCCGATTGCGTACTGGCTATCGGAGAATTTCAGGCAGTGCTTTTCGCGCTTTCCGCTGATCGGGGCATCGGCCGCCGCCGTATGCGGCATGACCACGGGCGAGAATGCACGCTTTGTCAGGGCATGGCATGAAGTGGACCGCAACCGGCTCAAAACGGATGCGTTCTCCCCCGCCGCAGCCCGGCAGTCGGGCTGCACATGGTTCCCCTATGCCAAGGGCGGCGAATTCCGCAAATGGTACGGCAATGCCGATTACGTGGTGAACTGGCACGATGATGGCCGCGCCATCGTAGCCTCGGGCCGGGCCTATCCACGCGCAAGGCAACGGTATTTCAGCCCCTCGGTCAGCTGGTCTTTCCTGTCGTCAGCCTATTTTGGCGTGCGCCAGCAGCCGCCCGGTTTCATCTTTGACATGGCTGGCTGCTCGCTCTTTCCCGCCCAGCCCGACCAGATCAGCCTCTATACGGGCGCCCTGTGCGCAAAAACGGCTGGCCTGTTCCTGCAGGCCCTGAACCCGACCCTGAATTTTCAGGTCAATAACGTCGCCTCCATCCCGCTGCCCGAACAGATCGACACCAAGGCCATACAGGCCATCGTGCAGGCCGCCGTGAAGATTGGCAAATGCGACTGGGACGGGCACGAAACATCGTGGGATTTCACTACCCTGCCGCTGCTGTCGGTCGCCTGCCCGGGCGATACGCTTGCCCGCGCCTATACCCGGCTGCGCGCGCGCTGGCAGGGCATGACCGATGCCATGGCCCGGCTGGAGGAAGACAATAACCGCCTTTTCATCAACGCCTATGGATTGCACGACGAACTGACACCCGATGTGCCGGCCAGGGACATCACGCTTACCTGCAATCCCGCCTATCGCTATGGCGGCCCCAGGGCCGCCGATGGCGAAGCCCGCCTGCGCGCGGATACGGTGGCCGAATTGCTGCATTATGCCGTGGGCTGCCTGTTCGGGCGCTACAGCCTTGATGCCCCCGGTCTCATCCTTGCCCGGCAGGGCGCGGGGCTTGAGGCGTATTTCGCCCGCGTACCTCACCCCCGCTTTGCCCCCGTGCGTGACAACGTCATTCCCGTGCTGGAGGAAGACGGGTTGGGCGATGATATCGTAACCGCCGTTTGCCAATTCCTGCGCGTGAGCTTTGGCGTGGCGCAGTTTCACGAAAACCTTGCCTTCATTGAACGCGCGCTCGGCAAGGACCTACGCCGGTGGTTCAGCCGTGATTTTTTCGATGACCATGTAAAACGCTACAGGAAGCGCCCTGTTTACTGGATGTTTTCCAGCCCCGATGGGCACTTCAACGCGCTGGTGTACATGCACCGCTACCAGCGGGAGACCGTCTCCACCGTGCTGGCATCCCTGCGCCAGTTCATTGCACGGCTGGCGCGCGAACAGGCCCGGCTGCACAGGCAGGCCAAGGATGCAGGCAGCCTGCCTCATCAGCGCAGCAGGGCGCAAAAGGAAAGCCGGGCGGTAGCAGCGCGGATCAAGGCCCTGGGCGCGTGGGCGGATGGTGTGCTCCATCCGCTGGCGCAGCAGGGGATCACCCTTGATCTCGATGCGGGCGTCAGGCGCAATTACCGGCTTTTTGCCGGGGCGCTGAAACCGATCAGGGGCGTGCCGGACTGAATCACCCGGAACTTTTACAGGCGCGAATCCACCGGTTCGCTCTCCATGGCCAGCACGCCAAACACGCACTGGTGCACCTGCGACAGGGGTGCGTGCGCCACGAACCGGCGCAGGGCCTCCAGCCCCAGCGCGAATTCGCGAATGGCCATGGAGCGTTTCTGGCCCAGATTGCGCTTTTTCAGCCGCGCGAGATGCTCGGGACGGTCATAATCAGGGCCATAGATAATACGCAGGTAATCGCGCCCCCGGCACTTGATGGCGGGCTGGATCAGGCCGCGCCTGCCCCGTGCCAGGAAATCCAGCGGCTTGACCACCATCCCTTCGCCGCCTGCCCCGGTCAGGTCCTCCCACCACGCAATGGCGGCGGCGCACTGTTCGGGGTCGTTGAGGTCAACAAGCCGGTGGCGCGTGGCCATGACCAGCGGGCCGCCTGCTTCGGCCAGCCTGTGGGCGTGCTGCATGTGCCATGCATGGTTACGGTCGGCATGCACATGCCCCTCCGATGCCAGCAGGTGGAACGGCGCGATCCTGACACTGGCCAGCCCCTCGAACGGGGTGACGTAGCGGTTATAGGCATCGCGGTAGCGAAAGGCATCCTCCAGCCGCACGGCAGTAGCGGCCTGCAGGTCATCCACCGCCACGCCGCGCGCGCGTGCTGCCGCCAGCGCCTGCTCAGCGGCTGACAGGCTGGCAATGGCGGCAGCCCCCACCGGGGCGAACTGCGCATGCACCAGCCCTGCCGCCTTCATGTTCCACGGCATGGCCTCGACATCCCACAGCACCCAGTCGGTTGCCAGATCATCCCACAGGCCGGCGGTGGTCATGGCGGCATCCATCTGGTGCAGCACGGCGGCCTCGATGGCGGGGTCATCAAACAGGCGGCGGCCGGTGCGGGTGACCACGATGCCGCGCGCGCCGTCGCTCACGCCAAAGCGGCGGGCCGCGACATCAGGGTTGCGCGCCAGCACCACCAGCGCGCGCGAGCCCATGTGTTTTTCCTCCACCACCACGGAACCCACGCCGTTCTTGCGGTAATAGGCCAGCGCCTCCTCCGGGCGTTCCAGCCAGCCCTCCATGGCGCTGGTCTCGGGCGGCGACATGGTGGGCGGCAGGTGAATGAGCCAGCGCGGGTCCACCGCAAAGCGGCTCATGACCTCCAGCGCGGCGGCGGCGTTGTCAGGCGCAATGACGATGGTGCCAAGGTCGCGCGTCTCGACCGCCTGCCTGCCCAGCATATCGGCCACGTCAGGCATGGTGGCGGGGGGCTGGGCCTCGGGCGTGGCGGGGCCGCCAAGCGGGCGCAGCGGCTCGGCATAGGTCTCGCGTGCCTGCACGGCCACAAGTTCCATCTCGGGGTAGCGCAGGGCGGTCAGCCTGCCGCCAAAGCAGCAGCCGGTATCGATGCACAGCGTGCCGTTATGCCACTGCGCCTCCATGACCGGGGTGTGGCCATACACCACCTTGGCCTGCCCCCTGTAGTCGGCCGCCCAGTCATAGCGCACGGGCAGGCCGAAACTGTCGATCTCGCCCGTGGTCTCGCCATACATGCAAAAGGCGCGCACCGCACCCGAGGCGCGGCCCTGCATGTCCTCCCTGATGCCCGCATGGGCCACGACCAGCCGGCCTTCATCAAGCACGTAATGGCTGATCAGCCCGTCGAGCCACGGGCGCAGGCTGGCCACGAAGGCGGGCGGTTCGGCCTCGAGCTGTTCTATGGTCTCAGCCAGGCCATGGGTGCGCTTGACCGCCTTGCCCGACAGGTAGCGCTTGAGCTTGTCATCATGGTTGCCCACCACCGCCAGCGCGTGGCCCGCCTCGACCATGGCGCGCACGATGCGCAGCACATCGGGCGTGTTGGGACCACGATCGACCAGATCGCCCACAAAAACCGCGTGGCGGCCCGCAGGCGGCGTGACCTGCACCGCCTTGCCCTGCCAGGTTATGGTGTAGCCGAGTTTTTGCAGCAGCTCCTGCAGTTCATCGGCGCAGCCATGCACGTCACCAATGATGTCAAACGGGCCCCTGTCCTCACGCCGGTCGGTCCACAGGCGGGTGCGGGTGATGGCTACGGCATCGACCTCCGCCGCCGTGTGCAGCACATGGGTGTAGCGTATGCCCTCGCTGCGCATGCCGCGCAGGCCGCGATGGAGGTCACGCATCTGGCGGCTCACCACGCCTGCGCTGATGTCGCGCCCCGCGCGGCCTGCGTTACGCGCCACGGCCACCGCCTCGGGCAGGTCGAACACGATCGCCACCACCAGCGCATGCGCCTCACGCGCCAGTGCTATCAGGCTCTTGCGGGCGGCGGGCTGTACGTTGGTGGCGTCAATCACCGTAAGGCGGCGGTTCCTGAGCCGAGTGCGGGCGAGCGCATGCAGCATGGCGAAGGCATCGGGCGTTGCGGCCTGATCGCTTTCATCATCACAGACCCAGCCCCGCATCGCATCCGATGAAATGACTTCCGTGGGCCTGAAATGGCGCGCGGCAAAGCTCGACTTGCCCGTGCCCGAGGCGCCAACCAGCAGGACCAGCGCGAATTCCGGTATCTCGATCTTCATGATTCGTGTCCTGCCTGCGTAAAGAGCGCCATCTGCGTGGGCGTGCCATGGGTGGGGTCAACCGGGCCAATGCCCTCGAACGCCACGGTGTAGCCATAAGCCTGCGCCACATCGCGCGCCCAGCGGCTGAAGGTGGCGCGATCCCATTCAAAACGATGGTCAGGGTGGCGCATGGCAAGGGCGGGCAGGTTGGGGAACAGGGCATTATACGCCCGGTTGGGCGTGGTCACGATGACAATGCCGGGGCGGGCGTGGCCAAACAGCACCTGTTCGAAGGCAGGCAGGCGCTCGGCATCCATGTGTTCGATCACTTCAATCACGCAGGCCGCGTCAAACCCCTGCATGCGCCTGTCACGATAGGTCAGCGCGCCCTGCATGAGGGTGATGCGCCTGCGCTTAAGCTCGGGCATGTCATCAAGCCGCAGCCGCTGCGCCGCGCGCGCCAGCACATGCGGGGCGACATCCATGCCCACGATGCGGCTGAAATCGGGCACGGCAAGCAGGGCGCGCAGCAGGTCGCCCTCGCCACAGCCGCAATCAAGCACGCTATGCGCATGCAGGTGGCGCAGGGTCTCGACCACGTGGGCGATGCGGGCATCCTGCAGGCGCAGGGGGGCCTCGAGCCGCCTTTCTGGCGTATCAGGCCCATCGGTCTCGGCCGGGGCGGGCGCATCATCGGGCGCGCTGAGTTCCGCCTGCGCACGCGCCACGAGCGGACGGAACCCCTTGAGGGCACGGCGGATGATGAGGTCGCGCTCGGGGTGGGCATCAAGCCAGCCCGCCCCCTCGCGCAGGAGCTTTTCCACCTCGTCCTCGCCCACGTAATAATGCTTGCTGTTATCAAGCACCGGCACCAGCAGGAAAAGCTGCCGCAGCAGGGTGGACAGCCGCACCCTGCCCCTGAGCGTAAAGGTGACATAAGGGCTGTCGCCCCATTCCGGGTGGGCGGGATCGAGCACGATGGGCGTGGTCTCGACCTCGTAGCCCAGCGGCGTGAACAGGCGCGCGGCGAGGTCCGCAGGCCCGCGCACCGGCAGCGGGGTGATGGTGACCTCAAGCGGGATATCGCTATCAGCCAGGTCCTGGCGCATGCGCGAGCGACCGGACAGGGCGGTGCCAAGCAGGCGGCGCATGGCGGTCATCAGCAGCGACGAGGCGGCATAGGGCCGGTCATTGACGTAGCTGTCCTGCTGGCCCGTGGCGTGGCCGCGCCCGCGCACAAGGTCGATGGGGTCGATCTCGACCATGATGGCCGCCGTGCAGCGCGCTTCATCCGCCTGCGGATAGAAAAGCGACGCCCGCCCCATCGAGAGTTGGAGTTGATGCACGTTATCGGGATGCTTCATGAGGAGAAAACCCAGATCCGTCGCGGGCACATGGGTGGTGGAAAGGCTCAGAAGCATCACGGACTCCAGTTACGGGCGCGCGCATGCGCAGGGCGGCGTAGCGCCCTTGCCCCACGCACAGGCACGATGGGGCCATACTTAATGCAACATTTCATTGCTGGACAAGGGTTTCAGGTATTTATCAGGAATATGCCTGATAAAACCTGCCCATTATAAGTATTTAATACACAGCTTTCCCAAAACTGCTCCGAACAGCATCATGCAAAACATAGTCACCTGAATCTGAAGTTCGGTTCATTGTCTTGTGACAAAAGCGCTTCACCGAGGCGAGGATCTGGTCGGCTGA
>NZ_QQBI01000002.1 GCF_004302915.1 Komagataeibacter xylinus | reverse complement strand
ATCGCAACCGCTACACGTCCCATTCGATTACCCCTGCCATCAGGATAATCATATAAACTTCTCGATCAGGACACTAGAGCATTTTACCAGTTCGAATGTGTCCATTCAGACTGGATCTGCCCTAGCGCACGCCCAGGGCCTTCATCTTGCGGTAGAGCGTGGCCCGGCCAATGCCAAGATGCCGCGCGGTGGCCGTCACATTGCCCTGCGCGAGTGCGAGCGCCGAGCGGATGACGTTTTCCTCCGCCTTGCGAAAGCTCACCCGGTCCTCCGCCTCAAGCCGGTGCACCAGGTTGGGGTGGGTGCGGATCATGTCATCCGTCCAGCCGGTCAGGATGCGGGCGGCATGGGTGGCCCCGGTGACTTCGCCCTCGGCATTGATGGCGACAAGCGGGGCCGAGCACCCTTCGGCCACGCCCAGCGTCAGCACGCGCGCGCCCGCGTGGTATTCACGAAAAAGCTGCTCCTCGATCCGGCGGCCTGATTGCAAAAGGGTGTCGAGCACGAGCGGGGCGAGCCTGCGCGACGTGTCACCATTGAAGGCTGCAAGGTTGATCGCCCCCGCGACCTGACCGTGCGCGTTGAAGATCGGCACGGCATAGCTTGCCAGCAGCGAGAAGCAGAAGCGCCAGTGCTCACCCTCCCCCAGGAAAACGGGGCAGCCATCCTGCACCGCCGTGCCGATGCCGTTGGTGCCTGCCATGTGTTCGCTCCAGATCGCCCCCTCGCGCAGGGCAAGCCTACGGCACAGGCCCATATGGGCTTCGTCTATGTTGCGGGCGAGGATGGTGGCGTCAGGGTCGGCAAGCAGCACCATGAAGTCGAGCCCCTGCACAAGGCCGAACAGGCGCTGCATCTCGGGCATGGCGATACGGAGCAGGCTGGCGGAGCGGGTGCTGACATGCCGCAGTTCCGCGCCCGAAAGCACATCGGCCTGCCACCCCTGCGCAGGGTCGAGATTATAGGATGAAACGCAGCGCTGCCACGACCGGGCCACCTCGGTTGCACCAGGGGCGCGCTGGGGCTGGCCCGTGGGGGGCGGCTGGGCGGGGTTATGGCAATGCGGTTTCATTTCTCCCTGCCCCTGGATGTCGGGCTGCGTGCGGCATGGCTGCCGTAATGGCCTGTCTGGCTATGAGTGTATATATCTGTCGTCCGTCATTGCACATGACATAAAATGAACGCGTGGCACCGTGCAGCCTGCCCGCGCCGGATGGTGCGGGCTACCAGAGATAGACGACTTTCACGTAATAGGCATTACTTTCGGGTATGTTCCGCCCATCAACAGAATGCGAGTAACGTGTCGTAAAGGAGAAGTGCTTGGAAATATTGAGCATGGCACCTGCGCCCAGCGTTATTTCACGGCTGTTTGAATCATCCATGTACTGGCTTGCGGTCCGGTCGTAGGTGCCTTTCACGTTCTGCCAGTCCAGCGCGAAGAAGGGCTCGAACAGTTTTGTCGCCTTCCAGCTGAAGCGCAGGTTGGTATAGAACACCACGCCGGGTGAATAGGTATGCCCGCCCTTGACGTGCTTGGCTGCCCCCGCCACGGTGCCGGCATCGCCATCGAAGCTGAAATGCTTCCATTCATAATCGAAAATGAAGCTCGAGATGTTCGACCAGTAATCGGGCGAGGTCGCATCACGAGTGCCAACGGCCGTCTGCATGAAGGTCTGGATGCCGAACGTGCTGTGCCTGTTGGGCTTGAACCACGCGGCGGGGCCGACAATGGTGGGGCCAAGGCCGCCGTAATTCGTGCCATCCGCCAGGCTGTAGCTCTCGGTCTGGATCAGCTCGAAGGCGAAGCCCACGTGGGGAATGGCGTCAAAACTGCGGAAATGGACATATTTGGTCATGCCCGCCCAGGTATGGCTGCCGCCTTCTGGCTTGCGCTGCCCCAGGCTGTTGTAGGAGTGGCCCGCCGCATTGCCATCGCCATACTGCACCAGCACGTTGAAGGGCTTGAAGTCGACGGGCAGGTCATATTCGTGGGGGCCGATGATCCCGAGGGTGACGTCTGCGCCGTGGGCCTTTGGCGTAAGGAACAGCACGGCCGAAGGAAGGGCAAGGCGCAGCATGGCATGGAGCCATGCCGATCTTCTGGTCAGACGCATGGGAGGGGCTTCCCTGATGAAAAGCAGGCATCCGGCGCAGACCGGATACCTGCACGGTTATTGTTTTTTATTGGGCTGCAGTACCAGCCTGCGCCCCATCGAGCGTGTAGGCGATGATGTAATCGCCACTCCGGGTGCCCAGGCCACCATGGCCGCCAGCCGCAATCAGGACATACTGTTTGCCACCAACCTCATACGACATGGGGGTTGCCTGGCCGCCCGCGGGCAGGCGGTCGGTCCAGAGCACGTTGCCGGTCGCGAGATCGAAGGCGCGCAGGTAATCATCCGCCGTGGCCCCCATGAAGACAACGCCACCCCGGGTCACAATATTGCCACCGACGTTATACATGCCGGTTGGCAGCGGGATGTTGTTATGGGTGCGGAACGGACCCGTATCACGCGTGGTGCCAACAGGGTGCTGCCACACGATCTTTCTGGTCACGAGGTCGATCGCGCTCAGCGTGCCCCAGACCGGGCCCTTGCACGGAATCTGCAGCGGGTTCAGCCACGGGTTGGTTAGCGCGATGTAAGGCGTGCCGTAATCGGGCGAGACGGAAAGCGCATCGCCCTTGGCGGCAGGCTCCTCGCCCTTGCCATCCCATTTGGGCAGCGTGCCGTTGCCTTCCAGCTTCTGGCGGTGGTCGAGCCTGATGCGGAAGGGCAGGTAGCTCGCATTGGCCAGCATGATCTTGCGCTGCGGGTCGATGGTGATGCCCTGCCAGTCAACCACGCCATAGAAGGCTGGGTAGACCACCGTGGTCTGGCCTACATGCGGTGGCGTGAACTGCCCCTCATAGGCGGACTGGCGGTACTCGATGCGGCACAGCATCTGGTCGAGCAGGGTGGCGCCCCACATGTCGCTTTCCTTCAGGTTCGGCGGCGTGAGCGTGGGCATGGCCGCCGGGAAGGGCTGCGTGGGGGAGGCATGGTCGTCAGGCGCAACACCCGCGGTCGGCACGGGGCGTTCCTCCACCGGGTAGCCGGGCACGGTCTCGCCGGTGCGGCGGTCAAGCACGAAAAACTCGCCGCGCTTGGTGCTCTGCACCAGGGCGGGAATGGTCTCGCCATTGGGGCCGGGCAGGTCAACCATTGACGGGCCGGAGGGGATGTCCATGTCCCACAGGTCGTGGTGCACGGTCTGGTAGGTCCAGCGGCGCTCGCCGGTTACGATGTCCAGCGCGATGGTGGCCGAGGAGGTCGCATCATCAAACGGGCGGCGCGTGCCACCCCAGTTATCCGGCGGGGAGTTGCCGGTGGGAATGTAGACCATGCCAAGGTTGAGGTCGGCGGTGTATACGCCCCAGGCATTGGGTGTGTCGCGGGTCAGGACTTCATCGGAGTTGGGCTTCCAGGTTTCGGGGGTATGGCCCGCATCCCATGCCCAGGCCAGCGCGCCGGTGGTCGCGTCAAAGCCGCGGATCGCGCCGGACGGCTCGAAATTGGCCTGGTTGTCAAACACCCAGCCCCCCGTAATCAGGCGGTTCTTGGCCACCAGCGGCGGCGAGGTGACGAAGTGGAAGCCATGCGGCACGTGGCCAAGATATTCACGCAGGGAAATGAAGCCGTGATCGCCAAAATCATCGCACGGCTTGCCGGTTTCGGCATCGAGCGCCACCATGCGCACATCCGCCACGGGGGAGTAGATGCGGGTGCGGCAGCTTGTCTGGATCTCGTCGGGGATGCGGTAATACGACACGCCACGGCAGGCGAGATAGACGTTCTTGGCCAGGTCGGCGGTATCGGGGTGGGGGTCGAACTTCCACTTCACCTTGCCGGTGGCCGCATCCATCGCAATCACCCAGCTATGGGGGGTGCACATGTATAGCGTGTTGTCGACCTTGATGGGGGTGACCTCCAGGTTGAATTCATGGCCCTGGTCGGGACCGGCCACGGTGCCTTCGCCCGCCTGCTGCACGTCACCCGTGCGGGTCAGCCAGGCGCGCTTGAGCCTGCCCACGTTGGCGGGCGTGATCTGGCCCAGCGGGGAGTAGCGATCGCCTGCCGCCGTGCGGCCATAGGCCTGCCAGTCGCCATCGGGCATGCTCTCGGCAGCCGATTCCGGCTGGCCCTGGGCGGCCATGCGATCAGCGGGGACCGTGCCATCAATGGAATAGGACGAAAAGCAGCTGATGAGCAGCACAAGGCACGATACGCCAACCGCGCCGAGCAGGGCCTTCTTGTCAGCCAGCCAGCTCTCATGCGCGCGCCACACCTGCGGCAGCAGCAGCCACACGCCAATACCCACCAGCGTCATCAGCCGGACCTCGAGGCCCCAGATGTTGAAGCCGGTCTCGACCAGCGCCCAGATGGTGGCCACCACCAGCAGGGCGGCATACAGGCTGCTTGCCAGCCCGGGCTGCTTCAGCCCCAGCACTGCGGCGGCGAGCAGGACGCAGCCGGTCAGCACATAGAACCATGAGCCGCCCAGCAGGAGCAGCTGGGCCCCGCCAAAGAATAGAAAAAGCCCGATCAGGGCCAGCAAGACGGAGGTTATGATGGATAATAACCTCTTGGTAGTTTCTCGCATGCCGCGTTTCTTTCCATAGTTTTCCAAAGCTGGGCTGCGTATGCAGGTTTGGGGTTGCCTGCTGCGCCCAGCCAGAACCTGCTGTTCAGCATGAGGGGGGCGAAAAATGCCATGCCCTACCGCGCGGGCTTCACGTAGCTGTGTCCGGGCAGGGCGCAACTGTCTCATAATCGAGACGGGTTTCTTGCCGTATTGTCATGATAAAGCCCGAAAGCCGTGAGGGACGCCGGGTCCGTATGGTCAGGCTGGCCGTGGCAGGGCAGGGGATGATCGGGTCTTGCCAGGTGGCATTCGGGCCGTGGGGCATGGCCGGTGCGGCGCTTGCCTGTTCAATAGACGTTATGCACGTTTTTCTATGAACGGGAGTCTGTACTACCTTGGCATGATAGACACTTCCACTACAGTGCGGGAAGTGCCAGAACGCCCACAAGTGAAGCGACATGATGTTGTGTCGTTATATTTCTGCAGGCAATCATGCTTTTCAAAACCCTCCCGGCTGAAGCCGTCATTGGTCTTTGCGCCCTGTTTGCATGTACTTTCACGGCCCTGACAACCGAGGTGGCGCCTGTCGGCATCCTGATCGACATGGCCCGCGGCTTTCACATCCCCGAGGGTGAGGCCGGGCTTGCCGTCAGCGCCTTTGCCCTGATGGTGGCGGTATGCGCCGTGCCGCTGACCATCATGACCGCGCATATCGACCGCAAGCGACTTGTACTGGTGTCGCTGCTGGGCTATGTGGTGTCGAACGTGGTGGTGGCGGCCGCGCCAAGCTTTGTCATCCTGTGCGCGGGCCGCCTGATCGGGGGCGTTGCGCATGCGCTGCTCATGTCGATTGCCTCCGCCTATGCCGCGCGGCTGGTTCCGGCCAAGATGACCGGGCGGGCCATTTCATTCGTTTATGGCGGCACGTCGCTTGGCGCGGTTCTGGGCGTGCCCGGTGCTGCGGCCATCGGGCATCTGGCAGGCTGGCGGATGGCGATGTACGTCATGGCGGGCCTGTCCGTTATCCTGACGCTGTGCATCGCCTTCTTCCTGCCGCCGGTCACGACACCGGTGCAGGTCAGGAACGGACTGCCCTCGGCGGGGCCCAGCCGGGCCATGCGCATTTTCCTGGTCGTGATCGCGGTCAATGCCATCCTCTTCTTCGCCCATAACCTGCTTTACACCTATGTCACGCCCCTGCTGCTCGACCACGGGCTGGCGACGGGCAGCCTGAGCATCGCCCTGCTGCTGACCGGCAGCGTGAGCATCGTGGGCCTGTGGGGGGCTGGGCTGTTTGTCGATACCCGGCCCGCAACGGGCCTGCTGGGCGGTGGGGGCGCCATGCTGATCGGCATGGGGCTGATGTACGGGCATATCCTGTCAGGCTGGGCGGCGGTGGCGCCGGTCGGGCTGTGGTGCATGGGGTATTCGGCGGTCATTCCCTGCGTCATGTCAGGTGCGATCCGCGCGCGGGCCACACGGCCCGACGTGGCTGGCGCCGGGATCAATGCCGCGAGCAATGTGGGCATTCTCATGGGGTCCGCCGTGGGCGGGCAGGTGCTGACTGCTGCGGGCTTCGGGGTGCTCACGCCCATGGCCATCATCACGGTGGTGGTGGGGATGGCTGTGGCCATGGCCAATCCCCGCGCCTTTCCCCACCGTCTGGTCGATACGGACCATGAGGATTGAGGGCAGGCGTGATGACATGGCCCGTGCTGTACAGTTTCCGTCGCTGCCCGTATGCCATGCGGGCGCGGCTGGCGCTGCTTGTGAGTGAAACGCCCTGTGCTTTGCGCGAGGTCAGGCTGGCGGCCAAGCCTGCCGCCATGCTGCGGGCCTCGCCCAAGGGCACGGTGCCGGTGCTGGTGTTGCCCGATGGCCGGGTGATGGCCGAAAGCCTCGAGATCATGGACTGGGCGCTGGCCCGTCACGACCCGTGGCACTGGCGGCCCGGCACGCGGCGCGACCTGATTGCGCGCAATGACGGGCCGTTCAAATATCATCTCGATCGCTACAAATACGCGACCCGCTACCAGTCGGATGCGCTGCACCACCGGGGGGAAGCGTTGCAGATCCTCCATGAGCTTGAAGTCATGCTGCATCCCGGTCCGTTCCTGCACGGTGCACGGCCGGGCATGACGGATGCCGCCATTGCGCCCTTCGTGCGCCAGTTCGCGGCGACCGATCCTGACTGGTTCGCGGCCTGCCCTCTGCCGCGCGTGCAGGGGTGGCTGGGGGCGTTTGTGGCCCTGCCACTGTTCGAGCGGGTGATGGAACGCGTGGCCCCCTGGCGCGAAGGCGATGCGCCGGTTTTACTGGGGTAAGGAACGCCGCCTTTTTGTAAAAAGGCGGCACCCAAAAACTCTTATTCTTTTCAGGCCATGGTTTCGGCCTTTGGCATTGTCTGTGCGCGGAAGCGCGCGGTTTTGGGATCGCACACATAGGCCTGCGCCATGGCGGCGGGGTTGCGGGCGAGTTCATCAACCGAGCGGATGATGAAATCCGCCTTGGCGTCGTCCATCAGGGCGCAGAAATTCAGCCGTGTCCAGCCCGGCTTGCGGATCTCCTCACCATTGAGAATGGCGTGGCGCAGGGTGTTTGACAGGGGTTCATCAATACCAAGCAGGCTGTGCGCGTAAGGCCCCGCACAGGCGCAGCCGCCACGGGCCTGAATGCCATACCCGTCGGACAGCATGCGCGTGAAAAGCTGCTGGTGCACCATCTCGCCCGGCTCGGACCCATGCACGCGCAAGGAGAAGATGGGCAGCGCATGGCGTGCCTGCGCGTTGCCCACGATCTCGATATGCGGGTTGCGCCGCCAGACCTGCTCGGCGCGGCGGCGCAGGGCATGGTGGCGCCCGTCGAGCCAGTCCTGCCCCATGGCGTCCTTGACCAGGAAGGCCAGGGCCGCGCGGATGTCACCAATGACATTGGGGGTGCCCGCTTCCTCGCGGCTTTCGAGGCGTGTCGCGTAATCATGCCCCCACGGCGAGACAAACCGCACCGTGCCGCCGCCGGTAAAGACCGGGCGCGTGCGCGACACGGCGGCATCGCGCACGATCATGATGCCCGATGCCGCAGGCCCGCCCACGAATTTATGCGCCGAGAGCACAACGGCATCCTTTTCATATGGCGTGCCCGCCCGCATGTTGATGGGCAGGTACGGCCCGCCACCAGCATAATCCCACACTGCCAGCGCGCCGTGGCTTTTGAGCATTTTTGTCACGGCATCCACGTCGGTCATGATGCCCGTGACGTTGGAGGCGGCCGAGAACGCGCCGATGCGCAGCCGCGCGGGGTCGGTCTGGGCAAGGGCACGGTCAAGCTGTTCAAGGTCCGGGCCGCCTTCAGGGGCTTCGCCAATGGTGATGACCTCCGCCCCGCTCTCGCGCCAGGGCAGGATGTTGGAGTGATGCTCGTACGGCCCGATGAACAGCACGGGCCGTGCGCCGGCCTGTGCGGCCTCGGGCACGCCAAGCAGATGCACCAGCCGGTTGAGCCCCGCCGTGGCGCCCGCGCCGCAGAATACGGTGGAGAACCCTTCGCCCGCCCCGCACAGACGCGCGATCTGCGCCCGCGCGGCGTGGCGCATGCGGGTCATGTACCCCCCACAGAACGAGGCCTCGGTATGGGAGTTGGCGTAATAGGGCAGCACGCGGGTGAGAACGAATTCCTCGATCTGCTTCAGCGCCCGGCCCGAGGCGACATAATCGGCATAAACCAGTGGTTTGACGCCAAACGGGCCGGGAACGGGCGCGCCTTCCCCGATCAGGCCCGCGCGCAGGCCCTCATGGCCGCCTGCAAGCAGGCTGGCGGCAAACTCTGAAAAAGACGTGTCATCCATCTGCATGGCCTGTTCCCCCGAAAGCGCGTTGCAGGGCGATGTTAATCGGCTTTAGGGCAATATTTTTCCCTATTTCATGCTATCCATGCGGTCATATGGTGTCATATGATCGGTTATGAGCGAAAAAATGGATCATTTTGATCGCGCCATATTGCGTGCCCTGCAAAAGGATGCGGGCCTGTCGCAGCGCGAACTGGCCGAGCGGGTCGGCCTGTCACAGAATGCCTGCTGGCGGCGGCTCAACGCCCTGCGCGCGCGTGGCCTGGCAGGCGAGCGCACCCTGCGGCTTGATCCGGCACGGCTGGGGCTGGGGCTTACGGTTTTTGTCATGATCCGCACGCGCAGCCATTCGCGCGAGTGGCTGGAGCGGTTTCACAAGGCTGTCAATGACATCCCCAATGTGATCGATTTCTACCGCATCGCGGGCGATTACGATTACATGCTCAAGATCATCACCCAGGACATGGCCGCGTTTGACACCATATACCGCACCCTGATCAGCCGGGTCGACCTCGACACGGTCACATCCTATATCGCCATGGAGGCGATCGCAGCCAACCGTGACCTGCCGATCTAGGCAGGAGCGGGCAGCGCGCAGGGGCGGCGCATGTGTGTATGCACCGGGTGTGTCCCGATAACAGGACTCATCAATTCCGTCCTTTCACGCTAAGACCGCACGCGGTGGCCGGGGCAGGCGGCTGCGGGTTTGTGGAGTTCATGATGCGTATTCTTGTTACTGGCACCGCCGGGTTCATCGGTTTTCATGTGGCCCGGCGCCTGCTGCGCGAAGGCCACGAGGTGACCGGCATTGATGGCATGACCCCCTATTACGATGTCACGCTCAAGCACGCACGCCATGCCCTGCTGCGCAGGGAGGCGGGTTTTGCCTGCCATGAATTCATGCTCGAGGATGCGCAGGCCCTGCACGATGCCTTTGAGCAGTGCAGGCCGGAACGGGTCATTCACCTCGCCGCCCAGGCAGGGGTACGCTATGGGATGGAAAATCCGGGCTCGTATGTCAGCGCCAACCTCGTGGGCACCTATAACGTGCTTGAGCAGGCCCGGCGCTGCGCCACGCCCCACCTCATGATTGCCTCGACATCATCCGTCTACGGGGCCAATGCGGCCATACCCTTTGCCGAGGACCAGCGCTGCGACCATCCGCTCAGCCTGTACGCCGCCACCAAGAAGGCGGATGAGGATCTTGCGCATTCCTATGCCCATCTGTGGAACCTGCCCATAACGGCCTGTCGTTTCTTTACGGTGTACGGGCCGTGGGGGCGGCCTGACATGGCGCTGTTCAAATTCACCGCCAACACGCTCGCGGGCCGCGCGATCGATGTCTACAACAATGGCGACATGGAGCGGGACTTTACCTATATCGACGATATCGTCGAGGCGATTTACCGCCTGGCCGTCCGCCCAGCGCCAGCACGGGGGGAAAGCGACCGTGGCGCAAGCCCCGTGGCCCCTTACAGGGTTGTCAATATCGGCAATGGCGAGCCGGTCAGCCTCATGGCGTTCATCAAGGCGATCGAGGCGGCGCTGGGGCGCAGATGCGTGTGCAATTACCTGCCCATGCAGCCCGGTGACGTGCCGCGCACCTGGGCGGACTGCACGGCCCTGCAGGAACTGACCGGCTTTCGCCCCACCACCTCGGTGCAGGCCGGGGTGGATGCCTTCGTGGCGTGGTACCGCGACTATTACAGCCTGCCAACTGACGCCTGAACGCGGGCGCAGAAAAACAGACAGGCAAAATAAAATAAAAGTTCTTGGGTGCCGCCTTATTTCCAAAAAGGCGGCGTTTTTATCTTTACTGCTTTTGTTCGGCCAGGCTCAGAACCAGCTCCGCACGCCAAAGGTCAGGCGCAGCGCCCCGCCCTCGCCGTGCTGGTCATGCACGATGCGGCGGGCCTGTGTCAGATACCCCGCATAGGACACGGCCACATAAGGCGCGAATTTGCGCCAGACCTCGTAGCGCAGGCGCAGCCCCGCATCCACATCCGAAAGCCCTGCCCCAACCTGCCGCGCGGGGTCGGCTTTGGTATAAAGATTGAACTCCGCCTGTGGCTGCAAGATGAGCCGGTTGGTGAGCAGGAAATCATATGACCCCTCAATGCGGGAGGCGAAGCGCCCCCGGTCGCTGACATAGGCGGTGGCCTGGAACTCGAACTGGTACAGCGCCAGCCCCTGCACGCCCAGCGCCCCCCATGTGCGGGTGGGGCCATCATCAATATCGGCGCGGACACCGGCCTGCACATTCCAGTAGGGCGAGACCGCGCGGCTGTACAGCAGTTCATGGTCGCCATCATGCAGGCGACCATGCTCCAGCGTGCCTTCCGACTTGAGCCACAGCCTGTTGTAGTCGCCACCGTACCACGTCTCGCCATCCCAGCGGAAATCCGTGCCGCCGGGCGCGTAACGCCCCTCAAGCTGATCAAGAATGCCATGAAAGTAGCGCCCCTGGTCCATGACCGGCTTCATGCCGCCCACATAGGCCACGGGGGCGTTGGTGGGCGCATCGGCGGCGTGATAGGCGGGCCGTGGCGGGAGTTTGCGTGGGTGTGCCGTTGCGGTTTTCCGGGCCGCCGTCGTGGTCGTGGTCGTGGCCTGGCTCTGGGCCTGCGCAGGCAGGGCCGTGGCCAGCAGCAGGGCTGCAACAGGGAGCGCGTACCTCATTCCACGATCACCGTGCGGAACATGCCCGTTTCCATATGCAGCATGAGGTGGCAGTGATAGGCCCACATCCCCGGCGCATCGGCCGTGACAAGGTAGCTCAGCTTCGAGCCGGGCTGCGAGATGAGGGTGTGCTTGTAGGGGCGGTAGGCGCCCTGGCCGTTTTCAAGTTCGCTCCACATTCCATGCAGATGGATGGGGTGCTCCATCATCGTGTCGTTGATGAGGGTAAAGCGCACGCGTTCGTTGCGCCTGAGGCGGATTGGCCCGGATTCGGAAAACTTGCGCCCGTTGAAGCCCCAGATATAGCGCTCCATGTTGCCCGTGAGATGCATGATGATCTCGCGCGTGGGCGGCCTTGGGTCGCTGCCCGGCCGGGTGGCGCGCAACTGGCTGTAGTTCAGCACGCGGCGGCCATTATGCTCCAGCCCATCGCCGGGGCTGGCCAGGCGGTCGGTGGGCATGCGGGCGATATTCTGGTTTTCCACGTTCAGGGGCGGGGGGCCGGGGTCATCCACTTCCATTACGGATGCAGTGTGGGTGGCGGGCGCGTCATGGCGCATGGCTGCCTGCGTGTGCATGGGGGCGGCAGGCTTGTGGTGTGCGGGGGCATCCATGTGGTGTTCAGGCATGGACATGCCGTGTCCGGCCGGTTCCGGGGGCGATGGCTGCATGTCCTCCATGTCCATGCCAGCCATCATGCCATCCTGGGGGGCTGGCATTGGGGTGCCATGCCCGTGCGGTGTCGGGTTCGGGGTGGATGCCTGCATGCCGCCCATGGGGTGCTGGGGGTCAGTCATGTCCATGCCGTCCATCATGCCGCTTTCGGGGCGCGGCATGGGGTGGGTGTGCGATGCGTGCATGTCGGGCGCAGGGTCCGGCATCGCCATGCCGTTCATGCTTTCGCCCGGTTTCATGTCGCCCATGCCCATATCGACCATGGTGCGCACCGGGCGCGGGTCCATGGGCGGAATGGGGGCGCTCATGCCCGGCTGCGGGGCCAGCGTGCCCCGGGCGTAGCCGGTGCGGTCCTCGCTCTGGGCAAAGAGGGTGTAGGCACGTGCCTCCCTTGGTTGCACGATCACGTCATAGGTCTCGGCCACGCCAATGCGGAACTCATCGACCGCCACGGGCTCGACCGCGTTGCCATCGGCTGCCACCACCAGCATTTCCAGCCCCGGTATGCGGATATCGAAAAACGTCATCGAGGCGCCATTGATGAAGCGCAGCCGCACCCGCTCGCCGGGAGTGAAAAGGGCGTTCCAGTTCATGTCGGGCGCATGGCCGTTGAGCAGGTAGGTATAGATCACGCCGGTTACGTCAGCGATGTCGGTTGCGGCCATGCGCATGCGCGACCAGGCCAGCCGGTCCTTCAGCGCGGCCAGCGGGCTGCCTGCGGCCCTGGCCTCACGCGGGAAGGAGGCCAGCGTGCGCTGGCGGAAGACATAGTAGTCATCCTGCATCTTGAGGTTGGAGAGCATGCCCATGGGCGAGACATCCGTCCATTCTGATAGAAGAATGACATAATCACGCGCGCAGGCCTGCGGGTCGGGCTCCGGCGGGTCGATGACGATCGCGCCATACAGCCCCTGTGCCTCCTGCATGCCGGAATGGCTGTGGTACCAGTACGTGCCGCTCTGGGTGACGGGAAAGCGGTAGGCAAAGGTCTGGCCGGGGGCAATGCCGGCAAAGCTCAGCCCCGGCACGCCATCCATGGTGGCGGGCAGGCGCAGGCCATGCCAGTGGATGGAGGTGTCTTCATCCGCCAGCGTGTTGGTGACGTTGATGCACACCGTATCACCCTGCCGCCAGCGCAGGATCGGGCCGGGCACATCCCCGCCAATGCAGGGCGCGTGCAGCACCTTGCGGTCGATTTCAATACGGGTGCGGCCCACGCGCAAATCCCACCGTGCGCGGGCCATGGGGGGCACCGCGCCGGAGGGGGCGGTGCGGGCGTGCAGCGGGCGGGGCAGGGCGGCCATGAGCGCGCCCGCGCCCAGCCCCGTTACAAAACGGCGACGGCTCAGGCCGCCCCGGTTGCGAGACGGAATCAACATGAGAAAAATCCGGCAAAAAAACAGGTCATTCAGATCCCGCCCCACACAAGCCAGGGCAGGCGCCAAAACGCGGTGACGTGTTCAGATGTTGCGGATTTTGGGTGGCCGCAGGGGCGGCAGCCAGTCGCCGCCCACGGCCGGCGCCTGCCGGGCAGCAGGGAAAGCACGCCCCCCTTCGGCAGGCAGGCCGCTCAGGCGCTCGGCCACGAGGGGCGCAGGCATGTCCGACAGGCCCGCATGGACATGGCAGCACGGATCCTGGCTGGTGGGGGCGGGATCGTGGCGGGCATGATGCATGCGGGCCATGTGCAGGGCATGGGCGGGGGTCATGCAATCAGGCGCCATGGCGCAGGCGGGAGCCAGCGGATGGGCATGGGCGGCAGGCGTGGGCACAGCGCCAGCAAGCAGCCCTGCCTGCATCAGCAGCCAGACCAGCAGGCCAACCCATGTCCGGCCGCGTGCCCTGAACATTCTGCACTCCCATCCGCCATGAAGCGTTGCAAACTGTTGCCCATAATACCCATGGGGGGCATAAAGGGAAGCTTTTTATGCCCGCCTGCCCGAGGCTGTATCAGGCAAAGGGCGGCACCCTATTTGGTGACAGGCCGCCTGCGCACCATCCGGGTCGCGATCAGCATTACCGCCAGCGTAACCCCCCAGGCCACGAGCTGGATGCCCATGGGCCGGTCGGAATAGCCCACCAGCGCCTTGGCGGCCCGCCCCACCATGCTGCCATCGGACAGCAGCCACGACGTATCCCACACCTCATAGCCCAGGGCAGGCACGATATCATCGCCCGCCAGCAGGGCCGCGGCCTGGCTGGCCATGCCCGCGGCCAGAAGGGCAATGAGCAGGCCGGTCACGGCAAACAGCCGGTGCAGCGGAATGACGATCAGCCCGCGATACAGCAGCCATGATATGCCGCCGCCCGCCACAATGCCCAGCAGCCCGCCCACCAGCATGGGCACCGGGCCGGAATGGGTGGAGACCGCGATGCCATACAGGAACAGCACCACCTCCACCCCTTCGCGCAGCACGGCTACGGCCACCACCACGGCCATGGCGGCAAGCGAGCGCTGGCCGGTTGCCACCTGCGTGCCCAGCGCCTTCATGTCGCCCGCCATCTCGCGCCCGTGCCGGGTCATCCAGATATTGTGCCAGCCCAGCATGACCACCGCGATGCACAGGATGGTGGCCGAGAACACATCCTGCCCGTTGCCCGACAGCGCCGCCGAGAGGCTGCCCGCAAACACCGCCACCACCGCGGCCCCCGCCACGCCAGCGGCAATGCCGCCCGCCACCCAGCGCCCCCGTCCCGCTATGCCCTGCGTTGCCGCCAGCACGATGCCGATGATCAGGCCCGCTTCCATGACCTCGCGAAAAACAATGAGCAGACTTCCCAGCATGTTCAGGGCTCCTGCGTTACGGTAACGGTGCCCGTTGCCTGGTCGGGGTGGTAGTCATCGAAGAATTTGTAGGTGCCGGGATGCAGCGGCCCGGCATGGACCGTAATGGTGCTGCCCGGCACCACGATCTTCTCGAATTTCAGGTCATAGCTCTCAAATTCGTCCGTCGTGTCATCCTGGTTGTCCAGCATGATGAGGAAGCGCGTGCCCGCGGGCACCGTAAAATGGTCCGGGCTGAAATGATGGTCCTTCACCACCAGGTGCACGGGGTCCTGCGCCCATGCCGGTGGGGCGGACAGCAGGGCCGCAAGCCCGAGGCAGGACAGGATGGTCGCGTAACGCATGAACAGACTCCGCGTGGAATGACGGCAAAATATTGCGACTTATTATCACTGTCAATTTCAGTCTTGCCACCCACATATCCTGTCCTGCCGATGCGGGGCTGGCATGCGCAGGCAGGTGCCTGAAAAAAGGTATGTTCTGTTGACATCTTTTTTGTGCGCCATAAAAGGTTCTTGTTAAATACACCTTAATGGAGGCCAGAATGGCGCCGCCACTCGATGACACAACCCGCAGCATCATCAAGGCCTGCGTGCCTGCGCTTGAGGCCCATGGCCTCGCGATCACGACCGAAATGTATCGCCGCCTACTGGCCAATCCCGCCATCCGCGACCTGTTCAACCTCTCGCACCAGGAGGATGGCGCGCAACCCAGGGCGCTGGCGCTGGCCGTGCTGGCCTATGCCCGCAACATCGATAACCTTGGCGCCATGGCGGGCGCTGTCGAACGCATTGCTGAAAAGCATGTGGGGCTGAACATCAGGCCCGAACACTACCCCTATGTGGCCGAGGCCCTGCTGGGCGCGATTGCAACAGTGCTGGGTGATGCCGCGACCCCTGAAATTCTGGAGGCATGGGGCAAGGCCTACTGGTTCCTGGCCGATATCCTGATCGGGCGTGAAAAACAGATCTATGACGCCCACGAGGCGGCATCCGGCGGCTGGGTGGGGTGGCGGCCCTTCCGCGTGCAGGCCCGCAAGGCCGAGAGCGAGACCGTGACCTCCTTTGAACTGGTGCCTGAGGATGGTGGCCCGGTGATGCGGCATGCGCCGGGGCAGTATCTCAGCTTCCGCCTTGATGTGCCGGGGCATGGCAGTGAACGGCGCAATTACAGTATCTCGTCAGCGCCTTCTTCGCAGGGCTATCGCATCAGCGTGCGCCGCATCGACGGTGGTGTGGTGTCGGACTGGCTGCATGACAGCGTGCGTGAAGGCAGTGTGTTGCAGGTTTCCGCCCCCGCTGGCGCGTTCACGCTCACGCCCGCAACCGGGCCGATCGTGTTCCTGAGCGCAGGGGTGGGGCTGACGCCGTTCATGTCCATGCTGGCGGAGCTGACGGGCAGTGACGCGCATCCCCCCATCCATTACATTCACACCACCCGCAGTCCGGGCACGGAAGCCTTTGGCCCGGCCATCCGGGCGCTGGCAGGGCGCGGGCGGTTGCAGGCGGATATTTTCTACACCCGGCAGGCTCTGCAGGCTGCAGCACCCGTGCCGGGGGTGAGCTGCCATGAGGGGCGCATCACGCCCGCATGGCTACAGGGCAGGGCGGACAGGAATGCAACCTATTACATCTGTGGCCCCGATGGCTTCATGCGCGACATGGTGGGCGCGCTGAAGGCAGCGGGCGTGCCGCCTGCGCAGATCCGCTACGAATTCTTTGGGCCTGCCGATGATCCGGCGCTATGAGGCGGGTAATCGTTTTGTAAACATGCCTTAAAAAACAAAGACGTTTTTGGTGAAGCTTTTTTTCAGAAAGCTTCGGGAGAACGCCGCCTTTAAAAAAAAGGCGGCGCCCAAAAACATTTAGCCTTCTGGTCGTCATCCGGCACGCTGCGGGCAGATCAGGCGGAACCAAACACATGGCCATGCCCTTAACGCCAGTATCCGCATCGCGCGTGGTGCCGGGCGGGTCCTGTGCATTGCCCCGGAAGGTCCGCCGCCATGATTACCGTGCATCATCTCGACAATTCACGTTCCCAGCGCATCCTGTGGCTGCTTGAGGAACTCGAACTGCCCTACGAGATCCGCTTTTACAAGCGCGACCCCAGAACCATGCAGGCTCCCAGGAGCCTGCGCAGGATCCACCCGCTGGGCAAGGCCCCGATCATCACCGATACCGAAGGCGACGTGACGCTTGCGGAAAGCGGGGCCATTATCGAATACCTCGTCGAGCGCTACGGCAACGGCCGCCTGCAGCCTGAACGCGGCACGCCGGAGCACGTGCAGTTCCTGTACTGGCTGCACTATGCCGAAGGCTCGGCCATGCCGCCGCTGCTGCTCAAGCTGGTGTTCGGCCTGCTGCCCACGCGCGTGCCCTTCATCATCCGCCCCGTGGCCAGCCTGATCGCGCGCGGGGTGCAGTCACGCATCATCAATCCGCAACTCAGGCTGCACATGGATTTCTGGGAGCAGTCGCTCAGCCAGCGCGAATGGTTCACCGGCAAGGACTTCACCGCAGCCGATATCCAGATGAGCTTTCCGCTTGAGGCCGCCGCCACCCGCGCCGGGGCGCTGCCGGGCAGGCCGCATGTAGGGGCCTTTTTGCGGCGCATCCATGCGCGGCCCGCCTATCAGCGCGCGCTGGTCAGGGGCGGGGCCTATGCCTTTGCCGCGGCAGGCGACGTGCCGGCCTGACAGCAGGGCTGCGGTTTACGCCCTACCTCGGTTCGTATTAAGTGCGCGCATTCCTTCCGCGCCCCCCCGAGGTTCCATGATTCGTCTCGACAGTATCAGCAAGCATAACGGCCAGCGCCTGGTCTTCATTGAAGCCTCGGCTGCGTTGCAGAAGGGCGAGAAGATCGGCCTCGTGGGGCCAAACGGGGCAGGCAAGACCACGCTGTTCCGCATGATCACCGGGCAGGATGAACCCGATGAAGGCCAGATCCTGACCGATCGCGGCATCACCATCGGCTTTTTCAGCCAGGATGTGGGCGAGATGGCAGGCCGCAGCGCCGTGGCCGAGGTGATGGAAGGCGCGGGCGCGGTATCGGAGGTGGCCTCCGAACTCGCCACGCTGGAAACGGCACTGGCCGACCCCGAACAGGCCGACCAGCTTGAAACCATCCTTGAACGCTTTGGCGAGGTGCAGGCCCGTTTTGAGGAACTCGGCGGCTATGCGCTCGACAGCAAAGCGCGTGAAGTACTGCACGGGCTGGGCTTCAGCCAGGAAATGATGGACGGCGATGTCAGCCGCCTTTCAGGCGGGTGGAAGATGCGCGTGGCCCTTGGCCGCATCCTGCTCATGCGCCCCGATGTGATGCTGCTCGATGAGCCAAGCAACCATCTCGACCTTGAAAGCCTGATCTGGCTGGAACAGTTTCTGGCCGGTTACGATGGCGCGCTGCTCATGACATCGCATGACCGGGCGTTCATGAACCGGGTCATCAACAAGGTGATCGAGATCGATGGCGGGAGCCTGACCAGTTTTTCGGGCGATTACGAGTTCTATGAGCAGCAGCGCGCCCAGAACGAGAAGCAGCAGCAGGCCCAGTTCGAGCGCCAGCAGGCCGCGCTCGCCAAGGAAATCAGCTTCATCGAACGCTTCAAGGCCCGTGCCTCGCACGCAGCCCAGGTGCAGAGCCGGGTCAAGAAGCTGGAAAAGATCGACCGCGTTGAGCCGCCTAAGCGCAGGCAGGCGCTGAGCTTCGACTTTCCGCCCCCGCCGCGCTCGGGCGAGGACGTGGTCAAGCTGCGTGGCGTGGATAAAAGCTATGGCAGCCGCGTGATCTACCATAACCTCGACCTGCTGATCCGCAGGCGCGAGCGCTGCTGCGTGCTGGGTGTAAACGGCGCGGGCAAGTCCACGCTGCTCAAGCTGGTTACCGGCGCCACCCAGCCCGATGCGGGCACGGTCACGCTGGGTGGCAGCGTGAAGCTGGGCTATTTCGCCCAGCATGCCATGGACCTGCTCGATGGCAGCCGCACGGTGTTTGAAACGCTGGATGATGCCTTTCCGCTGGCCAGCCAGGGGTCGCTGCGCGCTCTTGCAGGCAGCTTCGGCTTCTCGGGCGATGAGGTGGAGAAAAGCTGCCGCGTGCTGTCAGGCGGCGAGAAGGCGCGGCTGGTCATGGCGCTGATGCTGTATGACCCGCCAAACTTCCTGGTGCTTGATGAACCGACCAACCACCTCGACATCGCCACCAAGGAAATGCTGATTGCCTCGCTTGCGCAGTACGAAGGCACGATGCTGTTCGTATCGCATGACCGGCACTTCCTTGCCGCCCTGTCCAACCGGGTGCTGGAAGTCACCCCCGGTGGCATTCACCAGTATGATGGCGGTTACACGGAATATGTCGCCCGCACCGGGCAGGAAGCCCCCGGCCTGCACGCCTGACCCGGCAGATCTGCCCTTGAAAATACCATTGGGGGGTATAAAGTCAGGGTGGTGAGCATGAGGAGCGCCGCCGTGGTCCAGACTGTCAGTTTCCCCGTAGGGGGCATGAGCTGTGCGGCCTGCGCCACGCGGCTTGAAAAGGTGCTCAACCGGCAGGCGGGCGTGCAGGCCACGGTCAACTTCGCCACAAACCGGGTGCAGGCCAAGGTTGATGACCCCGCAACCGCGCTGCCTGCCATGGCCACGGCCATTGGCAAGGCGGGTTTTACGGTGGACCAGGGCAGCGTGGACCTGTCGGTTACCGGCATGAGCTGTGCCGCCTGTGCCGCGCGGGTGGAGAAAATCCTCAACCGCCTGCCGCTGACACAGGCCAGCGTGAATTTTGCCACCGGGCGTGCGCATGTCACGTACGTGCCCGGCGTGAGCGGGCCGGAAACCTTCATTGCCCGCATTGAAAAAGCCGGTTTTGGCGCAACCCTGGTGGATGACGCGGCGCCGCACCCGGACCCGCACGCCCTGCGCATGCAGGCATGGCGGGCGGAACGCAACCAGTTTGCCCTGACTCTTGTGCTGGCGCTGCCGTTTGGGGCGCAGATGCTGGGCATGCTGGGGGGCATGGCGTTCATGCTGCCCGGCTGGGTGCAGGCCGTACTCGCCACGGTGGTGCAGTTCTACTGCGCGCGCCAGCTTTATCCGCGCGCGTGGAAGGCCGTGCGCGGGGGCGCTGCCAACATGGATGTGCTGGTGGTGCTGGGCACGGGCATCGCCTATTTTTTCAGCATGGCCGTGCTGCTCCTGCGCCTGCCGCAGCCGCTGTATTTCGAGAGCAGCGTGGCCATCATCACGCTCATCTCATTGGGGCGCCTCATGGAAAGCCGCGCGCGTGACAGGACGGCGGCAGGGCTGGAAAGCCTGCTGAAGCTCCAGCCAGCGCAGGCCCATGTGGAACGCGACGGCGTGGTGCATGACTGCCCGGTGGAACAGGTGCGCGTGGGCGATGTATTTGTCGTGCGCCCCGGCGAGAGCCTGCCGGTGGATGGCACGGTGCTTGATGGCGCATCGGATGTGAATGAAGCCATGCTGACCGGCGAGAGCCTGCCTGTTGCCAAACGGGTGCATGACACGGTTTTCGCGGGCACACTCAACACCACCGGCAGCCTGCGGGTGAAGGCCACCGGCGTGGGGGCGGATACCGCGCTGGCGCATATCGTGAAAATGGTGGAGCAGGCGCAGGGCAGCAAGGCGCATGTGCAGCGCCTGGCCGACCGGGTGGCGGGTGTGTTCGTGCCGGTGGTGCTGGTGCTGGCAGGCCTGACCTTTGGCGTGTGGTGGGGGATGAGCGGGCAGGTTGCGCCCAGCCTCATCGCCGCCGTATCGGTGCTGGTCATTGCGTGCCCGTGTTCGCTGGGGCTGGCCACGCCCACCGCCATCATGGTGGGCACCGGGCTCGGGGCGCGCGCGGGCATCCTGTTTCGCAACGCCGATGCGCTGGAACAGGCCCAGAGGCTCGATACGATCATGCTCGACAAGACCGGCACCCTGACCGAAGGCGCCCCCACGGTGCAGGACATGCAGCCCGTGCCCGGCGTGGACCCGGCCCGCCTGCTGGGCGTGGCCTGCACGCTGGAGCAGGAGTCCGAGCACCCGCTGGCCCGCGCCATCATGGCGCATGCAGCCAGCCTTGGCGTGCGGCCCGGCACGCTGGCCGGTTTTGAGGCCACGCCGGGGCTGGGGGTTGCGGGCATGGTAGACGGGTTGCCTGCCTGCCTCGGCGCACCGCGCTTTCTGGCCGAACGTGGCATGGCGCTGGACCCGGACGGGACAGACAGGCCGGCAGGCGCGGGGCGCACCGTGATCGGTGTTGCGCAGGCGGGGCATCTGCTGGGCCACATCATCCTGTCCGACACGTTGCGGCCCGATGCGGTGGCGAGTGTGTCAGCACTCCGGGCAGCGGGCATCCGGGTTGTCATGCTCACGGGCGACAGCCCGCAGGCGGCAGGCCCCATTGCGGCTGCGGTGGGGGTGGATGACTGCCGCGCGGGCGTGCTGCCTGCTGACAAGGCAAGGATTATCGAACAGTACCGCGCGCAGGGCCATGTGGTGGGCATGGTGGGCGATGGCATCAATGACGCCCCGGCGCTGGCGGCGGCCGATGTGGGGTTTGCCATCGGGGCCGGTACGGCCATCGCGCGCGAGACGGCGGATATCGTGCTGATGAAAAACGAACTGGCCAGCGTGAACGATGCCATCTCGCTCTCGCGCGCCACATTGGCCAAGATCAGGCAGAACCTGTTTTTTGCGTTCATCTATAATATTCTTGGCCTGCCGCTCGCGGCCTTCGGCCTGCTCAACCCCATTGTGGCGGCAGGGGCCATGGCCATGAGTTCGGTCTCGGTGGTCAGCAACGCGCTGCTGCTCAATCGCTGGAGGCCGCGCGCGCCCGGTCACTGAATGACGTTCACACCCTGTTACGGTCTGTTCCGCGTGCGTGCGCTCGCCTATGCTATTGCCAGTTGCATGACCCAGCACGATTCAAGGGATAGAACGACGCGTGACCAGACATAAACAGCAGGGAACAGACCCTGCCTCGTGCACGCAGTGCGCCCCCCCGCCGCAGGACAGGATCGTGGAACAGCCGCACAAGAAAGCCCTGATCAACCGCGTGCGCCGCATTGAGGGGCAGGTGGGCGGCGTAATGAACATGATCGAGAATGACCGCTACTGCGTGGATATCCTGACCCAGATATCGGCGGTCAAATCAGCGCTGGATGGGGTTGCGATCCAGATCCTGTCCTCTCACGCCAAAGGCTGCGTGCGCAAGGCGGTGCAGGAAGATGGCGGCGAGGAAACGATGGAAGAACTGCTCGGCATCATCCGCAAGCTGATCCGCTAGGGCAGATCCAGTTTGAATGAACACATTCGAACTGGTGAAGATGCCCGATAAACAATGAATTGCTCCAGGGGTGATCCTGATCTGAGTGGAAGATGCTGCCTTTGCTGAAAAAAAGGCAGCATCCGGACATGTTCGTTCCATCGTCATCAGGAACGCAACTGGTTTCCGGCGTATCTTTACCAGAGAATTATTAAAATGACCGCACCGCCTGATTATGAAAAAGTGCGCGAGGTATGTCCCATTTGTGGCCAAGGATGGGTGCTCGTTGCACGGGCCAACGCAATACATGCCCTTTTTTTCGCTGTGATGAATGCACAAGTGAATGGGAGGATGTCCGGAACATCCAGGTTGAATCATCAAGAATGAGAGATGATTATTACGATTTGGATTTTGTGGAAAGCAGGGAACTGGCAACACATAAAGTCTATAAATACGTCATCAATAAAATATCAAAGAACTGGTAATGTATCGTGGCGCCCCTGATGTTTCAGGGGTGCCTCCCGCCATCATTTTCCATATCCCTGCGTTTGCGCGCATGGCGGCGTTACATGCCCAGCGCCATGCGGCCTATGGCCGGGTCATCGGTAAAGAAACCATCAAGCCCCAGATCCAGATGGCGGCGTATTTCGGCAATCGCGCCGGGCACGTTGCGCGCGCTGTCGCCCTCGCCATTGCGTAGCTGGGCGGGCAGGAAGTGGTTCTCGGGGCGGAAGGTGTAGGAATGCACCAGCAGGCCCGCCGCGTGGGCGTCATCAATGAGTGTGGTGGGGGCAAGCCACGCGCCAGCGGCATCACGCGGAATGATGTCGTCGTTCGAGGGACCGATGACATCCGTATAGGCCCGCAGGCCGCGCAGGCCATCAGGGGTCATGAGGTCGCCAAACGTGACCGGCCTGGCCGTGCCCAGCGTGTCAGGCACCGTTTCCGTGCGCCCGCCCATGAGGAACATGAGCCGCGCCTGCGGGTTGATGGCCTGCACCCGGCCATGGAGCATGCGCAGGTTCGCCGTCTCGAAGGACTGGACCTCAAGCGGGCAGTAACGGGTGTAGTCGTGGGCTGCGATGACGTGGAGGAACGTCTCCTCTGGCGTGTGGCCGAGTTTATGGAAATGCGTTGAATTCTTGATTTCAGGTATCAGCCCGATCATGCGCCCGCGGCTTGCTGCCTCGGCTGCCACAAAGTCGATCACTTCCTCAAATGTCGGAATATCGAAATGCCCGTCATAGCGCGTGTTGTGGGCGCGGAGGGCGGGCAGGCGTTCCCTGGCGCGCAGGGTCTTGAGTTCGGCCAGGGTGAAGTCGGTCGTGAACCAGCCGGTTTCCGCCTTGCCATCTATGGTCATGGTGCGGCGGCGGCTGGCAAATTCCGGGTGGCTGGCCACATCGGACGTGTCGGCGATGTTGCTTTCATGGCGGGCGATGAGCACGCCATCGCGGGTGGGCACGAGGTCGGGCTCGACATAATCCGCCCCATCGGCAATGGCGCGGGCATAGGCGGCCAGCGTATGTTCGGGCCGCAGGGCCGATGCCCCCCGATGCGCCATGACAGCGGGCACCGGCGCCAGGGAAGGGTTTGCAAAAGCCTGCCGGGCTGCCAGCGCGGCCATGCTCGTCAATGTGCCTGTCATGGCCTGTCTGCGGGTCAGCATGCCTCTGTCCTTTAAATAAAAGCGTGCGCCAATTTTAGGCAAGAATACACACGGGGCAATGGCGGGCGATTGGCCTGAATGGCGGTTGGCCGGGAATCTTATATGACAGTTTAATGAAAATGCGCCCGCAAGAAGAGAAAACCGCTTTTTCGATTGCCATTCCTGCCATGACGGTCCGCCTCCGGTGTGGTTTGCGTGTTTTTTACTTGCCACGGCAGGCGCGCGTCGTGGCCCCAGACGCATCTGGCGTGTCCGGGGCAGCCATTTCAAAAAGGCTTTCTCCCTGCGGGCATGACATCATTATTTTCAGGGAGAGTAGAAATATTAATGATACTTCTTCAATACATATTCAGGCACGTTGCATAATCAGCATGTGTCCTGCCATCATAATGGCTGTCTTTCATGGTTCTGTCGCCACGGTGATGCCATGCAGGTGTGGTGGCCGATGGTCTGGCCATGTCACTATATTTTTACAAAACATGTCCTGCCTGTCTGGCGGCTGCTTTTACTCATGAGATGTGAAGCAGCTATACGCGGAGATAGGGGTATAAAAGGTTGCAGGACTGCATTAAGTAGCGGTATCGGTATAAAACTATTGCATCCCGCATGGTCATGCCTGTCTTCCGGCATTCCTGCTGGACCAACGTGCATGAGAGGCGACGCTAGATGGCTGCAGACCGGCCCTGTTTTCCTACCAGTATTCATCGTTCCACCCCCAACGCCATCAGACTGAACCGGGCCCTGCGCATGTCGCGCCGCGATGCGCTGCTTGGCGCGTTCGGGGCTGCCGTTGTCGTGACGGGCAGCAGGCAGGGAATGGCCGCCACGGCGGAGCAGGACACGGTCGTGCCGCTGTTCATGGCGCTGTCGCAGCGCCTGACGGATCGTGACACGCTCGACCCGCGCATTGGCAACGCCCTGTATGCAGGCATCATCCACGCCGTGCCCGAGCGGCGTGACCAGATCCAGAAGCTGCATGACTTCATGGCTGGCGGCAACTTTACATCGGCCCATGCGCTGGCCGCCGCCGCCGAGCATCAGGACCCCGTGTTCAAGGCTGTCATTCAGGATATCCTGACCGGCTGGTATCGTGGCCTGGCCGACCACAAGGTCGTGGTCTACCGCTCCGCGCTGATGTTCGACATCACCAAGGATGCGATCTATCCCAAGACCTATGCAACGGGTGGTCCGTTCTACTGGACCCAGACCCCGCCGGAAGTGGCTGTGCCAACAGGTGAACCCGCCCTTTCGCCTTCGAAACTCGTGATCGAACCTACCTGATATCCGGAGCCTTTTTTATGCCGTCCGAACAAGACCTATCTGCTGACGTCGTAATCGTCGGCTCCGGCGTCGCTGGCAGCTCCATTGCCAACGAACTGGCGCGCGCGGGTATTTCCGTCATCGTGCTCGAAGCGGGGCCCCGGGTCGACCGCCAGCACTTTGTCGAGAATTTCCGCAACCTCGAGAACAAGCCCTCCTATCAGGGGCCGTTCCCGGCGGTGCCATGGGCGCGTCATCCGCCCGACCAGGTTACCCCCAACGATTACCTGCACACCACCGGTCCCGATGCCGAGGCCTACCAGCAGGTCTACCTGCGCATGATGGGTGGCACCACCTGGCACTGGGCGGGCTGTGCGTGGCGTTACCTGCCATCGGATTTCGAGCTCAAGACCCGCTATGGCCAGGGCCGTGACTGGGCGCTGAAATATGATGACCTCGAGCCGTTCTACTACCAGGCCGAGGTGATGATGGGCGTGTGCGGCCCGGACCCGAAGGTGGAAGACCTCGGCTCGCCGCGCAGGCAGCCTTATCCGATGGATGCGCTGCCCATTTCCTACGCCGCCCAGCAGTTCCGCAAGCTGATTGGCGAGAAGACGCCGTATCGCGTGGTGCATGAGCCGCAGGCCCGCAACACCCGCCCGTATGACAGCCGCCCGACTTGTGAGGGGCATAACAACTGCATGCCCATCTGCCCGATCGGGGCGATGTATAACGGCAGTTACTCCGTCTACCATGCCGAGGCGGCAGGGGCGAAGTTCGTGCCCAACGCCGTGGTGTACCGAATTGAGCGTGACAGCGCCAACAAGCGCGTTACCGCGGTGCATTATTATGATCCCGACAAGGGCTCGCATCGCGTGACCGGCAAGTATTTCGTGATTGCGGCGCACTGCATCGAGACCGCGAAACTCATGCTGTTCTCCGCCGATGAGCAGAGCCCGGACGGCATTGCCAACAGCTCGGGCCATGTTGGCCGCAACATGATGGATCACACCGGCGTGCAGGTGAGCTTCATCAGTGGCGATAAGGCCCTGTGGCCCGGTCGTGGCCCGCTCGAAACCAACGTGATCGACAATTTCCGCGATGGTGACTGGCGCAACGAGCGCGGCGCGTACCTCGTGCACATGGTTGATGACAACCAGGTCGACCTGGCCACGCAGCTTGCCATCGCCAAGGGGTATGTGGGCCGCGAGCTTGAGGAGCAGATCCGCTATCTCGCCTCGCACACGGTCCGCCTGTTCAGCCATAACGAAGGCCTGGCCGACCCGGATAACCGCCTGACGCTGAGCAAGACCAACAAGGACATCCTCGGCATCCCGCACCCCGAGGTCTATTACAAGCTGCCCGAATATACCGTGAAGAGCTGCGAGCACACGCGTGGCCTGTTCCGCGACCTGATCGGCCTCATGCATGGCACGGACGAGGAATGGACGCCCGGCTACTTCCCGCAGGACCATCCCGCGGGCAGCACCATCATGGGCACCGACCCGAAGGATTCCGTGGTGGACGGCTTCTGCCGCACGCATGACCACGAGAACCTGTTCATCGCGAGTTCGTCCGTTTTCTCTTCGGTCGGAACCGGCAACATCACCCTGACAGTCGCCGCACTTGCCCTGCGCGTGGCTGATACGCTTAAAAAAGAACTCGCCCATGCCTGACGTGACGCGCAAGATCCTGTGGTCGGTCCTGACCGCAGGCACTGCTCTTGCAACATTTTCTGCCGTTCCCGCCCGGGCGGATGACCCTTCTGCCGACCTGATGGCCCGTGGCGAATATATCGCCACGGCAGGTGACTGCGTTGCCTGTCATACAGCACCCGGCGGCAAGCCATTTGCCGGTGGCCTGAAGATCAGCACGCCCATGGGCGATGTGGTGACGACCAACATCACGCCTGATCCCGATCATGGTATCGGCAAATACACGGAAGAGGATTTCGAGAAGAGCCTGCGCCACGGCATCCGCCGTGATGGCAGCAGGCTTTATCCCGCCATGCCCTACGTGTCCTATGCCGGCATGACGGATGGCGACGTGAAGGCGCTGTACACGTGGTTTATGCACGGGGTGAAGCCGGTGGCCGAGACGCCGCCGGTCACATCGCTCAACTTCCCGGCCAACCTGCGCATCACCATGGGCCTGTGGAACATGGTGGCGACCAGCGAAACCCCGGAGACGGGTGATTCCGCCACCTTTGACAAGATGCGCCGGGGCAAATACCTCGCCCATGCCCTTGAGCATTGCGGCACCTGCCATACCCCGCGCAACATCATGCTGAGCGAGAAAGAGGACAGCTACCTCGCCGGCGCGAGCCTGCTCGGGTGGTATGCCCCGAACATCACCTCAAGCAAGACCGGCGGCATCGGGAACTGGAGCGAGGACAATCTCGTTGAATACCTCAAGACCGGCCATGTGGCCGGGCTGAGCCAGGCGGCCGGCCCGATGGGCGAGGCGGTCGAGCACAGCACCAGTCACCTGACCGATGATGACCTGCATGCGCTTGCGGCCTACATCCTGCAGGTTCCTGCCAAGGATGACGAGGCCGAGCACAGCCCGCGCGAGCAGTTTGGCAAGCCGCTGGAGCAGGCCGATGTCCGTTCGGGTGAACTCACCCGTATCGACAAGCTTGACCCGATGGATGGCGCGCAGATCTATGATGCGAACTGCGCGGCCTGCCATGGCGGTAACGGCGCGGGCACGGCCGACCATTATGCACCCTCGCTGTTCCATAACTCGGTTGTGGGTTCGGCCCGGCCCGATGACCTGATTATGGCCGTGCTCAACGGCGTGGACCGGAATGCGGGTGGGGTGCATGTGCATATGCCTGCCTTCAACCAGAGCTCCGACGTGGAGCGCCTGAGCAATGCCGAGGTTGCCAGCGTGGTGAACTACGTCACGGCCACATTTGGCAGCGGCGACCACGGTGTCACCGCCGAGCAGGTGGAAAAAATGGGCAAGGAACTGCCCAAGACGCCCTGAGGCCAGATAATCCGGTGGCTGCCTGTATTCCTTTGACAGGGGCGGGGCTGCCGGGTCTGTGCTTTCAAAAGCTGTTCATCACGAGAACGCCGCCTTTTGTAAAAAAGGCGGCGTTCTTGTTTATTACAGTTGCGAAAACAGGGCGGATGCTGCCGGAAGGGGAAGGCGTGCCTGCTCATGGGTCGTCTGGCGACCTGGTGGTGTCTGTGATAGGCACGACAGGTGCAAAACGGGGTCCCGGATCATCATGATGCATTTCATCACCGATTTTGCCGATCAGGCCGTAATGCTGCCGGTGATGGTAACTGTAGTCCTTATCATGGCTGTGTACGGATGGCGGCGCGGTGCCATGGTCTGGACGGGTACTGCCATCGCGATGCTGGCGGTCATGCTGCTGCTTAAAATAGCCGGTCTTTATTATGCCGCGATAGAGCAGACCACCATCATCAGCCCCAGCGGGCATGTCGCGGCAGCGTGCATGGTGTATGGCGGGCTGCTTGTGCTGCTGGGGCAGCGGTATTTCGTGCGTTTCCCGGCGCTTATGCTGGTGCCGTTATCGGGTATTGGCATTGGCGTGGCATGTACCCGCGTGGCATTGCATACCCATACCCTGTTCGAGGTTGTAACAGGGGGTGTGGTTGGCTGTGCTGCAGGCCTGGTGCTGGGGCGGGCCTGCGGGCCTGTGCCGCAGCGGTTATGGCTGTACCTGCTGCCTGGAGTGGCGTGCGTGGCCGTGCTGTTCCATGGGGCGCATCTGGGTATTGAAGGTGCAATACGCTCCATGTTCCTACCCAGGAAAATTATTACATGATCAAATTGGAAGAATAGAAATTTCAGGCTTTATTTTCAAAGACAAAGTTCTTTGAAGTTTTTTGAAAGAAAGCTTCACCAAAAACTTTTGCATTATTCGTGGCCAGATGGCCCGGACGGGCACCGGCCAAGGCATCATGCCTCGACCAGCGCCCGGTTTTTGCCGGATCAGAACGGGGCGTCGATGTCCACCACGTCGATCAGCTTGTGATTGACGAATTCCTTGATGCCAAGGCCGATCAGTTCACGGCCATAGCCCGAGCGCGCCACGCCGCCAAACGGCAGGTCGGCCTTCACCATGGTCGGGTGGTTGACATAGACCATGCCGGTATAGATCTGCTCGGCTACCTTCACGCCGCGCTTGGTGTCCTTCGTGAACACGGCGCCGCCCAGGCCGTAGGGCGAATCATTGGCGATGCGGATGGCATCAGCCTCGTCCTTGGCGCGGTAGAGCTGCGTTACGGGGCCAAAGAACTCCCAGTGGCGGGCTTCATTGTTCTCGTGCAGGTTGGTCATGAGCAGCGGCTGGAAGAAGGCGCCCTTTTCCGGCACGGGCGCGCCGATCACTTCCACAACGGCACCATGCTTCTTGGCTTCCTCAACCTGCGCGCGCAGGTCGTCCGCCGCCTTCTGCGAGGAGAGGGGGGCCAGCTGTGTTGCCGGGTCCATCGGGTCGCCTGCCTTCAGGCTGGCAACACCTTTCTTATACAGCTCCACAAAGCGGTCATAGATCGCGTCAGCCACGATGAGGCGCTTGGCGGAGACACAGACCTGGCCCGCATTCCAGTGGCGTCCGAACACGGCCCACTTCACGGTCTTTTCCAGGTCGGCATCTTCCAGCACCACGAACGCGTCGGAACCACCAAGTTCCATCGTGGATTTCTTGAGCGCCTTGGCCGCAATGCCTGCCACAATGGCGCCAGCGCCTTCGGAGCCGGTCAGGGCAACGCCACACACGCGCGGATCGCTCAGGATCACCTCGGTGTGGTGGCGGGCGGCATACAGGTTGCGGAAGCCGCCCTTGGGCAGGCCTGCTTCCTGCATCAGCGTATCGAAGGCTGCGGCACACTGCGGCACGTTGGAGGCATGCTTGAGCAGCACCGTGTTACCGGCGGAAAGCTGCGGCGCAATGATGCGGGCTACCTGATAGTAAGGGAAGTTCCACGGCTCGATGGCGAAAACGATGCCCTGGGGCTGGTGGATGATCATGGCCTCGCCCTCATCGGGGCTGGCGACCGGCAGCTTTTCGGCTTTCAGCAGGCGCTCGGCATGTTCGGCGTAATACTCGAAGATCTCTGCCGACAGGATGGTCTCGGCCTTGGACTCCGCATACGTCTTGCCCATCTCCAGCGTGATCAGGCGGGCATATTTGTCAATGTCGCGGCGCAGGATGGTTGCTGCCGCCTTCATCACTTCCGCACGTTTGGCAAACGAGGTGTGGCGCCATGCCTTGAAGGCATCATAGGCATCGGTCAGCGCGGCCTGGACTTCCTGATCCGTAGCATCGGGGAAAGTCTTCAGCTTTTCACCAGTATAAGGGTTGGTCGTAGCATAAGCCATGGACAATCTGTTCCTTAGAGTTTCGTCAAGTATATATTCCACGTGCAGGCGTGCAAGAATCGTTTCAGCTATCACCAACGCCCCGAACGTGCAAAAGCTGATTTTCCATCAAGGTAGAAAAGATGGCGGGATTCTTTACGGAAAACCTGACTTTTCTGCCCTCTGGCCTGCCCTGTGCCGGTAGCGGGTGGCTATGGTAAAATGGAATTTACCATCTGCGCACCATGGGTTTCAGGCGCTCAGGCGGAAAGCGGGCTACCGAGCAGTTTGCGTTCCCGGTCCGTTATGACATCAGCCAGCGTGTAGCGGTCGAGCACGGAGATGAATAACCCCAGCGCTTCATGCAGTACGCCGCGCAGGCGGCACACATCGCTCAGGAGGCAGCCTCCCCTGCGGTTCACGCCTTCAGGCGGTGGTGGCTGCATACAGGCCACCAGCCCCATGTCTTCTTCCGTATAGCGCACGACATCACCGATCAGGATCGTCGCGGCAGGCCGCCCCAGCCGCAGGCCGCCGTTGCGACCACGGATGGTTTCCACAAAGCCGCCCTGTCCCAGCCGGTGGATGATCTTGATGAGATGATTTTCCGAAATGCCATAAGCCTGCGCAACCTCCCTGATCGATGTCAGGCGATCGGTATGGGTGCCCAGGTAGATCAGGGTTCTGAGGGCGTAATCGGTATGCAGGGTCAGGCGCATGGAAGGAGATATATAGAGTTTTCCCGTTAATTCCAGTGGTTAATGCTATTCTCCGTCCCGGCTGCGTCCGATAGGGGTGGGGGAAAGGGCAGCCTGGCAGGGGGAAAAGATCAACATCATCAGGCCGGTTGCACGCTGGCGGTGCGACTGCGGGGGAAGGCGGCTTCCGGGCGCAATCCGGACATGCAAGGGTCTCAATAACGGTTACCCGACAGGGAATCGCCGTGGCAGGGCTGCGCCCGGGCGTGGATTGGGCTCCAGCAGGGGACAAAAAAATGCCCATGGCTTTCACCATGGGCATTGTCGTCAGGGCAGGTGGAAACGGTCAGAAGTTGGCGTTCAGGCGACCGTAGTAGTAGCCACCCGTGATGGGGATCTGCGCCGAGTTCTCGTCATACGGCTCGGCGCCAAGGGCATTGAGTTCCTGCGACATCATGCGCGGGCGGACGTTGAACACGTTGTTCGCGCCGACGGCGAAGTGCCAGTTCTTCTGGAAGCGTACGCCAATTTCGATATCGGTCATCCAGTGCGGGGTGTTGATGAACTGCTGCAGGGCATTGTTGGAATACTGCAGGGCAGAGGGGCCCCAGTCCTGGTACTGCAGCATGGAAGTCGTCTGGCCATACCGGGTCTGACGGATGTTGAAGTCCCAGTTTTTATAGGTGTAGTAGGCGTTCAGGATGATCTTGCTACGCGGGTTGTCAGATGTGATCGAGGCAATATCCGCCAGGTTCAGGTTGGCACCGTTATGGTGCAGGCGGGTGCGGTTGAGATCGATCGACATCGACAGTGCAAGGTTGCCATACTTGTGCAGCCGGAAAAGATAATCCGCCTTGATGTCTACACCCTGTGTGCGGGTGCTGGCGCCGTTGGTGAAGTAGTCGGCATAGACATTGTTGTAGCCAGTAAAGCCAGTTGGCAGCGAAGCAAGCTGGGCAATGGCCTGGGATGCGATATAGCCCTCCGTCGTGTTGCCGTAGGGGGTGCTGCCACCGAAGTTGGTATCCTGCACGATACGGTCACGCAGGTTGATCTGGTAGACATCGGCTTCCACATGGAAGTTATCGACAGGCTCCAGCACGATGCCACCGCTGACGCTGGTCGAGCGCTCAGGCTTCAGCTTGGTTGCGCCAATAGCTTGTGCCGCGGCGGAATCGGCGGCCAGTAGGCCACTTGCACCGGTAGGCGAGACGTTGACGGCGCTGAAGTGCGATTCAGCCAGTGTGGGCGCACGGAAGCCAGTGCTGATGGTGCCGCGGATGGCAATGCGCTTGTTGAAATTGTAGCGGGTTGAAATCTTGCCGTTCTCGGTATTGCCGACGTCGGTGTAATGCTCCAGTCGACCCGCGAAATCGAGCTCCCACTTCTTGGTCAGGCGGAAGTCGCCATCCATGTACCACGCCCAGATGTCACGATACCACGTGCCGGCCGAACCTGGTGAAATACCGGCATAACCCTGCGTGCCACCGTTTTCGTAGGAGACCGGCTCACCTGCGGTAATGTTATAGGATTCCATACGCTCTTCGGCACCAAAGGCCAGCGTCATCGGAACGACATCACCGATCTTGAAGTGACGGCGGAAATCGAGGTTGTTGGTCCACTGCGTCATGCTGTAGGTCTCGGCTCGTGCCGTACGGGGGCTGGAGCCGTAAGCAGTAACATAACTGGTGTTCAGGGTATTCTTGTTGCCGATCTTATCGATATCTTCGCCGTAGGTGGTGCTGAGATCCCAGTTGAAGCCCATGAAGTTGTCACCCTTCAGGCCCAGTGTTGCGGCAAAATCGTTTTCTTCCATGGTTTCCAGAGGGGAGAAACCATAAGGGGCGATGCTTTCGCACGCGGTGCAGCTACCGCCTACGGAAGGTGTACGGTAGTTTTCATAAGCTTCCGAGTGACGATGGGCATAGGTGATAAGCCCGTAAAAATTAATGCCAGGCGTGAACTGCTTGCCCCATTCAATCGCCAGATTTTCACGCGTTTCTTCCGGCGTGCTCATGATCATGTTGGAGTTCGTGGCAATCTTGCCAGCATTGGGGCCTGTATAGGTCGCACTGGAGGCGCTGGCGGGCTGTGAGCCGAGCAGGCGGTGATCACGCGCGTTGTTGGCCACGAAATGGTCGGAGTGGTACATCTGCCCGCTGATATGCAGGAAGCCGTCCTGGCCGAGCTTCATGCCGCCATCGGCGTTGAGCTGGTAGTTCCAGCCATCACCGTTATAGGCGTTGGCACCGGTCTGGCCGCTGAAATTGAAGCCGTGATCCTGCTTCTTGGTAATGATGTTGACCACGCCCGCGATCGCGTCCGAGCCATACATGGCGGCCGCGCCATCCTCGAGCACTTCGATATGGTCGATGGCGTTGGCGGGGATCATGTTCAGGTCAACGGGGGTGGACCCTGATTCCGGGCCTGAATCGGCATAGAGGTTGGCCGTGGTGTGGCGGCGCTTGCCATCCACGAGCACGAGCACTTCATTGGGGTTCAGGCCGCGCATGCGGATGGCGGATGTCAGCGCACCCGCATCGGCGCCCATGGCGCTGACATTGATCGAGGCATTGGTGCGGGTCAGCGCATCGGCAAGGTTCATCTGGCCCGAGCGGCGCAGTGCTGCCCCGCTGATGACCGAGACCGGGCTCATGCTGTCACGCGCCTTGCGGTTGGTGGAGTGCGTGCCGGTGGAGACGCTGATCTGCTCGACACCGGAACTGTTCACGCCCCCATTATCTGCCCTGTTGGCCTTGAGGGTGGTAGCGGCACGGCTGTGCGCCTGTGTCTGTGCGGTTGCCGTGTGGTGCGCCCGCACGGTGCTTCCCTTCTGATCCGCTGTCGTCGCGCTACCAGATGGTGTGGCGGCTACCGCTCCACAGGAAACAAAAGAGCAGATAGTCGTAATCAAAAGAGAAGTGCGTCTGTTCATTGATGGCCCCGCAATCCATAGCTCGTCATGCTATTTATTGGCTGCTCGTAACAATTGACGAGAGGGAAAAATGCCTCCCGGTCATTGCGGATGCGGTGTGTTGCGACATGGCAACACAATGTTATGCATTACTTTAAGTTAACTTTAAGAAAAACGAAACTAATGGCGGCCTGGAAATTTCTGGGCATGCCCTGATAATATCTTTTATTTTCAATAAACTAATAATTTCCAGCATGCTCCGCTATTTTGATGCATTTTCGTGGTTGACGGGGGATAAAAAGTTATTTGGTTCTTTGTAATAACAACTTGAAAACAAGGTATTGCGTGTTTCCATATGTCTTAAAGAAATGTGATATAAAAGATACAATCTCCTGTGTGCTGGTGGCAGCCCACATCCTGTGCCGAAGCACTGGAGGCGCACCTGTCGCCTCGGTTGCGGATGTGGGGCATGGGCTGTTCCCGACGGCTGGGAAAGGGCTGGAATCGGCGTGCCCGCGCCTGCGGCAGGAGAGTCGACCCGACCAGCCCTTTTTGATTCTGTGTGACCGATGCCCGGCCGGAGGAGGGGGCTATCCTCCCTGCAGGCGGGCCGCCCGGCAGGCGGCCAGATCCCACGCCGCGCACCCGACGGATTTGAAGAACACGGGCTGGTCCGGGGCTGGAAGCCTGCCCTGCAGCGCCAGCGAGAGGGGGTGGACGGTCTGCCAGTCTACTCCGGCCTGATACAGGTCGCCTGCTTCCGTGGGTGCGCCGATGGGGTCGTCAACATAAAGGGTGCTGCCCGCAATGGTGGTCGGGCCAATTTCCACCATGTCGGTCCGGTAGGCGCCAACGCCTATGACGAGGCAGGAGGCGCGGGCAGGTTCATTATAGATGGCCGATGTGCTGGCCGTGAGTGTCAGCACCACATCAAAGGGCTCTTCATGCGCCTGTTCGGGGCGCATGTTCAGTGCGGGCATGGCGTGTGCCGCGCAGAAGGCCTGCGCCCGCTCGGGCGTGCGCCCGCGTATGGCAACGGTAATGCCGGGATGGACGGCATCAAGGGCCTGCAAATGCGCAATGGCCTGCGTGCCGGTGCCAATCAGCAGCACGCGCCGCACGGGCGCGCGGGCCAGCGTGCGGATACCGAGCAGGCTGATGGCCGCGGTGCGGCGCATGGTGACGGTGGGGCCATCAAGCGTGAACAGGAAACGCCCGGCCTGCGCTTCGGCACAGATGACCTGCCCCTGTATGGTGGGCAACCCGGCGGCCGGATTGTTGGCAAACAGGGTCAGCAGTTTGGTGACCATGATGTCATCGGCAACGCAGGGCATGCTCATGAGTGCGCCGTGCTGGTTGCGGGTGCGGATGGTGGTGCGCTCGGGGCATAGGATCTGCCCTGCGGCCACATCAAGCGCTGCCTGTGCCAGGGCATCGATCAGGGCAGGGAAGGGGAGAAGGGCGCGTGTTTCGGGCGCGGAATACTGCTGCATGCGTGTGAACCCCTGCATCATGAAAAAGGATTGTAGGGGTATGGTATTTTGCGCCTGCCGTCATCCGGGTGCGTGCAGGAGGGCGGCGCATGGACTGTACAAATATGTATTGAGATAAAGGTTGGCATCCGCACGGGAAGGGCATGGAGCCTGTTCCCCTGGTGGGTCTACCTGTCAAAAAAATAATGTTATCGCTCACGACGGAAATATAGCAGGCATGATGCGGAGCCTACCACGCAGGAACTCACTATTTTTTAAGGTTTTCCGGTATTGCGATTTGTTCTCATTCGTGATTATGGTGCTGCCACATCATGAATGGGATGGATAAATGTTTGTCTGCTCCTGCAATATGCTGACTGACACAGACGTGGAGACCGCAGCCCGCAATGGCGCGGTCAGGCCCAAGGAAGTCTATGAATCCAAGGGCTGTCGGGCCCAGTGCGGCAACTGCGTGCCCGGTGTGGTGTGCATTTTGCGCCAGCTTGCCCGCCAGGGGCGCATGGTCATGCCCGAGGTGCCGCATGTACCATCTGATATGCAGGCCATCTGACCCGCTTTCCGGCTTGTGATGGTTCTTCCTGCCCTGCCATCGTCGCGCGGGGCGGGGCGCCTCATCGGGATAGAGGCGTGTGGCGCCAGTCTGATTGAAGGCATGAAAAAAACGGCACGCCTGCCAGGCGTGCCGCTATGTTTCACAAGATCGAAATAAAAGAATTTTTTGGTGAAGCTTTTTCAGCAGACTTCAGGAAGCGCCGCATTCCCTTGAAAAAAACGGCGTCCCGAAGCGCTGTCTGTTAATAGCCGCCCGTCAGCCCTGCCGCCGCACGCTGCGGGGCTGGAGGGTGGAGGGCGATGCCCCCAGCGCCAGCCGGATCACGCTGCCCAGTACCATCGTCACCACGATATTGACGCCCAGCGCCAGCAACCCGGTTGAAACGGAAGCCGAGAAGCCGCCAAACGCAATGGGGTGCACGGGCTTGAGCCCATCCAGCCAGCACAGCCCCAGCCCGAACAGCGAGCCACTGGCCCAGCCGCCAATCAGCGCAGGCGCCGAAAGTCGCAGCGGCAGCAGCCCCATGATCAGGGCGGGGAAGGTCTGCAGGATGATGACGCCGCCCAGCAGTTGCAGGTCGATGGCGAACTTGGCGTTGAGGAATACGACACAGCCCAGCGCGCCCACTTTTACCCCCAGCCCGGCCAGGCGCGAGCCGGTAACCGATTCGCTGTGGCGGGGCAGGATGTTGTGCATGATCAGGTTGGCCGCACCGATCGCCATGACCGAGGCCGGCACAAGTGCCCCCACCGCGATGGCCGCAAAACAGAAGCCGGCAAACCATGAGGGGAAGATGGCCAGGAAAAGCTGCGGCACCACCTGCGAGGACGAGGTGGTCACGATCCCCGCCGCATGCGCCATCAGCCCCAGCAGCGCGATCAGCCCGAGCACAATGGTGTAGATGGGCAGGAACACGGCGTTCTGCCGGATGGTATCGGCGGATTTCGCCGCCAGGATGCCGGTCAGCGTATGGGGGTACAGAAAGGCTGCAAAAGCCGAGGAGAGCGCAAGTGTTGCATAGGGCACCGTCTGGTCCTGGCTCACGACGCGGCCGCCGGGAATGGCGGGCAGGTGTTCCGTCGCCGCATGGAACATGGCGCCATAGCCACCAAGATGGATCGGCACGATGATGACGGCGGCCAGCACGGCGATATAGATCATCACATCCTTGATGAATGCGGTCAGCGCCGGGGCATGCAGCCCGCCCAGCCACGTATAGGCCGCCAGCGACACGAACGCGAACAAAAGCGGCAGCATGCCGGTATAGCCCAGCGCCTCGACAACCGTGCGGATGCCGATCAGCTGCAGCGCAATATAGGGCAGCACGGCCACCAGCCCGCTTATGGCCACGGCCAGTTCCAGCGTGCGGCTGTCAAAGCGCGCGCGCACGATGTCAGCCGCCGTGGCGTGCCCGCCATCGCGCGCGATGGTCCACAGTTTTGGCATTACGGCAAAGATGAACGGATAGACGATGATAGTGTAGGGCAGCGCGAAAAAGCCGAAGCCCCCGGTGGAATAGACCAGCGCCGGCACCGCGATGACCGTATAGGCGGTATAAAAGTCACCCCCTACCAGGAACCACGTGACCCAGGCGCCGAATTCCCGCCCGCCCAGCCCCCATTCCTCGCCCTGGCTGTGGTGGGTCGCGGCCTTGCGGCGGTTGAGCAGCGGGCGCCAGAACCGCACCGTGCTGCCCAGCACGATGGTCGCGACAAAAAAGAGGATAAACACGCCAATGGCGGCGTTATCAGGCAGGGAGATGCTCATGACTGCTTGTCCGCCTTCCATGCCATCCAGATCAGGACGGAAGTGACGGGCACCCAGGCAAGCTGGTACCAGTAAAAGAACGGGAAGCCGAGCAGCACCGGATCGTGCCGGTTATACAGCGGCACCCAGAGCAGCCCGGCAAAGGGCAGCAGGAGGAGTATGGTTTTTTTCATGTTGACCGAACTTCTTGTTTTTGTGTGGCCGTCAGCAATTTTTCTGGAAAGCCCGGTAGGGTGTCAACATGATTGGAGGTATTTTTAAAGTATTTTTTGAAGAATTGATCGGGTTATTTTGTAATTACATTTCGTTATTGTGCGGTGCGCAACGTTTTTGCTGCAACGCACAACGCAATGCAGCAAAATCAGGCATTTCCCGGCACGGAAAAACTCATTCATAAATCAAATAACTAAAATCATTAAAATAATATAATGTGTGTCCCACTTTCCGGGCACCTGTGTTTGTTATGACAGTTTATAAAAATATATCTTTGTAATTAAACGATATTATTTTCATTTTTCGCATCATGTCCGACTTCTCGCGCCCGGAGCCGGGCTGCGTGGCGGGCCGGGGCGCGCGAAAATAGTGATTGCCCGCCCTTGCCCGTGCCGGTTAAATTCACTGCCCGGACCTGCCAACAACAAACAATATTAAAGCACGGTCGTCTGTTTTTACCCTGTGCCGGAGCAGGCGTTACCCTTGACAGACGGACGCGCGTAGGAACGAACAGACATGACCAAATGGGTTTATAGCTTCGGAGATGGCCTGAACGAAGGGCGCGCGGAAATGCGCAACCTTCTGGGTGGCAAAGGCGCCAACCTTGCGGAAATGGCGGCCAACGGCCTGCCCGTGCCGCCTGGCTTCACCATTACGACGGAAGTCTGTTCGGCCTTCTACGAAAATGGCCGCAAATATCCCGATGACCTGCGCGCCCAGGTAGCCGATGCGCTGGCCCGGGTTGAAAAATCCATGGGCCTGCGCTTTGGCGATGCCGCGGCCCCGCTGCTGGTCTCGGTGCGCTCGGGCGCGCGCGTGTCCATGCCGGGCATGATGGATACCGTGCTCAACCTCGGCCTCAATGACGAGACGGTGGAAGGCCTTGCCCGCTCCTCCGGCGATGCCCGCTTCGCATGGGACAGCTACCGCCGCTTCATCCAGATGTACGGCTCGGTGGTGATGGGCGTGCCCCACCACCATTTCGAGGACGTGCTCGAGCAGTTCAAGCGCGCCAGCAAGGTGGAAGACGACACTGCCATCACGGCAGAGCAGTGGCGCACCATCGTGGCCGATTACCGCCACCTCATCAGCACCCATGCCGGCACCGAATTCCCCACCAACCCGCAGGACCAGCTCTGGGGTGCGATCGGGGCGGTGTTCGGCTCGTGGATGAACCCGCGCGCCAACACCTACCGCAGGCTGCACGAGATCCCGGCCTCATGGGGCACGGCGGTGAACGTGCAGTCCATGGTGTTCGGCAACATGGGCGATGACTGCGCCACGGGCGTGTGCTTCACGCGCGATCCGTCCACGGGCGAGAACATCTTCTATGGTGAATACCTCATCAACGCGCAGGGCGAGGATGTGGTGGCGGGCATCCGCACGCCGCAGCCCATGGCGTGCGCGCGGGCCGAGGCGGGCCAGCACCCGATGGAAACCACCCTGCCGCAGGCATACGCCGAGCTGATGCGCGTGCGCTCGGTGCTCGAAACCCATTACAAGGACATGCAGGACATCGAATTCACAGTCCAGCGCAATGTCCTCTACATTCTCCAGACCCGCAGCGGCAAGCGCACGGCTGCCGCAGCACTCAAGATCGCCATCGACATGGCGCGTGAAGGCCTGATCACGCAGGAGGATGCGATCCGCCGCGTGCCCGCCTCCTCGCTTGACCAGCTTCTGCACCCCACGCTCGACCCCAAGGCCGAGCGCGTGCAGCTCACGCGCGGCCTGCCCGCCTCGCCGGGGGCTGCTGCCGGTGCCGTCGTGTTCTCGGCCGAGGAATGTGAAGCACGGGCCGCCAAGGGCGAGGACGTGATCCTGGTCCGTATCGAGACCTCGCCGGAGGACGTGCACGGCATGCACGCCGCCCGTGGCGTGCTCACCACCCGTGGCGGCATGACCTCGCACGCCGCCGTGGTGGCGCGTGGCATGGGCCGCGTGTGCGTGGCAGGCGCTGGCAGCATTCATGTCGATTACGCCGCCGGCACCATGACCATCGGCACGCATACCATCGCGCAGGGCGAGTGGATCACGCTCGATGGCGGCACGGGGGCTGTCTATCTGGGCCGCGTGCCCACCATCGCACCTACCCTGTCCGATGATTTCAACACGCTCATGGGCTGGGCCGACAGCGTGCGCCGCCTTGGCGTGCGCGCCAATGCCGAAACGCCCGACGATGCCGCCACCGCCCGGCGCTTTGGCGCGGAGGGCATCGGCCTTGCCCGCACGGAGCATATGTTCTTCGGCCCTGATCGCATTGGCCTCGTGCGCCAGATGATCATTGCCGATGACGAACTGGTGCGCCAGAAGGCCATTGCGGGGCTGCTGCCTTTCCAGCGTGATGACTTCGCCAGCCTGTTCCGCATCATGGCGGGGCTGCCGGTAACCGTGCGCCTGCTCGATCCGCCGCTGCACGAGTTCCTGCCGCATGCGGAAGCCGAGATGGCCGAAGTGGCGCAGGCGCTGGGCAAGAGCGTGGAAGAGGTGCGTGCCCGCTGCGCGGCACTGGCCGAGACCAACCCGATGCTTGGCCACCGGGGCTGCCGCCTTGGCCTGACCAGCCCGGAAATCTATGCCATGCAGGTGCGCGCGCTGATCCAGGCCGCCGTGATCGTGGAGAAGGAACTCGGCAAGCCGATCCGCCCCGAGATCATGATCCCGCTGGTGGCAACACAGGCCGAACTGGCCACCACCCGCCGCGCTGCCGAAGACGAGATCGCCCGCGTGCTGAAGGAAGAGGGCACCAACCTCAACTACTATATCGGCACCATGATCGAACTGCCGCGCGCCGCCATCCAGGCGGACAGGATTGCGGAATATGCCGATTTCTTCTCGTTCGGCACCAATGACCTGACCCAGACCACCTTTGGCCTGTCGCGTGATGATGCGGGTTCGTTCCTGCCTTATTATGTCGATAACGGCCTGTTGCCGCGCGACCCGTTCGTGTCCATCGACCGTGATGGCGTGGGCGCGCTCGTGCGCCTTGGCGTGGAGCGGGGGCGCAAGACCAGCCCCGACCTCAAGCTGGGCATCTGCGGCGAGCATGGTGGTGACCCGGATTCCATCGCCTTCTTTGATGAAGTCGGGCTGGATTACGTATCGTGCTCGCCCTTCCGCGTGCCGGTGGCCCGCCTTGCGGCGGCCCAGGCGGCCCTTGCCACCCGCAACAGGGTCGGCAACCCCGCCTGACACCCGTGGTGGCCTAGAGACTGAAAAAAATGGCGCGTCCGCCTGCCTTCAGGCAGCGGCGCGCCTGTCAGGCAGGACCATGAGCGAAAAGCCGATTATCCTGCATCTTGTATCCGAGGCGACGGGACAGGCGCTCGAGGCGGTCATGCGCGCCTGTGGCGCCCAGTTCCAGGATGCCGAGTTTGCCCTGCGTAACTGGAACCTCGTGCGCACGCGCATGCAGGTTGGCCGCGTGCTGGCCGGGATCAGCCACGAGCCGGGGCCGGTCCTGTCCTCGCTCACATCACCCGAATTGCAGACCATGCTGCGGGTGGGGTGCGCGCGCCTTGGCGTGCAGGTCAAGAACATCCTTGATGGCACCATCCATTTCCTTGAACAGCAGACCGGCATCCCCGCCGAGCGCCACCCCGGCGGCCAGTACGTTATGGATGACAGCTACCGCCGCCGCATCGATGCAATGCAGTACGTCATCGCCCATGATGACGGGCAGAAGACAACCGACCTGACCCGCGCGGAGGTGGTGCTGGTGGGGGTCTCGCGCACATCCAAGACACCCACCTGTTTCTATCTGGCCAACCGGGGCATCAGGGCCGCCAATATTCCACTCGTGCCGCATGCGCCTCTGCCTGCGGGGCTGGAGCATTTTCCCGGCCTTGTGGTGGGCCTGACCATTGATGCGCATACCCTGCTCGAAATCCGCCGCTCACGCGTGGGCATGATGCTGCCCGGCCGCTCCATGGCGGCCCCCGGCATGTCGGAAACATCGGTCAAGCCCTATATCGACCCGGTCAACGTGCAGGAGGAACTGCTCTGGGCGCGACGGCTGTGCACGCGGCATAAATGGCCGGTCATTAATGTCACCCACCGCTCGGTGGAGGAAACGGCAGCCGCCATCATCGACATGCTCGAGCATGACGGCGCCAGCAGCATCCTGCCTGCCGTTTAAGGCGTGAGATAAAAGTTTTTGAAAAAAGGCGGCACCCAAAAACTTTTGTCATTTTTGAAATCCGCCCAGGGGGGCAGGTCGTATCCAACCGGGGCGACGTGACAGATACGCCGCCATATCCTATTGCTGCGATAGCGCGTGCGCCTGCCTTTTTTCTGTCCTGATGGATCATGGATGATTGATACACTCACACCCGGCCGGATTATTGTCGTGGGTGATCTTCTGCTGGACCGCTATATTACCGGCTCGGTCAACCGGATCTCGCCCGAGGCCCCGGTGCCCGTGCTGCTGCATGCGCGCGAGCACGCAACGCCGGGGGGCGCTGCCAATGTCGCGGCCAACGCGGCAGCCCTTGGCGCCCCGGTCAGCCTGATCGGGGTGGCGGGTGCTGATGGCGCGGCCCACACCCTGCGTGAAAAACTGGCCGCGTGGCCCGGCATCGACACGGGCGGATGGGTGATCGACCCCGCATGGACCACCATCACCAAGACCCGCATCCTTGGTGGGCAGCAGCAGATCATCCGCATTGATGAGGAAATTCTCGCCCCCTTCAGCGCCGAAACCAATGCCCGCCTGCTCGCCGCCGTTGATGCGGCCCTGCCGGGCGCGCGGGTGCTGGTGTGTTCGGATTACGCCAAGGGCGTGCTGTCGGATGAGGTGATACGGGGCATCATGGCGCGGGCGGCCGCAGCCAGCGTGCCCGTGATCGTGGACCCCAAGCGCCCGACATTCGGCATTTACGCAGGGGCGGCGCTGATTACGCCCAACCGCGCCGAGATCAGCCGCGCCACCTTCCTGCCCACCGACACCGATGCGCAGGTGGAGGCGGCGGCGCGCGCAGCGGGCAGCCAGTTTGGCGGTGACGTGCTGGTCACGCGCTCCGAGCAGGGCATGTCGCTGTGGCAGCAGGCAGGCACCGTGCGGCATGTCTCGGCCCAGCGCTCGGAAGTGTTTGATGTGTGCGGCGCGGGGGATACGGTGGTGGCCACCATCGCCACCATGCTCTCTGCCGGGCTGCCGCTCGAGACGGCGGTGGTCATCGCTACCACGGCGGCGGCGATCTCGGTCAGCAAGCACGGCACGGCCACGGTCTCGCGCCATGAACTGCAGCACGCCCTTAACGGGGAAACCACGGGCCACGGCAACCTTGTCAGCCTGGGCGAGGCTACGCGCATCGTGGCGGACTGGCGGCGCCATGGCGCGCGCATCGTGTTCACCAATGGCTGTTTCGACCTGCTGCACCCCGGCCATATCGCCCTGCTGCGTGGTGCGGCCCGGCAGGGCGACAGGCTGGTGGTGGCACTTAATACCGACCGCTCGGTGGCAGCCCTCAAGGGACCGTCGCGCCCCGTGCAGGATGAACTGGCCCGGGCCACCGTGCTCGGCGCCCTGCGTGATGTCGACCTTGTGGTGCTGTTTGATGAGGAAACGCCCATCGAGGCCATCAGGGCCCTGCGCCCCGATGTGCTGGTCAAGGGCGCGGACTATACGGAAGAGCAGGTGGTGGGCGCGCCCTTCGTGCGTGGTTATGGCGGTCGCGTGGCCCTGATTGACCTGATTGATGGGCGTTCGACCACATCGCTGGTGCAGCGCGCAGGCGCGGGTCCGGCCAATGGGTGAGCAGCAGCCCGTGGGCGCACAACCCTTTGGGGCATTGCGCGACTGGATGGCGCAGGCCGCCCTGCCGTTATGGATCGAGGCGGGGTTCGACCCCGTGCGCAAGCTGTTTCATGAGCGGCTGGGCTTTGACGCGGCGCCATGCAACCCGCCCGCCCTGCGGCTTATGGTGCAGGCCCGCCAGATCGCGACCTATGTGCGGGCCGCCGATGATGGCCATAGTTCTGCCGGCGCCACGGCGCTGGCCTGCATGGCGCAGGTGCGTAAAGGGTACTGGCGGGCGGATGGCGCGCCAGGCTGGGTCTTTTCGCTTGGCCCCGATGGCGCCTTGGCCGATACGCGGCGCGACCTGTATGCCCATGCCTTCATTCTTTATGCCTGCGCGTGGTCATACAGGCTTTCGGGCGAGCGGACGTGGCTGGAGACGGCACGGCAGACGGTGGATGAAATAACCACCCTGTTCGGCACGCCGCAGCCCGGCGGCTATCTTGATACCGTGCCGGGGCAGGATGGCTTTCGCCGCCAGAACCCGCACATGCACCTGCTTGAAGCCTTCCTCGCGCTGGCCGAGGTGGGTGGCGGGGAGATGTATCTCGATCACGCCCGCGCCCTTGCGGTGCTGGGCATGCGGCATTTCATGCTGCCCGGCGGTGCCGTGGGCGAACTGTTCACGCCGCTGTGGCAGCCGAGCGCGCCGCCGGGGCAGAACCGGACCGAGCCGGGCCATGTGTTTGAATGGGCCTGGCTGCTGGCGGAATATGCACGCCTTGCGGGGGAGGGGGCGGACTCGCCCTTCATGCATGCCTCGGCGCGGTTGCATGCGTTTGGCATGCGCCATGGCGTCTGCCCTGGCACGCTGGCCGTGTGCGATGCGGTGACCGATCACGGCGCGCCGCTCGAAGCCACGACGCGCATCTGGCAGCAGACCGAATTCATCCGCCAGCTCGCCCGCCGCGCCGCAGGGGGCGATGGCGGGGCACAGGACCTGCTGGCCCCGGCCTGCGCCCGTTTTGCACGCGCCTATGTGCCGCCCGGGTTGCGCGGCGGCTGGTTTGACCGGCTGGGGGCGGATGGCACGCCGCTTGATGGCTACATGCCCGCGAGCTCGCTGTACCACATCTATGGCGCCGTGCGTGAAATCGGTTGAAGGGAGCCGCCATGGCGGTTCACCTTTATGAGGCCATCCAGGCCTAAACCTGCACACGCTTCAAGGTGCCCTATCTGGATTGTGGACGGCACCTGAAGCCGGGCATTGCCTGCAATGTCAGGACAGCCTGCGGCCCATAAACGGCGTGCGCCTTGAACCTGAAAATGGCACGGGCGGCTGGTACATATGGGCAGGCGAGGAGACTTCGGACGATGTCAATTTTTTCGTGCCGCTCCATACCAGCCACATTGGCAACTGGTGCGCGCTGGTCATCCCCTATCTGGGCCTGTCGCCCGGCTGGCGATTCCTGATTGCCGAAGGTTACGGGGATGTTGTGGATCAACGCGTACCCTGAAATCGGGTGACATTGCAGGGGCCCGTTCCGCAAGGAGCGGGCCTGTTTGCATGCAGGGGCCGCAGGCATGCAGCAGGCTTAAACCTGATATGTGGCTGGTTTGAAGTTGCGGCCTTATGGTTTGTAGTAAGAAAAACAAAATAAATAATAAATAAGTAATAAAAAATCTGTTCAATAAATAATCATGCAAATTTTTGATATATGAAATATGAATGCTCTATATGGCCGCGCCTGAATATAATCGTGTTTACTGTGCGTGGTGGACATGTGGGACAAAAACCGTACGATATGCCTGACAGTTATTTATCAAGCATTTTCCTTCACGTCCCGGTCCATGGAGTTGAAGCATGTCCAAGGCAGATCTCAAGCTGCTGATCATCCAGCCATCGCATTACCGTTCCAAGACCGACCGGACCATTTTCAAGACCAAGCGGCGGCAGATGGTGCCGCTGGCCCTGCCTTATCTTGCAGCCCTCACGCCGCGCGAATGGACCGTCACCCTGCTTGACGAGCAGCTGGAGGACATCAACTTCGAGGTGCCGGTCGATGTGGTCGCACTCAGCGCCTGGACGCTGCATTCCCCCCGCGCATACGATATTGCCGCCGAGTTCCGCAGGCGCGGGGTCAAGGTCATCATGGGTGGCCCGCACGTGTTCTTCTATGCCGAGGAGGCGGCCGAGCATTGTGATGCGGTGGGCGTGGGCGAGGCCGAACCCATCTGGCGCACCATGCTCGAGGATGCGGCGGCCGACCGGCTGCAAAAGATCTACCGCGCCACGCCGCTCAAGGAACTCAATGACCTGCCGCCCCCGCGCTACGACCTGCTGGACCTGAAAAAGTTCGGCCCCTTCCGCACCTTTGCCGTGCAGTCCTCGCGCGGGTGCCCGTTCGTGTGTGATTTCTGTTCTGAGCGGTTCTATCTTGGCGGGCGCTTCCGCTGGCGGCCGGTCGACCAGATGGTGGCCGAGCTTGAGCGCATCAAGGACAAGGGCAGCCACTTCTTCTTTGGCGAGAGCAATTTCGGCGGCAAGAAAAGCCGCGCCATGGAACTGATGGAAGGGCTGGTACCGCTCAGGATCCGCTGGTCTACGCTGTGGTCGTCCAACCTGTGCCTTGATACGAACTTCCTCGACCTTGCCCGGCGCAGCGGGGTCATGCACGTCAATATCGGCATCGAGAGCATTGACGAGGAAATGCTGCAGGGCATGAAGAAGGGATGGAACAAGGCCAGCCGCTATGGCGAGATGTTCGACAACCTGCGCCGGCGTGACATCAGCTACTCGCTCAACTTCATCTTCGGCTATGATGACGAGCACCCCGATGTGTACGAGGCGACCCTCTCCTTCCTCGAGGCGCACAAGGTGCCTGCGGCCTATTTCAATATCCTGACCCCAACCAAGGGCACGGCCCTGTTCGAGCGGATGAAGAAGGCGGGCCGCATCATCGACCCCGAGGATATCGACCGCTGGCCCGGCCAGGTCTGCCATATCTGGCCCAAGAACTGCACGCCGGGGCAGATGGAGCAGCGCATCCAGAGCATGTACCGCAAATTCTACAGCATGCGCTCCATGGTGCATCGCCTGCCCTTCCCGCGTACGCGCTCGGACATGTCATCATGGATCCTGAACATGACGGAACGCCGTATGGCCTTTTCATCCACCGGAAACAATGATTTTGATATCTATTGACCTTGCCCCCGCCAATTTCGGCGGAGGTGGCAACAGATAGGGGAAAGACGGCATGCGCGGATCAATCGGTAGTATGCTGCTGGACCGGCTCCGGCATCTTGGTGTTTCGCGTATCTATGGCGTCCCTGGTGATTACAACCTTGAATTCCTCGAGCTCATCGAGCGCACGCCGGGCATTGAGTTCATCGGCACCTGCAATGAACTCAATGCGGCCTATGCGGCGGATGGCGATGCGCGGCTGGCGGGCATCGGGGCCGTGCTGGTCACCTACGGGGTGGGCGATCTGTCATGCCTCTCCGCCGTGGCGGGGGCGAGTGCGGAGGGCGTGCCGCTGGTCGTGATTTCAGGCATGCCGCCGTGGCATGCCATCCAGTCGCGCGCGCTGGTGCACCATACCCTGGCCGATGGCAATTATGACAACGTGCTGAACTGCTACCGGCAGTTCACGGTCGCCTGCGCGCGACTCAACCCCGCCACCGCCGTGGCCGAGACCGACCGCGTGCTGCAGGCCGTGCAGGCGCTGCGCCGCCCGGTCTATATCCAGTTCCCCTCCGATATCTGCTATGTTGCGGTTGATGTGCCGCCGCCGCCCACGGTCGCTGCCGTGTCCGATCCCGGCCTGCTTGCCCGTGCTGCGGAGCAGGTGGTCCGGCGCATCAGCCAGGCCCGCAGGCCCGTGGTGCTGGTTGATGCCATGGTGCGCCAGTATGGCCTGCACGAACGCGTGCAGGCGCTGTGCACGACCTTCGGCATTCCCTATGCCGCGCTGTCCACCGCGCGCACGCTGCTGCCTGAATCCGGGCCTGAATGGCTGGGGCAGTATGGGGGAGCTGCCTCCGCCCCGGCTGTTGCGGATTACGTAAAGGCCGCGGATTGCGTGATTGCGCTGGGGGTCCGGTTCGTTGACTCCACATCGGGGTATTTCTCGCAGCAGATCGCGCCGGGGGCGATGGTGGATGTACAGCCCTTCAGCCTGAACTGTAATGGCGAGAACATTCAGGGCATTACGGCTGCCGACCTGCTTGACAGCGTGCACCAGCGCCTGGCCAGCGTGCGCATGGCGCGGCCCGAGCGGACAGCCGCGCCCGCCACCTCCACGGTGCCCGCGCCGCAGGATGAAGGCTGGGGACAGGCCCCGTTCTGGCGCCGGGTCGAAACCTTCCTGCAACCGGCTGACGTGGTGGTGGCCGATAACGGCTCCTCCATGACGGCCATGCTGCATGCGCGCCTGCCGGCAGGGTGCAGCCTGCTGGTGCAGCCGGTATGGGCTGCGATCGGGTATTCTCTGCCCGCCAGCCTTGGCGCGTGCCTCGCCCGGCCCGAGCGGCGGCATGTGCTGTTTATTGGCGATGGCTCCTTTCAGATGACCGTGCAGGAACTCTCCACCCTGCTGCGCCATGAGGCCAATATCACCATCTTCCTCATCAATAACGGTGGCTACACCATCGAGCGCATGATCCTTGGCCCAAAATCGGCTTATAACGACGTTGCCAACTGGCGTTATGCCGACCTGCCGCAGGTCTTTGGCCCGGACCGGGCGCCGCGTGCGTTCAGGGTGGTCAGCATGGATGAGCTCGAAGCCGCGCTGGACCAGGCGGCGGCCCATAAGGGCGTAAACTTTATCGAGGTGCTGTTCACCCCCATGGATGCCCCGGCGGGCATGGCCAGGATGGGGGAGGCGGTGCGGCGCTATGATTATGGAATCGATCTGCCTGAGCAGGGCTGATTGGGGCCGGTGCCCGCGGGCAGGTCACTTTTTTGCCTGCGGGCAAAAATGACCTGTTTTTATGCTGGACGGGTGCTGCAACGCAGGCTATTGAAAACAGGACAGTTTTTTTGGGCCTGCGTCTGGAGTGGCCTGAAACGGGCTGGCAGGGCCCAAAACCGGGCCTGTCAGATAGCCAGACAGTTCACGAAATCGTGATAATAGAAGATTAAATATTGTGCATTTGCACAGATTTTAATCTGGCCTCGTGCCCCTCTGATGAGGCGCGCGGCCATTATGCTGCTTTGCATGGCACAGTTTTTCCGGGCACCGGGAAAAGGATCAGGGTGGCCTTGAGGTTGTGCGTATTTATTGAACAATAATAATATGCCGATACTGTAATGTTCTGCTGGTTATCGCCAACTGTTCCAGATTTTTTATTGCCAGTATTTCGGTTCTGGTGTTCCTTCCGTCTCACCAACACGACACCAAAGGAACTGAAAACATGTTTATTGAAAACATCAGCACCATGATTGCCCACTCCGTTGACGCCATGTCCTCCCTGACCATGGTTGCTTTCCTGCCCATGATCGCTGCCCTGATGATCGCTACCATCGTGTCCGATCGCGCTGCCTGAGCTGTGGGGTTTCTGTCCTGACACCCCTGCCGCCGGAATTCCCACGCTAATGTGGGAATGGCCGGCAGCCAGCAGGCCAAAAAGAATGACCATGACAGGCGCTTCGGCGTCTTTTTTTGTGCCCGGAATTTTGCCTGAGCGACCATGAAGCGCCTGCCTGCACGTACAGGCGTCATGCTTGCCTGCGCGGGACCAGTATCAGCGCGTTCCAGGCGACGATTTTTTCAAAAAGCTTTGTAAAATGCCATGGCGGGCGTTTACCGCCCCTTTTGCCCGCATGGCCTGGGCGCGGGTGGAAATACATTGCCCAACGGGGCTTGTCGGCATGTCGGCATGGGTGTAACGGCGCGCAACCTGTTGCGTGCAACACGCGCGCTTTACTCCATTCGTCCAGAGCATATGCATGACACAGACAATGATCCATGACCGTGGAGGGGCGCCTGCGCCCATCCGCCACGTTGGCAGCCCCGGCCTGATCTTTTTTATTCTTGCCCTTGGCGGCTTTGCCATCGGCACGGCTGAATTCGCGGCTATGAGCCTCGTGCCCATGATCTCGGCAGGCATGCATGTGACCGTGCCGCAGGCGGGCCACGCCATCGAGGCCTATGCCGCAGGCGTGTGCGTGGGTGCGCCGCTCATTGCCATGCTGGGGGCCAGATGCAGCCGTAAATACCTGCTGATTGGCATGATGGTGCTCTATGTCATTGGTAATGGGCTGACAGCACTCGCTCCCAATTACCTGTGCCTGCTTTTGTGCCGGTTCATCAGCGGGTTGCCGCATGGGGCCTATTTTGGCACGGCTGGTATTGTCGCCTCCGCCCTCGTGCCTGAAAACCGCCGCACGCAGGCCGTGGCCCGCGTGGTGCTGGGCCTGACCATCGCGACCATTGGCGGCGTGCCCATGGCCAACGGGCTGGGCATGCTGGTGGGGTGGCGCTGGGCGTTCGTGCTGATTGCGGGGCTGGCGCTATGCACCATGCTGCTCATCATGCGCTTCGTGCCCACCGACCCGCCGCGCCCCAACGCCAGCGCCATGACCGAGATACGCGCCCTTAAAAACCGGCAGGTGTGGCTGACGCTGGGCATTGGCGTGGTAGGTTTTGGCGGCATCTTCTGCGTCTATACCTATCTTGCCTCCATCTTGCAGGAGGTCACGCATGCGCCTGCCTACATGACGCCCGTGCTGCTGGCGGTATTTGGCGTGGGCATGACGGTTGGCACCATGACCTGTGCATGGGCGGCCGACCACAAGATGATGCCCACCATTGGCGGAACACTTCTGGTCAATGCGGCAGCACTCGCGGGCTTTCCCGGTTCGGTGCATTCCGTGTGGGGCATGATGCCCATCGTGTTCCTGATCGGCTGTGGCGGGGGGCTGGGCACGGTCATCCAGTCGCGCCTGCTCAGTGTGGCGGTCGATGCCCAGGCGCTGGCGGCAGCGATGAACCAGAGCGCCTTCAACATGGCCAACGCCATTGGCCCCTGGCTGGGCGGCATGGCGATCAGCGCCGGGCTGGGCTGGGAATCCGTGGGCTGGGTGGGCAGTTGCCTGGCCATGGGCGGCTTCGTGATCTGGCTTTTGTCGCTAAGCGACATCCGCGCCGCAGCCCGCAGGCAGGCCGGTGGCTGATTGGTGTAAAAGTTTTTGGTGAAGCTTTTTCAAAACGCTTTGAAAGAACATCGTTTTTTAAAAAAGGCGACACCCGGAAACATTTGTTTTTTTAAATCAGGGGGATGGTTGATGCGCCATGCCATCCTTCCTATCGTGCCGCATGAGCATTTCATCGGCACAGGATCCGTGCCTGCCCCCGCTGTTAGGTGACCTGTTTCCTGCCCGTTCCGTGCAGGGTGACGTGGGTGCCGTGCTGCTGCGGGCGCAGGCGGTGATCGACACGGTCATCGCCCCCACGGCAGCGCAGCGTGACCGCGCGGGTGGCTACCCCCACCAGGCCATGGCGGCGCTGAAGGCCACCGGCGTGCTGGCCCTTGCGGTGCCCTGCGCCTGGGGTGGGCTTGGGGTGACGCAGGAACTCTCGCTCGAATTCATGCTGCGCCTTGCCGTGGCGGACCCCGCCATTGCCCAGATCTACAAGGTGCATGACGATCTGGTGCGCGAGATATTTGCCTATGCGCCCGCAGCGCTCAGGCCCGTGCTGGCGCGCCGCATCGTGCATGAGCACGTCATTCTTGGCATGGCCGTGGCCGAGAACGGGCGCAGGGCCGACAGCTTCATGCAGACACTGGCCAGGCCAGGTCATGCTGGCACGCATGTCGTGTCAGGCCGCAAGATCTATGCCACGGGGGCCTCGGGCGCGGACCTTGTGGCCGTGTCCTCTTTCGATCCCTTGCGGGCGCAGCAGATGGGGGGGAACGTGCGCGCGGGCGTGCGCATGGACCTCGTGCCGCGCGGGGCGGCGGGGCTGCGCTTTCACCATGACTGGAACCGCATGGGCCAGCGCGCGACCGATTCCGGCACCGTTACGCTGGAGAATGTGGTGGTTGATGATTTCTGGAACGCGCTCGCGCCTGATACCGACCTGCCGCAGCATGTCGCCCTGCGCTTTCAGGCCGGTTTCAGCGCCATCCTGACCGGTATCGGCATTGGCGCATTGCGCGCGGTCTGTGCCTTTGTGCCGCAACACGCGCGCCCGTGGGGGGCGGCAGGGGTGGAAAGCGCGGATCAGGACCCCTATGTGCGCCGCCTGCTGGGCGAGATCGGGGCCGACCTGTCCGGCGCCTGGTGCAGCGTGGCGCAGGCGGGCCGCCTGCTTGACCAGCATGAGCAGGGCGAAGTGCCCCGCGCAACGGTGGCCATGGCGGCAAGTGCTGCGCGTTCGGTCGCCACGCGCGCGGCCCTGCGTGCGGCCAGCGATGCGCCCGCTGCGGCAGGCGCGCGGGGCACGGATGCAGCCCAAGGGCTGGACCGTTACTGGCGCGATGCCCGCACCCTGTCGCTGCATGACCCCGTGGACTGGAAAAATGCTGAAATCGGGCGCAACCTGCTGACGGGCTGGGTGCCGGAGCCGGGGCCATATCAGTAAAAAGTTTTTGGTGAAGCTTTTTTCAAAAAGCTTTGAAAGATACTGATTTTTTTAAAAAAAGAAGCACCCCGAAACTTTGATTTACGGGTTTGACAGGCGACCCGCCTGCGTGATTGATCGCGCCTGAGTGTGCCTGAACCAGAAGGTAGAGCGGAATGCAGCGACCCGTCATAGCCATCATATCAACCGGCGGCACCATTGCCCGCCAGGCGATGGACCCGCGCGATACGGTCGATTATGCCGAGATCGGCACAAGTCTTGGTGGGGCCGACCTGCTTGCGGCCCTGCCCGAGGCCGTGCGGGCGCGCTTTGCGGTGCGGGGCATTCCTTTTTCCAGTTGCGACAGCGTGGAAATGACCCTGCCCCGTTGGTTTGAACTGGCCAGCGTCATCAACCACACGGTTGCAAGCCAGCCTGATCTGAGCGGCGTGGTCGTGACCCATGGCACGTCCTCGCTGGAGGAGGGCGCCTGCTTCCTCGATCTCGTGCTCGATGTGCCCTGTCCGGTGGTGGTAGTGGGCGCGCAGCGTCCGGCCAGCGCCATCAGCGCCGATGGCCCGGCCAACCTGTATGCCGCCCTGCTGGTGGCATCAGCCCCACAGGCGGCCAGTCGCGGCGTGCTGGTGGTGGCCAATAACGAGATCCATGCCGCCCAGGAAGTGACCAAGGCTTCCACGTACCAGCTTGAAACCTTCCGCTCGCCCGATTTCGGCCCACTCGGCATGATCGAGGCCAACCGGGTCTTCTTTGGGCGCGCAAGCGGCTACCGCCGGCATGTGGGCTGGCCACCCGCTTATGGCGCGGGCGGCGAAATTCCGCGCGTTGACATAACCTACAGTCATGCAGGCGCCGATGGCGTGGGCATACGCGCCTTTATGCGCGCCGGTGCGCGTGGCCTCATCGCGGCAGGCATGCTGCCCGGCATGTGCACGCCCGCCGAGAACGCTGCCCTTGATGAGGCCGTGGCGGCGGGCGTTGTGGTGGTGCAGGCCAGCAGCGGGTATTGTGGCGGCGTGGTGCGGCGTCAGGAGCTGTGCCAGCGCGGCCTGCTTGCCGCGGGCCACATGCGCCCCCGGCAGGCGCGCATCCTGCTGGCCCTTGCGCTCATGACCGGCGCGGATACCGATGCCATCCAGGCGTTGTTCGACCGACCCTGATCCGGGACCATTTATGGACAAAACCTTTTAAAAAAGCATCCCCGGCTGCCGTCAGAACACGCTGTTGAAAGCAAATTGCGGCGAGATGATCTGCCCGGTGTTATGGCCCGCAAAGATGGCGGTAACACCGGCAATGATGCCAAAGCGCGGCGACCAGTTATATTCCACCGCAGGGGCGATCACCCAGTCACCCGAGGCCTGCCCCAGTATGTCCTGGTATTTGCCCTGTGCGTTATAGCCACGCACCCGCGCACCATTGGCCCAGTCGCGTGCCAGATCCATGGCGATGACCCATTTCTGGTTCACGCCATATTCCAGCGAGAAGCCGCTCTCGCCATACATGCCCGGATGCGCAAGCCCCCGAAACCCCGCCGAGGTGCCGTAACTGCTGATATCGGCAATATGCGCCTGCGTCAGCGCGCGGCGAAAGGTGCCCCATGTACGCAGCCGCAGTTCATGGTGGCCGGGCAGGGTGTAGGTTGACTGCTCCGTCAGCGCCACGCGGAAGGTGTAGGTGCCGGTGCCCACGCCATCTTCCGCGCGGCCCAGTTTTGTATAATCCCCGGAAGGAAAGGCCACGCCCACGAACAGGCTGAGTGCCGGGATGTAGCGCTTTGGGTCGGCATCAAGGTAGCGCCACATCACATCCACCGGCAGGTCGCCCATTTTCGCGCCACTTGTCGTGCCGCCATAGCCGCCATGCCGCCAGCCGTAACTGATGGTGGGCGTCATCTGCAGGCTGATCGAATTGGTGATGGAATATTTGTACAGCGTAAAGCTCGAGACCATGTGGGCCCTGTCTTTTATGGGCGCCGCACGGCCCACGCTATCAAGGTTGCCCACCGGCTGGCTGTAGGCAAAATACGGCTCCCACGCAAACACGCCCTTCTTGGTCAGCGCGCCGGAGGGGGAGACGAGCGAGCCGGTGTACCACTGGGTGTAATGCTCGTTCACGCCCTGCGAGCCCGCCGCCGTGCCATTGCCCGTGCCCGCCGCCTGCGCGGATGAAAAGCTGGAAAAAGCAATAAGGAATGGAATCGCAACGAATAATATTGATTCCGGTAGCGGAATGTATGATGCTCTTCCATAGGGGCGACCAGCGTCTTTTTCCCGTGCTGTCAGGGCGCGGGTAGGGGATGTGGTGCCCGGCCTTGCGGCGTGGGTACGTGTCAGGGAAATCATGGTTGCGGCCATTTCCTGCTCAGGGCGTCCCTGCATGCATGGCAGTGCATGCCGGGTCTTATGGGGGGTAAGTGTTCGGGTGCCTGCTATACAAACTGCAGTCGCAGGGAAGGGATCAGGACATCACGACAGGGCTCCTCAGGCTGACAGACCGGTGAGACGGCGGGGGAATGGCAGTTCTCCCGCCGTTTTCCTTTACGGCGTGGTCATGTGTGGCGGCTCCTGCCCGTCACGCGGGGCAGGGTGCGCGGGGTTGAGGCATTTCCAGCCGATCACCAGCAGCACGGCCACGATGGACATGCTGGCAATGGTGTAGGTGCCATTGGGGTAATCAAACAGCATCAGCACGAGCACGCCGGCCAGGTAGGCCAGCGTCAGCCACGAGGTGAAGGGCGCGCCCGGCATTTCAAAACCGGATGAGGCCATGCGTCCGCTGCGTACCGCCTGGCGCAGCTTGATCTGGCTGAGCAGGATGAACCCCCATGTGCTGATGATGCCGATCGCCGCCATGTTCAGCACGATTTCGAACACCTGGGAGGGCACGATGTAATTGAGCACCACGCCCACCAGGTACACCGCAACCGTAAGCAGGATGCCGTTGGCCGGCACGGCGCTTGCGTTCATGCGGGCCAGCGGCTCGGGTGCGGCGCCGCCCAGCGCCATGGCGCGCAGTACCCGCCCGGTGGAATACAGCCCCGAGTTGAGGCTGGACAGGGCCGCCGTCAGCACCACGATGTTCATGATCGTATCAACGCCCGGCACGCCAAGGGCTTCAAAAAACGTAACAAACGGGCTGGTGCCACCGTGATAGGCGGTCCAGGGCAGCAGGTTGACCAGCAGCACCACCGACAGCACATAGAACAGGCCGATACGCCAGATCACGCTGTTGATGCTGCGCGGCAGCACGGTGCGCACATCCGCGCACTCCCCCGCCGCGGTGCCGATCAGTTCTATGCCCGAATAGGCGAACACCACGCCCTGCACCAGCAGCAGGCTGGCAATCAGCCCGTGCGGAAAAATGCCGCCGTTATCGGCAATCAGGTGCAGGCCGGTCTGGTGGCCATCCACGGGCATGCGCACGCCCAGTATGATGCTGCCCACGACAAGGAACAGGCACAAAGCCACGATCTTGATGAGCGAGAACCAGAACTCGATCTCGCCAAACCACTTCACGCCCACCAGGTTCAGCGTTGTCACCACGCACAGCGCCATGAGGGCAAAGACCCATTGCGGCACGAAAGCGAACGTGCCCCAGAAATGCATGTACAGCGCCACCGCCGTAATATCGACAATGCCGGTCATGGCCCAGTTCATGAATGACAGCCAGCCTGCCACGAATGCCGCTTTCTCGCCCAGGAACTCGCGCGTGTAGGACACGAAGCTGCCGCAGGTGGGGCGGTACATCACCAGTTCGCCCAGTGCGCGCATGATCAGGAACGAGAACATGCCACACACAAGATAGACCAGCGCGAGCGATGGCCCCGCCGCCTGAAGCCGCGAGCCCGCGCCAAGGAACAGGCCCGTGCCGATCGCGCCGCCCACGGCGATCATCTGGATCTGGCGGCTGCCCAGGCCCTTGTGATAGCCCTCGTCATCTTCTGCCGGCAAAATGGGGGTGCTGTCTTCCTGCGCGTGGTCCGGTATGCTCATGCTGTCGTCTCCGCCGTGGTCATCGCAGATGGGAGGGTGAAGGAGGGGCCAGCCGGTTGTCTGGCGTGGCATTGTTCGGGGCAGGCCTAAACCATGTACAAAAAATATGCAGTTTTGCTGTATGATAAAAATGGTTTGGCCTGGTCCGTACAGATCCGGCCTCTAGGGGGCGGATCCTGTGCGGTGGAGAGGAAACAGAAAGAAATATCATGCAGCATCAAATAGTTGTTCTGTCGCGAACATTGTCAGACGCGTTAACTGCTGACAAGCAAAGATGCCTTGATAAAAGCGTTATGATTAAAAAATGAACATTATTTTTAAAGCTTTGGCAGAAAATGCATTATATTTAATCATGAAAGAGAGCCGCTGCACCATGTCTGAACCGGAATCTGGCCCCGTGAGAGTCCGCGCCGCCGCCGTGATTGCTGGCCTGCTCGGCATTCTCATCGCCCCGGTCGCGGCCCATGCCGACAACCAGCGTTTTGACGGTGGCGAACTTGCACAGGATGCGCCGCAGTATTTTGTGCTGCGCCCCGATGATGCGGCCACCACCACGCAGATGGGCGAGCTGCGCCTGTCTGAAAACAGCATTGATTTGAGCAATGGCGAGCGGCTTGACGTCACGCTTGATCCCAGCGGCCGGGCGGGGCATCTGCTCTACCGGGTGGAATATGGGCAGAATCCGGTCACACCGACGGGGAACCTGCTGTGCGCAGCCCCCCTCAACCCGCTTTACCTTGATTTTGTCACCCATGACGATGACGAAGCGCATTATGACATGACGCTGTACTGCAGCTCGCGCGTGGTGCCGTTCCGTGCGATTGGCGCAGGGCGCAGCGCTGCCGTCTTTCATTACACCCGCGCCACCGATACGGTCTGGGCGCATAGCCCGGCCGAGAGCGGCTACCTGCATGGGGCGGTGGCGCAGTACTGCGCCCGCCATCACGCGCATGACACGCAGGCCACCTGCACAGCGCGCGAGGAATCAGCCTATGCCGCCATCATGGCGCGCCAGATCGCGCCGCCCGTGCTCAGGCAGTGCGCGGCCTATGTTACGGGGCGGCGCGAACATGCGGGTTATGTCAGCTTTGCCGGCCTGCTCAACTGCGCGCGCGGGCATGACAGCAGGGCCGTGTTCGATTATTGCGCCGCCCGCATTACCGGGCAGAAGCGGGCGGATGATACGATCTTTTTCGATGCCAACCCCGCCCAGGCGGATGGCGTGGCGCTGTGCTTCAATGCGCTTGCGGCCCGCCAGGCGCGCGATTAGGCCGCAGGGCGTTCAGGCCACATCGGGCACTTCAATGCCCGAGACGAATTTATAGACATCTTCATGGTGCAGCAGGAAGACACGGTGCTTCTTGCCCAGCAGCAGGGCTTCCTGCGTGTAGGGCGCGTTGGAGACGATGGCGCCAATATCGGCGCGGCTTTCGGTCTTTTCCTTTATGCCCTGCCAGATCACATCATCATGCACGGGCTTGCGGTCGATCCAGCAATGCACCAGCATTTTCAGCCCGTTGCGGTTGCAATGGATGACCGAGCCCAGGCCGGTGGCCACCGGGGGGCGGATTTCCCATCCCGCTTTCTCAATCCATTGCGAGCAGAAGGCCGCATATTCCGCCTGGTTCATGTCCGGGTGGTAAATGCCAGACGTCAGCACGGTAGCGGAGGGCGTGCGGGCGGTATTGGCCGCAAGCGTGGTAAGATGCGCGCACACCGTCTTGTTGATGGCAGGCCAGAGCGCGCTCTGGCCGTCACGCGCGAGCGCGGGCAGGAGCGTGGTGCGCGTGAAGCGTTCCACATGCGTGCTCCATGGCATGCGGCTGTGGGTCAGGGTGGCGGCGTTGTCATCATCGGCCTGCTGGTACCAGCGCGCGAGCATGGGGCGATGGCGCTCGGCCAGTTTTAGGCAGGTGTTGATGGCCTTGCGCCGCCGCGCCATGATCCAGACCGTGCGCAGCACCCGCATCATGATCCACCCGGCGCCGGTAATGAGCATCAGCGTCAGGATGAGCGAGCCGAGCTTCTGGAAGCCGCGCGTCATGAAAAACAGGTCGGTGGGCAGCGGCGTTTCCCGGTTCTGCACGATAACCGGCGGCGCGACATGAACCGGCGGAGGGGCGGGCGCACCAACGGGCGTGATGTCACCGGTCATGAAATACTGCGGCGCCAGCCCCGGCACCGGCGGCACGCGGCGCATGAGCGGCAGCCCGTTGCGGTTGGCGATCTTTTCCCACTTGATATCAGGGGTCACGGCATGGCAGTCGCCCTGCCTGATCAGCGTCCTGCGCCAGGCGGGGGGGTGCCGGGCAACCTCGGTGGCATCGGACAGGGTACGCAGGGCGGCATCATCCCCACAGGCAAGGGTGGGATGGGTCGCGCTGAACAGGCCCGCGGCGCTGGCGCTGGCAGGCAGCCACAGGAGCAGGCAGGCACTCGCCCATATGCGCATGATGCTCTTTATCCTTCCGGTCTGGTGTAATGACTGGCGCAGACCCTGGGTATCAGCAAATCAAGATGTTTTAACGTGCAGATGCCGATATGCAGAATACGGTTGTTCTTGTAAACAGGCTTTATTTAGTCCTGTATGTTTGAATCTTCATCCTGCCGAACAGGGTGGGACAAAAAAGTGGCATGTGCTTATCGGGTATCTGCCCCCTTGCCGCTCTTATGGCGATGTTCACGAACTTCGCGGATGCTCAGCGCGACATGTTGGAAAGCAGGAGCGGATGACTGACCGTTTTGCAGTAGTGCTGGCGCGCCATCCCGCCGTAATCGGCGCGGAAGGCGTGTGTTACGGCCAACACGACGTTGCCCTGGCCGAGGGCTGGGAGCGCATGGCCGATGGCCTGCGTACCGTCATGCAGGGTGTGGGGTGCCGGATTCTGTTCTCGTCGCCCGCGCGGCGGTGCCGCATGGTGGCGGAGCGGGTGGCGCAATTCATGAATCTGGACTTAAGGGTGGATTCACGTCTGCGTGAGATCAGCTTCGGGGAGTGGGAGGGCCGTCCCTGGAGCCGAATCTCGCGCGCGGCACTCGATGCATGGGCGGCGGATGTGAGCGGGTTTGCCCCGCCCGGCGGCGAGAGCGGCACCGCGCTGCGGGCCCGCGTGCGCCATTTCTGGACCGAGATGCACCAGCGCGGCCAGTCCTGCGCCATCATTACCCATGGCGGCCCGCTGCGCCTCATGCACGGCATGGTTCAGGGCAGTGCGGGCAACCTGCTGGCGCCCTCGCCGCCCATGGGGTCGGTGCGGGTGATCGAGCAGGGGGGCGCCCCGTTCAGCACAGGGCCGTCAGAACTGCGCATTCCGTCACGACTGCCGTTGCACCAAGAACGTCACCGGTCTGTCCGCCAAGTTGCCAGCATGCAAGGCGGCACATGACCACGCTGGCCAGCATGGCCACCCCGCAGGCGGCCAGCGCGCGCCAGCCGGGCAGCAGCAGTGCGGCCAGCGCGCCTGCAAGGCCCAGGCAGGCCACAAGCGCCGCGCGCGGCAGGTGGTCCATGGTGCTGGCCAGCCCATCGCGCCGCGCGGGTGGCAGCCGCCACAGCACGCCCGCCATGGCGGCGCGGGCCAGCGCGCCCGCCACCGGCAGGGCCATGAGCGCCACCGGTCCCGGCATGGCGGCAAGGGCCGTGATGCGCACCAGCAGGGCCACGACCAGCGCCATCACGCCATAACTGCCCACGCGGCTGTCACGCATGATCTCGAGCTTGCGCGCCCGGTCGCGGCCGCCGCCGCAGCCATCGGCCATGTCGGCCAGGCCATCTTCATGCAGCCCGCCGCATAGCAGCAGCAGCCCGCCCACGCACCAGCCCGCCGCAGGCAGGGGGGCGAGGCCAAGCCGCAGGCCCACCCCGTAGGCAAGGGCCACAAGTGCGTTGATGGCAGCCCCGATCAGGGGCCAGCACCATATCGAGCGCGTCATGCTGTAGGGCAGTCCGTCGCGTGCCAGCCAGCCCGTGGGCAGGCGGGTCAGCAGCCCCAGCCCGCACACAAGATCGGCGCGCAGTCGGGCCGCGATGCTCATTCCCGCCCGCTGACCTGTGCCTGCGCAAACGTGGCCATGCCGCACAGGCACGCCACCGCCGCGCGCACCAGCCCCACGGCAAGCCCCGCGCCCGAGCCTTCGCCCAGCCGCAGCCCCAGATCCAGCAGCGGGGTCAGCCCCAGCTCTGCCGCAAGGTGGGCGTGCCCTCCTTCGGCCGAGCAGTGGGCCAGCCGCGTATGGGCCAGCCCATCGGGTGCCATAACGCCCAGCGGGGCCACGGCGGCCGTGCAGATGAAGCCATCAACCAGCACGGGAATATTCCTGTACCGCGCGGCCAGCACCGCCCCGAATATGGCCGCGAGTTCGTGCCCGCCCACATGGCGCAGGATTTCGAGCGGGTCGCCCATACCGGCGTGATGGACCAGGGCGCGGTCGATCACCGCCGCCTTGTGGCGCACGCCAGCCGCGTCAAGCCCGGTGCCGCGCCCGGCCCAGCGCGCGCCCCCGCCGCCAAACAGGGCGGCGCACATGGCGGCGGCAGGGGTGGTGTTGCCAATGCCCATCTCGCCCACGCACAGCAGGTCGGTGCCGGGCTGGACCGCGCGCATGCCGGTGGCAATGGCGCGCAGGAAGGTGGCTTCATCCATGGCGGGGGCGTGCGTGAAATCGGCCGTGGGGCGCAGGCTTTCAACCTCGACCACGCGCAGCCGGGCGCCCGCCACGCGGGCGATCTGGTTGATGGCCGCCCCACCGGTGCGAAAATTCTCGACCATCTGGCGCGTGACATCGCTGGGCCACGGCGTGACACCCTGCGCGGTCACGCCATGATTGCCAGCAAAGACAATGATATCCACCCGCTCAGCCCGCGGTCGGTCGGTGCGTTGCCACTGCCCGGCCCACAGGGCCAGTTCTTCCAGCCGCCCAAGGCTGCCCGGCGGCTTGGTCAGCTGGCTGTCATGAGCGGCAATGACGGCACTGGCGGCCATGTCGGCCGTGGGGAGGTCGCGGCACAGCGCGCGCAGCGCGGCCATGTCCTGCGGTATGGAAAGACGGGATGGCATGGGCAGCGTTGTGTGGTCTTATGCGCGCCGATGCAAGATGGGGGAGAATAAAATGACCGCCAATGGCGCCCGGACCATGCCAGCAGGCCTGCAGGGCTGCATTTTCGTGCTCGGCGGCGCGCGCTCGGGCAAGAGTGCGTTTGCCGAGGGGCTGTTCACCGCCTGGCCTGCCCCATGGACCTATCTTGCCACCTGCCAGCCCCATGATGGCGAAATGGATGCCCGCATCACCCGCCACCGCGCCCGCCGGGGAGAAAACTGGCGCACGATAGAGGAGCCGCTCGACCTGCCCCGCGCGCTCGACGGGGCGGGCGCAAGCCCCGTGCTGGTTGATTGCCTGACCCTGTGGCTGACCAACCTCATGCTGGGCGGGCACGATATCAGGGCAGCAACCCGCGCCCTGCTGTCAGCCCTTGAGCGCCGCGCGGGGCCTACGGTACTGGTCTCGAACGAGGTGGGGCAGGGCATCGTGCCCGACAATGCGCTGGCGCGGCGCTTCCGTGATGAGGCGGGGCTTATGCATCAGGCTATTGCGCGTGAGGCCGCTCGTGTTGTCTTTGTGGTGGCAGGCCTGCCAATGGAGATGAAATGACCCTGACCCCCGAAGAAATCCGCCACCGTGAAAAAATGGCCAAGCGCAAGGCCATGCAGGACCGCGAGGTGGAGAGCAAATCCATCGAGAAGGGGCTGCTGGCCGTGCATACGGGGGCGGGCAAGGGCAAGTCCACCGCGGCCTTTGGCATGGCGCTGCGCACGCTGGCCCATGGCGGGCGGATCGTGGTGATCCAGTTCATCAAGGGCGCGTGGAACACTGGCGAGCGCAAGGCGCTGGAGCGTTTTGGCGATCAGGTGGAATGGCATGCACTGGGCGAGGGCTTTACCTGGAACACGCAGGACCGCGCAAAGGACATCGCCAACTGCCGTGCCGCATGGGATCAGGCCAAGGCCGCGCTGAAGCGCAATGATGTAAGCATGGTGATCCTTGATGAACTCAACATCGCCCTGCGCTACGACTACCTGCCTATTGACGAGGTGCTGGCCGATATCGCCGCCCGCCCCCCCATGCAGCACGTGGTGGTGACAGGCCGCAACGCCCGCCCGGCCATGATCGAGGCTGCCGACCTCGTGACCGAGATGACGCAGGTGGCGCATCACTTCAAGAAGGGCGTCAAGGCGCAGGCCGGGATCGAGTTCTGAGCATGGCGCGCGCACTCATGTTTCAGGGCACGGGCTCGAGTGTTGGCAAGTCCGTGCTGGTGGCGGGCCTGTGCCGCGCCCTGACCCGGCGCGGGCTGCGCGTGCGCCCGTTCAAGCCGCAGAACATGTCCAACAACGCCGCCGTAACTGCTGATGGCGGCGAGATCGGGCGCGCGCAGGCATTGCAGGCACGGGCGTGCGGGGTGCCGCTTTCGGTGCATATGAACCCGGTGCTGCTCAAGCCGCAGGGCATGACCGGCTCGCAGCTTGTGGTGCGCGGGCAGATGCGCGGGCAGGTGCGCGCGCGTGATTTCCAGTCCTTCAAGCGCGGGCTGATGCCCGAGGTGCTGGGCAGCTTCCACACCCTTGCCGAACAGGCCGATATCGTGCTGGTGGAAGGGGCGGGTTCTGCCTCTGAGGTCAACCTGCGCGCCGATGACATCGCCAATATGGGCTTTGCACAGGCGGCGGATATCGATGTGGTGCTGATTGGTGATATCGACCGGGGCGGCGTGATCGCGAGCCTCGTGGGCACGAAGGTGGTGGTGGCGCCCGATGATGCGCGGCGCATAAGGGGCTTTATCGTCAACCGCATGCGCGGCGACCCCGCGCTGTTTGCCGCGGGCATGGGCACGATTGCCCGCATGACCGGCTGGCAGGCCGTGGGCCTTGTACCATTCCTCGACAACGTACGCGCCCTGCCGGCGGAAGATGCAGCCGATCTGGCCGCCGCCAGTGGCCCGCGTGGGGCGGGCGTGCGCATTGCCGTGCCGTGCCTGCCCATGATCGCCAATTTTGATGACCTCGACCCGCTGGCGGCGGAAGATGGCGTGTCACTGACCATGGTGCCACGCGGGCAGGTGCTGCCTGCATGTGACCTGGTCATCCTGCCCGGCGCCAAGGCCACCATTGCCGATCTGGCCATGCTGCGCGCGGAGGGGTGGGATATCGACATCCACGCCCATGTGCGCCGGGGCGGCCATGTGCTGGGCATATGCGGTGGCTACCAGATGCTGGGCCACAGCATTGCCGACCCCGAAGGCATCGAGGGACCGCCCGCCACGGTGGCGGGGTTGGGCCTGCTGGACGTGGCCACCGTGCTGGAAGGCCACAAGCGGCTGGAGGACGTGACCGGCGCATTGCTGCCCGAGGGCGTGCCCCTGCATGGTTACGAGATGCATATCGGCAGCACCGAGGGGCCGGATCACGCCACGCGGCCGTTCATTGACCTTGGCGGGCGGCCTGATGGCGCGGTCAGCCCATCAGGCCGGATATGGGGCACTTACGTGCATGGCCTGCTGGCTGATGGCCAGGCAAGGGCGGCATTGCTGGCGCGGCTTGGCGCAGGCTCGCACGCACGCGACCATGATGCGACGGTGGACGCAGCGCTTGATGCGCTGGCCGACCATCTGGAGGCGCATCTCGATATCGATGCCCTGCTGGCCATGGCGCGCCCGGTGCATAATGGATTAGGACAATAATAAAAGGTTTGGGTGCTGCCTTTTTTTGAAAAATTTCAAATAACTCTGCTTTCAGGTTTGACGTGCCACCTGCCGTTGTCGTGCCGTCCGGGCCAGCAGGAGGGTGGCTGTCAGTCCCGCCAGTGTCTGGATCAGGCAGGCGCGCCGATACAGGGCCAGAGCCCGATACAGGTCAGCCGGGCGCAGGTCGGGCGTGCCATCGCCCACCCACGGTTCGGCTACGCGCACCCCGTTATAGGCGCGCGGGCCGGACAGGCGGATGCCCAGCGCGCCCGCCATGGCAGCCTCCGGCCAGCCCGCATTGGGCGAGCGGTGGGTGCGGGCATCGCGCCGCAGCACGCGCAGGGAACCACGCGCATCCATGCCGGGCAGGCTCAGGGCGGCAAGGATGATCCACAGGGCAGACAGGCGCGAGGCAGGCAGGTTGACCAGGTCATCAAGCCGCGCCGCGGCATAGCCAAAGGCTTCATGGCGGGGCGTGCGATGGCCGATCATGCTGTCTGCCGTATTGACCGCCTTGTAGAATACCGCCCCCGGCAGTCCGCCGATCGCCATCCACAATAGCGGCGCCACGATCCCGTCGGAGAAGTTTTCGGCCAGCGTCTCGGTGGCCGCGCGCAGCACGCCTGCCTCATCAAGCTGTTCGGGGTCGCGGCCCACTATGTGCGAGACCGCGCGCCGGGCGGCGGGCAGGCTGACCTGCGCCTGTTGCGCTACGGCCAGCACATGGTCATGCAGCGAGCGCTGGGCCACCAGCGAACTGGCCAGCGCGCCGGTCAGCGCCATGGCCAGATTGCGTGGCAGGATGCGCCGGATGCCGCGTTCAAGGACTATGGCGGCCAGGGTTGGCACGGCCACGATCACGGCACTCGCCACAAAGCCGTTGGCCTGGCGGCGGGCGGGGAGGCGTTCGGGTGTGTTCAGGCGGCGGTCCAGCCCATCGATCAGGCGGCCAATCCAGATCACGGGGTGCCCGATCCGGCTGACAAGCGCCTGCGGGTAGCCAGCCATGGCATCGGTAACCGAGGCCATGCATGCGGTGCTGACAGGGCGAAACAGGAAACGGGAAAGACGCATGCCCCGATGGATATTGCGCCCCCTGCACAGGGTCAAGGGAAGCGGTAGCGGGCGGTGCGCGGGTTTTCCGCCCTGGTGCGTGAACGTGCTTTTGGCGGGCAATGTAGGTCCTGCGCATGGCAGATATAGTGCTGATGGGGTTATATTGCTGCGTGTTAGGTAATTATAGTGGCGACAACTGTGAAACTGAAATTACTTTAAGTTATATGTAAAACTACAATAAAAACAACCTGTATTTTACTGGTAGAATAATGCGGAGGGAAGGGAAGGCGTGGCCAGAATTTAAAAAAATAGCAGGCCTGCCGCACGTATGTGGACTGTTGATGCCACAACCATCCGGCCATGGGCCGAATATCAGGATGAACGCCGCTGTGATCTACGGAAAAGAAAATGCTTCATAACTATAAAATTAAAAAATTGTTTTTTCCAATGCTGATTTTACCACTCCTTGGTGGCTGCATTCATCCGCATCCGCCTGCAATGCCATTCAACAGCAATGAAGTGGCATGGGCGCAAAAGCCGGGCCATGCGGCCATCAGGGGGTGCGTCAGTGGGGCAATATTTACACGGCATACCACGACGGCCCTGACTTTGGGGAATAATACTGTCTATACATTCAATGATATACCAAGTTCCATCATGCAGATTCCGCGCAGCCATTTTACGGTGGAGCTGCTGCCGGAAAGTGAATATATGCATGCGCTGTCAAAAAAGATGGCGTTTTACAGTGAGCGGCTTAACGGCCCCACGGTCGTGAATGACCCCCGCTGGGTCGAACCGTCAGTGCTGCCTTTCATCCCGCGTATTTCCTGCCCGGCTGCCGGTCCTGATATCTGTACATCCATTGGCCATTTTTTCTGGCCCAACCTGCCTGCGGGGCAGTGGTATGTCGTTACGTCATATGACGCGACGGACGAAAGTAATAGTTATGTCATCGATGTACAGGAAATAACCACGGTTGATGGCAGGACAGTTCCGTTTGTTGCATGGACCGGAACGAGAAGGGTGCTGTGCAGCTCATGATGCGTGGCGCGCTGGCCTGTCAGGCCGCCAGCCATGCCACGGGCGGATGACGCTGGCAGGGTAATGCCCCCACGGCCCCGGCATGTTTCCCGTGCCGGAGTGCCGCCGCGCATTAACCCCCGGATCATTTTTTCTTGCATTAAGGGAAATCATGCAAAAGGCTCTAGGCAGCCTGTCCTCGCTTGCGGATAACGTGAGGGCAGGGAAGCGGTAGCGGCATGGTGTCAGGGGGAAGGCAGTTTTTGGGTATCAACGGTTCAGGGTTCATCTCATCGCGGCGGCGCTTCATGCAGGGGCTGGCAGGTGTTGCCGCCTGCGGCACGGTATCTGCCTCGGGCACATGGGCGGCAGCCCCGCCAAAGGCATACACGCCGGTTTTCTTTAACGCTGCGGAATGGAATTTTCTCCTTGCCGCCTGTGATCGCCTGATCCCGGCTGATGCCAACGGCCCCGGCGCGCTTGCACTCGACGTGCCCCGCTTCATCGACCAGCAGATGACCACGCCCTACGCGCAGGGCGCGCAGTGGTACATGGCCGCCCCTTTCGTGCAGGGGCCGGATAATCTTGGCTACCAGCTGCCTTACCCCCCGTGTGATCTGTACCGCCACGGCATTGCGGGCATGAACGCGCATGCGGCCACCCGCCACGCCAGACCCTTCGCAGCCCTTGCGCCCGATGTGCAGGATGACCTGCTGCGCGCTGCCGAAGGCGGCAAGCTGGTGTTTGGCGATGTGCCCTCGGCCGCGTTTTTCGACCAGCTTCTGGCCAATGTGATGGAAGGCGCGTTCAGCGACCCCATCCATGGCGGCAATACGGGCCTTGGCGGCTGGGCCATGCTGGGCTTTCCCGGCGCGCGGGCCGATTTCATGGACTGGGTGGACCGCTACGGGGCGCATTACCCGCTGGGCAGTGTCTCCATAACGGGAGAAACGGCATGAGCGATGATTCACGCAGGCTGAAGCCGGTTGACGTGGTGGTGGTGGGCGGCGGCTGGGCCGGGTCCATCATGGCCAAGGAAATGACCGAGGCCGGGCGCACGGTGGTCATGCTCGAACGCGGGCCGGACCGCAGCACGGCGGGGGAGGGCGCCTATCCGGCCTCCATCGACGAGCTTGAGGGCAATTTCCGCTACAAGCTGTTCCAGGATCTTTCCAAAAACACGGTCACCATCCGCAACAACGCCAGCCAGACGGCGCTGCCCTATCGCCGCATGGCCGCCTTCCTACCCGGCGAGGGCGTGGGCGGCGCGGGGCTGCACTGGTCGGGCGTACATTTTCGCATGCCCCCCGATGACCTGCGCCTGCGCTCGCGCGTGATCGAGAAATATGGCGCCAAATTCATTCCCGAAGGCATGAACCTTCAGGATTACGGCGTGACCTACGAGGAACTCGAACCGTTTTTTGACAAGGCCGAGAAAGTATTCGGCACTTCGGGTGAGGCGTATAAGGTCAACGGCCAGGTGGTGGGGCAGGGCAATGTGTTCGCGCCCTCGCGCTCCGACCATTTTCCGCTGCCACCGCTCAAGGATGTCTATACCGCCCACCTGTTCCGCAAGGCGGCGGAGGAGGTGGGCTTTCACCCCTATTCGCTGCCTGCGGCCAATGCCTCGCAGCAATATACCAACCCGTATGGCGTGCAGATGGGGCCGTGCAATTTCTGCGGCTATTGCAGCGGTTATGCCTGTTACATGTATTCCAAGGCATCGCCCAACGTGAACATCCTGCCGGTGCTGCGCCGGCACCCACTGTTTGAACTTCGTGCCAACTGCCATGTGCTCAGGGTGGAACGCGACAGCACGGGCACGCGCGCCACGGGCGTTACCTATACCGATGCCGATGGCAAGGTGGTGACCCAGCCTGCGGAAATGGTGATCCTGACCGCCTTCCAGTTCCATAACGTGCGGCTGATGCTGCTTTCGGGCATTGGCAAGCCCTATGACCCGGTCAGGAACGAAGGCGTGGTGGGGCGCAATTTCGTCTACCAGAACGTGACCACCAGCGTGGTGTGGCTCGACCCGAAGGTGGAGACCAACCAGTATATCGGCGCAGGCGGCGGCGGCGTTGCGTTTGATGATTTCAACAGCGAGAATTTTGACCATGGGCCGCTGGGCTTCGTGGGGGGCTCGCCGGTGTGGGTCAACCAGGCGGGGGTCAAGGCCATTGCGGCGGCGCATTCGGGCGGCCCGCCGGGCACGCCGCGCTGGGGCAGTGCGTGGAAGGCGGGCATGATCGACACCTACCGCCACTCGCTGCGCATTGACGCGCATGGCGCGAACATGGCCTACCGCGATGTCTATCTCGACCTCGACCCGACATGGAAGGACGCCTACGGCCAGCCGCTGCTGCGCATGACATTCGACTGGAAAGACAATGACATCCGTATGAACCGCTACGTGGTGGACAAAATTGGCAATGTGGCCAAAGCCATGGGCGCGCGCAACGTGCACCTGACAAGGCGTGAGTTCGGCAAGCCGTTCGATACGCGCCAGTACCAGACCACCCATCTGGGCGGTGGCGCCGTGATGGGCACCGACCCGCAGACGAGCGCGCTCAACCGCTACATGCAGTCATGGGATGTGCATAATGTGTTCGTAATCGGGGCCAATGCCTTCCCGCAGGGCACGGGCTACAACCCCACCGGCATGGTCGCGGCGCTGGCCTACTGGGCGGCACACCACATCCGCACCACCTACCTTGCCCATCCCGGCCCGCTGGCCGGATGAGGGGGGTGTGGAAATCCGGGCTGCGCTCCCTGGTGGTGGCCCTGCTGGTCGCGTCGGTTCCGGGGGTGGGCCAATCCGCGCGGGCGCAGGATGCGCCGGCACCGGCGGATCTGGTCACACGCGGGGAATACGTGGCGGAGGCTGCGGATTGCGGCGCCTGCCATACCGTGCCCGGCGGTGCGCCCTTTGCGGGGGGCATGGCCTTTCATCTGCCCACCGGCACGCTGTACGCGCCCAACATCACGCCGGATGTAAAGGCGGGGATCGGCCAGTATTCCGAGGCCGAATTCATCCGTGCCATCCGCCAGGGCATCCGCCGCGACGGGGCCACGCTGTACCCGGCCATGCCCTATCCCTCCTACGCCCGCATGACCGATGATGACCTGCATGCGCTCTATGCCTATTTCATGCACGGCGTCAGGCCTGTCTCCACGCCGGTGGTGCAGGATGGCATGCACTGGCCGCTTTCAATGCGCTGGCCGCTCACGGTATGGCGCAGGCTGTTCGCACCCGACCCGGCGGTAACATTGCAGGGGGCCACGGCCCGCACCTTCCCCGACCCGGTGGTGGCGCGCGGGGCCTATCTGGTCGAGGGGCCGGGTCATTGTGGCGCCTGCCACACGCCCCGCGCCGTGACCATGCAGGAAAAGGCCCTGACGGCAGAGGATGGCCCGCTCTACCTGTCTGGCGGGGCGTCGGTTGATGGCTGGCGGCCTGTCAGCCTGCGCGGCGAGAACCGTACCGGGCTCGGGCGGTGGAGCGAGCAGGATATCGTGCGCTTTCTGGCCACCGGGCGCATGCCGCTGGGTGCGGCCTTTGGCGGCATGACCGATGCCATCAACCACGGCACCCAGCACATGACGGCGGATGACCAGCTGGCCATTGCCCGCTACCTCAAGACCCTCTCGCCCACAACACCCGCCAAAGCGCCGGGCTGGGCGTATGACCCTGCCGCCACCACGGCCCTGCGCGCGGGCGATGTGAGCGCACGCGGCGCGCGGCATTACGTGGATAGCTGTGCCGCCTGCCACCGCACCGACGGGCGCGGCTACCCCACCACCTTCCCGCCACTGGCGGGCAACCCGGTGGTGATGGACCCGACACCGGATTCACTCATCCGCATCGTGCTGGAGGGCAATACGCTGCGGGCGACGAGGCAGGCCCCCTCCGCCTTTGTCATGCCCGGCTTTGCCGCCCGCATGGATGATGCGGCGGTGGCCGATACCGTAAGCTTCATCCGCGCCGCATGGGGCAATGACGCGCCTGCGGTGAATGCGGCTGACGTGGCGCGCATCCGGCGCAGCCTGTCGCCTGAACACCCGCCCGTCTCGCTGCCCATGAACTGATTGTGAACGCCATGCGGCGCGTGGCGCGATTGCCCTTGGCGGCCTGACTTGCATGAATGGGCGCGGGCCGCACAAACCGGGGGGAGAATATCCATGACCATGCACAGGCGTGATCTGCTGTTCGGGGCGGCATTCGTGGCGGCGGCAGGTGCTGGCACCCTGGCGCGGGCGGCCCAGCCCGCGCAGGAGGCGATCAACCACGATCATGGCGCCGCCCCTGATGGCCCGTTCGAGATCGTGGCGCGCTTTGATGGTCCCGGCCCGTCGGGCATTGCGGTCACGGGGGGGCGGGTGTTCGTGGGGTTTCCGCGCCATGCGGTCAACCACGCGGGCGCGACACTGGCCGAACTGAAAAATGGCCGCCTGCTGCCCTATCCCGATGCCGCTACCGCCATGCCATCGGCGCGGCCGCCCGCCACCCGGCTCATGTCCATCCATGGCATGACCACTGATGCGAAGGGGCGGCTATGGGCCATTGATGATGGCAAGCTGGCAGGCCAGCCACTCGCACCGGGCGCGGCCAAGGTGATTGGCATCGACCCCGCCACAAACCGCATCTTCGCCAGCATCGTGCTGACTGCCCCCACGCTCCTGCCCGACAGCCACATGAACGATTTGCGCGTGGACCTGACGCATGGGCCGCAGGGCACGGTGTTCATTACCGATTCCTCGTTTGGCCAGTCACCCGCCCTTGTGGTGGTGGATGTGGCGAGTGGCCGCCAGCGCCGGGTGCTGGCAAGTCATCCCTCCATCCAGGCTGAACACCCCTTCATGGCGGTGGTTGAGGGGCGGCCGCTGGTGTTTGACCCGCCTGCGCACAAGCCTGCCTTTGTCACGGGCGGAGTGGATGGCATCACGCTCTCGCCCGATAGCGCCACGCTGTATTACAGCCCGCTGACCAGCAGGCGGCTGTACAGCATTCCTACTGCGCTGCTGGCCGATTTTGACAAAACCGATGCGCAGCTTGCCACAGGCATAAGCGATCTGGGCGAAAAAGGTGTGGCCGACGGGCTGGCTACCGATGCGCAGGGCCGGATCTACACTACCAATTTCGAGCATGACGCCATCTTCCGCCGTAATACCGATGGCTCGTTCGACACCATGGTGCGTGACCCGCGCGTACTCTCGCCTGATGGCATTTTTGTTGATGGCAACATGGTTTACTGCACGCTGGGCCAGTGGAACCGCCTTGCGGGCTTCAATGGCGGGCATGACCTGCGGGTGCCGCCCTATTACCTGATCCGCTTTCCCACCGATGCGCCAGCCGCCTTGGACGCCACAAAGCCGGTACCCGGTTAGTTGCCCCTTTCCCCCGGCGCTGAATTGCGGCAACAATCGCGGCCATGAATATTATGTCGCGCATGATCCTGCCCCTGATGCGGCGCCTGGAGCCCGAGGCCGCCCATCATATCGCCCTTGATGCCCTGCAACTTGGCCTTGGTGGCGTCTCCTGCCCCGGCAATGATGACCCGGCGCTGTCCGTCCGCGCCATGGGGCTGCGCTTTCCCAACCCCATCGGCATGGCGGCGGGGTTTGACAAGAACGCCGTGGTGGTGCGCCCGCTCACGCGCGCAGGCTTCGGCTTTGTCGAGGCTGGCACCGTCACCCCGCGTCCGCAGCCCGGCAACCCGCAGCCGCGCCTGTTCCGCCTGACCGAAGACCGCGCCATCATCAACCGCATGGGCTTCAACAACCAGGGTATCGACCGCTTTGCCGTGCGCATGGCGCGCCTGCATCGCGTGTCCTCGCCGCGCCGCAAGCCCGGCGCGCAGGTGCCGGTGGGGGCCAACCTTGGCATCAACAAGGTAGGCGCCGACCCCGAGCGCGACTACCCCATGCTGGTGGGGCGCGTTAAGCACTATGCCGATTATATCGTCATCAACCTGTCCTCCCCCAACACGCCGGGGCTGCGTGACCTGCTTGAGGCATCAAGGCTCAAGGGCATTCTTGACGCCATCAATGCAGCCCACCCCGAGCGGCCGCCGCTGCTGGTCAAGATCTCGCCAGATATCGCGCATGATGACGTTGAAGCCGTGGTCGAGGCCGCCATTGCGGGTGGCGCGCAGGGGCTGATCGTCTCCAACACCACCATCTCGCGCCCCGCCGGGCTGCTCAGCCCCTACGCCACCGAGACCGGGGGCCTGTCGGGCCGCCCGCTGCGCCCGCTGGCCCAGGACATGCTGACCCGCGTGGCGAAGGTGGCGGCAGGCCGCGTGGCGCTGGTGGCCAGTGGCGGCATCGAGACCGGCGTGGATATTCTTGACCGGGTCAAGGCCGGGGCCGACCTTGTGCAGATCTATACCGCTTACGTGTATGAAGGGCCGGGAATCCTCAAGCGCCTCAAGGCCGAGACGCTGCGCGCCCTGCGGGCCGAAGGCTTCGAGACGCTGGCCGATGCCAAAGGGGCCGCCCTTAAATGAAATGGCATGATGGCCTCTCCCGCCTGAGCCATGATTATGATGGCTACATCCTCGATTTGTGGGGTGTGGTGCATAATGGCGTGGCACCCTATCCCGGCGTGCTGGAATGCCTGCAACGCCTGCGCGAGGCGGGCAGGCGGGTGGTTCTGCTGTCAAACGCGCCCCGACGCACCGCCACGGTGGAGCCGGGCCTGCGCCGCATGGGCATCAGCGCCGACCTGTATGACGGCATCATGACCAGTGGCGAGTGCACCCACCGCATGCTGGCCGCCCGCACCGACCCGTGGTTCGCGCGTCTGGGCCGCCGCATGGTCCATCTCGGCCCTGACAAGGATGTTGATGTCTATGCCGGGCTGGACCTTGATGTGGTGACTGACCCCGCGCAGGCGGATTTCGTGCTCAATACCGGGCCGGATGCCGAACTGGGCGAGGAGGAAATCACCCCCTACCTGCCCATGCTGGAGCAGTGCGCGGCCCACAGCCTGCCCATGATCTGCGCCAACCCCGACCAGCAGGTCATTCGTGGCAGCCAGCGCCTGATCTGCGCGGGTGCGATGGCAAGCTGGTATGAAAGTCGCAACCGCCCCGTGCGCTGGATCGGCAAGCCCTACCCGGAAGTGTATGCTCTCGCGCTTTCGCTGCTCGATGTACCACGCGAGCGCGTGCTGGCGCTGGGCGATGCGCTGGCCACCGACATGCGCGGGGCGGCTACGGCAGGCATTGACGGCTGCTGGGTGCTGGGCGGCATTCATCAGGAAATGCTGGGCGGAAGCTGGGAGCACAACCGCAACCCTGATTATGACCTTGCGGTGGAGGAGGCGAGTGCAGCAGGGCTTGCCCCCGTGGCCTGCGTGCCCTCGCTGCGCTGGTAGGCCCTTGGTGTAGCGGGTTGTCGAAGGGGCTGGCCCGACGATGAGAGATTTTTTAAAAGTTGCGCATTGTTAAAAGTTTCCGGGTGCTTTTTTAAGGACGGCGTTTCTTGAAGCCCTCTGAAAAAAAGCTTCACCCGGAATTTCTTTATGGTTGCAGCCTGTTGCCGCCCGGTCAGGCGTGGCCCACGTCCCCTGTAAACCAGGCAGGGTCGATCCGCACGCTGGCCAGCGCCTGCCGCCATTTGGCGTTATGGTCGGGGCCGAACACGATGGCCTCGGTCGCGGGGGCTGCAATCCAGGCATTGTGGCGCAGCATTTCGTCTTCAAGCTGGCCGGCTTCCCAGCTTGCATGGCCCATGGCCAGCATGGCGTGGGCCGGGCCGTTGCCATCGGCAATGTCACGCAGCACGTCGAGGCTGGCGGTCAGTGTCGTGCTGTCATCGACCGGCAGGCTGCCATCGCCGCTCCAGTCCGATGTGTGCAGCACGAAGCCGCGCCCGTTATCCATCGGCCCGCCCGCGCACAGGTTGATGCGGCGGCGGGGTGGCACGGGCGCAATGCCGAGCTGTTCAAGCACATCATCCAGCACGGGCTGCGACAGCCTGCGGTTGACGACCAGCCCCATTGCCCCATCCTCGGGCGTATGGGCGCACAGGTAGATGACACTGCGCGCGAAGGCGGGGTCGGTCAGGGCAGGGGTTGCCACCAGCAGGTGACCGGTCAGGCTGCGGCCTGGAGGTGTCGCGAAGGAAGCCATACACTACCTAGAACCGGATTTGCCCTCTTTTGCAACCATTTCGGCTCAGGGTTGTATGGTTGATGGCCCCCATGACGGGAGGCGCTTGATATGCAAGGCTCACCACCGACACAGCAGGAGAAAAGACCATGAAGCAGATTGCACTGGTAACGGGGGCTACGGCTGGATTCGGCAGGGCGATCGCCACCAGGCTCGTGCGTGATGGCTACCGCGTCATTGCCACCGGCCGCAGGCGCGAGCGCCTTGATGCGCTGGCAGCCGAACTCGGGCCGGACCTGCTGGCCTTTGAGCTGGACATGACCGATGCCGCAGCCATCGCCGCCCTGCCGGGCAGCCTGCCCGAGGGCTGGCGCGATGTGGATGTGCTGGTCAATAACGCGGGCCTCGCCCTGGGCATGGAAAAGGCGCAGGAGGCGGATGTGGCCAACTGGCAGACCATGATCAGCACCAACGTGACCGGCATGGTCGAACTGACACGCGTGCTGCTGCCCGGCATGGTGGCGCGTGACCGCGGGCATGTGGTGACACTGGGCAGCACGGCGGGCATCTACCCCTATACGGGCGGCAATGTATATGGTGCGACCAAGGCGTTCGTGCGCCAGTTCACCCGCAACCTGCGCTGCGACCTGCTGGGCCATAATGTGCGCGTGACCAATATCGAGCCGGGCCTGTGTGGCGGCAGCGAGTTCAGCACCGTGCGCCTGCGCGACCCCGCCAAGGCGGCGGCGGTGTATGAAGGCACCCACCCCCTGCTGCCCGAGGACATTGCCGAGACCCTGTCCTGGATCATTGCCCTGCCGCGTCATGTCAATATCAACGAGGTGGAGATGATGCCGACCTGTCAGGCGGCTGGTGGCCTCGCGGTGGCGCGGGGCATGAAGGATTGAGCATGGCCCGCAAGAAAACAACCACAAACACCCTCGCACGCCGTTTCAGCGTGCATAACGGCAAGGGGTTCTCCCTTGCCGACTGCCCGACCCGCGCTGCAGAGGCCTGCGGGCTGGACAAGAAAACCGGCAAGCAGCTGCTCAAGGAGCGCATCCGCTACCTCTCGCAGCTACAGGCCCTGTTATACGCCAACAACACATGGTCCGTGCTGGTCGTGCTGCAGGCGCTTGACGCAGGCGGCAAGGATGGCGTGATCAAGCATGTCATGTCGGGCATCAACCCGCAGGGGGTCAGTGTCTCGTCCTTCAAGCAGCCCGGCCCGGTCGAGCTGGCGCATGGCTATCTGTGGCGCGAGCATATGGTGGCGCCTGCTGCTGGCCGCATCGGCATCTTCAACCGCAGCCATTATGAGGAAGTGCTCGTGACCCGCGTGCACCCCGAACTGCTCGAGCACGAATGCCTGCCGCTGAGCCTGCGCCGCAGGCCTACCTTCTGGCAGGACCGTTACGAGGATATCAGCAGTTTCGAGCGCTACATGGCGCGCCAGGGCACGATCGTGCTGAAATTCTTCCTGCACCTTTCCAAGGAGGAGCAGCGCCTGCGCTTTTTGCAGCGCATCAAGCACCGCGCCAAGAACTGGAAATTCTCGCCTGCCGATATTCACGAGCGCCAGTACTGGGATGACTACCAGAACGCCTATGAGGAAGCGATCCGCCACACCGCCCACCCCGATGCGCCGTGGTTTATCGTGCCCGCCGACCAGAAATGGTTCGAGCGCCTGGTCGTGATCGAGGCGATCATCGACGCGCTGGAGAAGCTGCACCTGAAAATGCCCGCCATGGACCCGGCCATGGAGGCGGACATGGAAAAGGCCCGCAGGCAGCTTGAGGCGGAAGCCCCCCGCCCCACGCATAACCCCGTTCATTGACGCCGCCGCCAGCGCACCGCAAAAGATTGTGATCTGTTGGAAAGGGAGAACACTCAGATGGCGGCAATGCGCTGGCAGCGATGCGTGATGACGGGGCTCGGGGCACTCGTGGCCCTGCAGATAGGGGGCATGACACCCGCCCATGCGCGGCACCACCACCACCGGCATGAAGAGTCGCGTGATGAAACGCAGGGCACACAGAGCGGGCAAAGCGGGTATGAGGGCAGCAGTTCACGCCCGCAGCCCATTGCCAGTCCCGTGCCCGAGGCGTGCGATGACGGCAAATTCCTTGCCGACCTTCAGGCTGCGGAAGCTAGCAGCAGCGAAGCCCACCCCGACCGGGTCGAGCATGTGTGCGGAAAGGTCATCGCCGTCTCGGCCTCCAAGCGCACGCGCAGCGGCCTGCATGGGTATTTCTATGTTGATGTGGGCCATGGCGTGTCGATCCGCATCGTATCGGATCTCGATCGCATGTCCGCACCCACATGGCCGTGGGTGGCCAAGGGAGACCAGGCCGATGTGCTGGGCCGTTATTATTATGACAACGCCCGCAGCCAGGGCATTGACTGGACCCATCACGGCACCGGGCGGAGCTGGCCGGTTGAGGGCTATGTGAGCGTCAACGGCACCCGTTATCAGTAATTGAAGAGGTTTTCTGGATGCCGCCTTTTTTAAAAGGCGGTGTTCTTTCAGGGATGGGCGCGTGGGGCGAGCAGGATCAGTGCAGCCCCCGCAAGGCAGATCGCAGCGCCCAGTATGTCCCACCGGTCAGGCGGCAGGCCTTCGACCAGCCAGGACCACACCAGGCTGGCCACGATGTAGACGCCGCCATAAATGGCATAGGCCCGGCCCGCATTGTCAGCGGGGCTGAAGGTCAGCAACCATGCAAACAGCACCAGCGACAGGCAGCCCGGCACCAGTACCAGCGGCGAGCGGCCAAGGCGCATCCAGGCCCAGAAACAGAAGCAGCCGCCAATTTCGGCAAAGGCTGCGGGAATGTAGATGGCGGCGGTGAGCATGGCACCCTTACAGGAAACAATAAGAAGTTTTTTGGTGAAGCTTTTTTTAAAAAGCTTTGAAACAAGCGGCCTTTTTGAAAAAGGCAGCACCCGGAAATTTTTATTACCCTTAAATCATTCCTAAAAAAACAGGAGCCATTTCTGGCTCCTGTCTTGTTCTCAGGCTGGGTGGATAATCCTCAGTCGGCGGCTTCGGCTTCGCGGGTGCTGTCGCCTTCATCACCTTCGGTGGAATCGTTTTCCGCCTGCGAGATGTATTCAAAGTCGAGCTTGCCATCCTTGAGCGTGATCTTGGCCACCCCGCCCTTGGTCAGCTTGCCGAACAGTAGTTCCTCGGCCAGCGGCTTCTTGATGTTCTCCTGAATGACACGGCCCAGCGGACGTGCGCCATACAGGCGGTCGTAGCCGCGTTCTGCCAGCCATTCCCGCGCGGCGGACGAGATCTCGATCATCACATTGCGATCGGCCAGCTGGGCCTCAAGCTGGAAGATGAACTTCTCCACCACCCGGTCCACCACATGCGGCGACAGGTTGGCAAACGGGATGATCGCATCAAGCCGGTTGCGGAACTCCGGCGTGAACAGGCGCTTGATCGCATCCTCGTCCTCGCCTTCGCGCGAGGTGCGGCCGAAGCCGATGGCCTCCTTGCTCAGGTCGGCGGCACCCGCATTGGTGGTCATGATCAGCACCACGTTGCGGAAGTCGACCGTCTTGCCGTTATGGTCGGTCAGCCGCCCGTGGTCCATCACCTGCAGCAGCACGTTATACAGGTCCTGGTGCGCCTTCTCGATCTCATCAAGCAGCAGGACCGCATGCGGGTGCTGGTCGATGGCATCAGTCAGCAGGCCACCCTGGTCAAAGCCGACATAGCCCGGCGGTGCGCCGATCAGCCGCGAGATCGAATGCCGCTCCATGTATTCCGACATGTCGAAGCGGATCAGCTCGATGCCCAGCGTTGCCGCAAGCTGCTTGGCCACTTCCGTCTTGCCCACGCCGGTGGGGCCGGAGAAGAGGTAGTTGCCAATCGGCTTTTCCGGGTCGCGCAGGCCCGCGCGTGACAGCTTGATCGCCGCCGTCAGGGCCTCGATCGCCTTGTCCTGCCCGTAAACCATGCCCTTGAGGTCACGCTCGAGCGAACGCAGGGTTTCCTTGTCGTCCGACGAGACGCTCTTGGGCGGGATGCGGGCGATCTTCGCCACGATGTCTTCCACATCCTTCAGCGTCACGGTCTTGCGGCGGCGGTTCTCGGGCACCAGCATGCGCGAGGCGCCCACCTCGTCAATCACGTCGATGGCCTTGTCGGGCAGCTTGCGGTCGTGGATGTACTTGGCGGCGAGTTCCACCGCCCCACGGATCGCATCATCGGTGTAGCGCACCTTGTGGTGCTTTTCGTAATTGACCTTGAGCCCGCGCAGGATCTTGACCGCATCCTCGACCGAAGGCTCCGCCACGTCGATCTTCTGGAACCGGCGCACGAGGGCGCGGTCCTTCTCGAAGTGCTGGCGGTATTCCTTGTAGGTGGTCGACCCCATGCAGCGCAGCGTGCCTGCCGCCAGTGCGGGCTTGAGCAGGTTGGAGGCATCCATCGCCCCGCCCGAGGTCGCACCCGCGCCAATCACGGTATGGATCTCGTCAATGAACAGGATCGAACCGGGATTGTTGTCGAGTTCGGTCACGACCGCCTTCAGCCGCTCCTCGAAGTCGCCACGGTAGCGCGTGCCCGCAAGCAGCGCGCCCATGTCGAGCGAGTAGATGGTGGCGTTGAGCAGCACTTCAGGCACGTCGCCTTCAACGATGCGCTTGGCCAGCCCTTCGGCAATGGCAGTCTTGCCCACGCCGGGGTCGCCCACATAAAGCGGGTTGTTCTTGGTGCGGCGGCACAGGATCTGGATCGTGCGCTCGATTTCAGAGTCGCGGCCGATCAGCGGGTCGACCTTGCCTTCCTGCGCCTTGTCATTGAGGTTGGTGCAGTAGGTGGACAGCGCATCCTGGTTCTTCTGCCCGGTCTTGCCGCGTTCCTCGCTCTCGCCGCCTTCGGGCGGGCTGCCCGCTACGGGGCGGCGCGTCGAGCGGTCGGGCGCCTTGGCAATGCCGTGGGAGATGAAGTTGACCGCGTCCAGCCGCGTCATGTCCTGCAGCTGCAGGAAATACACGGCATGGCTCTCGCGCTCGGCAAACAGGGCCACGAGCACGTTGGCCCCGGTCACCTCGTCGCGCCCGGTGGACTGCACATGGATGGCCGCGCGCTGGATTACGCGCTGGAAGGCGGCAGTGGGCTTGGGGTCGACCGTGCGGTCGGCGGCCAGCCCTGCCAGGTCCTTGTCGAGGAAGTCGGTCAGGTCGGTGCGCAGCTTGTTCAGGTCGACCCCGCAGGCACGGAACACCGTTACGGCATCAGGGTCGTCGATCAGCGCGAGGAGGAGGTGTTCAAGCGTTGCGTATTCGTGCCGGCGATCGCCGGCCAGTGTCAGCGCACGGTGAAGCGTCTGTTCAAGATTACGTGACAACATGCCGAGACGCTCCTTTTCCAAGAGGGGCCACCAGGACCCCGGAGATCATAACCGGTAAGCCAGGACAATCCTTGCCCTGTTGCGATGGAAATGCCAGCACAAAATGCCATGGAACGCGATCGGGTCGCGACGGGGGCGGGAAGATGCGCTTGCTCGTGGGCTCAGTCCTTTTCGATCGTGCATTGCAGCGGGTGCTGGTTCTGGCGCGCGAGGTCCATCACCTGTGTTACCTTGGTTTCGGCAACCTCGTACGTAAAGACCCCGCACACGCCCACGCCACGTTTGTGAACGTGCAGCATGATGTCGGTCGCTTCCTCGCGGTTTTTCTGGAAAAAGCGCTCGAGCACATGCACCACGAATTCCATGGGCGTGTAGTCGTCATTGAGCATCAGCACCTTGTACATGGCCGGCTTGCGGGTCTGTGGCCGGGTGCGGATGACCACGTCGATCATGCCGTCATCATTGCCCGGCGGCGAGTCCTGCCCGCCGTTACGGCGTGGGGGCGTATTGCCGCCATGCCCATGCGGGCGCGGGCTGTCCGCGCCGGGTCGGGGCGCGGTGTGGGGCAGGGAAGCTTGAGCAATAGCAGACATGACAGGTACCATATTGGAACTTTGCCGCCGGTTGAAAGGGGCGAGCGCCGGGGGACAGGGATTTTTTTGCATCTCCCCTGATCGGCGCGCATCCCGTTTATGGAATGGCAAGGTTATAATTACGCTCTGGACGAATAGAAAACCTTTCTTTTAGAATGGTTGCAGCCAAGCAACCCGATGAATGGATGGAGGGGTGCCGGGTAACCCCGTGCGCCCGAAGCCGTATGATGATCATTGCACGCGCAGGTTTCGCCATCCCATGAGCCGTTTACCCGCTACCCGCCTTTCCCGCCTCAGGATCACCGCAACCGTGGGGCTGTGCGTCGGCCTTGGGGGCATGCATGCGGCCAGGGCGCAGTATGTGGGGCAGGTCAGCTCCATCGTGGTCGATGCCCGCACCGGGGCCGTGCTGTCGCAGCAGGATTCGGACCTGCGGCGCTACCCCGCCAGCCTGACAAAGCTGATGACGCTGTACCTCGCTTTCAAGGCCGTGCGCACGGGGCAGGTTTCATTTAATCAGGAAATGCCGGTTTCGGTCCATGCCGCCTCCATGGAGCCCTCCAAGCTTGGCCTGCGTCCGGGTTCGCAGCTTACGGTGGAGCAGGCGGTGCTGGCGCTGGTCACCAAGTCCGCCAATGATGCGGCCTGCGCGCTGGGCGAGTTCCTCGGCGGGGGCGACGAGACCCGCTTCGCCGCGATGATGACGCGCGAGGCGGGCAGGCTCGGCATGTATGATACCGTGTTCCGCAACGCGTCCGGCCTGCCCAACCCCGAGCAGATGACATCGGCGCGTGACCTCGCCACCCTGGCGCGCCACCTGATCGTGGATTATGGCGAATACTACCATTACTTTGCGGTGCCGGGTTTCTATTTCCACGGGCGCGAAGTGCCCAACCATGACCCGATGCTCGGCGCCTATCCCGGTGCCGATGGCCTCAAAACCGGTTATACCGATGAGGCGGGCCATAACCTCGTCACTTCCGCCGTGCGTGACAACGTGCGCCTGATCGGCGTGGTGATGGGGGCGAAGTCCAATACGCGGCGCAACACCACTATGGCGGCGCTGCTCGACACCAGCTTCGAGGCCGAGGGCGTGGCCCCCGTGGCGCGTCCCGCCATGCGGCCGCTGCTGCTGGCGCGTGCGGGCGGCAGGTCGGTTGCCGGGCGCCATGGCATGACGCTGGCCTCAGCCCGCCTGCGGGCCACGACGGCGGATGAAGTGGCCGAGGCCCCGGGCATTCCCGCTTCCTACACCCGCATCCGGCGCGGACATGGAACGGTGGTGCACGTACACCCCGCCCCCGTGCGGGCGCATGTGCACCTGGTCAGCATGGGGCATGTGGCGCACACCACGCATGCGCGCGCCAAGTCACGAAGCTGACAGCACGCGCCGGGCAGGGTATAGAAGGCACGATTATCCATCCGGCGCGGCTGGCAGGCGGGTCAGGCGTGTTCCTGTTGTCCCTCTCATGACTGCGGGCGGGTGGTCATGCACAGATGACAGGAAAGGTTAGCGGCATGGAAGGCGATATGCACGGCGGCGCGGTAAAGATCCACACGCCAGAAGATTTCGTGGGCATGCGGGCGGCGGGCCAGCTTGCCGCCCGCACGCTCGACATGATCACCCCGCATGTGCGCGAGGGTGTGACCACGGGCGAGCTTGACCGCCTGATCCATGATTACATGATTGCCAATGGCGCGGTGCCGGCCACGCTGGGCTATCGCGGCTATCCGGCCTCAAGCTGCATTTCGATCAATCATGTCGTCTGCCACGGCATCCCGGGTGAAAAGACGCTGAAGGATGGCGACATCCTCAACATCGACGTGACCGTCATCCTTGATGGCTGGTACGGTGATACGAGCCGGATGTACACCGTGGGCAAGGTCAAGCTGCGCGCGCAGAAGCTGATCGAGGCGACCTACGAATCCCTCATGCTGGCCATTGATGCCGTGCGCCCCGGCGCCACGCTGAACGATATCGGACGTGTCATCCAGACCTATGCCGAGGCACGGCGCTTTTCGGTGGTGCGTGATTTCTGCGGGCATGGAATCGGGCGCACCTTCCACGCGCCGCCCAACGTGCTGCATTACGTCAGCCCCGATGCGGACCTTGTGCTGCGCCCGGGCATGTTCTTCACCATCGAGCCCATGCTCAATATCGGCCGCCCGGACGTGAAGATACTGGAAGACAAGTGGACGGCGGTAACGCGCGACCGTTCGCTCTCCGCCCAGTTCGAGCACATGATGGGTGTTACGGAAGACGGGTGCGAGGTCTTCACCCTCTCGCCCGCAGGCTATACCTGCCCGCCCTACACGCTGGCGTAACACGCCGCCCCTTGCTGCTGCGGGGGCAAGGATACCGACGATACAGAGAGGAAACGCCCATGCCTTCTGCCCGTGGCCTGCACTACCGCGCGCTCCTGCTTTCATGCCTTGTCGCCGCCCTGCCTGTGGCGGGGCAGGCCGCGGTGGTGGACCCGCTGGCATTCGAGAACACGCAGGGCGGCCAGGCCATCGGCATGGCGCCCACGCCGGGGCGCAATGGCATGGTGGTCGTGGCACAGGACCTTGCTGCCCATGTGGGGGCCGACATCCTCGCGCGCGGCGGCAACGCGGTCGATGCCGCCGTGGCGGTGGGCTATGCCATGGCGGTGGTCTATCCTGCCGCGGGCAATATTGGCGGCGGCGGGTTCATGACCCTGCGCATGCCCGGCGGGCATGCGACCTTTGTCGATTTCCGCGAGCATGCGCCGGGGGCCGCCACGGCCACCATGTATCAGGATGCGGCGGGCCACGTCATTGCCGGCGCCTCCACCAAGGGGTGGAAGGCCGTTGCCGTTCCCGGCACCGTGGCGGGGCTGGAAGAGGTGCATGACAGGTGGGGCAGGCTGTCACGCGCGGATGTCATGGCGCCTGCCATCATGCTGGCGCGTGACGGATTCATCCTCAAGCCCAGCGATGCGGACCTGCTGCACACCTCTACCGAGGCCTTTGCCAGGGATGCGTACGCCAGCAAGATCTTCCTGCACCCCGATGGCACGCCGCTCATGGCGGGCGAGCGGCTGGTGCAGCCTGACCTGGCCCGCACGCTCGAGCGGATCGCGCGCAAGGGGGCCAGCGGCTTTTATGAAGGGCCGGTGGCGAAAGAGATCGTAAAAAGCAGCCAGAAGGGCGGCGGCATCCTGTCGCGCAGGGATTTCACTAGCTACCACACCCGCATGATGGCGCCGCTGACATGCGACTATCGCGGTTACCATATCGATACCGCGCCGCCCCCAAGCGGTGGCGGTGTCGCGCTGTGCGAGATGCTCAACATCCTGTCAGGCTATGACATGCATGCGCTCGGGCTGCATACGGCCGCAGCCGTGCAGCGCGAGGTCGAGGCCATGCGCCACGCCTATGCCGACCGGCAGGACCTTGGCGACCCCGCCTTCGTCAACAACCCCATCGCGCACCTGGCCGACCCCGCCTACGCGGCGCAGGTGCGCCAGTACCTGCCGCTCAATCATGCCGTATCCTCCGCCAGCCTGCGCCCCGGCCAGCCTGAAGGCGAGAAGGAGGAAACCACCCACTATTCCATCGCCGACCAGTCCGGCATGACGGTGGCGGTGACCTATACGCTCAATGGCTGGTTTGGCGCAGGCGTGGTGGCGGGCCGCACCGGCGTGGTCATGAATGACGAGATGGATGATTTCGCCACCCGCCCCGGCGAGCCGAACATGTTCGGCATCGTGGGCAGCCAGGCCAATGCCATAGCGCCCGGCAAGACGCCGCTCTCCTCCATGGCGCCGACCATCATCTCGCATGATGGCCAGCCTGCCATGGTGCTCGGCAGCCCCGGTGGCTCGCGCATTCCCACCATCATCCTGTCGGTGCTGACCGGCATGGTCGATTACGGGCTTGACGTGCAGCAGGCGGTCGACCTGCCGCGCATCCATGAGCAGTGGCAGCCCGATGTGGTGCAGGTGGAACATGGTGCGCTCTCGCCCGCCGTCATCCGCACGCTCACCCATGAAGGCTACAGGGTGGAGGAGCATGCGCCCTGGGGCGTTGCCGAGAGCATCCTTGTCGGTGGCCCGCGCATCGGCCGGCTGGGGCAGGCGCGTTACTATGGCGGGGCCGACCTGCGCCACCAGTCCGGTGCGGCTGTCGGGGAATAAGCGTGATTTTTTTGCCCGCCCCCTTGTGCATGGGGCGGGTGTATGTGTTAGAACCCGCTCGGGAGATCGGTTGTAGACGGATACCTTGCTAACCTGGTCAGGTCCGGAAGGAAGCAGCCGTAGTGAGTTTCGTCCGGGTTATGGCCGGTCTCTCATCTGAAACAAGTTTCTGTGTCGCCATCGCGCCACGTACGCCATGGCTACTTCTCCAGCCCGGATGCATCAATGACCGTTTCGTCGGATCAGGATCGTTCCGAGGAGGCCGGGCTGCCTGCACCGCCCGCAGATGGCCCCGGCCTGTTTGGTGACGCCCCGCCGCCATCGGCATCGCCCGCCGTGGCGGATGCAGAACCCGCCGCACCCTACCGCGTGCTGGCCCGCAAATACCGCCCCACCACATTCGATGACCTGATCGGCCAGGAAACCACCGTCCGCATCCTGCGCAACGCCTTTGCGCTCGGGCGCGTGGCGCATGCCTTCATGCTGACCGGCGTGCGTGGGGTGGGCAAGACCACCACGGCGCGCATCATTGCCCGCGCGCTCAACTGCACCGGGCCTGATGGCAAAGGCGGCCCCACGGCGGACCCGTGCGGCGTGTGCCCCAACTGCGTGGCCATCCTCGCTGACCGCCACCCCGATGTGCTGGAGATGGATGCCGCCTCGCGCACCGGCGTGGACGACGTGCGCGAAATCATCGAGGCGACCCGCTTCCGCCCCATGCAGGGGCGCATGAAGGTCTTCATCATCGATGAGGTCCACATGCTCTCGCGCAACGCGTTCAACGCGCTGCTCAAGACGCTGGAGGAACCGCCCGCGCAGGTCACCTTCATCTTCGCCACGACCGAACTGCGCAAGGTGCCGGTCACCGTGCTCTCGCGGTGCCAGACCTTCGCGCTGCGCCGCGTGCCGCAGGTGGAACTCACCTCCCATTTCGATCGCGTGGCCCGCGCCGAGAACGTCACCTTCACCCCTGATGCGCTGGCCCTGATCGCGCGGGCTGCCGATGGCTCGGTGCGCGATGGGCTGTCGCTGCTCGATCAGGCCATAGCCCAGGGCACGCTTGATGGCGAGGGCGGCACGGATGCCGCCCCCATCGGGCTGGACCTCGTGGCGGGCATGCTGGGCCTGGCCGATCGCGGGCTGGTGTTCGACCTGCTCGATGCCGTGCTTGAAGGCCGCCCGGAGCGCGCGCTGGCCATTACCGGCGATGTGTATGAGCGCGGTGGCGATCTGGGCGTGATGCTGGGCGATGTGCTGGAGCTTGTGCATACCGTCTCGCGCCTCAAGGCCATTCCCGCCCTGCGTGACAACCCCGAGATGCCCGAGGCAGAGCGCCTGCGCGGGGCGGCCCTGGCCGAGCGCGTGCCCGTGCCGGTGCTGGGCCGCACATGGCAGATGCTGCTCAAGGGTGTGGCCGAGGTCGAGCAGGCGCCTGACCGCAGGCAGGCCGCCGAGATGGTACTGATCCGCCTGTGCTACGTGGCTGACCTGCCGCCGCCGGGCGATGTGGTGCGCCGCGTGCTGGGGCAGGATGCCGCGGCCGCGCCCGTACAGGCTTCGGCCTCTCCTGCCGCGCCCACGGGGGGCGGGGTGCAGGCTGGCGCATCCTCCAGTGTTGCGCCGGGGCCGGAGGGCGGTGGTGGTGGGGCCATCCGCATGGTGGCCAATGGCGGCGTGCGGGTCGATGCCACGGCGCGGCCCGCGCCCGAGATCGGCCGGGTGGAGGAGATGCCGCTTGCGCCCGCGCCCCGCACGTGGCGCGAGACCCTGGCCCTTGTGTCGGGGCGTGACGCCATGCTGCATGGCCATCTTTACCATGCGGTGCATCTTGTCGCGTTTGAGCCGCCGCTGATTACGATCCGGGTGGAGCGCAACAGCCTGCCCGGCCTGGCCCGGCGGCTGGAAACCTTCCTGCGCGAGATGACGGGCGATGCCACATGGCAGGTCCGCCAGTCCGAAGAGGAAGGCGAGGCCACGATTGCAGAGCAGGGGGCCGAGATCATCGAGCTGCACCGCGCGCAGGCCCAGGCCCACCCGCTGGTGCAGGCGGTGCTGGCGGTTTTTCCCACCGCCCGCCTTGGTGCCGTAACCGACCACGCGCTCGATGATTATGGCCTGCCACCCGAAGAACTGGCGCTGGAAAGTCTGGCGCCAGACCTCGAATTCGCCCCTCTTGATGCCGATCTGGTAGAAGAGGACGACCTGGATGCAGATGATTTTGCCTGAGGAGAGACACTGAACATGAAAAATCTTGCCGGCCTGATGAAACAGGCCACCCAGATGCAGGCCCGCATGGAAGAAATGCAGGCCAAGCTTGAAGACATGGTCATTGAAGGCAGCGCGGGCGCTGGCATGGTCACGCTGACCATGAACGGCAAGGGCGACATGAAGTCGATCACCATCGACCCCAAGCTGGCCGACCCCGCCGAGATGGAAATGCTGCAGGACCTGATTCTTGCTGCCAGCGCCGATGCCCGCAAGAAGCTCGACGCCACCGCCAGCGAGGAAATGAAGAAGGTCACCGGCGGCCTGAACCTGCCGGGCGGGATGAAATTCCCGTTCTGAACCAGGGCACAGGAGGGCATGCATGAGCGGGCCGGGTGAGATCGACCGGCTGGTGACCCTGCTGGGCCGCCTGCCGGGGCTCGGGCCCCGCTCGGCCCGCCGGGCGGCGCTGGCCCTGCTGCGCCAGCCCCATGCCCGCATGCTGCCGCTGGCGCAGGCCATGGAGCAGGCGGCGCGTGCCGTGCGCACCTGCTCGAGCTGCGGCAATCTCGACACGACCGATCCCTGCGCCATCTGCGCCGACCCCACACGCGATGCGGGACTGGTGTGCGTGGTGGAGAACGTGGGCGACCTGTGGGCGCTCGAGCGCGCGGGCGTGCATCGCGGCGTGTACCAGGTGCTGGGCGGCACGTTGTCCGCCCTGTCCGGCATCGGGCCGGATGACCTCAACGTGCAGCCATTGCTCGACCGCATTGCCGGGGGCAGCGTGCGCGAAGTGATCCTGGCCCTTGGCGCCACGGTGGAGGGGGCCACCACCATGCACTGGCTGCATGAGCGGCTGGCCCGCTTTGACACCATAAAGATCAGCCGCGTGGGGCAGGGCGTGCCGGTGGGCGGCGCGCTTGACGTGCTTGATGATGGCACGCTGGCTGCCGCCATCATGGCGCGCAGGCCCGCATGAGCACGCTTTGGCCGGTGCCTGCCGGCATGCCGCGCGCAGCCCTTGTTACTGGCGGCGCGGCCCGCCTTGGCCGCGCCATTGCGCTGGAACTGGCGCAGGCGGGTTTCGATATCGCGCTGCATTACAACACGTCCGCGCAGGCGGCGGAACAGACCGCTGCCGAAATCCGCGCTACAGGCCGCAGGGCCGTGCTGCTGCCCGCCGATCTGGCGGAGGAGGCAATGGTCACGCCGCTCGTGGCCGAGGCGACCCGCGCGCTCGGCCCGGTGGGCGTGCTGGTCAATAATGCCAGCATGTTCATGCGTGATGAATGGGATGACGCGACACGGGCAGGGTGGGATGCCCATATGGAGCCCAATACCCGCGCGCCCTTCGTGCTGATGCAGGAATTCGCCCGCCTGCTGCCCGAGGGCGCGGATGGCATGGTGCTGAACATGCTTGATGAGCGCGTATGGTCGCTCACGCCCCATTTTGTCAGCTATACCGTGTCCAAGGCGGCGTTATGGACGCTGACCCAGACCATGGCGCTGGCCCTGGCGCCACGGCAGATTCGCGTCAACGCCATAGGCCCCGGCCCCGTGCTGCCCACGCCACGGCAGACACCGGAGCAGTTTGCCCGCCAGTGCGCCTCCGTGCCGCTCGGCCGGGTTGCCACGCCTGATGAGATCGCGCGCGCGGCCCTGTCGCTGATCTGCCTGCCATCCGTAACCGGGCAGATGCTTGCCCTTGATGGCGGCCAGCACATGCAGTGGTCACCCACGCCACCCGCGCGCTGAAGCCCCCGACCGACAGGAACCACCATGTCCGTATTCCCGCCGTGGAATGAACCTGAAAACCTGCGCTGCCTGTTCGTGCGCAACATGGTGCTTGATGCCCATATCGGCGTGTTCGAGCACGAGCAGGGCGTAACCCAGCGCATTCGCGTCAATGTGATGTTTGGCGTGGCTGACAGCGCCTCGCTGGAGGTGGGGGCGGATGATCTGGCCCGCACGGTATCATATGAACGTGTGGTGCTGCTGGTGCGCGCGCTGGTGGCACAGGGGCATGTCGCCCTTGTGGAAACGCTGGCCGAGCGAATCGCGGTAGGCGTGCTGGCGGAAAGGCGCGTGCGCATCACGCGCGTGCGTGTGGAAAAACTCGACATCTTCGATGATGCCGAATCGGTTGGCGTCGAGATCGAGCGCCGCAACCCCGCCTGATGCAAAAACGGCCCGGAGCGTGGACTCCGGGCCGGTCAGGATCAGTTGTCGTGGTCGTCCTTGTCGGTCTTGACGTCGATGTCAGCGCTGCTGATGTCGTCGTCATCATCGTCATCAAGGCCCGCGTCGTCAGGCAGCACGGCGTCTGCATCCTCATCCGCATCGGCGTCGAGATCGACATCCACGTCGTTATCGACCGCGTTATCGCCGGTCTTGGGCTTGGATTCGGGGGCAGCTTCCACCGGGCGGCGCAGGCGCGGCAGTTCCACGGGCTGTTCAGCGCCGCATTTGGGGCAGACGGCCGGATTCTTGTTCAGATCGTAGAAACGGGCGCTGCAGGAGACACAGACACGTTTGGTGCCGAGGTTGGACTGAGCCATCTTGAACCTGTCGATCCTGTTTTTGATGATGAATGGAGCCACCGTATCCGGAAGTGGCAAAAGGCGCAGCCCCATGCCAGTTTGCGCGGCTGATGTCAAACATTGCCCCCGCACCCCGGCACCCCGATCATGCCGATCTGTGATTGACTTTGTCACCCGGAATACGGAATGGGATGCGTTATGAAAACCGATCATGCCCCTTCTTCCGTTCGCGCGCTGACGGTTCATGCCCCGCGCGCGCCCCTGTCCGGTTCGGTCCATGTGCCGGGTGACAAGTCGATCAGCCACCGCTCGCTGATGTTTGCAGCCCTTGCGCGCGGCACGACCCACATCACCGGCCTGCTGGAAGGCGAGGACGTGCTGCGCACCGCCGATGCCATGCGGGCCCTTGGCGCGGACATCACCCGCAAGGGGGCAGGCCAGTGGCGCGTGCAGGGCTGCGGGCTCGACGGGCTGCGTGAACCCGCCGATGTGCTGGACATGGGCAATTCCGGCACGGCGGCGCGCCTGCTGTCGGGCATTCTGGCCAGCCACGGCTTCACCTCGGTCATGACGGGCGATGCCAGCCTGCGTGGCCGCCCGATGAAGCGCGTGACCGACCCGCTGGCCGCCACGGGGGCCACCTTCCTCTCGCGCCAGGGCGGCCGGCTGCCGCTGGCCATCGCGGGCAACGCCAACCCGCCGCCGCTGGCCTACCGGCTGCCGGTGGCCTCGGCCCAGGTCAAGTCCGCCGTGCTGCTGGCCGGGCTGAACGCGGTGGGTAAGACCCGGGTGGAAGAACCCGTCGCCACCCGCGACCATACGGAAAACATGCTGCGCCACTTCGGCGCGCAGGTGCATGTCGAGCCCATGGGCGCGGGCGGGCGCGTGATTACGCTCCAGGGCCGCCCCGACCTTGTCGCGCGTGACATCGTGGTGCCGGGCGATCCGTCTTCTGCTGCCTTCGTGCTGGTGGCAGCGCTGCTGGTGCCGGGTTCGAAGGTAACCGTGCAGGGCGTGGGGCTGAACCCGCTGCGCACCGGGCTGTTTACCTCGCTGCGTGAGATGGGGGCCGATCTCGTCATCAGCAACGAGCGTGTCGAGGGCGGCGAGCCGGTAGGCGACCTGACCGCCACCGCAGGCGCGCTGCATGGCGTGGACGTGCCCGCCACCCGCGCACCATCGATGATCGATGAATATCCGGTGCTGGCCGTGGCCGCCGCCCATGCCACGGGCCAGTCGCGCTTTCGCGGGCTGGAGGAGCTGCGCGTGAAGGAAAGCGATCGCCTTGCCGCCACCGTGGCGCTGCTTGAGGCCAATGGCATCAAGGTGGACGTGGTCGGCGATGACATGATCGTGCATGGCACAGGCGGCGCCATTCCCGGTGGCGGGCTGGTCGAGACCCGCATGGACCACCGCCTGGCCATGAGCGCGATCGTGATGGGCCTTGCAGCCGAAAAGCCGGTCAGCGTGGATGATACCGCCTTCATCGACACGAGCTTTCCCGGATTCGTGGGGCTGATGAACAGCATCGGCGCGGGGCTTGCGGCATGACGCAGCGCCTGGTCATAGCGGTTGACGGCCCGGCCGCGGCGGGCAAGGGCACGCTGGCCCGCAGTCTGGCCGAGGCGCTGGGCCTGCCCTATCTCGACACCGGCCTGCTCTACCGCGCCACCGGGCGGCGCATGATTGATGCCGGGCATGACCCCGCCACCGCCCCGGCGGAGGAATTTGCCGCCACCGTGGGCATGGAAGACCTGCGCCGCACCGACCTGCGCGTGCCCGAGGTGGACCGTGCCGCAAGCCTCGTGGCCGCCCAGCCCGCCGTACGCCGGGTACTCGTTGATGTGCAGCGCCGCTTTGCCGGTGCCCATGGCGCGGTGCTCGACGGGCGCGATATCGGCACGGTCATTTTCCCCGACGCCCAGGTCAAGCTCTACATTACGGCCTCGGCCCGCACGCGCGCCGAGCGGCGGTGGGAGCAGATGGCCACCGACCCCGACGCCCCTGATCGCGCGGCACAGATCGCACAGGTGGAGCGCGAGATCGCGGCGCGTGACGCGGCCGATTCCGCCCGCGCCACCGCGCCCCTGCGCCCGGCGGATGACGCCGTGCATATCGAGACCGACCACCTCGATGCCGCCGCAGTCCTGGCCGAGGCCCTGCGGATCGTGGCGCTGAAGACGCGCTAGCGCGCTTTTGTGCGCGAACCATTCGCCCCCGGCACGGTTTTTATTGACATGCGCCGCCCATAGGGTGTCTGTGCTCAACGGTATATGCCCCGCGCGCCAGCGCCGGGCATGATCTTTCACATCTGGCCCGCAGGCGTGCCGCGACCGTGTCGTGGTTGGGAGCCCGGGCAAGTCGTTCCCATGTTACCGCGCAGGCGGGCAGGCGGGGGCGCAGGATTGTCCACATCCGCCGCCGCGCGGTCATGATGTGGTTACAGGATTTACGAGTAACTCATGGCTTCAGCCACAACACAGCCCGTCGAGAACTTTGCCGATCTCCTCGAGGAAACCCTCGGTCGCGATTCCGCGTTTGACGGTTCCGTCGTCACCGGTCGCGTCGTTCGCCTGACGGATGAATACGCCATCGTCGATGTCGGCCTGAAAAGCGAAGGGCGCGTCTCCCTCAAGGAATTCGGCCCGCCGGGCGTTACCCCCGATGTCAAGCCGGGTGATGTCATCGAACTGTTCGTCGAGCGGTACGAAGATCGTGACGGGTCCATCGTCCTGTCGCGCGAGAAGGCCCGCCGTGAGGAAGCCTGGTCGAACCTTGAAAAGGCGTTCGAAGGCAACCAGCGCGTCAACGGCACCATCTATGGCCGCGTCAAGGGTGGCTTCACGGTCGACCTCGGCGGCGCGATGGCGTTCCTGCCCGGCTCACAGGTCGATATCCGCCCCGTGCGCGACGTGACCCCGCTGATGGGCGTGCCCCAGCCGTTCCAGATCCTGAAGATGGACCGCGCGCGCGGCAACATCGTCGTGTCGCGTCGCGCCGTGCTCGAAGAGACCCGTGCGGAGCAGCGCAGCGAGCTGATCCAGGGCCTGAAGGAAGGCATGATCCTCGATGGCGTGGTCAAGAACATCACCGATTACGGTGCGTTCGTCGACCTTGGTGGCGTCGATGGCCTGCTGCATGTGACCGATATCGCATGGAAGCGGATCAACCACCCGTCCGAGGCGCTGCAGATCGGCCAGCCGGTCCGCGTGCAGGTCATCCGCTTCAACCCCGACACGCAGCGCATCTCGCTGGGCATGAAGCAGCTTGAGGCTGACCCGTGGGAGAACGTGGCGATCAAGTACCCGCCGGGTGCCCGCTACACCGGTCGTGTCACGAACATCACCGACTACGGTGCGTTCGTCGAGCTCGAGCCGGGCGTCGAAGGCCTGGTGCACGTGTCCGAGATGTCCTGGACGAAGAAGAACGTCCATCCGGGCAAGATCGTCGCCACTTCCCAGGAAGTCGATGTGATGGTTCTGGATGTGGACAGCGCGAAGCGCCGCATCTCGCTGGGCCTGAAGCAGGTGCAGCGCAACCCGTGGGAGCAGTTCGCCGAGGAACACAAGGTTGGTTCCGTGGTGGAAGGCGAGATCCGCAACATCACCGAGTTCGGCCTGTTCATCGGCCTTTCCGCCGACATCGATGGCATGGTTCACATGTCCGACCTGTCGTGGGACGAGCCGGGCGAAGTCGCCATGAGCCACTACGAGAAGGGCCAGGTCGTAAAGGCCAAGGTTCTGGACGTGGACGTGGAGAAAGAGCGCATCTCGCTGGGCATCAAGCAGCTGCATGAAGACCCCGCAGCCGACACGCTGAGCAAGGTGCAGAAGGGTGCGGTCGTGACCTGCATCGTGACCGCGGTTCAGGCGAACGGCATCGAGGTGAAGGTTGACGACGTTCTGACCGGCTTCATCCGCCGTGCGGAACTGGCCCGTGACAAGGCCGACCAGCGCCCCGAGCGCTTCGCCGTTGGCGAGCGCGTTGATGCGAAGGTCGTGTCGGTTGACCGCGCTGCCCGCAAGCTGGCCCTGACCATCCGCGGCCGAGAGGTCGAGGAGGACAAGCAGGCGATCACCGACTACGGTTCTTCCGATAGCGGTGCGTCGCTGGGTGATATTCTGGGTGCCGCGATCCGTCGCCGTAACGCCGAGAGCTGATCCGAGCCACAGGCTCCGGCCCGCGCATGCGTGGGCTGGTGCCGGGCACAAAAAAGGGCGGTGCAGGAATGCACCGCCCTTTTTTTATGTCGAGAGAAAAGAATGAAAGTTTTTGGGTGCCGCCTTTTTTCAAAAAAGCGGCGTTCTCTGAAGCTTTTTGAAAAAAGCTTCACCAAAAACTTTCATCTGCTTTTACCGTGTTGCGGGTGGGCCCTTGATAATCTCGGCAAGGTCATCGGGGCGTATCCATTTGCGGAAGGCATCGCGGATCGCTTCCGCACTCATGGTATAATAGGCCCGGGCTGCGATATCGTTCTGGTTGAGCGGCAGGCCAAGGTCGCTGAAATGCAGGTAACCCGCGGCAATGGTGTCGAGGCTGGCCGATTGCAGCGCGAGGCCACGCAGCATGCCCGCCCGCGCCATGGCCAGTTCATCCGTGCTGACAGGCTGGGTCTGCATGGCGATGATGTCCTGTATCGCAGCAGCGCGCGCGGCGTCCACCTTCTGCGGGTCAGCGCCGAACGAGATGCTGTAGGCCGCGCGCTGGCGCTTCCATGTCAGGTGGCTGCGCACGGTATAGACATAGCCGGTGCGCACCCGCAGGTCGCGATACAGGCGGGATGAAAAGCCCGAACCCAGAATCTCGTTGCCCAGGTTGAGCGCGAAATGCTCCGGGTTTGTCGCCGTCAGCCCAAGGCTCTCGGGCAGGGAAACCGTAGCCTGCGTGCTGGACGGGTCAGGCACGCGGGTCACGCTGGCCGTGCTGTCGGGGCGCGGCGGCAGGTCGACTACGGGGGTCGGGCCTGTGGCCTGCCAGGCACCAAAGGTGCGGGCAATGGCCTTGTAGGCGGCATCGGGCGTGATGTCGCCGGTAATGACGATGGTGGTCAGGTCAGGCCGGTAGGCGGCGGCATAAAAGGCGCGGCAGTCCGCCACGCTGAGTTTCATGATGCCCGCAGGCTCGGCCTGCCGCAGCGACGGATCACCCTTGGGCGAGACGGCGGCCTGCATCGCGCGGCCAAACAGGTAGTCAGGTGAATGCAGTAGCCCCGACAGCGAGGCCGCCGCATTGGCCTGCACCACCCTGAAGGCGGCTTCGGGCAGGGCGGGGTGCAGTTCGTTTTCCGCCAGCAGGTCAAGCCCGCGCTCGAAATCGGGCGTGAGCACGCTCAGGCTGAAATCGGAACCGGCACTTTCGGTTGCGGCAATGTCATCAAGCGCCTTTTGCAACCCGATCCGGTCATGCGTGGTGCTGCCGTAGCGGAACATCTCATCGGTTATGTCGGCAATGCCTTCCTTGCCCGGTGGCTCCTGCATGTCCTCGTTCTGGCGGATGGTGCCGTACAGGCTGACCGTATGGCTGACCGTGGCCGGGCGCACGATCAGGCGCAACCCGTTGGGCAGCGTGAAGGCGGCAGGCTGGGCGGAGGGCGTGGGGGCATTCACGCCCATCAGGCTGTCATTGGCCCATTGCGGCAGGCTGACGGGGTGATCGGGGGTGGAGGCGAAGGATTCCGAGCCGCCAAAACCCTTGCCCTCGACCGGGTGGCCGCCATCACGCGGGGTGAGAATGGCGGTGATGGCCTGCTGCGGGTCGAGCACCTGCCGGGCCAGGCGGTTGACGTCCTCCGGTGTGACGGCGGCAAAGGCGGTGGCTTCATCATCGGGCGATTGCAGGCCCATGATGGCCTGGGCCTCCGACCAGCTTTCCGCAAGACCTGCAATGCTGTTGGCGGCAAAACCGAGCTGGGCCAGTTCCTTGCGTTTCGCGGCCTCGACCAGATCGGCGGGTACGCCGTTTTCACGCAGGGTTTTCAATATATCCTGCATGCGGGCCTGCAGGGGGGCTGCCTCGCCGCCCTTGGGGAAGGCGGCAATGGCGATGCCGATGCCCGCATCCGCCTTGGTCACGAAATCGAAGCTCGACAGCAGCGCGCGGCCCTGCGGCACGAGCTCGTACAACGCCCCGCGCTGGCTGGACAGCACATCGGCCAGAATGCGGGCGGCGGCATAATCATGGCTGTTCTGGCCGGGCATGCGGCTGGCAATGGCCACCAGCCCCACCGGGTAGTCGGTGGGGAAATGCAGCGTCTGGGCATGGACCGGGCCGGGATGGACCTGCGGGCGCGCGGGCAGCGCGCGGGCGGGAATGGGGCCAAAGGCCGCGCGCACCTGCGCCATGGTGCGGGCGGGGTCAACATCACCGGCAATGACCAGAATAGCGTTGTTGGGGGCGTACCAGTCGCGATAGAAGCGGCGCAGCAGGACCGTGTCGGTTTTGTCAAAGGATGGCCTGCTGCCCAGCGCGTCATGCGCGTAAGGCGTGTTTGCAAACAGGATGGATTGCAGGCGGGCCAGGTACACATAGCCGGGGCTCGACAGGTCGCGCGAGACTTCCTGCTCGATCGCGCCGCGCTCATGCGCCCAGTCATCGGCGGCCAGTGTCAGGCCCTTCATGCGCAGGGCTTCGATATGCAGCAGCACGTCGAGGTTTTCCGCCGGGGCGGTGTAGAAGAACTGCGTCACGTTTTCCGTCGTGTCGGCATTGTAGTTGCCGCCCAGCCTTGCCCCGATGGCGGCAAGCTGGTCGCGGTCCAGCCCCTCGCTGCCGCGAAACATCATGTGCTCGAGCGCATGCGCCGTGCCGGGAAAGCCCGCCGGTGCCGCGGCCGAACCGGCCAGGTAATTGATCTCGGTGCTCACGACCGGGGCCAGCCGGTCAGGCACGATCACGACCCGCAGCCCGTTGGGCAGGGTGGCCTGTAGCGGCATGTCAGGCTGGGGCGCGGGCGTTGCGGCCCCTGCCTGCGGGAGCGTGGCAAGCGTGCTACCGCATAACAGGAGGGAGAGGCATAATGTCTTGGAAAACAGGCGTGCTATCATGCCACAAGGTTACGCCGCTTTACGGGCGGGGGCCAGTTCGCGTGTTGCGTCGCCAGTCATGAAGGAGGCACGGTCATGTCCATAACCCAGCCGGAAACGACCCGCATGGCCGGGCGGGTGCGTGATGTCATGGAAAGTGCCGTGGCCGCAGGCCGTCTGGTCGGCGCGGTGGTGCTCATCGCCGTTGATGGCGAGGTGGTGGTGCGCGAGGCCGTGGGCCTTGCCGACCGTGAGGACGGACGCCCGATGCAGGTGGGCACTCCCTTTCGCCTCGCCTCGCTGACCAAGCCGGCCATCACCGCCGTGGCGCTGGCCCTGGCGGAGGCAGGACGGCTCGACCTTCATGCCCCGATCACGCGCTACCTGCCCGATTTCCGTCCTGCCCTGCCGGGTGGCGGACCCTGCCAGATCACCTCGCACCAGTTGCTCACCCATACCAGCGGGCTGACCTACAGCTTCTCCTTTCCGCAGGATAACAATCCCTATACCCGCGCAGGCGTGTCCGACGGCATTGCCGAGCCGGGGCTTTCGCTGGTGGATAATCTGGCGCGGCTGGCCACGACGCGCCTCATCTTCGTGCCGGGGCAGGGATGGGCCTATTCGCTGGGGCTGGACGTGATGGGCGGCGTGATCGAATCCGTGGCCGGGTGCACGCTGCCCGAGGCGCTGCATCATCATGTAGGCGGCCCGCTGGGCTGGAAGCAGACGGGCTTTGCCCCGCCACCGCCCGGCACGCTCGCCACCTGCTACGCCGATGGCAGGCCCGCCCCCATTCGCATGGGTGCGCAATACGTGCTGCCCCGCCTGCTGCCCGGTGGCGGGGTGGGGGCCATCCGTTTTGCGCCCGACCGGATATATGACCCGACCTCCTATCCCTCGGGTGGGGCGGGCATGGTGGGCAATGCGCCTGAATTCCTTGCGTTTCTCGAGGCAGTGCGGCTTGGCGGCGAGGGGCTGCTCTCGCCCGCATCGGCCATGCTGTTCGGGCGCAACGCCACGGGTGCGATTGAAATGGGGCCGCTCATGCGCGGGCGTGGCTTTGGTTATGGTGGCGCCGTGATTACGGATTCCACTGCCGCACGCACGCCACTCAGCGCAGGGAGTTTTACATGGGGCGGTGTGTACGGGCATCAATGGGTGGTTGACCGGGCGCGGGGCATGAGCATTGTCATGCTCAGCAACACTGCGCTGGCGGGCATGGCGGGCAGCTACCCCGATGCGGTCGTGGCCGCCGCCTGTGCGTGATGAGAGAGAAGGCTGGGAGCTGTCATGTCATTTGGTGAACGCGTCAATCAGTTCGACGCCTGGCTGCTGGACCGGATTTTCCAGCCTGTTGCCGATGCGCTGCCCGACCGCCTGACGGCGATGGACGTGGGCATGAGCTTTCAGGTCGGCTCGATCGTGCTCTCCGCCGCCTCCATTTCCGCCCTGCTGGTGCTCGATGGCATGACGATCAACAACCTCATTACCAATGTGCTGGGCTGGTTTTTCGAGGTGATTTTCTACATCGGCATCCACCGCATGCGGGCCATGGTGCGGCCGGGCTACCAGAACCCCTTTCGCATCATGCTGGCGGGCATGCGGCCCATTTCCATTCCGTTTGCAGCCTATGCGCTCTATCAGGCCGTGACGGCGGATGCGGTATATGAACTCGCGCTGTGGTTCAATTCGCTCTCGCAACTTGTGTTCGTGGCCGGGATCTACCTGATCTCGTGCAACGTGCCGCCGCCGGGGCACCGCGCGCGGCAGACATCCTTCGGGCGTGGCCCGCTGCCCAACGAACTCTGAGCGAAAATTTTGGGTGAAGCTTTTTTCAAAAAGCTTCGAAAGACGCCGCCTTTTTGAAAAAAGGCGGCACCCCAAAACTTCTATTATTTCTTAAGGCATTTTAAGGGGATGGGCAGCGGGATCAGAAATCCACGCAGCGGCCCTTGACCGTCCAGTCGCCGTAGCGGGTGGGTTCCGGCCCCTTGGGGCCACCCACTTCATCGGCCTCGGCAGGCTGTTTCAGCAATGCGGCTTCCTTGGCCGCTTCATCCTGCGCGGTATCGGCTGCAGGGGCGGGGGAGGGGGATGTATCCTTGCTCATGCCCATCACTTTCCGCCCGGCATGGGGGGCTTGCAAGCGTAAAAGCCCCCGTCAGGCCGCAATAGCGCGTTATTGATGGACCGGTTACTGATGTTCCGACTGGGCAATGCGCTGCTGCACCGTCATGCGCCACGGGGCATCAGGCGGGGCGGCATCAAGTGCGCGGCGGTACAGGTCGGCGGTCTCGGGCGAGATATGGCCATCATCGGCCATCATCTGCGCTTCAGCCGCGCGGGCTGCCACCTCGGGGTCGAAGCGCTGCTCAATGGCGCTGCGCCAGGCCTGGGCGGCGGCGGCGTAATGGTCGCGCCCGGCCTCGGCCTGGCCAAGCAGCACGTAACCCTGGAACAGGCTCGGATCCCCCGGCGGGATCTGCCTGAGCTGGTCGCGCAGGCGGTCGATCAGCGCATCGTTGCGGTGGTCTTCCTTCTGCAGCGCCACAAGGCGCGGGGCCAGCGGCTGGGCAGGCAGGCCGGGGTGGCCCACGGTCATGTACAGTGCAATGGCCGCAACCGGCAGGCCTACAAGGGCGGCTGCAATCGCCCCGGTCGAGGCGCCCTTGCGGGCGATGAAGGCAGGCAGCATGTCAGCGCCGAGCACGCGGCGCTGGATTTCCAGCCGCGCGCTGTCATGCTCGGTGGGTGCGATCATGCCTTCGGCCAGGTCGCGCTCGAGTTCGGCCAGCTGGGCCTGATGCAGCACCAGCGCGCTTTCACGCTCGTCACGCAGCAACGTGGTGCGGCGGAACGACAGGAGTGCGGGCACAAGCGCGATCACGCCAAGCAGGCAGATACCAATCCAGATCATATCAATCTCAGCGTGTTTCGGTCAGGTCGGACAGGCGGCGGCGCTCTTCATCCGAAAGTGGCGGCGGCGTGGGCGCGCGCGGGCGGCGGAAGGTCCACCACGCAATGCCGATGCCAATGCACAGTGCCAGCAGCGGCATGACCCACAAAAGCAGCGTGCCGATGGTAAAGGGCGGCTTGAGCCGGATGAAGTTGCCGTAGCGGTTGACCATCCAGTCCATGATCTGCTGGTTGCTCTCGCCCTTGGCCACATGCTCGCGCACCACGTGGCGCAGGTCGCGGGCCAGATCGGCGCTGCTGTCCTCGATCGATTCGTTCTGGCACACGAGGCAGCGCAACTGCGCGCCAATGGCCTCGGCACGCTGCTCCTGCGCCGGGTCGGGCAGCATTTCCGACGGATCATCCACCGCCAGCGCCACCAGCGGCGCGAAGAACAGGCAGGCCAGCAGGGCAATCAGGCCGCCACGGCGTAGGGGATGTGTCTTCATGGTTTGAGGCTGTCCGCCAGCGGCATGATGGTATTGGTGATCATGGCCTCGGTAATGGGGGAGGCGGTGTGCCAGCGGATGATCCCGCCCGGCCCGATCAGGAAGGTTTCCGGCACGCCGGACACGCCCCAGTCAATTGCGGCCAGCCCGTCATGGTCGGCAGCGATGCGGGCATAGGGGTTGCCCGCGCGCTGCACGAAGCCCAGCGCATGCTCGGGCTTGTCCTTGTAGGCAATGCCCCAGATCGGCAGCCTGTCCTTCAGCGCGTTGAGCACCGGCATCTCGGCCACGCAGGGAATGCACCACGAGGCGAAATAGTTCACCAGCACCGGCGCCTTCAGCCCCCGCAGGTCGGCGGCCGAAAAGCCGGTGCCGGGTGCCTGGTCGGGCAGCGCGAAATCGGGCACGGGGCGGTTGAGGGCCGGGGCATGGATGTCATGCGGGTCGAACGAGCCTTTTGTCATGCCCGAGAGCATGCGCCAGAAGCCCACGCCAACCCCGCCCGCCACAACCAGCGGGGCCGCCATGAGCAGGCGGCGGCGCGTGGGGGAAGAAGGCTGCGCGCTCATTGTACCACCACCACATCAACGGTTTTGGCCCGGCGTGGCGCGCCCACGCGCACGCGCCGGTCGGACAGGGAAAGCGCGCCGCCAAGGGCCATGATCAGCCCGCCCAGCCACATCCACGGCGCCAGCGGGTTGTAGTGCAGGCGCAGCACATAGGTCGGGTTGGCGTCATCGCCATGCTTGTCGCCCAGCACGCCATAGATGTCGGCCATGAGGTTGGTGTGGATCGCCACCTCCGTCGTGGTCTGGTGCTGGCTGGCGAATGTGCGCTTGGAGGGGTGCAGCGTGGTGATCAGCCTGCCGTTGTGGCGCACTTCAATGGTGGCCACCAGCGCGGTGTAGTTCGGGCCTTCGGCAGGCTTTACGTCGGTCAGGGTCCAGCTATCGCCCGCCAGCATCTCGCTCTGGCCCACATGCACTTCCACAATCCGGTGTGCCGCCTGCGACATGCCGGCAATGCCCAGCACCACAATGCCCACGCCCGCATGGGCCAGGGCCGCGCCAAACACTGCGCGCGGCAGGCTGCGCGCACGCTGCCAGCTCTGGCCGAGAGGCTGGCGGAACAGGCGCAGGCGCTCGGCAATGTCAGCAACACTCGAGCAGATCACCCACACGGCGGTGGCGGTAGCCAGCACCGGCAGGATGTCGCGCATCTGGAAGGTGGCAACGACAAGCGCCACTGCTGTTACGCACGCCGCCCACCACAGGCGGCGCAGCACCGGCCACATCTGCGCGCGCTTCCACGGCATCATGGGGCCGAAGCCCATGAACACCATGAGCGGAATGGCCAGCGGGATGGTTGTCGCATCAAAGAACGGCTTGCCGACCGAGATGGTCTTGCCAAACAGCAGCGACATGAAGGGCGGGTACATCGTGCCCGTCAGCACCACGGCGCAGATCGAGCACAGCAGGATGTTGTTGAGCACCAGCAGCCCTTCGCGCGAGACGGGGGCAAACAGCCCGCCCGTGGTCAGCTGCGGGGCGCGGATGGCGAACAGAAGCAGCGAGCCGCCAATGACAAGGGCGAGCAGGCCAAGGATGAACACGCCACGCGCGGGGTCATTGGCGAAGGCATGCACCGAGTTGAGAATGCCCGAACGCACGAGGAACGTGCCCGAGAGCGAGAACGAGAACGTGCCGATGGCCAGCAGCACGGTCCAGATCTTCAGCGCCTCGCGCTTTTCCACCACAATGGCCGAATGCACCAGCGCCGTGCCCGTCAGCCACGGAATGAGGGATGCGTTCTCCACCGGGTCCCAGAACCAGTAGCCGCCCCAGCCCAGCACGTAATACGACCACCACGACCCCATGGCGATGCCGCAGGTCAGGAAGCACCACGCCGCCACGGCCCACGGGCGCACCCAGCGGCCCCATGCGGCGTCCACCCGGCCTTCGATGAGGGCGGCGATGGCAAAGGCGAAGGGCACGGCAAAGCCGACATAGCCGGTGTAGAGAATGGGCGGGTGAAAGGCGAGGCCGGGGTCCTGCAGCAGGGGGTTCATGCCCTGGCCGTCCATCGGTGCTGGCCACACGCGGGCAAACGGGTTGGATGTGGTCAGGCAGAACAGCTCGAACCCTGCCGCAACACCGCCCAGCACCGCAATCACGCGCGCCTGCAGGGCGGAGGGCAGGTTGCGGCCAAACAGCGCCACGGCACCGCCGCAGATGGACAGGATCATCGCCCACAGCAGCACCGAGCCCTCATGGTTGCCCCATACGCCGGTGATCTTGTACAGCAGCGGCTTGCTGACCGCGCTGTTGGCCGCCACGTTCTGCACCGAAAAGTCATTGGTGATGGCGGCATGGATCAGGCAGGCGAATGAGGTGATGAGCGCGATCATCTGCCCCACCGCCAGCGCGGGGGCCAGCGCCATCAGCCGCGCGTCGCGGCGGCTTGCGCCAATCAGGGGCAGGATCGCCTGTCCGGCGGCCATGCAGCATGCCAGCGCCAGCGCAAAATTTCCAAGTTCCGGGTTCATGGTCGGATGTCAGTTTCCGTTAAGGCGTCTGGGTGGCCGGTTTTTTCGCATTGTCTGCGGCGGTCATGGTGTTCCAGCTTGCGGCATCGGGGGCCTTGCCGAAGCGCGGGTCCCACTTGCCGCTGCGGCGCAGTTCCTCGGCCACTTCCTTGGGCATGTAGGTTTCGTCATGCTTGGCCAGCACCTCGCTGGCGCGGAAGGTGCCATCAGGGTTGACGGTGCCCACGGCCACCACGCTCTGCCCCTCGCGGAACAGGTCGGGCAGGATGCCCTCGTAGCGCACGGTCACGGCGGCCTGCCCGTCGGTTACGTCAAATATGGCGACCGGGGCGTCCTTCACCTTCTCCTGGTGCACGCTGCCCGCCACAACCATGCCGCCAAGGCGGATGGTGCGGTCAGCCGGTGGCGGCTTGCTGTGCACCTGCGAGGGCGCCATGAAGAACACGATATTGGAGGAAAAGGCATTGAGCGTAAGGGCGGCTGCCGAGCCCAGCCCGATCATGCACGCCACCACCAGCCACAGGCGTCTGCTCTTGCGGGTCATGAGGGCTGGCGTGTCCGGGGCTGTTCAATGGCGGCAAGCCGCCTGCGGGCCTGGCGCAGGCGCAGCGTGGCATTGACCGACAGGATGGCGGCGACGCCAAGGGTCAGGCCATAGGCGGCCACGATATAGGGCAGGTGGGTCATGGGGTGGCACGATCGGGCTGGGGGGCGGCGGCAGCGGACTGGCGGCCCCGGTTGGCGGCAAGGATGGTGCGCACGCGGCTTTCCATGACCGAGGCGCGCAGGCGGGCGAGCACGATGGCGGCGAAGCCGAGCGTAAAGCCCAGCGTGGTCAGGCCCAGCGGCCACAGCATGGAGGTGGACATGGTGGGCGCGCCGGTCACCGTAATGCTGTCGGGCTGGTGCAGGGTATTCCACCACTGCACGCTGAACTTGATGATGGGCAGGTCAACCGCGCCCGCAAGGCCAAGGATGGCGGCGGCGCGGTAGCCGCGCTGCGGCTCGTCAAACGCGCGGATGAGCGCGATATGGCCCAGATACAGGAAGAACAGCACCAGCACCGAGGTCAGCCGCGCATCCCACACCCACCACGTGCCCCACATCGGCTTGCCCCACAGCGAGCCGGTGGCCAGGCACACGGCGGTAATCGATGCGCCCACCGGCCCGATTTCCACCGCCGCAAGGTCGGCCAGCGGATGGCGCCACACCAGCGAGAGCAGCGAGCACACCGCCAGGCCCATATAACCTGATGATGCCAGCCATGCAGTGGGCACATGCACGTACATGATGCGCACGCTGTCGCCCTGCTGCCAGTCAGCGGGGGAGAAGAACAGCCCCCACACGATTCCGGCAACCGACAGCACAAGGGCGGGCCATGTCAGCCACGGCTGCAGCTTTGCCCCCATGCGCAGGAAACGGCCAGGGTTGGCATAACGGTGAAAAAGGTTACCGGTTCGCGCGGTAAGGCTCTGCGTTGCGTTCAAGGTTGATCCATCCGTGCCGGGGGCACCTGTCCCTGCAATGAAAACGGTCAAGAAATCCGCGCCATCACCACGGGTGGGTGGGGGCTGACGTTTTGTTGCTCTACACTATCGCGTTAAAAAAGACACGGCCAGTCCTGTCCCAATCATGGGACAGTCGGCCCACAGGAGGATAAAACATGCTGTTTGCCATCATCTGCACCGACAAGCCCGGCAGCCTCGAAACCCGCAAGGCAACCCGTGAGCGCCACCTTGCCTACCTTGAGCAGCACCGGCCGCACCTCGTGCATGGCGGACCGCTGCTGGACGCGGAAAACCGCCCCTGCGGCAGCCTGCTGGTGGCGGACATGCCCGACCGCGCAGCGGCCGAGGGATTCGCGGCTCAGGACCCCTATGCCCAGGTGGGCCTGTTCGAGAGCGTGGTGATCCGTCCGTTCCGTTCAGTTTTTCGTGATGGGCTGCGGGTGGAGTAGGAAACGGCCATGGCCTACTGGCTGATCAAGTCCGAGCCGGATGCGTTTTCATGGGCCGAGCAGGTGGAAAACGGCACCGAACCCTGGACCGGCGTGCGCAACCACCAGGCAAAGAAGAACCTCGCCGCCATGCAGGTGGGTGACAGGGCGTTCTTCTATCACTCCAACGTGGGCCGCGAGATCGTGGGCGTGGTTGAAGTCGTGCGGGAGGCCTATCCCGACCCCACGGCGGAAGATGGCCGGTGGGTGTGCGTGGACGTGCGCGCCATCGGCCCCATGCCGCGTGCCGTGACCCTGGCTGAAATCAAGGCCGATCCGGCGCTGGCCGACCTTGCCCTGGTGCGGCAGTCGCGCCTTTCCGTCGTGCCGGTATCGGATGCGCACTGGGCGCATCTGTGCCGCATGGGGGGCTGGAACAGCTAGGTGGCCCCCGCGTTTCATGGCTGCGGGCATGCTCATGCCCGTTGCAAGAATGCCATCATGATGCTGAAACGGTGGCAATTGCCGCATGGGCGTAGCAGCTGGCCCCATGCAGCCGCGTGCCGTGCGCGGCTGCGGGGCTGGCGCGCGGTACGATAGATCAGGCGAAGGGCATTGTAATGAGTGCAGGTTCCGCAAACGAACTGGCGCCGCTGACGCTGGACAGCGCGTGTATCACTGAACTCCAGCAGGCGCTGGAACGTGTCGAGACCGGGCGGGGCGTGCTCGTGCGCCTGGCCGACCTCATGGGCGGCGCCGTGGGGCAGGCGGCCATGCTGGGCATGCGCACGCTGGGGCTGGCCCCCACGCTGCAGGCCAAGCTGCAGGCTACGGCGGAGGCGGCCATCCGCCGCGCGTTCGACCTCTCGGTGGTGGGCATGGACCGCCCGCATGATGTCTCGGCCGAGGCCAGCGCCGGTGGCACGTGGCGCGACCCCGCGCTCAGGGCGGCGGTGACCGTGTCCGGCGCGGTGGGCGGCTTTACCGGCCTGCCGGGACTGGTGGCGGATGTAGGCTTCACCACCATGGCCATCATGCGCGAGATTGCCCGCATTGCGCGTGAGAATGGCGAGGATCTCTCCACCGAAGCCTCGCGCGCGGCCTGCCTTGAAGTCTTTGCGCTGCGGGCCTTCCCGTTTGGCGCCAAGAAGGGCACGGCAGAGGAAAGCGAGCTTGGCTACTTCTCCGCCCGCGCCATGCTGCGTGGCCGCCCGGTGGTGATGCTGGTCAGCGAGGTGGCCACCCATTACGGGCTGGGCCTGTCGCGCAAATTCGCGTTGCAGATGATGCCGGTGGCGGGTGCGTTGTGTGGCGCCTCGCTCAATGCGGCGTTCCTGTCGCATTACCGCGCGGTGGCGCAGGCGCATTTCACCATCCGCCGGCTCGAGCGTGAATACGGGCCCGAAGTGCGCCGCACCGCGGCCGACCTCAAGGCCCACGCCGCAAGCCAGGCGCGCGAGGCCTGAGGCAAACGGTCTGGAGCGCCGCCTTTTTTCTCGCAGGCGGCGTTCTTTCGAAGCTCTTGTTCAGGAAAAGGTCGCGTCAGGTGGTCTCCGGCCCCGCGCGCCCCTCTTTCGCCACGGCTGGGCGGAAGGCGTTGCGCAGTTCAATGCACGCCGCCACCAGCATGAAGCCCAGATAGAACTTCAGCAGCGTGCCCAGTATGCCCCCGTAGCGGGGGGCAAGCAGGTCCAGCCCGATGGCGAGCAGCGTGAAGATGACGAAAATACCGGCAATGCCCATGTCTGCTTCTCCGTAACCGGGCCGGTCAGCTGCTGACCGGCGTCAGGGCGGCGCGTCCGTCCAGCACGGCCTCCACGTTATCGAGGGCGAGCATGCCCATGTCGCTGCGTGTCTCGGTGGTGGCGCTGCCCACATGCGGGGTCAGGAACACGTTGGGCAGTTCGAGGAAGCGCGGGTCGGGGTTGGGTTCGTTGCGGTACACATCCAGCCCGGCTGCGGCAAGCTGGCCGCTTTTCAGCGCCGCGATCAGCGCATCCTCATCAACCAGCGCGCCACGGGCGGCATTGATGAAAATGGCCCCTTTTGGCAGGCGGCCCAGCAGGTCGGCATTGATCATGCCATCGGTTTCAGGTGATGCAGGCAGGTGCAGGCTCAGTATGTCGCAATGCGGCAGCATGTCGGTCACGGTGCTGAAATAGGTGGCCCCTTCCTCCTGGTCGGCGGGCAGGCGGCGGCGGTTGGAATACATCACCCGCATGTCAAACCCGCGCGCGCGCTTTGCCACGGCGCGGCCAATGCGCCCCATGCCCACAATGCCCAGCCGCTTGCCGCTGATGCGCGTGCCCAGCATCTCGTCCATGGCAAGCCCGCGCCCCCAGCCCTGGCGCATCAGCGTGGTGTATTCGCCCGCCCGGCGGGCCGCGGCAAGCATGAGCAGCATGGCCATGTCGGCATTGCAGTCGGTCAGCACGTCGGGTGTGTTGGTCACGATGATGCCGCGCGCGTGCAGGGCCGCAATGTCGAGATGGTCGGTGCCGACGCTGACGGTGGCCACGATTTTCACGCAGTCGGGCAACTGGGCCACATCGTCATGGCGCAGCGGCAGGCCGGTGGATGTCAGGATCGCCTGCGGCTGGAAGGCGCGGGCACCCTCAAGCAGTTCGCGCGTTGTGAGTTTATGCTCCGGCACGCCGGATATGTTAAAGCTCTGTTCAATACGCTGCATTACGGGAAGGGTCTGGCGCTGGGTCAGCAGAAGGCGGGGACGGGTGTCGGACATGGGGGATGGTTTCTCCTGCCAGATGGGTGCATGCGGGGGCGATCATGCCCATGATTGCGTGCGAAAGGGTTATCCTAAGAACATGACGGGTCAAGAGACGGTTCCCATCACGCCGGACCTCATGCTGCGTGCCTACAGGGCGGGGCTGTTCCCCATGGCGCCCGATGCCCGTTCCGATGATCTGGAATGGTTCTACCCCGAAATGCGCGGCATCCTGCCGCTTGATGGCGGCTTCCATGTGCCGCGCAGGCTCATGCGTACCGTGCTGTCGCAGCGTTTCGCGGTCACGGCCGACCATGACTTTCCCGCCGTGATGGATGGCTGCGCGGAACCCGCCCCGGGGCGCGAGAATACGTGGATCAACCCGCGCATCCGCACCCTGTTCTGCCAGCTTCATGGCATGGGCCATGCCCATAGCGTGGAGGTGCGCCACGAGGGCCGTCTGGTGGGCGGCCTGTATGGCGTGGTGCTCGGGCAGGCGTTTTTTGGCGAGAGCATGTTCAGCCGCATGCGCGATGCCTCCAAGGTGGCGCTGGTGCATCTGGTGGCGCGGCTGCGGCTGGGCGGCTTCACGCTGCTCGATACGCAGTTCGGCACGGCGCACCTGGCCGGGTTTGGCGGGGTCGAGATCCCGGCTGATGACTACATGCGCCAGCTGGGCCGCGCGGTTGCAGGGCAGGCGGCATGGGTGGGCAACGATGGGGGCGCGCGGCTGCACGCTGGCCTGCTGGCCCTGCGTGGCGGGGCGGAGGGTGCAGGCGGTTGACAGGGTCGTGCATGCGGGCTTCCGTCTGCGCAGATGAAAGGGGATATGTGATGAAGCATGCAACGGCCCGCCCGGCGCGGCGCGCGATGATGAGGCGCATGCGGCTGCCGGGCAGGGTGGCGCTCGTGGCGGCGGCGCTGTCCGCCACGGGCCTGTGCGCCGCACGGGCGCAGGACGCGGCAGGCGTGCATCCGCCGCTGACCCCCACCCGCGACGTGCAGGTGGACTATAACGTGCAGCCCGATGGCGTGCCCGAGCCCAAGCCCATCCGCACATGGTTCGCCTATAATGGCGGGCTGATGCGAATCGACAGCCCGCAGGGCATGGGCGAGACGATTCTCAACCGCATGAGCCGCCAGGTCACCATCATCATCAACCCGCAGAAGGTGTACAGCCAGCTTGATGCCCGCTACGGCATCCGCAACCCCTTCCTGCTTGACCTGTCCATGACGTTTGCGCGCAAGGGCACGTCGAGCGTGGCGGGTGTGGCCTGCACGCAGTGGGATGTCACGACCGACCAGGGCAACGCCACCGCCTGCGTGACCGATGATGGCGTGGTGCTGCAGGAGATCGGGGTGGATGGCGACGGGCTGAAAGGCCGGCTGGAGGCGACGAAAGTGGTCTATGGCCCCATACCCGACAGCATGTTCCAGCCGCCCGAGGGCTATCGCAAGGTTGACCCGCCACCACCACCCGGCACGCCTGCCGCCAGGGACAACAAGGGCGGCTGACCGGTCTGCCCGTTTTTTTTCAAGGATTGCATGACGTGACACGGATTACCCCAGTCCCGGGCCGGGCCGCCCTGCTGGCCTGCCTGCTGGCGGCGGGCGCAGGCAGCGCGCTGGCCGCCGATGAGCCTTCATCCCCCTATGTCACCCCACAGGCCGATGTGGACGTGACCTACACCATCTACCCCCCGCACGACACGAGCCAGACCATGAGCCAGCGCATGCGGTGGTCGGCCAGCCGCATGATGCAGCGCGTCGATCCCGCCAATGCCACCACCTACATGATTACCGACTACCACGCGGGCACATTGACGGTGGTGAACGCCGACCAGAAGATCAGGACCGTCATTCCCGCCCCCGGTGCCGCCAATGTGCAGATGGGCCAGCGCGCGCAGGGCACGTGGCTGCGCACGGGGGTCTCGAAAGTGGCGGGCCTGCCCTGTGCCCTGTGGCAGACACAGGACACCGACCAGCGCCCCAGCGAGATCTGTTACACCGATGACGGCGTGATGCTCGAGGTCATCCGTGATGGCAAGGTCATGGTCGAGGCGACATCGGTCAACCACACCCCGCAGGATGCGGGCGTGTTCGAGATCCCGTCAGGGCTGAAGGAACTGCGCGCGGCCCATCCGTAACGCTCCGGTCCGCTTTATGGCACGAAAAGGGCGGCCCCTGCCCGTAAATCGCCATGTCCATCGGGTCTGAATGGTTCTGGCGGGGCGGTATGCCCCACCGGAACAGGACAGGATCAGGATACAGGTCATGAAGAACATGGGGCGTATTGCAGCGGGGCTGACCCTTCTGGCCGCGATGGCAGTCGCGGCGCCGCAGGCCCAGGCCCACGGGCGTGGTGGCGCGGGCGATGCGTTTGTCGGCGGGCTGGTGGGGGGCCTGGTGGGCGGTGTCGTGGGCGGCGCCATGGTCGATGCCTTTGGCCCGCCGCCGCCACCCCCGGCGCCGGTCTATTACCGTCCCCCGCCGCCGCCTCCGCCGGTGGCCTATTACGCACCGCCGCCGCCGCCCCCGCCGGGCGTGGTCTATGGCCCGTATGGCGCGCCGCGTCCGTATTACTGACCTTTTGCGCCAGCCTGTAGCGCCATGGCCGTAATGGCCTTGCGCACAGTGGCCACATGGTTCGTGACCTTGACCTTGCGCCATGCCTGCACCAGGTGGCCGGTGGCATCGACAAGGAAGGTCGCGCGTTCGATGCCCATGTATTTGCGGCCATACATCGATTTTTCCACCCACACGCCATAGGCCTCGGTCACGCTGCCATCCGCGTCGGAGGCAAGCGGGAAGGTGAGGGCATGGTCGGCTGCGAATTTCTCGATGGCGGGCATGCCATCGCGCGAGACGCCGATCACGCTCACGCCGTCTTTCTGTAGGTCAGCAAGGGCGGCCTCGAATTCGCAGGCCTCCTTGGTGCAGCCCGATGTATTGGCCTTGGGGTAGAAATACAGCACGAAGGGATGGCCCTTCTCGCCATTGAGGCTGACCGTGCGGCCCCCGCTTGCGGGCATGTCAAAATCGGGGACGGCGCTGCCGGGTTCGGGAAAGGGGATGGAAGCCTTGCTCATGACCTGCCTTGTTGCTCCGGGTGCGGGGGCCATGTCACATGCTGGCCCCGGCGGGGTTGAAACGGGGGCGATCATGCAACGCTTCAGGCGGCGGGGGAACCTCCGCCATGTCCTTCTTCCCCGCCATCGGGCGCATCCGTGAGCACGATCAGCCTGTCAAACACGCTTGCAACATCACTGGCCATGCGGTCCATGCGGGCGAGCAGCCCGGCCGCATCGGCGGCGCCGACCTCGCCGGTCAGGATCTCGAGGCTTGCGGGGGCAATGGTGTCGGGCACGTCATGGCCGCAGATGATGCGGATCAGACCCTGCAATGCCCGCCAGAACAGATCGGCCCGGCGCAGCAGCCGCGCATCGGCCATGCTGATCTCGCCCGCCCGCGCCAGCCGCAGCAGCGCGGTGCGGGTGGACTGGCTGCGGCTGGCGGGCGAGGCGGCTACAAGTTGTAGCCCCTGCGCCACGAATTCCACATCCATCAGCCCGCCCCGGCGGCGCTTTATGTCCCACGGGCCGGAGGCGGGGCGTTCACGCGCCAGGCGTTCGCGCATGTGGCGCACGTCATGGAGCACCTGCGCGCGGGCCTGCGCGGTGCGCGGCGCGTGGTCGAGGGCTGTGGCAATGGCGGCCCCCAGCGGGACCGCAAGCGCGGGCGGGCCTGCCACCACGCGTGCGCGGGTGAGCGCCATGCGCTCCCATGTCCAGGCGGATTCGGCATGGTAGCGACGGAAGGCGGAGAGCGAGACCGCCACCGGCCCCTTCGAGCCCGAGGGGCGCAGCCGCATGTCCACCTCATAGAGCGGGCCTTCGCGCCCCGGCGCGGTCAGCGCCGCGACAAAGGCATGCGCCAGCCGCACGTAATAGGTGCCGGCGGAAAGGGGGCGGGCACGCGGGCCATCGCTGGCGCTGACCACGCTCTCGCCCGCATCCTCGGGGTGGTCGAACACCACCATCAGGTCAAGGTCCGATCCGGGCATCATCTCGCGCGAGCCCACCTTGCCCAGCGCTACCACCGCCACCGCGCCGCCGGGCACGGTGCCGTGGCGCTGGCGGTGCTCGGCGCTGACCACGCGCAGCAGGCCGCGCATGACCGTCTCGGCCATGGCGGTGCGTGCACGCGCGGCGCGGTCCTCGCTCATGCGGTGCTCGAGGCGGGCGACCGACAGGCGGAACTCCTCGCCACACACAAGCCCGCGCAGCACCGGCAGTACCTGCTCGGCCGACTGCGCCGCCGCCACCTGCCGCCGCGCCAGCACTGTTACCGTGCTGACCGCGCCGGGGCCGGCATCCATGTCGAGCAGCCCGTCCAGCGCGGAGGGGGTCTCGGCCAGGTGATCGGCCAGGAAGGGGGCGCAGTCCAGCACGGTCACGATACGGTGGATCAGGGCCGGGTTGCGCTCGAGCAGCGACAGGAACTGCACCCCCGCCCACTGCCGCTCCAGCAGCGCATCGAAGCGGCGCAGCACGGCCAGCGGCTGCTGGCGGCGGCCGATCTCGGCCAGCAGCCCGGGCAGCAGGCGGCGCAGCAGCTTGCGCGCGCGGTCCGAGCGCAGGGCGCGCAGGCGGTTGCCCTCCCACCGGTTGAGGATGGCCAGCGCGTCATTGATGTCGGTGGCAGGGAAGCCGTGCGCGCGCAGGCGGTCGGCGGCATCGGCATCCTCGGGGGCGATGGTGATGTCCCCGGGGCCGCTTTCGGCAAACTGCTGGTCGAAAATGCGCCGCGAGCGCTGCATGACTCCAAGCAGGCTGCCGGGCAGTTCATCGGGCGGCCCCATGTTCATGAAGGTGGCGAAGCGCGCGAATCCGTCCGCCGTGTCGGGCAGGCTGTGGGTCTGGTGGTCGAGCCGCATCTGCAGCCGGTGCTCGGCCTGGCGCAGCATGCGGTAGTTGCGGGCCAGTATTGCGGATTGCTCACGCGCCAGCAGCCCCGCCCGGCGCAGCCTGCGCAGCGCGCCAAGCGTGGTGGGGTCGCGCAGTTCAGGCCTCCTGCCACCCCAGACAAGCTGCAGGGCCTGGGCCACGAATTCCACCTCGCGGATGCCGCCCTGGCCCAGTTTTACGTTCTGGCCCAAAAGCCAGCGCATGGCGGTGTCGGGGTTGCGGATATCCTCGGCGGGCAGGCTGTCCAGATTGGCGTGGCCTGCGTTACGGTGGCGGTCGATGCGGGCTTTCATGTCATGCAGGTCGTCAATTACCGCGAAATCCAGATGGCGGCGCCAGATGAACGGATGAATGCTCTTGAGGAAACGGCGCCCCGCCGTGATGTCGCCCGCCACGGGCCGCGCCTTGGTCATGGCCGCGCGTTCCCATGTGCGGCCCATGCTCTCGTAATACTGTATGGCGGCGGGAAACGACACGGCGGCAGGCGTTGCGCTCGGGTCGGGGCGCAGCCGCAGGTCCATGCGGAAAACGTAACCATTTGCATCGCGCGCTTCCATAAGCGTGACAAGATCGCTAGTCATGCGCACAAAGGTATGTCGCAGTTCCCCATTGCCGGGGTGACGGTCCGGGTCATACAGAATGATCAGGTCTATGTCCGAGGAGTAGTTCAGTTCCCGCGCGCCCAGCTTCCCCATTGCCAGAACCACGAAGCCGCTGCCCCGGCACGGGGTCTCGGGGTAACGCAGGCGCAGGCGCCCGGTCTCGTGCGCCTGGAGCAGCAGATGCCTGAGTGCCGCGTTCAGCGCGTTCTCGGCCAGTTCGCTCAGCGCCAGGGTGACCTGCTCGAGCGACCACGCGCCCCCGATATCGGCCAGCGCAATGGCCAGCGCCGCCTGCCGCTTGGCCTCGCGCAGTTCGGCCATGACGTCGGCGCGGGTTGTATCAGGCGGCAGGGCGTCGAGTGCGGCGAGGATGCGCCGCACGCAGGCTTCCGCCCCTTCATGCACAAGGGTGGCGAAGGCTTCCGTATCGCGCAGCGCCAGGTCGGACAGGTAGGGGCTGTTGCCCCCCAGCGCATCAAGCATGGGCATGATGCCCGGTATGGTCGTAAGGTCGGGCAGGCCCGCGCGCGCGCAGGTATCGGACAGGTTCTCGCGCAGGATGCGCGCGGCGCGCGGGTCGGCGGGCCGGGGCCATGTGCATCCCTGCCACGAGGGATGTGGCGCGGGCAGGGGCGGAATGGGCTGATCCATGGAGAAATGTCCGGCAAGAGACTGGGAATGCACGCTTATTGGCGCGGGCGCGTAGCGTGGACGGCATGACGCAGGCAGGTCAAGCCTCGCCGCCCTCCGGTCCCACGCCGCCACGCCAGAGCCGCGTGCGCCGCGCGGTGCTGGCTGCGGGCCGCGTGGTGGTGTGGCTGGTGCTGCTGTGCATTACGCTGCCCGCCGTGCTTTTGCTGGTGCTGACCATGCGCCTGTCGGCTGGCCCGCTTGAGGTCACGCCGGTGGTGCGCCTGTTCATGCCGCTGCCCGTGGCCCATGGGCGCAGGCATGAGGATATTATTGGCAACCTGTCGGCAGCCCATGTGCGGCTGGGCTGGAATGCGATGCATGAGGGGTTGCGCGCGCCGTTCGTGATCTGGGTGGAGGATGTGCGCATCGCGCGCCGCGATGGCCACGTGGCCGATACGCTGCGCCGGGGGCGTATCACGCTCGATACCCCGGCGCTGGCGCATGGCATCGTGCGCATTCTTGAACTGTCGGTCTCGCATGGGCGGCTGCAGCTTGCGCGCAGCCATGAGGGTAAGATCGGCCTCGATCTGGGGCCGGACACGCCCTATCCCGCGCACAAGCCCGAGGAGGCATCCCCCCTCGACATGACGGCGCTGCGCCAGGCCGTGGTGTCGGATACGCATGTGCAGTTCACCGATCGCATGACCGGGCGTAACTGGCGGCTGGGCGAGGCGGATGCCCGGCTGAAAGTGGTGAACGATACCGGGCAGAAAGGGGTGGAGGGCGATATCCGCCTCGGGCTGGAAGGCAATGGCGAGCGGCTGGTGCTGCATGGGCAGGGCATCCATGCCAGTCCCCGCCATGTGGACTGGACCCTGGTGCTCGACCCCATCAGCCCCGCGGCCTTTGCGCCGGGGCAGAAGGAAGTCGCCCCGCTCGACCTGCCGGTGGGCGGGCAGTTGCAGGTTGCTTTCCGTGATGGGGGGCAGGGGCAGGACTTCCTCATGCCGCGCGAGTTCACGCTGCACCTTGATGCGGGCAATGGCCAGGTCACCACGCGCAAGGCCGGACAGTTCCTGGTGGGCGAGGGCGTGGCCGACCTGACCGGCTCGCTGGGGCCGGGACCGGCCAACGCGCCGTTTGATGGCCCGCTGAAGGTGGCACTGCGCAACCTCGAGCTGCACCTGCGCGCACCGGGCCATGCCGATGATGATGGCAGCGGCCCGACGCTGAACGCCACGGCGGCGCTGAGTGCAGCCTCGCTGCTGCACCCGGCCCATGTCCAGCTTGACGTGGGCGCGCATGCGCGGGCGCTGGAGTTTGAAACGCTTGGTGAGTTCTGGCCGCCCGCCGCCATGAAGGGCGCGCGCCGGTGGGTGACCGAAAACATACCGCATGGCCATGTGCGGCAGTTGCAGGTCAATATGGGCCTGAGCAGCCACAAGGGCTGGGGCGGGCTCGACCTCGCCTCGCTTGGCGGCACGATTGATGCCGATGCGATGGAACTGCACTGGCTCAGCCCCATCCCGCCGCTGCACGACATGGATGCCCACCTGACCTTTGATGGCCCCGATGAGATCATGATCCATTTCGGCCATGCGTACCAGCTTGTCGACCTTGCGGGGCGGCATGTCGATGCCACGGGCACGGGGCGGATCGAGGTCGGCCCCGGCTCCATGCGCATTACCGGCCTGAACAAGAAGGTGCAGGTGGGCGACATCAACGTGACCCTGCTGGGCAATGCGCGTGATGTGCTGGCGCTGCTGGCCGAGCCCCGGCTCAACGTGCTCTCGCGCCACCCCATGTCGTTCACGCATCCGTCGGGGCGGGCCAATGTGTCGCTGCACATAGCATTGCCGCTTGATGCGCATGTGCGCCTCGACCAGATCGACCTGCGCAGCCATACCGATCTGGCGCAGGTGCATCTGGGCAACGTGGTGGTGGGCCGCCCGCTTGATAACGGCACGCTGGGCATCGATGCCACCACCAATGGCCTGCTTTTGCAGGGCACGGGCGTGCTGGCGGGCATTCCCTCAAGCGTGATCTACACCATGGACTTCCGCAGCGGGCCGATGGTCCATGCGGTGGAAAGTGCCAGCCTGCAGGGCCATGTCACGCCGGAGGGGGTAAAGCGGGCCGGATTCGAGATGGGCGAGCATTTCTCGGGCAGCGCCCTGCTTGATGTGGATTACGACCGCTACGTGGGCGGCAAGGCGCAGGTGAATATCGACCTCGATCTTGATCGCGCGGCGCTGGCCATTCCCATCTGGTCCAAGAAGGTGGGGCAGGAGGCCAATGCCTCGGTCGAGCTTGACCTCGACCATGGGCAGATTGCAGGTATCGAGAACATGCGCGCCGTAGGCCCCGACCTGCTGATTGATGGCCATGCCGAGACCACGGGCGGGGTGACGCGCCGGCTGGTGCTGCGCGGCTTCCGCATCGGGCGCTCGGTGGGCAATGCCTCTGTGCTGCTGCCGCAGCGCGAGAACGACCCCATTGGCGTGAACGTGGCGGCGAAGGTGCTTGACCTCTCGCCGCTGGTCTCGTTCCAGACCGCGCCCGACAGCACGGCGGCGACCAAGGTGGCCGCCCACCAGGGCGATAGCGGCGGCTACCACATGCCCGAAATCGCGACCGGGCGCGTCAACGGCCCGCCGGGCCGTCGGTGGGACCTGAACGTGGATGCCCGCACCCTGTATTACGGCCCCACCGATACGCTGACCAACGTGCACAGCCACCTTGAAACCAATGGCGTGCGCCTGACCCGTGGTGTGCTGACGGTGGAAGGCCCGGTGCCCGCGCAGGCGCACCTGACCCAGCAGGGCAATGCCCGCCTGCTCGACGTGCATGTGGCAAGCCTTGGCGACCTGCTGCATGACATGAAGGTGACCGACGAGATGCAGGGCGGCGTGACCGACATTACCGGGCAGTTCGATGACAGTTCGGCCACCGCCCCCTTCTCGGGCACGGTGCATATGGGGCCGTTCAAGCTGCGCAACGTGCCTGCCGTGGTCAGGCTGGCCAATAATGCCTCGATCTATGGCTGGCTGCGTGCGCCGCATGCGCCGGGCATGCAGATCGAGCAGCTCAATGCACCGGTGAAGATGGATGAAGGGAACATCCATATTTCCGACGGGCTGGTCAGCAACGCCTCCCTTGGCGCCACGGTGTCAGGCGACGTGAACCTGGAAAAGAAGACCCTCAACCTTGATGGCACCATCATCCCCGCCTTTGCGGTCAATGCCGCCCCCGGCCACCTGCCGGGCCTGCTGGGCTGGCTGTTCAGCCCGGAGAAGAATGGTGGCGTGCTGTCGGCCACCTATCAGGTGACCGGGCCGATGGGCAACCCGGCGGTGCATGTGAACCCCTATGCCATGCTGCTGCCCGGCTTCCTGCGCAACCTGATGCATGTGCATTGAGGTCGGGCCGGGCGTAGGCGAACGTGTCTGGGTAGCGCTACCGAAGCTTTTTGAAAAAAGCTTCACCCAAAACTTTTATCTTTAAGGTCAGTGTTCTGGCGTGATTCGGTCATGGCCGGGCAGCACGAACAGCACGGTCAGTAGCGAGCAGGCGATGCAGCCGGTCACGTACCAGTAGAACAGCCCCTCATGCCCGATCTGCTTGAACCACAGCGCCACGTATTCCGCCGTGCCGCCAAAGACCGATACGGTCAGCGCATAGGGCAGCGCCACGCCCAGCGCGCGCACGCGGGTGGGAAAAAGTTCGGCCTTCACCACCGCGTTGATCGACGTATAGCCTGAAATGCCGATCAGCGCCGCCGTAACCAGGCCAAAGGCCGCCAGCGGTGAGTGCACGGTGGAAATGGCCTCCATGAGCGGCACGGTGCCCAGGCAGCCGATCACGCCAAAGGACAGCAGCAGCCGCCTGCGGCCCACCCGGTCGGACAGCGCGCCAAAGGCGGGCTGGATCAGCGCGAACACGAACAGCGATGCGGTCGAGACCAGCGTGGACTGCTCCTTGGCCAGCCCCGCCGTGTTGACCAGATATTTCTGCATGTAGATGGTGAAGGTATAGAATGCCACCGTGCCGCCCAGCGTCAGGCCGCACACGCCCAGTACCTCGCGCGGGTGCTGGAGCAGCACGCGCAGGCCGCCATGCGTGTTCCTGTCTTTTGTCGCGGCGCTGAACTGCTCGCTCTCGGCCATGCCGCGGCGGAACCATAAAATGGACAGCGCAAGCAGCGCGCCAATGCCAAACGGCACCCGCCAGCCCCACGCGCCAAGCTGGGCCGGGCTGAGCAGCACGAACTGCAGTGCCAGCAGCACCACGAGTGCGAGCAACTGCCCCATCACCAGTGTCACATACTGGAAGCTGGCATAGAACCCGCGCTGGGCCGGCGGCGCGATTTCGGAAAGGTAGGTGGCACTCGCGCCATATTCCCCGCCAAGGCTCAGCCCCTGCAACAGGCGGGCAAACAGCAGCACGGAGGGGGCCGCCAGCCCGATCTGCTCATAGGTCGGGCACAGGGCAATGGCGAGCGAACCCGCGCACATGGCGATGATCGACAGGCTGAGCGCCGCCCGCCTGCCATGCCGGTCGGCCATGAGCCCCATCAGCCACCCGCCCACCGGGCGCATGAGAAAGCCGATGGCAAATACCGCCGCACTGCGCAGCAGTTCGCTCGTCGGGTTGCCGGGCGGGAAGAAGGAATGGGCAAAATACATGGAAAATGCCGCATAGACGTACCAGTCGTAATATTCGATCAGATTTCCCGATGAACCCGCAATAATGCTTCGTATTCTCTGCGCGGTGGTCAGTGCGCCGGTCTGGGGCTTGAAAACAGGCATGGTATGAAACCTATGGACGCGAATGGAGAGACGAAAAGGAAATCAGGGCCTTAGTGAATGGTCGGCCGGGGCTGCCCGTCGGCTGGCATGACAGGCATGTCGGCCTGCGCATCGCTGATCCGCCCCGACAGGGCGGCGGCCAGGCGCTGCGTGTCGAGCGCGCCCTCCCACCGGGCCAGCACGATGGTCGCCACCGCGTTGCCGATGATGTTGGTCAGCGAACGGCATTCGGACATGAAGCGGTCAATGCCCAGGATCAGCCCCATGCCCGCCACCGGCACGTCGGGCACCACCGCCAGCGTGGCCGCGAGGGTGACAAACCCGGCCCCCGTAACGCCCGCCGCCCCCTTGGAGCTGATCATGGCCACGAGCAGCAGGCTGAGCTGCTGGCCCAGCCCCAGGTGCACGTCGGTCGCCTGGGCAATGAACAGCGCCGAGAGCGACATGTAGATGTTGGTGCCATCAAGATTGAAGGAATAGCCCATCGGCACCACAAGCCCGACCACGGAGGGGGCGCAGCCTGCGTTTTCCAGCCGGGTCATGAGGGTGGGCAGGGCGGATTCAGACGAACTCGTACCCAGCACGATCAGCAGCTCCTCGCGCAGGTAGCGCAGCAGTGGCAGGATGCGAAACCCGTTCCACCGCGCCACGGCCCCCAGAATGACCAGCACGAACACGGCCGACGTGGCATAGAACGTGGCCACCAGAAAGAAAAGGTGCAGCACCGCGCCAATGCCAAAGCGCCCGATGGTGAATGCCATCGCACCCAGCGCGCCGATGGGGGCTGCGTACATGACCAGCCGCACCACGCCAAACACGAGCTGCGTCAGCTGCTTGAGCAGGGTCAGGATGGCCTGGCCCCTGCTGCCCATGCGCGAGAGGCTGATGCTGAACAGGATGGCAACGAGCAGCACCTGCAGGATATCGCCCGACACAAAGGCGCTGACCACCGTATCGGGGATGATGTTGAGCAGGAAATCGCTGAACGAATGCGCTTGCGCCCTTGCCGTGTAGGCCGCCACCGCGTGCGCATCGAGCGTTGCGGGGTTTGCGTGGATATGCGCGCCCGGCTGCACCACGTTGGCCACGATCATGCCCACCACCAGCGCAAGCGACGAGAAGGCGAGGAAATAGACCATCGCCTTGCCCGCAAGCCGGCCCGCCTGCCCAAGGTCGGACAGGCCCGCGACCCCGGTGACCACGGTGAGGAAGATCACCGGCGGGATCACCATCTTGACCAGGCGGATGAAGCCATCGCCCAGCGGCTTGAGGGTAACCGCCGCATGCGGGCAGAAATGCCCCAGCGCAATGCCCGCCACCACCGCGATGATCACCTGCGCGTACAGGCTGGTGAACAGGGATCTGCCGCGCGCGGGCTGGCCCTGCGGGCAGGTCGGCGTTGGCTTGGGCATGGCAGGCGGGTCCTTGGGGTCGGTTCTATGTGCCGTAAGCGGGCGGTAATGCGGCATGCCGGGGGCACGCTAGTGGGTTTTGGTGCGGCGCGAACCTGAAAATCAGGTGAGATGTCGATCGTTGCGGTTTGTGCATATCATCGGTTGCCAGATATTCCAAAAAAACATGATGACTTTACATCAGGCACATGACAGGGCACGGTCATGGTTTGTTCTTCATTGTGGGAAGTCCGTGCATCATGGCTGATCTGTCCGCGTCACCCGTTATCTGGATCGGTCTGCTGTGCGCCGTCATATCGTGCCTGATGTCGTTTATCGTGCTGCGCAGGCTGTCTTTCATGGGCACCGGGCAGGACGCGGAGCTGCTCGGGCGGCTATGCGTGATGATGGAGCGCGAGACCGCCGCCCGCATGGCCGAGAACGAAGCCCAGCGCGGTCGCATGGCCGAGATCGAGCGTGCGCTCTCCAACCGCCTCGACCAGCGCCACCAGGAACTGACCGAGACCTTCAACCGCATTGCCCGCATGATGGGTCGCGACCTGTCCGAGATGCGGGTGACCCAGTCCGAATCCCTGCGCGAGATGGCGGAAGAGGGCAGGCGCAACAGCGACGCGCTGCGTGCCGCCGTCAATGAGCGGCTGCATGAGGCGGTGGAAAAACAGATGCAGACCTCCTTCCAGCGCGTGCTCGAGCAGATCGGCGCGATGCAGAAGGCGATGGGCGAGGTCTCGGCCATGACCGCGCAGGTGGGCGACCTCAAGCGGCTGTTCTCCAACGTCAAGACCCGTGGCGGCTGGGGCGAGGCGCAGTTGCGCACCATCCTTGACGACGTGCTGCCCGCAGGCAGCTACGACACGAACCGCCGCTTGCGCGATGACAGCCGCGAGGTGGTTGAGTTTGCCGTGCGCATGCCGGTGCGCGCCACGGTGCCGCCGGTGCTGGCCATTGATTCCAAATTCCCCACCGAAGCCTATGAACGCCTGTTGCAGGCCGTGGAGGACTGCAACCCCGATGCCGAGCGCGCCGCCCGCCGCGCGCTTGAAACCACGCTGCGCATTGAGGCCCGCAAGATCGCCACCAAATACATCGTGCCGCCCGTTACGGTGGAATTCGCGGTGCTCTACCTGCCTACCGACGGGCTGTATGCCGAGGTGGCGCGCATTCCCGGCCTGCTTGATGAAATCGGGCGCACCTACCGCGTGATCGTGATGGGACCGGGGCTGATGCCCGCCATGCTGCGCACCATTCACCTTGGCTATGTCACGCTCGCGCTTGAACGCCGCACCGATGACATCGCCCGCCTGCTGGGCGCAACACGGCAGGAAATGCTGCGCATGGATGGCGTGCTGGAAAAACTGGCCCGCAATGCCTCCGCCATGTCCTCCTCCATTGACGAGGCCCGCCGCCGCACCGGGCTTGTCAGCCGCAGGCTGCGCGAGCTTGATGTGGATACGCAGGATGCGGCCACGCCCGATTTACCTCAAACGCCCCCCGGCCCGGATGCGCAGGGCGACATGACGGCGCGATGGGGGCATGAGGGTGCCGCCCCTCGCTGAAAATGATTTTAATTGGCCGTATTTTGCTGCGCGCGGCATAAGGGAGGGGTGATGAATGTTCCGTCTGAAAACCTGCCGCCCGACCCCATGCCCACCGTGCCCCGGCCCGAGGCCACGCCGCGCGTGCTGCTGGTGGAGGATGATGGCAAGATCGCGCAGGAAGTGATCGAGGAACTGGAAAGCCGGCACTTCGTGGTGCAGCACGAGTTTTCAGGCGCGGCGGGGCTGTCCATGGGGCTGAACGCGCATTTCGATGTGATGATCGTTGACCGCATGCTGCCCGAGCTCGATGGCCTGACGCTGATCGAGACCCTGCGCGAGCGGCAGGTGCATGTGCCGGTGCTGGTGCTCTCGGCCCTTTCGGCGGTGGATGACCGGGTGAGCGGGCTCAAGGCGGGTGGCGATGACTACCTGACCAAGCCGTTCGCCATGGAGGAACTCGCCGCCCGCCTCGAGGCCCTGCTGCGCCGCCCCGATACCTCGCGCCACACCATGCTGCGCGCGGGCCCGCTGGAGATGGACCTCATCACCCGCACCGTGCGGCGCGATGGCGTGCTGATCGACCTGCTGCCGCGTGAGTTCCGGCTGCTCGAATACCTCATGCGCCGCCCCAACCAGGTGCTCACGCGCAACATGCTGCTCGAGGATGTGTGGAATTACCGCTTCATTCCCCAGACCAACCTCGTGGACGTGCATATCGGCAAGCTGCGCCGCAAGATTGATGAAACGGGCCGCCCGCCCCTGATCCAGAGCATCCGCGGCGCGGGGTTCATGCTGCGTGTTTCGTAACGAGCTGTTCCGCACCGCCACCTTCCGCCTTACGCTGGCGGTCGTGGCGGCGATGATCGGCTCGGCGGCGTTGCAGTTCTTTTTTGGCTACAGCCAGGCCAACGTGTTCGAGGCCAAGCGCTCCGACCTGCTTTTGCTGCGCGAGGCGGGAATCCTGCAGCGTGAAACGCCTGCAGCCCTCGAGCAGCAAGTGCGCGACCGCGCCACCGATGACCTGCGCATCATCATGAACGCCACCACCCTGTTCGATGCCGGGCAGCATTATATCGTGGGCGACCTGCATAGCTGGCCCACGGGGCTCGTGGCTGACGGGCGCGTGCATGTCGTAGCCCCCGAGGCCACGGGGGGCAGTTCGGCCACCGTGCTGCGCATGGTGGCCGTGGGCGTGCCCGGCGGGCGCTACCTTGTGCTGGGGCGCAGCCGGCAGATGCGCACCGAGTTGCGGCTGATGATGCGGCATTCCATGCTGGTCTCGATCGTGCCGACCGTGCTGTTTGCACTCATTACCGGCATCATCCTCAGCCACCGCGCGCTCTCGCGCGTCAAGGTCATGCATGAGGCGATCGACCGCATCATGGAGGGCGACCTGCACGAGCGCCTGCCCGCGGGAAGGCAGAATGACGACCTCCAGCGCCTTGCGGGCAGCGTCAACCGCATGCTCGACCGCCTTGAGCAGCTGCTTGATGAAATACGCGACGTGGGCAACGACATTGCCCACGACCTGCGCACGCCGCTTGCGCGCGTGCGCGCCCGCCTTGACCGCGCGCTCAATGCCGGGCACTCGGCGGAGGCGCTGCGCAATGTCATTTCCCGCACCATTGATGACCTCGACCAGTCCTTCGCCATCATTACCGCGCTGCTGCGCATAGGCGAGATCGAGAACGGGCGCAGGCGGGCCGGATTCGGCACGGTGGACCTCGATGCGCTGGTGGCTGATATCGTCGATCTGTATGAACCCATAGCCGAAACCAAGGGTATCATCCTGGCCTGTGCCGCCCGTGAGGCGCCGATCAAGGTGCAGGGCGACCGTGACCTCCTGATCGAGGTGCTGGCCAACCTGGTGGACAACGCCATCAAATTCACTCCCGCTGGCGGCCGGGTTGAAATTCATACCGCCATGGATGGGGAGTGCGCCCTGCTGCAGGTGAGCGATACGGGCATTGGCATCCCGGCAGCCGAGCGCAAGGCGGTGACCGGGCGCTTCTACCGCTCGGACAAGAGCCGCCACATTCCCGGATCAGGGCTGGGGCTGAGCCTGGTTTCCGCCATTGTGGCGCTGCACCACGCGCAGCTCGACATCATGCCCACGCGTGTGCACGAGCGGATGCCCGGTGTCACCATGACCATAATTTTTCCGCCTTTTTGTGTGGTGCAGGCCGGAAACTAAATTGAAATTTCATTTGCCACCTGACGCACCCCCATTAACACCGAATGGACAGACGGGGAGACGAGAGATGCAAGAACACCACCTGTCCCGGCCCGGAGCGCCCTGTGCGTGCTTCATGGCGCCGGGCCTGCCGACAGGGCAGGGGGCAACAGGCCGCGCATGAACGGTATTGTCGTTACCGCGCTCAAGCGGCCCTATACTTTTGTTGTCCTGTCCATTCTCATCGTCGTGTTCGGTGTCCGTGGCCTGCTCCGCACGCCAACCGATGTCTTCCCCAGCATCAACATCCCCGTGGTTGCGATCTGCTGGACCTATACCGGCCTCATGCCCGAGGACATGTCCGGCCGCGTGGTCTATTATTACGAGCGCGCGCTGACCGCCACGGTCAACAATATCGAACATATCGAGAGCCAGTCCTATTACGGGCGCGGCATCGTCAAGGTGTTCTTCCAGCCCGGCACCGACACCGCCGTGGCGCAGACGCAGATCACCGCTGTCTCCCAGACCGTCATCAAGCAGATGCCCGCGGGCATGACGCCGCCTTTGGTGCTGACCTACAACGCCTCGTCCGTGCCGGTGCTGACGTTGCAGGTCTCATCGGATTCCATGACCGCGTCGCAGATCTACGACATGTCCTCCAACCTGATCCGGCCCGCACTGGTCTCGGTTGCGGGGGCGGCCATTCCCAACCCCTATGGTGGCCAGCCGGGCAACATCATGGTCGATCTCGACCAGAGCAAGCTGCTCGCCCACGGGCTTTCGGCCACCGATATCGGCAACGCGCTGAGCAAGCAGAACATCGTGCTGCCAGCAGGCGACCAGCAGATCGGCGCGTTTGACTGGATGGTGCAGACCAACGCCTCGCCCGAGGAGATCGACAGTTTCAACAACATGCCCATCAAGCAGGAAGGGAATTCCGTCGTCTACCTGCGTGATGTGGCATGGGTGCACGCAGGTGGGCCGCCACAGACCAACATGGTGCTGGTCAAGGGCCACCAGGCGGTGCTGATCGTGATCATGAAAAGCGGCGATGCCTCCACGCTGTCGGTGGTGAGCGGGATCAAGGCGCTGCTGCCCTCCATCGTTCGTACGCTGCCGCCCGGGGTTGACATTACCGTGCTGGGCGATGCCTCGACCTTCGTGAAGGAGGCGGTGCGCGACGTGGTGCAGGAAATGGGCACCGCAGCGTTGCTGACCAGCCTTGTGGTGCTGCTGTTCCTCGGCTCGTGGCGATCGACCGTCATCATCGCCACCTCCATCCCGCTGGCCATGCTGTGCTCGGTCGTGGGGCTGGGGGCCGCAGGCCAGACCATCAACGTCATGACGCTTGGCGGCCTGGCGCTTGCCGTGGGCATTCTGGTCGATGATGCGACGGTGATGATCGAGAACATCGACGCGCATCTGGAAATGGAGAAGGATCTCGAGACGGCCATCATCGACGCCGCCAACCAGATCGTCATTCCCACCTTCGTCTCGACATTGTGCATCTGTATCGTGTGGATGCCGCTGTTCCAGCTCACGGGCGTTGCGGGCTGGCTGTTCATGCCCATGGCGGAAGCCATCATCTTCGCCATGATCGCGTCGTTCATCCTCTCGCGCACGCTGGTGCCGACCATGGCCAAATACATGCTCGCAGCGCAGGTCGCAGCCCATGCCAAGGCCAAGGCGGAGGGCGGCCACCATGAGCCGACCAACATCTTCGGTCGCTTCCAGCTGGGGTTCGAGCGCCGGTTCGTCACCTTCCGCAACCGCTACAAGGCGCTGCTCGAGCACCTGCTGTTCATTCGCGGCCGCTTCGTGCCGATCTTTGGGCTTGCGGCGTTCGCCTCGCTGGGCCTGCTGCTGTTTGCCGGGCAGGACTTCTTCCCCGAGATCAATTCCAACGCGCTGGCCATTCACATGCGCGCGCCCATGGGCACCAAGATTGCGGAAGCCGGCAAGATCGCCATGCTGGTCAATGGCGAGATCGAGCGCCTGCTGCCCGGCCAGGTCGAGGGCATTGTCAATAACTGCGGCCTGCCGTTCAGCCCGCTCAACCAGGCCTTCATTCCCACGCCCACCGTCGGCGCGCAGGACTGCGACCTGACCGTGACGCTGAAGGACGAGGAAGCGCCGGTGGCCAAGTTCCGTGGCATCCTGCGCAAGGGGCTGGCCGAGAAATTTCCCGGCACCGACATCACCTTCATGCCTGCCGACCTTACCGCCAAGATCCTGAATTTCGGGCTGCCCGCGCCGCTCGACGTGCAGGTATCGGGGCGCAACCTGTATGACAATTTCGATTTTGCCGAGAAGCTGGCCGAGAAGCTGCGCCATGTCACCGGCATTGCCGACGTGTCGGTGCAGGAGCCGCTCAACACGCCCACGCTGCGCGTCAACGCGCGCCGCACCTACGCGCTGGGCACCGGCCTGACGGAAGCGGACGTGGCCAACAACGCGCTTGCCGTGCTGTCGGGCAGCGGGCAGGTGGCACCGACCTACTGGCTCGACCCCAAGACCGGGGTCTCGCACCTGGTCGATATCCAGACGCCGCTGCAGTTCCTGCAGACCATGAACGACCTCGAGACCATCCCCATCGACAAGGGCGACGGCAACCCGTCCGACAAGGCGCCGCAGATCCTTGGTGGCCTGAGCCAGATCGTGCAGACCGGCACGCCGGGCGAGGTGTCGCACTACAACATCATGCCCGTGTTCAACATCTATGCCTCGAACGAGGGGCTGGACCTTGGCGCGGTCTCGCGTGAGGTCCAGCGCGTGGTGGACGAGACCCGCAAGGAGCTGCCGCAGGGCTCCAGCCTGACCATCTATGGCCAGGCCTCGACCATGAACGGGGCCTATACCCAGCTGATCGGCGGCCTCGCGATGTCGATCCTGCTGGTGTACCTGATCATCGTCGTCAACTTCCAGTCGTGGCTTGACCCGTTCATCATCATCACGGCCCTGCCGGGCGCGCTTGGCGGCATTGCGTGGGCGCTGTTCCTCACGCACACGGCGCTGTCGGTTCCGGCGCTGACGGGTGCCATCATGTGCATGGGCACGGCCACGGCCAACTCCATCCTTGTGGTCTCGTTTGCGCGTGAGCGGATGGACCTGCATGGCGATGCGGTGAAGGCTGCGATCGAGGCGGGTTATGAGCGTATCCGCCCGGTGCTGATGACGGCTTCGGCCATGATCATCGGCATGCTGCCCATGTCGCTGAGCAATTCACAGAATGCGCCGCTCGGGCGCGCGGTGATGGGCGGCCTGCTGGTGGCCACCTGCGCCACGCTTTTGTTCGTGCCGTGCGTGTTTGCGCTGATCCATTCCAGAAAGTCCAAGAAAGCCGCCGCTGGCGAAGGAGAGCACGCATGACCGCCTCAGGGGAAAACCAGACGCCGCGCATGTCCAGGCGTGGTCGGCTGTACGTGACCCTTGGCGGGGTTGTGGTGGCTGCCATCGTTGCCGGGGGCATTCTCGAGCGGCGCATCCATGTCTCCAACCTCAAGGAGGCGGCGCAGGATGCCGCCATCCCGCGCGTGCAGGTCATCACGGCTGAAAAAGGCCCCACCACCCGCACGCTCGACCTGCCGGGCAACATCTCGGCATGGTACCAGGCGCCGATCTATGCGCAGGTCTCGGGCTATGTGCAGATGTGGTACAAGGATATCGGCGCCAAGGTGAAGGCGGGCGAGATCCTGGCCACCATCGACACGCCGGGCCTTGATGCGCAGTACGCGGCCTCAAAGGCCAATTTTGACGTGGCGATGGCGCGCTACCGCCTGGCACAGATCACGGCCAGGCGCTGGCGCGCGCTGCAGGGCACGCAGGCCGTCTCGCAGCAGGAAGTCGACGTGCAGGCCGCCGATGCCGAGGCCCGCCAGGCCGAGGTCGAGGCCGCCCGCCACGAGGTCTCGCGCTATGCGGCGCTGATCGGCTTCAAGCAGCTTGTCGCCCCGTTTGATGGCGTGGTCACCACCCGCCTCGCCGATGTGGGCGACTACGTGAACGCGGGCGGTGGCGATGTCTCCTCACGCGGCACGGCCACCGAGCTGTTCAGCGTGGCCGATGTGCACCGCATGCGCGTGTTCGTGTCCGTGCCGCAGGATTATGCCGATATCATCAGCCCCAAGCTCGAGGGTGACGTGTCGGTGCCACAATATCCGGGCCGGGTGTTCAAGGCCAAGTTCCTTGCCACCGCCAAGGCGTTCAACGCGGGCACCCGCACCGTGACTACCGAACTGGTGGTCGATAACGACAAGCGCGAGCTGTGGCCGGATTCTTACGCCAATGTACACTTTGTCGCACCCGGCGACCCCGATATCCTGATAGTGCCTGAAGGCGCGCTCGTATTTCGCGCGCAGGGCATGCAGGTGGCGATGGTGGACAAGGATGACCGCATCCGCCTGCGTAACGTAACGGTGGGGACGAACCTGGGTACCAAAGTGCAGATCCTGGCAGGCATCGGCCCGCAGGACCGGATCGTGAACAACCCTTCCGCAGGGCTGCTGGAAGGCCAGAAGGTCTATCTGGTCGGGTCGACGCCCGGCTATAACGATGCTGGCGCCTCGGCTTCGCCTGCCGTGGGCAAGGGAGATGACGTGCGCGCCATGCCAGCCGGAGATGACAGCGCAGGTGACGCGGGAGTGCGCCAATGAATGCGGCGCCGTGCAGCCGGTCACGCCCTATCCTGCCCCGTCGCATGTTTTCGCGTCGTATGATTTCCCTGGCCGGGTGCGCCGCCCTTGCGGGCAGCCTGGCCGGGTGCGTGGACCTGGCGCCCAAATACCGCCACCAGCATTACCTGCTGCCCGATAACTGGAAGGGCGACAGCCTGATGCAGTACGGCACGCCGCAGGATGGCGCCCCGCGCGGCGACTGGTGGACCGTCTTCAACGACTCGACCCTCGATGACCTTGAGGACCGCGCCAGCCGCATGAACCCCAACCTGCAGGCTGATGCGGAAACCTTCACCCAGGCGCGTGACATCGCCGCCGAGGCGCAGTCCAACCTGTATCCGCAGATATCGGGTGGCTCGGGCGCTTCGATGAACCAGGCGTCTTCCCACAGGCTGTGGCGTGGCGCGGGGTCGCAGGGGCCGATCTACATGTCATCCGAGCAGTACAGCGCCACGGCGCGGTGGGAGCCGGATTTCTGGTCGGCCATCCGTAACCGCAGGCGGGTGCAGCAGCGCATGGCGCAGGCGGCGGCGGCCGATTTCGCCACCGCGCGGCTGAGCATCCAGTCCGAGCTGGCCAATGACTACATGCAGCTGCGCGGCATGGACGCGCAGCACGCCGTCTATCTTGACTCGATCCGCTACTACCAGACCGCCGTGCAGATCACGAAGATGCGACAGGCGGGCGCGATTGCGGCGGGCATCGACGTGGCCCGCGCGCAGACCCAGCTTGCCTCGACCCAGGCGGCGGATACCGACCTGCAGGCCCATCGCGCGGTGATGGAGCATGCCATCGCCATCCTGTGCAATGTAGCGCCGTCCAGCTTCCATATCGCGCCACGCGGGCAGATCAGCTTCCCCAAGGTCAAGACTCCGGTCGGCCTGCCCTCGACCCTGCTGGAGCGGCGGCCCGATATCGCCAGCGCCGAGCGGCACATGGCGGCGGCCAACCGGGCCATCGGCATTTCACGCGCGGCGTTCTACCCGCATGTGACCTTCAGCGCGATGGCCGGTTTCATGGATAACGGCTTCACGCTCGATAAGATCGCCAACGGCATGTACAATTATGCCGCCCAGGCGGTGCTGCCGCTGTTCCAGGGAGGCCTGCGCCGGGCGGAGCTGCAACGCAACTGGTCGCAGTACCGCCAGTCGGAGGACCAGTACCGCGCCACCGTGCTCGATGCCTTCAAGGACGTGGAAGACGGGCTGAGCATGACGCATGACCTCAACATCGAGGCAGGCCAGCAGGCCGAGGCCGTGCAGGCCTCCATGCGCACGCAGAACATGACCATGCAGCTCTATACCGGCGGCCTGACCAATTACCTCGACGTGGTGGTGGCGCAGGTGGCGGCCCTTCAGGCCCGCATTGCCGAGGTGCAGGTCGAGACCCGCTACATGCAGGCGCAGGTGGAACTCATCCGCTCGCTCGGTGGCGGCTGGAGCACGGCCGAACTGCCCAACAACAAGCAGATTCGCCCGTTTGACGTGATGCAGTACAACCATCTGCGCATGCCCAAGGCGGTCAGCGGCGTGAATGTTGATAATGGCCCCGAGTCCCTTGACCTGTCCGGCAGCGGATTCCATGACAAAGACTTGACAGGCACCCCAAAACAGCGGTAGGTGCGCGCCTCTTATCGGAACGCGGGAGGTCGCCCGCCCTGCCCATGCGGGCAGGCGGGTGGCCACCAGAACCGCGGTCCGGGTGAAACAGTCAGGAGCCCCGGATATGGCCAAAAAAATCGTTGGCTACATCAAGCTGCAAATTCCCGCTGGCAAGGCGAATCCGTCACCGCCGGTTGGTCCGGCACTCGGCCAGCGCGGCCTGAACATCATGCAGTTCTGCAAGGAGTTCAACGCCAAGACGCAGGGCCTCGAGCCCGGCATGCCGATCCCGGTCGTCATTACCGCCTATGCCGACCGTACGTTCAGCTTCATTACCAAGACCCCGCCGAACACCTACTTCCTGATGAAGGCTGCCAAGATCTCCAAGGGCAGCTCGACCGTAGGCAAGGCCGCGAGCGTTGGTAAGGTGACCATTGCGCAACTGCGCGAGATTGCCGAGACGAAGCAGAAAGACATGAACGCCAACGACATCGACGGCGCCGTGCGCATGCTGGCAGGTTCTGCCCGCTCCATGGGCCTCGACGTGGTGGAGGGCTGATACCAATGGCAAAGAACAAGCGTCTGACCGCAGCCCGCGCCGCAGTCGATTCCAACAAGCAGTATGGCCTCGATGAGGCGATCAGCCTGATCAAGAACAACGCCAAGGCGAAGTTCGACGAGACGGTCGAGATCTCCATGAACCTCGGCATTGACCCGCGTCATGCCGACCAGATGGTCCGTGGCCTGCTGTCCCTGCCCAACGGCACGGGCAAGACCCTGCGCGTTGGCGTGTTCGCCCGTGGCCCCAAGGCCGAGGAAGCGAAGGCCGCCGGTGCCGACGTGGTTGGCGCCGAGGACTTGGCCGAGAAGGTGCAGGCTGGCGAGATCAACTTCGACCGCTGCATTGCCACGCCGGACATGATGGCGCTCGTGGGCCGTCTGGGCAAGATCCTCGGCCCGCGTGGCCTGATGCCCAACCCCAAGCTGGGCACCGTGACCATGGACGTGAAGGGCGCGGTCTCCGCAGCCAAGTCCGGCCAGGTTGAATACCGCGCTGAAAAGGCCGGTATCGTGCACGCAGGCGTTGGCAAGGCTTCGTTTGACGAATCCAAGCTGGCCGAGAACATCCGCGCGTTCGTGGATGCCGTGCAGAAGGCCCGCCCCACGGGTGCCAAGGGCACGTACGTGAAGAAGATCGCCCTGTCCTCCACCATGGGGCCGGGTGTTACGGTTGACGTCGCCGCCTTCACGGCGGGCTGATCAGCCAAGGAATGACCCTTTCCTGCTAAGGGGAAGGGGACAGGGGCTGGCGGCCTTGCCGCCGGTTTCCGAACCTGTCCATGACCGGATGTGGCGCAAGCCTTGATGGCCCCGAAAGGGCCGCAGCCGGAAGACGGGGATTGCCGGATCGGGGCGAAAGCCCACACTGGTTGTTCCGTTAAAAGGACAGGCGAACCGGGATGTTGTCGGCTTGTCGGCGCATCCCCAGGGTAAACCCTACCTGCTGGCCCTGGCTGGCAGGTGATGATGGAGACGGGATTTGGACCGTACGGAGAAGCGGGAGTTTGTTGCCTCCCTCGCAGCCGTGTTCGCTGAAACGTCCATGGTCATTGTCACCCGTAATGACGGGCTGAGCGTGGCTGATGTGACGGACCTTCGGCGTCGCGTGCGTGCGGCTGGAGCTACACACAAGGTCGCGAAGAACCGGCTGGCCTCTCTCGCCCTGGCAGGGACCCAGTTCGAAGGCATCAAGCCGCTGCTGAAGGGGCCGACCGCGTTGTCGTGGGCGGATGAACCGGTAGCCGTGGCGAAGGTGCTCGTCGAGTTCGCCAAAACCAATGACAAGCTTGTTCTGCTCGGCGGATCGCTTGGTGCCCAGACGCTCAACGTCGAAAGCATCAAGGCTCTGGCCGAACTGCCGTCGCTTGACGTTCTGCGCGCGCAGCTGGTGGGGCTCATCTCCACCCCCGCTACGCGGATCGCAGGCGTGCTGCAGGCGCCGGCCGGACAGCTTGCACGGGTTTTTGGTGCCTATGCCAAGACGGGCGAAGCCGCCTGAGACCCCATGGCCCGGCCCGCCGGGCTATCAACAAAACGGCATTTTCCCTAAAAACGGGATTGTGTCGTGCCAACCAGTGTATAAATTAGGAAGACCAATACCATGGCCGATCTGAACAAGATTGTTGAAGACCTTTCCGCCCTGACCGTTCTGGAAGCGGCTGAGCTGTCCAAGCTGCTCGAAGAGAAGTGGGGCGTTTCCGCCGCTGCTCCGGCTGCTGTTGCCGTTGCCGCTCCGGGCGCTGGCGCTGCTCCGGCAGAAGAGAAGACCGAGTTCGACGTGGTCCTGACCAAGGCCGGCGACAAGAAGATCAACGTGATTAAGGAAATCCGTGCGATCACCGGTCTGGGCCTGAAGGAAGCCAAGGACCTGGTCGAGGGCGCGCCCAAGACCATCAAGGAAGGCGCCAGCAAGGATGAAGCCGAGAAGATCAAGAAGACCCTTGAAGACAACGGCGCTTCGGTCGAAATCAAATAAGTTGGCCAATCGGGATGCGTCGTTTATGACGCACTCAGGCTGATTGTTCAGGTGAGGGTGGAAACCGTCTGGTTTCCGCCCCCTTGGGCGTTACAGGCACCCTGGCCGCAAGGCTTCGGGTGCCTTTGGCGGTAGTGAAAGATTGATCGGGCGCAGGTCCGGTTGATCTGCCAAGGATTTTCAAGGGCCGCGCAGTCCGCGTGACATGACCGTGTCACGACCGTGCGGGCCTGTGTGGATGGGGGCTGGATAGGCGATGAACGCGATTACGAAATCGTTCACGGGACGCAAACGCATCCGCAAGAGCTTCGGGCACATACCCGAAGTGGCTCCGATGCCCAATCTGATCGACGTGCAGCGGGCAAGCTACGAGACGTTCCTTCAGATGAATGTGGCGCCCGACAGCCGGACGCCGACGGGCCTGCAGGAAGTGTTCCGTTCCGTCTTTCCGATCAATGATTTCGCGGGGCGCGGGCGTCTGGAGTTCGTAAGCTACGAACTCGAGGAGCCGAAATACGACGTGGAGGAATGCATCCAGCGCGGGCTGACCTTTGCCGCCCCGCTGAAGGTGATCCTGCGCCTGATCGTATGGGATGTGGATGAGGATACCGGGTCGCGCTCGATCCGCGATATCAAGGAGCAGCCGGTCTATATGGGCGACATGCCGCTCATGACCGATAACGGCACGTTCATCATCAACGGCACCGAGCGCGTCATCGTCAGCCAGATGCACCGCAGCCCCGGCGTGTTCTTTGATCATGACAAGGGCAAGACCCATTCCTCGGGCAAGTTCCTGTTTGCCGCCCGTGTCATTCCCTATCGTGGCTCGTGGCTCGATTTCGAGTTCGACAGCAAGGACCTGATCTACGTCCGCATCGACCGCAAGCGCAAGCTGCCGGTCACGACGCTGCTGTACGCGCTCGAAGGCACCGCCTCCGAGGCCGCCCGCGCCGCCAAGGCCGCCGAGGGCGGAGATGTCGAGTCGATGGAAATCCAGGGCATGGACCCTGATGAGATCCTGTCCTACTTCTACGGCAAGGTGGAATTCACCAAGACCGAGAAGGGCTGGGCGCGCCGTTTCGATGCCGATGCCTTCCGTGGCCAGAAGCTGCTCGAGCCGCTGATCGACGCCCAGACCGGGGAGGAAGTGGCCCCGGCCGACGCCAAGCTGACCGCTCGCATGGTCCGCAAGATCGCCGAGGCCACTAAGGAAGTGCTTGTCGGCCCCGCAGGGCTGATTGGCCGCTTCATTGCCAGCGACATCGTCAACGAGCACACCGGCGAGATCTATGCCGAGGCGGGCGACGAGCTGACCGAGCAGAAGCTTGAGGAACTCGAGGGCGAAGGCCTGACCACGCTGACCACGCTGGCGGTGGACGCGGCCAATGGCCCGTGGATCCGCAATACGCTGGCAGTGGACAAGAACGCCTCGCGCGAGGAAGCGCTGACCGACATCTACCGCGTCATGCGCCCCGGCGAGCCGCCCACGCCCGAGACGGCGGAAGCGATGTTCTCCGGCCTGTTCTTTGATCCCGACCGCTATGACCTGTCCGCCGTGGGTCGCGTCAAGATGAACATGCGCCTTGGCGTGGACGTGCCCGACACGGTGCGCGTGCTGCGCAAGGAAGACATCCTGCGCACCGTCAAGATCATGTGCGAGCTGAAGGACGGTCGCGGTGCGATCGACGATATCGACAACCTTGGCAACCGTCGTGTCCGCTCCGTGGGCGAACTGATGGAAAACCAGTACCGCGTTGGCCTGCTGCGCATGGAGCGCGCCATCCGCGAGCGCATGGGTTCGGTCGATATCGACACCGTCATGCCGCATGACCTGATCAACGCCAAGCCTGCGGCGGCTGCCGTACGCGAGTTCTTCGGTTCCTCGCAGCTCAGCCAGTTCATGGACCAGACCAACCCGCTGTCGGAAGTGACGCACAAGCGCCGCCTCTCGGCGCTTGGCCCGGGTGGCCTGACCCGTGAGCGCGCGGGCTTCGAGGTCCGTGACGTGCACCCGACGCATTATGGCCGCATCTGCCCGATCGAGACGCCGGAAGGCCCGAACATCGGCCTGATCAACTCGCTGGCCACCTACGCCAAGGTGAACAAGTACGGCTTTATCGAGACCCCGTACCGCATGGTCGAGGACGGCGTGCTTCAGGATGGCTGGAAATACCTTTCCGCCATGGAAGAAGAGAAGCTGATCGTCGCCCAGGCCGATGCAAAGCAGGACGAGCAGGGCCATCTGACCGATGATCTGGTGTCCGTGCGCCGTGGCGGCGACTTCCGCCAGGTGCCGCCGACCGAAGTGACCGCCTGCGATGTGTCGCCCAAGCAGCTTGTCTCGGTTGCTGCAGCGCTCATCCCGTTCCTTGAGAACGATGACGCCAACCGTGCGCTGATGGGCTCGAACATGCAGCGTCAGGCCGTGCCGCTGGTGCGCTCGGATGCGCCGCTGGTCGGCACGGGCATGGAAGCGGCCGTGGCGCACGATTCCGGTGCCGCCATCGTGGCCCGCCGCCATGGTGTGGTGGACCAGATCGACGGTGCGCGTATCGTGGTGCGCGCCACCGATGAGGGTGGTGCCACACAGGGCGTGGATATCTACCGCCTGCGCAAATACATGCGCTCCAACCAGTCCACCTGCATCAACCAGCGCCCGCTGGTGCGCGTGGGTGACCAGGTGCGGGCTGGCGAGATCATCGCCGATGGCCCCTCCACCGAACTGGGTGAACTGGCGCTGGGCCGCAACGTGCTGGTCGCGTTCATGCCCTGGAACGGTTACAACTTCGAAGATTCGATCCTGATTTCCGAGCGGATCGCGCGCGATGACGTGTTTACCTCGATCCATATCGAGGAATTCGAGGTCATGGCCCGCGACACCAAGCTGGGCCAGGAAGAAATCACGCGTGACATTCCCAATGTCGGCGAGGAAGCCCTGCGCAACCTCGACGAGGCGGGCATCGTCTATGTCGGCGCGGAAGTGAACCCCGGCGATATCCTGATCGGCAAGGTCACGCCCAAGGGCGAAAGCCCGATGACGCCGGAAGAAAAGCTGCTGCGCGCCATCTTTGGCGAAAAGGCCTCCGATGTTCGTGACACCTCGCTGAAGCTGCCGCCCGGCACGACCGGCACCATCGTGGACGTGCGCGTGTTCTCCCGCCGTGGCGTGGACAAGGACGAGCGCGCAATGGCCATCGAGCGCGCCGAGATCGAACGCCTCGCCAAGGACCGTGATGACGAGCGCGCCATTCAGGAGCGTTCCTTCTACAACCGTCTGCGCGAGCACCTGATCGGCCAGACCGCGGGTGCGGGCTTCAAGGGCATCCGCTCGGGCACCGAGATCACGGACGAGGTCCTGTCCGAGCATCCGCGTGGCGCGTGGCGCAATATCACCGTGGTGTCCGATGAGGTCATGGCGGAGCTTGAAACCCTGCGCCGTGAGTTTGACGCGGCGGTGGCCAAGATCCAGGCCCGCTTCGACAACAAGGTCGAGAAGCTGCAGCGCGGTGATGAACTGCCGCCGGGCGTGATGAAGATGGTCAAGGTCTTTGTCGCGGTGAAGCGCAAGCTGCAGCCGGGTGACAAGATGGCCGGCCGCCATGGCAACAAGGGTGTCGTCTCGCGCGTCGTGCCGGTGGAAGACATGCCGTTCCTTGAGGATGGCACGTCGGTTGACATCGTGCTCAACCCGCTCGGCGTGCCCTCGCGCATGAACGTGGGGCAGATCCTCGAGACGCATCTGGGCTGGGCCTGCGCCAATATCGGTCGCCAGATCGGCCAGTTGGCCAATGACTACCAGCGCACGGGCGAGAAGCGGCAGGAACTGCTTGATGAACTGAAGTCGGTCTATGGCGACGCGGTTTATGACGAGCAGATCGGTGACATGACCGATGCCCAGCTTCTCGAGCTGTGCGGCAACCTGCGCAAGGGCGTGCCGATCGCGACCCCGGTGTTCGATGGCGCGTCCATCCCCGATATCGAGGCGATGCTGACCCGCGCGGGCGTGGACAAGTCCGGCCAGTCGCAGCTGATCGACGGGCGCACGGGCGAGCCGTTCGAGCGCAAGACCACGGTTGGCTACATCTACATGCTCAAGCTGCATCATCTTGTTGATGACAAGATCCATGCCCGCTCCATCGGTCCGTATTCGCTGGTGACCCAGCAGCCGCTGGGCGGTAAGGCGCAGTTTGGTGGGCAGCGCTTTGGTGAGATGGAAGTGTGGGCGCTCGAAGCCTACGGCGCCGCCTACACGCTGCAGGAAATGCTGACGGTCAAATCGGATGACGTGTCCGGTCGTACCAAGGTCTATGAGGCCATCGTGCGCGAGCAGGATGATTTCGAGGCCGGTATTCCGGAAAGCTTCAACGTGCTGATCAAGGAACTGAAGTCCCTTGGCCTGAATGTTGACCTGGAACAGAGCGGTAACTGATCCGGTCGGCATGTTGCACGTCGGTCCATCTATTTTTCTTTCAGGAGTGGAGGCAGGTGCGGCGCCTGCTTCCGCTTCATTCCCTCAGGGGGTTTGCGGCGCATGAATGAACTCATGAAGATCCTTGGCCAGGGTGGCCAGGCCATGACCTTTGACCAGATCAAGATCCAGCTGGCCTCGGCCGAGCAGATCCGTTCGTGGTCCTATGGCGAGATCAAGAAGCCCGAGACCATCAACTACCGGACCTTCAAGCCGGAGCGTGATGGCCTGTTCTGCGCGCGGATTTTTGGTCCGATCAAGGACTACGAATGTCTGTGCGGCAAGTACAAGCGGATGAAGTTCCGCGGCATCATCTGCGAAAAATGCGGCGTTGAGGTCACGCTGGCCAAGGTGCGCCGCGAGCGCATGGGCCATATCGAGCTGGCCAGCCCGGTTGCGCATATCTGGTTCCTGAAATCACTGCCCAGCCGGATCGGCCTGATGGTCGACATGACGCTGAAGGATCTGGAAAAGATCCTGTATTTCGAGAGCTATGTGGTGCTGGAACCCGGCACCTCGCCGCTCAAGCAGTACAGCCTGCTGACCGAAGACCAGTACCTCGATGTCATGGACGAGCATGGCGACGAGGGCATCGAGGTCGGCATTGGCGCGGAAGCGATCAAGAAGATCCTCGAGCGCATCGACTGCAAGGTCGAGAAGGAAGAACTGCGCCTTGAGCTGAAGGAAACCACGTCCGAAGCCAAACGCAAGAAGCTGGTCAAGCGCCTGAAGCTGGTCGAGGCCTTTGCCGACAGTGAATCTCGCCCGGAATGGATGATCCTGGACCTCGTGCCGGTCATTCCGCCCGAGCTGCGCCCGCTGGTGCCGCTTGATGGCGGTCGTTTCGCCACGTCGGACCTGAACGACCTGTACCGCCGCGTCATCAACCGTAACAACCGCCTCAAGCGGCTGATCGAGCTGCGCGCGCCCGACATCATCGTGCGCAACGAAAAGCGCATGCTGCAGGAATCGGTCGATGCGCTGTTCGATAACGGCCGCCGTGGCCGTGCCATTACGGGTGCCAACAAGCGTCCGCTCAAGTCGCTGTCCGACATGCTCAAGGGCAAGCAGGGCCGCTTCCGCCAGAACCTGCTGGGCAAGCGCGTCGATTATTCGGGCCGTTCGGTCATCGTGGTGGGCCCGGAGCTGAAGCTGCACCAGTGTGGCCTGCCCAAGAAGATGGCGCTCGAGCTGTTCAAGCCGTTCATCTACTCCAAGCTGGAAAAATACGGTCACGCCACCACCATCAAGGCCGCCAAGCGGATGGTGGAAAAGGAACGTCCCGAAGTGTGGGATATCCTTGAAGAGGTGATCCGCGAGCATCCGGTCATGCTCAACCGTGCGCCCACGCTGCACCGTCTGGGCATCCAGGCGTTCGAGCCGGTGCTGATCGAGGGCAAGGCCATCCAGCTGCACCCGCTGGTCTGCACCGCGTTCAACGCCGACTTCGATGGCGACCAGATGGCCGTGCACGTGCCGCTGAGCCTCGAGGCGCAGCTTGAAGCCCGTGTGCTGATGATGTCGACCAACAACATCCTCAGCCCGGCCAACGGCAAGCCCATCATCGTGCCGTCGCAGGATATCGTGCTCGGGCTGTATTACCTCAGCCTCGAAACACCCGAATTCCGCGCGACGCCCGACAAGAACAGCTACGATGACAAGGGGCTGGTGACCGTAAGCGGCGCGCCGTCCTTCTCCAGCGTTGGCGAAGTGGAATACGCGCTGAGCACGGGCGCGGTGAAGCTGCACGACAAGATCCGCGCGCGCATCGAAAGCTTCGATGCCGAGGGCAAGACCGTGCGCGAGACGGTGGTGACCACGCCGGGCCGCATGCTTGTTGCCCAGATCCTGCCGCGCAACCCGGCGCTGCCGTTCTCGCTGATCAACCGCCAGTTGACCAAGAAGATCGTGTCGGACGTGATCGACGCGGTTTACCGTCACTGCGGCCAGAAGGAATGCGTTATCTTCTGTGACCGCCTGATGGGGCTTGGCTTCCGCCACGCCGCGCGTTCGGGCATCTCGTTCGGCAAGGACGACATGATCGTTCCCGTCGAGAAGAAGGAGCTCGTGGACCGTACGGCCGGCGAAGTGAAGGAGTTCGAGCAGCAGTATCAGGACGGCCTGATCACCGCTGGCGAGCGCTACAACAAGGTGGTTGATGCCTGGTCGCGTTGCACCGATGAAGTGCAGGCCGCGATGATGAAGGAGATCTCCAAGCAGGAGATCGGCAAGCCCACCAACTCGGTGTGGATGATGAGCCACTCCGGCGCCCGTGGGTCGCCAGCGCAGATGAAGCAGCTTGCCGGCATGCGTGGCCTGATGGCCAAGCCGTCGGGCGAGATCATCGAACAGCCGATCATCGCCAACTTCAAGGAAGGCCTGTCGGTTCTCGATTACTTCACCTCCAGCCATGGTGCGCGTAAGGGCCTGGCCGATACCGCGCTCAAGACTGCGAACTCCGGTTACCTCACCCGCCGCCTCGTTGATGTGGCGCAGGACAGCATCATTGTCGAGGAAGATTGCGGCACCGAGCGCGGCCTGACCGTGCGTGCGGTCATGGATGGCGGCGAAGTCGTGGCCTCCCTGTCCGAGCGGATGCTCGGTCGCACGCTGGCCGCCGACGTGCTCGACCCGGCAACCGGCAAGGTGCTCTTCCCGCGCAATACGCTGATCGAGGAAGCCGAGGCCGAGCAGATCGAGAAGGCGGGTGTCGAAAGCCTGCTGATCCGCTCCGTGCTGACCTGTGACAGCCGCGTGGGCGTGTGTGGCCACTGCTATGGCCGTGACCTTGCGCGCGGCACGCCGGTCAACATCGGTGAGGCCGTCGGCGTTATCGCTGCCCAGTCCATCGGTGAGCCGGGCACCCAGCTGACCATGCGTACCTTCCATATCGGTGGTGCGGCGCAGCGTGGCGCCGAGCAGTCGATGGTCGAGGCTTCGCGTGATGGCAAGGTGACGATCCGCAACAAGAACGTGGTGCATAACAGTCAGAACGTGCCCATCGTCATGTCGCGTAACTGCGAGATCCTGCTGACGGATGACCGTGGAACCGAACGCGCCCGCTACCGCGTGCCTTATGGTGCGCGCCTGCTGGTCGAGGATGGCGCCGAGGTGGCCCGTGGCCAGAAGATGGCCGAGTGGGATCCGTACACCCTGCCCATCATCACCGAGCAGCCTGGCAAGGTGGAATATCTTGACCTGATCGACTCCATCACCCTGGTGGAGCGGATGGATGAGGTGACCGGCCTGACCTCGAAAGTGGTCGTGGACTACAAGCAGGCTTCCAAGGGGATCGACCTGCGTCCGCGCCTGCAGCTCAAGGACGCCAACGGCGACGTGGTGAAGCTGGCCAACGGCAACGACGCCCGCTACTTCCTGTCGCCTGACTCGCTGCTCTCGGTGGAGAACGGCGCGCAGGTCAACGCAGGTGACGTGCTGGCGCGTATCCCGCGTGAAGGCTCCAAGACGCGTGACATTACCGGTGGTCTGCCGCGCGTGGCGGAACTGTTTGAGGCCCGCAGGCCGAAGGATCACGCCATCATCTCGGAAACCGAGGGGCGCGTGGAATTCGGCAAGGACTACAAGTCCAAGCGCCGCGTCATCGTCAAGAACGACGAGACGGGCGAGGAGACGGATTACCTCATCCCCAAGGGCAAGCACGTGTCCGTTCAGGAAGGCGACTTTGTCCAGGTGGGCGATCCGCTCGTCGACGGGCCGCGCGTGCCGCATGACATCCTGAAGGTTCTGGGTGTCGAGGCGCTGTCGGACTACCTCGTCAACGAGATCCAGGACGTGTACCGACTGCAGGGCGTGAAGATCAATGACAAGCACATCGAAGTCATTGTTCGCCAGATGCTGCAGAAGGTGGAAATCCTTGAGCCGGGCGATACGACCTACCTGATCGGTGAGACGGTGGACCGTATCGAGTATGAGGAAGAGAACGCCAAGCGCCTCAACATTGGCGAGCACCCTGCCGTTGCCATGCCGGTGCTGCAGGGCATCACCAAGGCCTCGCTGCAGACGCAGTCCTTCATCTCGGCGGCCTCCTTCCAGGAGACCACCCGTGTCCTCACCGAGGCTGCTACGGCGGGCAAGAAGGATACGCTCAACGGCCTCAAGGAGAACGTCATCGTCGGTCGCCTGATCCCGGCAGGGACGGGCAGCGTGATGAACAAGCTCCGCGCGGTTGCCGCGGGCGAGGACAAGCAGCGCCTCGCCAAGGCCCGCGCTGCCGTGCCGCCCAAGGCGGCCGAGTAACTACGCGAGAGAAATGCCGGATGGCGGGGGACCGCTATCCGGCATGATTCGGTGCTGCACTATTGTCACCATCCGATTCAGGCGGTATCAGCAGCCTGACGGAGCGGTGCTCCGAGTCCGGCGGAACAGAGTCGTTTCGCCAGACTGCTAGCGAATCCTGCGCAAGGCTTGACTTTTGGTCAGTTTGCCCGTAGGTAACGCGCCCTCGGCTAGCCCTGTCTGAAAGACGTCGTTGGCCGTCGAATGCAGCATGCAGACATGCGGTGCCGCAGTCCGGGAATCGGGCTGCCCAGGCCGGATGTAAATATGATGCCCGAACGAATGGTTGTCATTCGTTGGGGTTTTGTTGTGAACGACAGTCGGCAACCAGATATGGGGTTGGCCGGCCGAATTTTGTAAGGATCGGGAAAGGCGTATGCCGACCATCAACCAGTTGATCGCGAAAGGTCGCGAACCCGCAGCCAAACGCAATAAGGTTCCTGCCCTGCAGGGCTGTCCGCAGAAGCGTGGCGTTTGCACTCGTGTTTACACAACCACACCGAAGAAGCCGAACTCGGCCCTGCGTAAGGTGGCAAAAGTACGCCTGACCAACGGTTATGAGGTTGTGAGCTATATTCCGGGTGAGGGGCATAACCTCCAGGAACATAGCGTTGTCCTGATCCGTGGTGGTCGCGTTAAGGATCTTCCTGGCGTGCGTTATCACATCCTGCGCGGCGTTCTGGACACCCAGGGTATCGCCAAGCGTCGTCAGCGTCGCTCGCTCTATGGCGCGAAGCGTCCTAAGTAAAAGGAATAACGAGGCATGAGTCGCCGTCATCGCGCAGTCAAGCGCGAGATTCTTCCCGATCCGAAATTTGGTGATGTCGTCATTACGCGTTTCATGAACGCCCTGATGTACGACGGCAAGAAGTCCACCGCTGAAGGGATCGTCTATGGCGCCCTTGAGGTGCTGCGCCGCCGTGGTGGTGCTGCAGCGGACCCTGTGGTCATGTTCCACAGCGCGCTGGACAACGTCAAGCCGGCTGTCGAGGTGCGTTCCCGCCGTGTTGGTGGCGCCACCTACCAGGTTCCGGTCGAAGTCCGGGCCGAGCGTCGTCAGGCGCTGGCCATCCGCTGGCTGATTGACGCCTCGCGCAAGCGTGGCGAGAACACCATGCAGGATCGCCTGTCGAACGAACTTCTTGACGCCGTCAACAATCGTGGCGCCGCGGTCAAGAAGCGCGAAGACACGCACCGCATGGCAGAAGCCAACAAGGCATTCAGTCATTACCGCTGGTAAAGGCGGTCAGGCCGGTTTATTGACCGGTCCGGCTTCCGAAACGGAACTTTCCAACCCGACTCTCGGCACGAGGCCGAGTTAACGGAGAAAACGATGGCAAAGGCTAAATTTGAGCGGAATAAGCCGCACTGCAACATCGGCACGATTGGTCACGTCGATCACGGCAAGACCTCGCTGACCGCTGCTATCACCAAGACGCTGGCGAAGGCCGGTGGTGCGGAATTCAAGGCGTACGACATGATCGACGCCGCGCCGGAAGAGCGCGCCCGTGGCATCACCATCTCGACCGCCCATGTCGAGTACGAGACCGCGAAGCGTCACTACGCACACGTCGACTGCCCCGGCCATGCTGACTATGTGAAGAACATGATCACCGGTGCCGCGCAGATGGACGGCGCGATCCTGGTCGTGTCGGCTGCTGATGGCCCGATGCCCCAGACCCGTGAGCACATCCTGCTTGCCCGCCAGGTTGGCGTGCCGGCCCTGGTCGTCTTCCTGAACAAGGTTGACCAGGTTGATGATCCGGAGCTGCTCGAGCTGGTGGAAATGGAAGTGCGCGAGCTGCTTTCCGCTTACCAGTTCCCCGGCGATGATATCCCCATCATCAAGGGTTCGGCCCTGGTGACGCTGGAAGATGGCGACGCCGAAGTCGGTGAAAACCGCGTCATGGACCTGATGAACGCTGTGGACGAATACATCCCGCAGCCGGAGCGTCCGGTTGACCGTCCGTTCCTGATGCCGATCGAAGACGTGTTCTCCATCTCGGGCCGTGGCACCGTGGTGACGGGCCGTGTCGAGCGTGGCGTGGTGAACGTCGGCGACGAAATCGAGATCGTTGGCCTGCGCCCGACGCAGAAGACGACCGTGACCGGCGTTGAAATGTTCCGCAAGCTGCTCGACCGTGGTGAAGCAGGTGACAACATCGGCGCACTGGTGCGTGGCACGAAGCGTGAAGACGTTGAGCGTGGCCAGGTGCTGGCGAAGCCGGGTTCGATCACCCCGCACACCAAGTTCAAGGCGGAAGCCTACATCCTGACGAAGGAAGAGGGTGGCCGTCACACGCCGTTCTTCACCAACTATCGTCCGCAGTTCTATTTCCGCACGACCGACGTCACCGGCGTCGTTCACCTGCCGGAAGGCACGGAAATGGTCATGCCTGGCGATAACGTCGCCATGGATGTCGAGCTGATCGCTCCGATCGCCATGGATGAAGGCCTGCGCTTCGCTATCCGCGAAGGCGGCCGCACCGTTGGTGCAGGTGTTGTTGCTTCCATCACCGAGTGATTGGACAGTAACTGAACTGTGGCATCCCGGTCGGAGCAATCCGGCCGGGTTTCCATTGCGGATCGGGTTCCCCCGAATCAGGTAAAGTTGGACTGAAACAGAAAGATGGACAACCAGAACATCCGCATTCGCCTGAAGGCGTACGATCATCGGGTGCTAGACAACAGCACGAAGGAGATCGTCAATACGGCGAAGCGTACGGGTGCGCGGGTTCGGGGTCCTATCCCGCTGCCGACGCATATTGAACGGTTTACCGTAAACCGCTCCCCCCACGTGGATAAGAAAAGCCGCGAGCAGTTCGAAATTCGGACCCATCGCCGGCTGCTCGACATTGTCGAGCCGACCCCGCAGACCGTGGACGCTCTCATGAAACTCGACCTCGCCGCTGGCGTAGATGTCGAGATTAAACTCTAAGGTCCAGACGATGCGCACCGGATTGATCGCAAAAAAGCTGGGTATGACCCGGCTGTTCAAGGAAGACGGCACACATGTGCCGGTGACTGTCCTGCAGCTTGATGATCTGCAGGTGGTTGATGTTCGCAGCACCGAGCGTGATGGCTACACAGCTGTCCAGCTTGGCGCGGGCAAGGCCAAGGTCAAAAATGTGTCCAAGCCGAACCGCGGCCATTTTGCCAAGGCCAAGGTCGAGCCCAAGAAGAAGCTGGCTGAATTCCGTGTATCGGATGACGCCGTCCTGGAAGTCGGGGCTTCTCTGTCCGCCGCCCATTTCGTGGTGGGGCAGAAGGTGGACGTTACCGGCACCAGCAAGGGTAAGGGTTTTGCCGGCGCGATGAAGCGCTGGAACTTTGCCGGTCTCGAAGCCACCCACGGTGTCTCGATCAGTCACCGTTCGCACGGTTCCACGGGTAACCGCCAGGATCCGGGCAAGGTTTTCAAGAACAAGAAGATGGCCGGCCATCTCGGTTCCGAGCGTATCACTACGCTGAACCTTGAGGTTGCGGCTGTTGACGCCGAAAAGAACCTGATCATGATCCGCGGCTCCGTGCCGGGCGGAAAGAATGAAACGGTTCTCGTTCGTGATGCGATCAAGAAGGCCCGTCATGCCGAGGCGCCGTATCCGGCGGCCCTGGTTGAGGCTGCGGGCTGAGGATAGAGGGCAATGGATTACGAGATCAAAACCCTCGATAACGGAAGCGCAGGCACCGCCAGCCTTCCCGACGAGATTTTCGCCGCAACGCCGCGCACGGACATCCTGGCGCGTGTGGTGCACTGGCAGCTGGCCAAGCGCCGGGCTGGTACGCACAAGGTCAAGGGCATGGGGGAAGTCTCCGGCACGACCAAGAAGCCGTATCGCCAGAAGGGCACGGGCAGCGCCCGCCAGGGTTCGCTGCGTGCGCCGCAGTACCGCACCGGTGGCATCGTTCATGGTCCCGTGGTGCGTGACCATGGCTATGACCTGCCCAAGAAGGTGCGTCGCCTTGGCCTGATTTCCGCCCTGTCGCAGAAGGCGGCGGAAGGCAAGCTGGTGGTGCTCGATGCCGCGACTGCCTCGGGCAAGTCGGCCGAGCTGGCCAAGAAGCTGAAGGTCCTGGGCTGGACATCCGCGCTGATCGTGGATGCCGCGGTTGAAGAGAACTTCGGCCGCGCCGCGCGCAACCTGCCGAAGATCGACATTCTTCCGACGGTGGGCGCCAATGTCTACGATATCCTGAACCACGATGTGCTCGCGATCACGCGCGCCGGGGTTGAGGGCCTGAAGGAGCGTCTGGCATGACCAACATCCTGGCAATCCGCAAGAAGGCGGAACGTATGTCGCGCGAAGCGATGTACGACATCATCCGCTCTCCCCTGATCACGGAAAAGGCGACTGCCCTTTCCGAGAAGAACCAGGTGGGTTTCAAGGTTGCGATCAGCGCCACGAAGCCGGAGATCAAGGTTGCGGTCGAGACGCTGTTTGGCGTGAAGGTTCTGGGTGTGAACACGCTCATCCAGAAGGGAAAAGCCAAGCGCTTCAAGGGACGTCCCGGCCAGCGTTCGGATGTTAAGAAAGCGTTTGTTCAGCTTGCAGAAGGTCAGTCCATCGACCTGACCGCGAAGCTGGTCTGACGCGGGGTGACAAGAAATGGCATTGAAGCACTTTAATCCAGTTACCCCCAGCCTGCGCGGAACGGTCCTGATCGACCGCAAGGAGCTGTGGAAAGGCAAGCCCGTCAAGGGCCTGACCGAGGGGAAGAACAAGAGCGGCGGCCGTAACAACCACGGCCGCACCACCTCGCGTTTCATCGGTGGCGGTCACAAGCAGTCCTACCGTTATGTTGACTTCAAGCGTCGCAAGTTCGACGTGGTCGGCACGGTGGAGCGTCTGGAATACGATCCCAACCGTACGGCGTTCATCGCGCTCATCAAGTATGCCGATGGCGAGCTGGCCTACATCATCGCGCCGCAGCGCCTGAAGGCGGGTGACGAAGTCATCGCCGGTGCGCGCGCCGATATCAAGCCGGGCAACGCCATGCCCCTGTCTGCCGTTCCGGTGGGCACGATCATCCACAACATCGAGCTCAAGGCCGGTGCCGGTGGCAAGATCGCCCGCTCGGCTGGCACGTATGCGCAGCTGGTCGGCAAGGACATGGGCTATGCCCAGATCAAGCTGCAGTCCGGTGAGCTGCGTGTTGTTCGCGCCGAGTGCATGGCCACCATCGGTGCCGTGTCTAACCCGGACAACATGAACCAGCACCTGGGCAAGGCCGGCCGCAATCGCTGGCTGGGCCGCCGCCCGCACAACCGTGGTGTCGTCATGAACCCGGTTGACCATCCGCATGGTGGTGGTGAAGGACGCACTTCGGGTGGGCGTCATCCGGTTACGCCATGGGGCAAGCCGACTAAGGGTTACAAGACCAGGGTCAACAAGCGTACGGACAGTCTGATCATCCGTCGCCGGAAGACCGGCAAGTAAGGGGCATTTAAGATGGCACGTTCCGTCTGGAAGGGCCCGTTCGTAGACGGGTATCTGCTGAACAAAGCCGATGCATCGCGCGCGTCGGGCCGTAACGAAGTGATCAAAATCTGGTCGCGTCGATCCACCATCCTGCCGCAGTTCGTCGGACTGACGTTCGGCGTCTATAACGGGCACAAATTCCTGCCCGTGCAGGTTTCCGAGAACATGGTGGGCCACAAGTTCGGTGAGTTCTCACCGACCCGTACCTTCACGGGTCATTCTTCGGACAAGAAAGCGAAGCGGGGCTGAACATGAGCAAGCCTAAGCATCCGCGCACGCTCGCGGAAACCGAGGCGCAGGCGCTGACGCGGAACATCCGCATCAGCCCGCGCAAGCTGAACCTTGTTGCGGGTCTGATCCGCAACAAGCCGGCTGCGCAGGCAATCGCCACCCTCACATTCTCCAAGCGTCGCATTGCCCAGCAGGTCAAGAAGACGCTGGAAAGTGCGATTGCCAACGCCGAGAACAACCACCAGCTGGACGTTGACCAGCTGGTCGTTGCCCGCGCTGAGGTGGGCAAGTCGATCGTGATGCGTCGTTTCCACGCACGTGGTCGTGGCCGTTCGGCCCGCATCGAGAAGTTTTTCAGCCACCTGACCATTGTCGTGGCCGAAAAGAAGCCCGAAGCTGAAACCGAAAAAAAGGCGGCCTGATCCATGGGACATAAAGTTAATCCGATCGGGCTTCGGCTCGGTATTAACCGGACATGGGACAGCCGCTGGTACGCCGATGCGGATTATGCCCGCCTGCTGCATGATGACCTGAAGCTGCGCGCCTACCTGCGCCGCAAGCTGGCCGGTGCAGGCGTGTCCCGCGTGGTGATCGAGCGCCCGGCCAAGAAGCCGCGCGTGACCATTTACGCGGCACGCCCTGGCGTGGTGATCGGCAAGAAGGGCCAGGACATCGATGTGCTGCGCAAGGACCTGGCCCGCATGGCCAAGACCGATGTCGCGCTGAACATCGTCGAGATCCGCAAGCCGGAAATCGATGCGACCCTGGTGGCCGAGAACATCGCCCAGCAGCTCGAGCGCCGCGTTGCCTTCCGTCGCGCCATGAAGCGTGCCGTGCAGTCCGCCATGCGCCTTGGCGCGCAGGGGATCCGGATCAACTGCTCGGGCCGTCTTGGCGGCGCGGAAATCGCGCGTGTCGAGTGGTATCGTGAAGGTCGGGTGCCGCTGCACACGCTGCGTGCGGACATCGACTATGGTGTGGCGACCGCCAAGACGACCTATGGCACCTGTGGTGTGAAGGTCTGGATCTTCAAGGGCGAGATTCTTGCCCATGATCCGCTGGCGCAGGACCGTCGCGCCGCCGAACAGGCCCCGCAGCGCTAACTGCGGGGTCCAATGGACCTAGATGCGCCAGGCGGCGCGTGAGGATTTGAAAAATGCTTTCTCCCAAGCGGACAAAGTACCGCAAGGCCCACAAAGGGCGCATTCATGGGTTGGCCAAGGGCGGCACAACCCTGAATTTCGGGGCTTTTGGCCTGAAGGCTCTCCAGCCTGAACGGATCACGGCCCGCCAGATCGAAGCGGCCCGTCGGGCCATTACCCGTGCCATGAAGCGTGCGGGTCGTGTCTGGATTCGGATTTTCCCTGATCTTCCGGTCTCGACAAAGCCGGCAGAAGTGCGTATGGGGTCCGGCAAGGGGTCGCCCGAATATTGGGTGGCTCGTGTGAAGCCGGGTCGAATCCTGTTCGAGATCGAAGGCGTGTCGCCTGAAGTCGCGCGTGAAGCGCTGGCTCTGGGTGCGGCAAAGCTGCCGATCAAGACCAAATTCGTGACCCGTATCGGAGAGGCGTGAGATGGCAAAGGCAACAAAGCCGGCCGATCTGCGTGCCAAGACTGTTGAAGAACTGGATACGCTTCTCGTCGATCTGAAGCGCGAGCAGTTCAATCTTCGGTTTCAGCATGCGACCGGCCAGACCGAGGGGCAGTCCCGCATGCGCGTGGTTCGTCGTGAAATCGCGCGTGTGAAGACGATTGCGACCGAGGTTGTTAAGAAGAGTTCTGCTGGCCACGCGCCGGCAGCAAAGTCCTGAAGGGAGACGGGCGATGCCAAGGCGCGTCCTGACCGGGCGGGTAACCAGCGACAAGATGGACAAGACCGTTACGGTTCTTGTCGATCGTCGCATTATCCACCCGCTGTATAAGAAGTTCATTCGCCGCTCGAAGAAGTACGCGGCGCATGACGGCTTGAATGAATGCAAGGTGGGCGACACGGTGCGCATTGAAGAATGCAAGCCGATTTCCCGCCGCAAGACCTGGACGGTCGTTGTCCGGAATGGCCAGCCGCTCGCGGCAGCCGCCGGTGCTGCGTCTGGCGCCCAGGCGTAAAGAAGGCATAGACCATGATCCATCCCGAGACCAACCTTGACGTGGCCGACAATTCCGGCGCCCGTCAGGTGCAGTGCATCAAGGTACTGGGCGGTTCCAAGCGGAAGTCTGCCTCGGTCGGCGACGTGATTGTCGTGTCCGTCAAGGAAGCCATTCCCCGCGGCAAGGTCAAGAAGGGCGATGTTCACCAGGCGGTGATCGTGCGCACTTCCTACCCCGTGCGCCGGGCTGATGGCAGCGCCATCCGTTTTGACCGCAACGCGGCCGTGCTGATCAACAAGCAGCAGGAGCCGATCGGTACCCGTATCTTTGGCCCGGTCGTGCGTGAGCTGCGTGCCCGCAAGTTCATGAAGATCATCTCGCTGGCACCGGAGGTGCTGTAATGGCTGCTCGTATCAAGAAGGGTGACCAGGTTCTGGTCACCACCGGTGGTTCCAAGGGAACCCGTGGCGAGGTCGTTACGGTCCTGCCCGCGGCCAACAAGGCCGTGGTGCGTGGCGTTGCCATTGCGAAGCGTCATACCCGTCCTTCGCGCATGGGTGAGCAGGGCGGCATTGTCCAGAAGGAAATGCCGGTGCACCTGTCCAACCTGAAGCTGATCGACCCCAAGAGCGGCGACCCGACGAAGGTCGGCTTCCGCGTTCTGGAAGATGGTCGCAAGGTTCGTGTCGCCAAGGCGACCGGCGAAGTAATCGAAGGCTGAGGGGGCGGGAATGTCTGAAGTGAAAGAAGCCCGCGCCCTGCCGCGCATGCAGCAGCGTTATCAGGACGAGCTGCGCGCGAAGCTGCGCGAGGAATTCGGGTACAAGAACGAGATGCAGGTTCCGCGTCTCGAGAAGATTGTCCTGAACATGGGTGTTGGCGAAGCTGCTGGCGACCAGAAGAAGCTCGACGCGGCGGTTAAGGAAATGACCCTTATCGCTGGTCAGAAGCCGGTCAAGACGGTTGCCAAGAAGGCGATCGCCGGCTTCAAGATCCGCGAAGGTCTGCCCATCGGGTGCAAGGTGACGCTGCGCCGTGCCCAGATGTTCGAATTCCTGGATCGTTTCGTGACGATCGCCCTGCCGCGCGTACGTGATTTCCGCGGGCTGCCGGCGAACAAGGGTTTCGACGGCCGTGGCAACTTCGCGATGGGGCTGAAGGAACAGATTGTCTTCCCGGAAATCGAATACGACAAGGTAGACGAGATCCGCGGCATGGACATCATCTTCGTGACCACTGCGAAGACGGATGCGGAAGCGAAGGCTCTGCTGAAGGCGTTTGATCTGCCCTTCGCTGCATAAAATGTAGCGAAAGGGCTTCCGTCTGAAGTCCAGAAGACCTAATACACACGTTGTTTGGAAAACCGTTGGGACTGGCCCGACAGGTTCCGGAGGGTAAAACAAGGCATGGCCAAAATTTCCGCCGTAAACCGGAATGTCAAGCGCGAGCGCATGGCAGACCGGGACCGGGCTAAGCGGACTGCATTGAAGAACATCATCATGGACCGGTCTCTGCCGGTTGAAGATCGATTCGATGCGTCGCTTAAGCTTGCTGAACTTCCTCGCAATGGCTCGCGCGTGCGCGTGCGCCTGCGCTGCAAGCTCACCGGGCGTCCTCGCGCCAATTACAGAAAGTTTGAACTCTGCCGTATCGCCCTGCGCGACCTGGCCTCCAATGGTCAGATCCCGGGCATGGTCAAGTCAAGCTGGTAAGGGCAGGGAACGATGTCACTTTCTGATCCTTTGGGTGATCTGCTCACCCGGATCCGCAATGCGCAGCGTGCACGGCATGCTGCCTGCGTGGCGCCGGCTTCCAAGCTGCGCGCCAGTGTTCTCGAGGCGCTTCGCCGCGAGGGGTATATCCGTGGTTTCTCGCGTGAGGAACTGCGCAAGGGTGTGGCCCAGCTGCGCATCGAGCTGAAATATCTCGATGGCGAGCCGGTCATCAAAGAAATCCACCGTGTGTCCAAGCCGGGGCGCCGCGTCTATTCCAAAATCAAGGAACTGCCGCGTGTCTATGCCGGGCTGGGTGTGTCGATCCTGTCGACGCCGCGTGGTGTTCTGTCCGATGCGGAGGCCCGCGCTGCCAATGTTGGCGGTGAAGTCCTCTGCCGTGTGTTCTGAGGAGGGATAAATGTCGCGAGTGGGCAAATATCCCGTCGAAGTTCCGTCGGGCGTTCAGGTTTCCGTTGCTGATGGCGTGCTGACCACGAAGGGCAAGCTCGGCGAGCTCAAGCTGCCCCTGTCCGGTCATGTCGCCGTTGATGTTGCGGATGGCAAGGTTGCGGTGAAGCCGGTTGGCACCGAGGCCCAGGCCCGCATGATGTGGGGGACCACGCGTTCCCTGATCGCGAGCATGGTCAAGGGTGTGTCGGAAGGGTTTTCCAAGACTCTGGAAATCTCCGGAACCGGTTACCGTGCTGCGGTGCAGGGCAAGAACCTGGTCATGAACCTCGGTTATTCGCATGACATCGTCTATGCGATTCCCGAAGGCATCAAGATCACCACCCCGCGGCCTACGGCCGTGACTGTCGAGGGTATCGACAAGCAGCGGGTTGGTCAGGTTGCGCTTGATATCCGTAGCTTCCGTAAGCCCGAGCCCTACAAGGGCAAGGGTGTCCGTTATGAAACGGAAACCATCCGTCGCAAGGAAGGCAAGAAGAAATAATGAGCACGCAGAAGGATCTGCGGGAGCGGCGGCGCCAGCGTCTCCGTTTCCAGCTTCGCCTCAAGAGTGGTGGCCGTCCGCGTCTGTCGGTGTTCCGTTCGGGCAAGAATATCTACGCGCAGGTGATCGACGATGCCGCTGGCCGCACGCTGGCCGCAGCTTCGACCCTCGACAAGGATCTGCGTTCCACCCTCAAGGGTGGTACGGACGTGAAGGCAGCCGGTGCAGTCGGCAAGCTTCTTGCCGAGCGCGCGGTGGCTGCTGGTGTGTCGAAGGTCGTTTTCGACCGCGGCGCGTATCTGTATCATGGGCGTATCAAGGCCCTGGCGGAGGCTGCCCGTGAGGGCGGTCTCTCGTTCTGACGAAAGGGTCACGCATAATGGCACGTGAACCGAGAGAAGGCGGCCGGGGTGGTCGCGATCGCGACCGCGAAGGCGACGATCTGGTCGACAAGCTGGTCACGATCAATCGTGTTGCCAAGGTTGTAAAGGGCGGTCGCCGCTTTGCATTCGCGGCACTGGTTGTTGTTGGTGACCAGAAGGGTCGCGTAGGGTTCGGCGCGGGCAAGGCCCGTGAGGTTCCCGAGGCGATCCGCAAGGCAACCGACCGCGCCAAGCGGACGATGATCCGTGTTCCGATGAAGGAAGGCCGTACGCTGCATCACGATGTGGCCGGTCACTTCGGAGCGGGCAAGGTGGTCCTGCGTTCCGCTGATGCGGGCACGGGCATCATCGCCGGTGGTCCGATGCGCGCCGTGTTCGAGAGCCTGGGCATCAATGACGTGGTGGCCAAGTCGCTCGGCACCCGCAACCCGCACAACATGGTCAAGGCGACTTTCGCCGCGCTGGAGCGTTGCGCCAGCCCGCGTTCGGTTGCCAACCGCCGTGGCAAGAAGGTTTCGGACATCCTGGGGCGCCGCGAGGCTGCGGTAGCGACGGAGGCTGCGGCCGATGTCTGATACCAAGGCAACCATTCGCGTTACCCAGGTGCATTCTGGCAATGGCCAGAAGCCGGGCCAGCAGGCTACGCTGGTGGGCCTGGGCCTGAACAAGATCGGTCGTACCCGCGAGCTGGAGGATACCCCTTCGGTTCGTGGCATGATCCGCAAGGTGTCCCACCTGATCAAGGTGGAGGATTGAGATGAACCTGAACGAACTTCGTGACAACGAGGGCGCACGCTATCGCAAGAAGCGCCTTGGTCGCGGCATCGGCTCTGGCAAGGGCAAGACGTCGGGCAAGGGTGTGAAGGGCCAGAAGGCACGCTCCGGTGTGTCGCTGAACGGTTTTGAAGGCGGCCAGCTGCCCATCTACCGTCGTCTGCCCAAGCGCGGCTTCAAGAACATCTTCCGCAAGGATTATGCGGTGGTGAACCTGGGCGTGCTCGACAAGGCGATTGCGGCTGGCAAGATCGATGCCAAGGCCATGGTGACGGAAGAGATCCTGACCAAGGCCGGTCTGGCCGGGTCGGGCCGCTTTGACGGCATCCGCCTGCTTGCCGATGGCGCGCTGAACCACGCCGTGACCATTGAAGTGTCCGGTGCTTCGGCCGGTGCCATCGCCGCAGTTGAAAAGGCTGGCGGCAAGGTGCAGGTCAAGGTCCAGAAGCAGCAGGCTCCTGCCGCCGAATGACCGGCTGGGGGCACAGGCACGTTCTGTACCCGAAGCATGATAAAAGCGATGCTGCTTGCACTCGGCGGGCGCATCGCTTTATTACTTTCTGCGGTTTTTTTTATCATGACAGCGTCCCGTTTTCGGCGGTGGCGCTGTTCTTGTGAAAGGATGGGCGCATGGCCTCCGCGGCCGAACAGTTGGCTGCCAATCTGAATTTCAGTTCCTTTGCCAACGCAACGGAACTGAAGAAGCGTATCTGGTTTACCCTTGGTGCGCTGATCGTCTATCGGATTGGCACCTATATCCCCGTCCCTGGCGTCGATGCGACGGTGATGGGGCAGCTTCTGGCCCGGCATCAGGGCGGTATCCTGGGTATGTTCGATATGTTCACGGGTGGTGCGCTGGGGCGCATGACCGTGTTCGCACTCAACATCATGCCCTATATCAGTGCCTCGATCATCGTGCAGCTCATGTCGGCGGCCATTCCCTCCCTTGAAGCCCTGAAGAAGGAAGGCGAGGGCGGGCGGCGCAAGCTGAATGAATATACCCGTTACCTGACGGTGGTCATTGCGCTGTTCCAGGCCTACGGCATCGCCATCGGGCTGGAGAACATGCATACGGAGGCAGGCTCGGCCGTTGTCTCGCCAGGGCTGTTCTTCATCGTCTCGTGCGTGCTGACGCTGGTGGGCGGCACCATGTTCCTGATGTGGCTTGGCGAGCAGATCACGTCGCGGGGGGGCGGTAACGGCATCTCGCTGATCATCTTTGCCAGTATCGTGGCAAACCTGCCCAATGCGCTCGCAAGCCTGTTCCAGCTTGGCTATACCGGGGCGCTTTCACCGTTCTTCGTGCTGGTCTTTCTGGTGCTGGCGGCGGTGACCATCGCGTTCATCGTGTTCATGGAACTCGCACAGCGGCGCGTGGTGATCCAGTACCCCAAGCGGCAGGTCGGCCAGCGCATGTTTGGCGGTGACTCGACGCATATGCCGCTGAAGGTGAACACCGCGGGGTCGATTCCGCCAATCTTCGCCTCATCGGTGCTGCTGATTCCCGTGACCATTGCGGGATTCGTCAATAACAGCTCGATGCCCGGCTGGCTGTCCTTCCTGGGGCAATCGCTGGGGCAGGGGCAGCCGCTCTACATGCTGTTCTATGCGGCAATGATCGTGTTCTTCTCGTATTTCTATGCGGCGGTGACATTCAACCCGCAGGAGACGGCCGAGAACCTGCGCAAGCAGGGCGGGTTCGTGCCCGGCATCCGGCCAGGCGCCAATACGGCAGCGTTCTTTGACCGTATCCTGACGCGCATCACGACCATCGGCGCGCTCTATCTTGTCGCTGTCTGCCTGTTGCCGCAGATCCTGATCAGCCATTACAACGTGCCGTTCTATTTTGGTGGTACGAGTCTGATCATTATCGTGACCGTGACGATCGATACGGTGACGCAGGTGCAATCGCATCTGGTGGCGCACCAGTATCAGGGCCTTATGCGTCGCGGACGGGGCCGAAAGGGCAAAATGCGGTGAATATTATCTTTCTTGGGCCGCCGGGTGCTGGAAAAGGCACCCAGTCGAAGCGGCTGGAAGAACGCTACGGAATCGCCCAGATTTCAACCGGTGACATGCTGCGGGCCGAAGTCGCGACCGGCAGCCCGCTGGGACAGAAGGTCAAGGCGGTCATGGCGAACGGGCAGCTTGTGTCCGATGACCTGATCATCGCCATGATTGAAAAGCGCATCCGCCAGCCGGACTGCGCCAAGGGGTTCATCCTTGATGGCTTCCCGCGCACGCGGGCGCAGGCGGAAGCGCTTGATGCCATGCTGGCCCGCAGCGGGCAGCACATCGATGCGGTGCTGCTGCTCGATGTGGACGAGGATGCCCTGGCCGACCGGATTGCGGGCCGTTACACCTGTGCCAAGTGCGGCGCGGGCTATAACGACGTGTCCAAGCGGCCGAAGGTGGCTGGCACATGTGATGTGTGTGGCGGCCACGAGTTCATCCGCCGCGAAGATGACCGGCGGGAGACCGTGGCGGCACGCCTGAAGACCTATCGGGAACTCACGGCGCCGATCCTGCCTTATTACGAGGCGGAAAGGCGGCTGTACCGTGTGGACGGCATGGCGGATATCGATGACGTGACGAAGCAGGTCTTTGATGTTATCGATCGTATCACTAAAAAGTGATGAAAAATAATTGACTCAATGGGGGGCAGCAGTATATTGCGCGCCCTCAAGGTATGAGCGTCGTGTGAGTCGTCCATGAGGGGCGGCTCGTAGGGCCAGAATGTATGATGATGGGGTTGGCCGGTCCGTAACCGGTATGTTCACGATGCTCCCGCCAGAACAGGGCGGGTGGTGTGACGCAGCCCTGCCTGATAGTTAGTGCCCTGAATCAGGGGCGGACGAGGAGTAAGTGGCGTGGCACGTATTGCCGGCGTGAACATCCCTAGCAACAAGCGGGTCACAATTGGCCTTCGTTATATCTATGGTATCGGGGCCACCAAGGCCCAGGCGATCTGCGACAAGCTGGAAATTCCGGCTGAGCGGCGCGTCAACGAACTGTCTGACGACGAGATCGGCAAGATCCGTGAACTGATCGACAGCGATTACCGCGTTGAAGGTGACCTTCGCCGTGAAGTGGCGATGAACATCAAGCGCCTGATGGACCTGGGCTGCTACCGTGGCCTGCGCCACCGTCGTGGCCTGCCTGTCCATGGTCAGCGGACTCATACCAACGCCCGTACCCGCAAGGGTAAGGCCGTGGCTATTGCGGGCAAGAAGAAGGCGACCCGCTAATCAGCGGATTGCCTGGTATGAGTGCATGGAGCCTGCGGGTTCCGTGCACCGTTTGAACTGACAGGATCGAGAAAATTATGGCGAAAGCTGCGGCTCCGCGTATTCGTAAGAAAGAGCGGAAAAACATCATCTCCGGTGTGGCGCATGTGCTGTCCACCTTCAACAACACCATGATCACCATCTCGGATGCACAGGGCAATGCGATTGCCTGGTCTTCCGCTGGTGCCCAGGGTTTCAAGGGCTCGCGCAAGTCCACGCCGTATGCGGCGCAGGTTGCTGCTGAAGATGCAGGCCGCAAGGCCCGCGAGCACGGCATGGAAACGCTGGAGATCGAGGTTTCCGGTCCGGGTTCGGGACGTGAGAGCGCCCTGCGCGCGCTGCAGGCTGTCGGCTTCTCGATCACGGCGATCCGTGACATGACGCCGGTGCCGCATAACGGCTGCCGCCCCCGCAAGCGCCGTCGCGTCTGATACGTCGTCTGCCTTAGTCGTATTTCCCCCGCATGCGGGGGAAGATTGTCATTCCGGTATCCTGCCACAGGATACCATCTGCCACTCTCGGGTGGCAGATCAGTCTTGAAAGGCCATTACCTTGGTCCTCCAGAAAAACTGGCAATCCCTGATCAAGCCGGAAAAGCTGGAAGTCGAACCGGGGGCGGAACCTTCACGCATTGCTACCGTCGTAGCCGAGCCGCTGGAACGCGGCTTCGGCATGACGCTGGGCAACGCGATCCGTCGGGTTCTGCTGTCGTCCCTGCAGGGGGCTGCGGTTACGGCAATCCAGATTGACGGCGTGCTGCATGAATTCTCGTCGGTGGCGGGTGTTCGTGAAGACGTGACCGACATCGTGCTGAACATCAAGCAGCTCGCGCTGCGGATGCATGGCGAAGGCCCCAAGCGCATGGTGCTGACGGCCACGGGCCCGGGCGAAGTGCGTGCCGGCCAGATCCAGACCGGACATGACATCGAAGTCATGAACCCCGATCTCGTGATCTGCACCCTTGATGAAGGGGTGAAGTTCGGGATGGAGTTCACCGTGAACATGGGCAAGGGCTATGTTCCGGCAGCGGCAAACCGCCCGGAAGATGCGCCGATTGGCCTGATCCCGGTTGACGCCATCTACTCACCGGTCCGTCGCGTGTCGTACAAGGTGGAGCAGACCCGCGTGGGTCAGGTCACCGATTATGATCGCCTGCTGCTGACGGTGGAAACCAACGGCGCCGTAACTCCGGAAGATGCCGTGGCCCTGGCCGCGCGTATCCTGCAGGATCAGCTTCAGCTGTTCATCAACTTCGATGAGCCGCGCACGGTGCGCACGGAAGAGCCGCAGGATGACCTGCCGTTCAACCGCAACCTGCTGCGCAAGGTTGATGAGCTGGAACTGTCGGTCCGTAGTGCAAACTGCCTGAAGAACGACAACATCGTCTATATCGGTGATCTGGTTCAGAAGACCGAGCAGGAGATGCTGCGCACCCCGAACTTCGGCCGCAAGTCGCTCAACGAGATCAAGGAAGTCCTGACCGCCATGGGGCTTTCACTGGGTATGAATGTGCCGGCATGGCCGCCGGAAAATATCGAAGATCTGGCCAAGAGGCTCGACGAGCCGTTCTGATCCTCCGAACCGGATAAAACAGGAAATTACATCATGCGTCACGGTGTTGCCGGCCGTAAGCTCGGCGTTACCTCGTCCCATCGACAGGCCATGTTTCGCAACATGGCTGTCGCCCTGATCAAGCACGAACAGATCACCACCACGCTGCCCAAGGCGAAGGAACTCCGCCCGGTCGTGGAGAAGCTGATCACCCTTGGCAAGCGTGGCGATCTGCATGCCCGCCGCCAGGCTTTCGCCCAGCTGCGTGACGACAAGATCGTGTCCAAGCTGTTTGCCGCCGTGGCTGACCGCTACAAGGCGCGTTCGGGTGGTTACACCCGCGTGCTGCGTGCGGGCATGCGCCATGGCGATGCGGCCGACATGGCCGTGATCGAACTGGTTGACCGCGATGTGTCGGCCAAGGGCCAGGACAGCGGTCCGCGCCCCGAGGCCGCCACGGAAGAAAACCTGGCAGCCTGAGGAACCCCGTTCCTTCAAGGAAACCCGGCTTTATGCCGGGTTTTTTTGTGTCCGGATCCTAATTAATCTTTTTAATCGTTATATAGATATACAGGCGTAATTGCGTATATTATTGATTAATACGCTTGGGGGCTGTTCATAAGGCTTCGAATAACGTCGTCTGTTTTGAAAACAGGCGGCAGGCGGCACCTGTTATCCACCGGGTGTTTACAAAAAATCTCTTACCAGCAGGGTTTTGCCTGCGCGGCAGGATAGGGCGCAAGACATGGCAGCAAGGGTTTGGGGGCATTTGTTACGGTGCGGGCTTTACGCCATGGCCAGCGTGATGATGCTGTGCGGCACGGTGCAGGCGGCTCCCGTAAGGGTGGGCTATATTCCCGTCATCGGTTCGGCGCCGCTTTTTGTCATGCAGGGCACGAACTGGGGGCATGATGCGGGCATGGACCTGCAGCTTGTGCGTTTCCAGTCTGGGCCGCAGGCCATACAGGCGCTGATATCAGGCAAGATTGATGCCTACGTGGCTGGCGTGCTGCCGCTGTTGCAGGCCCGCGCGCATGGGGCGGATGTCAAGGTGGTGGCCAGTGCCGCGACGGAGGAACTCGAGGTCGTGGCCCGTGGGGACCTGGCAACGGGCCTGCCCGAGCAGCCTGCAACGCTCACCCCCGACGCACTGCGCCAGCGCCTGGCTGATTTTGCGGCGAAGGATGGCCACAAGCCCAAGATTGCCGCCCAGCCCCTGGGCTCGGTGCCCGATACGCTGCTGCGTTACTGGCTGAAGGCGGGCAACGGGCTCGACCCGGCGCAGGTGGCGGATATTGTCGGCATTGATATTGATGCCGCCCAGCAGGCTTTTCTGGCGGGCGCGGTTGATGGTGCGATCCTGCGCGAACCGGCGCTGACCATCATCCGCCATCGCCTGCCCGCGACACGGGTGCTGGCCTCGGGTCATGACCTCATGCCCGGCCAGCCGGGTTCGGTGCTGGCCATTGTCAATGAAGACGCGCCCGACCGGGCCACGTGGAAGACGGCGTTTGTCAGCGCTTTCGTCAAGGCCACGCAGCTTCTGGCCACCGATCCCGAGCAGGCAGCGCCTTACGTGCAGCAGGCGCTGGGCGGGGGCATGCTGCCCAAGGCGATTATTGTCGAGGCGCTGAAGGCCTCGGCGGGCGGATATGTGTCCGATCCCGAGCGGATCGTGGCGGCCGTGGGCAAGCTGCAGGATTTCGAGGTTGAAAGTGGCCTGTTGCGCAAGGCCGAGCCGGTGGCTGACCTGTTTGACCTTGAAACCTACCGGCAGGTCCGGCCATGAGTCAGGCCCGCGCCCGCCTTCTGCGCCCCGCTCTCGGGCTTGCGGGGCTGGCCGTGCTGTTTGGCGTATGGGAAGGGGCCGTGCGTGGGGGGTGGATCCAGTCCGGCTTCCTGCCAGCGCCCTCCAGCCTCGGCCCGGCATGGCTTGATGAGGTACGCAGCGGGGCATGGGTGCAGGCCATCCGCGACAGCCTGACCCACTACCTGACGGGCCTCGTGGCAGGCTCGGTCACGGGCACGCTGGTGGGGCTGCTGTGCGGGGCGCTGCCGGTGCTCGACGGGCTGCTCTCGGGCATCGTGCGCGTGCTGCGCCCCATTCCGGGTCTGGCGTGGGTGCCGTTTGCCATATTGTGGTTCGGGCTGAACACGGCGGGGGCCACGTTCATCATCGCCATCTCGGTCTTCTGGATCAATTTTTACGCCGCCTATGGCGCGGTGCGCGCGATCGACCCGGACCTGTATGAGGTCGCCGCCGCCTTCGGCCATGGCGGCTTCTGGGCGCGGTTGCGCACGGTGGTGCTGCCTGCGGCAAGCCCGGGCGTGCTTGATGGGCTGCGCACGGGCATCGGGCAGGCCTGGATGTCGGTCGTGGCGGCGGAACTGTTTGGCGTGCCGGGCATTGGCGCGCGGATGATGCAGGCTTCAAGCCTGCTCGCAACCGATCTGGTTGTGGTCTACATGCTCACCATGGCGCTGCTCTATGCGGTGACCGACATGCTGTTCATGCTGGTGCGGCGCAGGCTGCTGGGCTGGCAGGGATGAACACGATGGCTATACGCGAGACAGACCCCGCCAGCGCGGCGGAAGTCGTGGTGCGGCTTGAGAATATCGGCCTGTCGCACGATCACGGGCACAGTTTCATCCTGCGTCATGTCGATCTTGAAATCCGGGCCGGTGAGTTCGTGGCGCTGCTTGGCCCCTCGGGCGTGGGAAAGTCCACGCTGCTGCGCGTCATCATGGGGCTTGTGCAGCCCAGCGAGGGGCAGGTGACCCTGCAATCGCGCCCGGCCCAGGCGCATCGGCCCACCGCCATGGTGTTTCAGGATGCCAAGCTCATGCCATGGCGCAGCGTGCGGCGTAATGTGGAACTCGGGCTTGAGGGGCTGGGGCTGAACCGCGCCGAGCGGCACGAACGCGCCATGGCAGCCCTTGAACTGGTGGGGCTGGCCGACAGGGCAGCACGGTGGCCACGCCAGCTTTCGGGCGGGCAGCGCCAGCGTGTGGGGGTTGCGCGCGCGCTGACGGTGGAACCCGACCTGCTGCTGATGGATGAACCCTTTGGCGCGCTCGATGCCATTACGCGCGCCAGCCTGCAATGCGAACTGCTCGACATCCATACCCGCCGGCAGGGCACGGTGCTGTTCGTGACCCATGACCTTGACGAGGCCCTGCTGCTGGCGGACCGGATCATCATCCTGCACGGCCACCCTGCAGGCGTGAAGGGCGACTTCATGGTGGGGCCACGCCCGCGTGAGGGGGCTGCCGTGCAGGCCATGGCCGAGCGGATGAGGCGGCTCATTGCTGGTGAACCCGACCCCGGCGCGGATGCGGCCTATTGGCAGGCATCGGAGATATGATAAGTCTCGGCACTCACCCTGCCTGGCGCAGGTGGGCATGAAGGCATGGGGGCAGGGCGGTCGGGCCTGCGCCCCTGGCAAGCATAGGGAAGACAGACCATGACAAATCCCCCCAATCTTGAAGCGCATCTCGAGGAAGGCATCGGCCGCCTCCAGGATGGGCTGGATGGTTTTGTTGGTGATTCCGGCATGCCGCTGTCAGCCCGCATGCAGGGCGCGGGCGGTGCAGCCCAGCAGGGCATGGGCGAGATCTGCGACAGCCTGCGTGACGTGACCGCCGACCGCCCGCTCATGGCGCTGCTGGGCGCCTCCTTTCTGGGCTTTCTCGTAACCGCGTTCCTGCGCCGCAGGCGCGGCTGAGGCAACATATGCCATGCTGCCGCGTTGAATGGGGCATGACTGATTTGCAAGGAAATAAGCCATGCTGAAACTGGCGCTGTTTTTTCTTATTGTCTCGCTGGTGGCCGGCGTGTTCGGCTTCAGTGGCATTTCCGCCGTTTCGGCAGGGATGGCGAAGATTCTGTTCTTCATCGCCATTGCGTGCTTCGTGATCGTGGTGCTGCTGGTGCTGTTCTCGGCCAACACGTTATTCCGGTAGCAACCTGCTGGCCCTCAGGCAAAAACCCCCTGCGCCACGCGGTGCAGGGGGTTTTTTCATGCCTATTTGTTGGTGTCCTTCTGGATGAAGGAAGGCAGGAGCGGGTTGTCCTTTTGCAGCGAGTGCTTGCTGGGCAGGCGGGAGGTATCCCATCCGCCGCCAAGGGCCTGCACCAGGCTCACGCTATCGACCATGCGCTGCTGCTGGATTCCAAGCAGCGTCTCGGCATCGCTCAGGGCCGAGTTCTCGTTGGTGATGACGGTGGTATAGATCGCGGTTCCGGCCTGGTACTGGTTGAGCGAGACCTCGACCGTGCGGTTGGCGAGGTCGAGCGCCTTCTGCTGCTGGGCGTTCTGCTCGGCCAGGATGCGCAGGTTCGAGAGCTGATCTTCCGTGTTCTGCAGGGCCGTCAGCACGGTCTGGCGGTAGGTGGCCACCGCGCTGTCATACTGGGCGTTGGCCTCATGCACGGCGGCCGTGCGCGATCCGCCTTCAAACAGCACTTCGGTGGCGGAAGCGCCAAGCGACCACACCCGGTTCAAAGCCTGCATCAGCGAGGTCACCGGGTCGCCGCCACTTTGTGAATAGCTGGCATTGATGGTGATGTCGGGGAAGAAGGCGGCCATGTCCGCGCCAATCATGGCGTTGTATTCCTCCATCGTGCGCTCGGCAGCGGCAATGTCGGGGCGGCGTTGCAGCAGGTCGGCCGGCACGCTGACCGGAATGGGCGGCACGGTGCGCGACAGTTCCGCCGGGGCGATCGTGACATCGGCGGGCGGCTTGCCCACCAGCACGGCAATGGCGTGCTCATACTGCGCGCGGTTGATGCCCGCCTGCACCAGCGAGGCCCGGTTCTGCTCCAGCGTGGTGCGGGCCTGCAGCACGGCGGTCGGGTCTGCCGTGCCCGCCTCGAACTGGTTCTGGGTAATCTGCAGCGCCTGCTCATTGAAGTGGACATAGCGTTGCAAAAGGTCGGTCAGGCTGTCCTGGTAGCGCAGGTTGAAATAGGCCGTGGCCAGCTGCGCCTGATAGGACAGCGTGGCGTTGGCCAGGTCGGCCGCACTCGCCTGCGCCGCCGTCACCTGCTCCTGCACCTGCCGGCGGATCTTGCCCCAGATGTCGAGATCCCAACTGGCGCTGGGGCCGATATCATAGGTGTTATAGGTCGAGCCCTCCTTGGCGTAATTGCTGCCGGAGGAAGAAAGAGACCCCGCCCCATGCCCCGCGCGGTTGAAGCCAAGGCTGCCGCTGATGGTGGGGAAAAGCTGGGCGCGCACGCTGTCGATCATGGCGCGTGCGTTACGGTAATTGGCCTCGTACTGCTTCACGTTCTGGTTCGAGATCGCAACCTGCGCCTCCAGTGCGTTCAGCACGGGGTCGTTATAGATTGTCCACCAGTCATGCTTGGGCAGTTCCGCAAGCTTGGGGTTGGCGGCTTCCCAGCCAGGTTCGGGCCGCAATTCCTTGAAATGGGCCGAGACGATGGCGGCGGGCCGATGGTATTTCGGCCCGATCATGCACCCGCTCAGGGCCGCGAGCGGCACAAGGGCCAGGGCAAGACGCAGGCGGCGGCCGGGCGCATGGCTGGCACGGATGGGGGATGGCGAGGGACGTGTCATCCGGTTCAGGAATCCTGCTGGTGGGAAAGACGATGGCGTCGGGACAGCCGTCCATACAGCCGGTTGAAAAAGCCGCGGCAGGCTGCCCCCATATGGTCGAGATAGAGGTAGACAACCGGCGTGGTATAAAGCGTGAGCGCCTGGCTGACGAGCAGCCCCCCCACGATGGCGATGCCCAGCGGGCGGCGCAGCTCCGAGCCGTAGCCATGGCCGAAGATGAGCGGCAGCGCGCCCAGGGCTGCGGCGAACGTGGTCATCATGATCGGGCGGAAGCGCAGCAGGCAGGCGGTGCGGATGGCCTCGAGCGCGCTATGCCCCTCATCACGCTCGGCGGTGATGGCGAAATCGACCAGCATGATGGCGTTTTTCTTCACGATGCCGATCAGCAGGATCACCCCGATCATGGCAATCAGCGAGAACGCCTCCCCAAAGAACTGCAGCGCCAGCAGCGCGCCCACCCCGGCCGAGGGCAGGGTGGAGAGAATGGTCAGCGGGTGCACGTAGCTTTCATACAGGATGCCCAGCACCATGTACACCGCAGCCAGGGCGGCGAGGATGAGCAGCGGCTCGTTATTGACCGATTTCTGGAACTGCGCGGCATTGCCCGCAAACGCGCCCTGTATGTTGTCGGGCATGTGCAGGCGCACCATTTCCTCATTGATGATCTGCACCGCCTGGCTGAGCGAGACGCCATTGCTCAGGTTGAACGAAACCGTGCTCGAGACCGTCTGCCCGTCATGGTTGATGCTGAGCGCGGTCTTGGTGGGCTTGAGGGTGGAGACCAGCGTGAGCGGCACCATGGATTCCGAACTGGTGGAAACCGCCGAACCGGTCGAGGCGCTGTTGCCGCCCGCCAGCTTGTTGGCCACCTGGTTGCGGAAGGATTCAGCACTGAGCTGCGAGGCGGTGGTGCCCGTATCGGTCTTGACGCGGATGGTGTTGGACTGCGTGCCGCCGCCCGCCGTGCCACCCGCCACACTCACCCAGACCTGCTTGAGCGTGGTCGGGTCCGCCCAGAAGCGGGGCTCGACCTCCATCACCACGCGGTACTGGTTCAGCGCGTTATAGATGACCGAGGCCGAGCGCTGACCATACGCATCATACAGCGTGTTCGACACGAGCTGCGGCGTGATGTTGAGGCGGCTTGCGGTGTCGCGGTCGATCTGCACGTCAAGCGCCGAGCCGCCCTGCAGCACGTCCGATGAAATATCGGACAGCTCATGATGCTTCTGCAACGCCGAGACCAGCAGCGGCGTCCATTTGTACAGATCCTTCGAGGAATCGGAATGCAGCGAATACTGGTAGGCCGCATTGCTCTGCCGCCCGCCAATGCGCAGCTGCCCGGGTGCGGAGGCATAGAATGTCGCCCCCACCATGTTGCGCAGCCGGTGCGAGATGCGGGCAATGGTCTGGGCGGGGGTGTCGTTGCGCTCCGACTTGTCCTTGAGGGTTACGAACATGTTGGCCTGGTTGGAACTGCCGCGCCCGCCCATGAAGCCCATGACATGCGCCACGTCCCGATCCGCCATGATGGCGGACTGCACGGTATGGACCTGCGACTGCATGGCCTGGAACGAAATAGACTGGTCGCCCATCAGGTGGCCCATCAGCATGCCGGTATCCGATTCAGGGAACAGGCTCTTGGGCATCTTGATGAACAGGCCAACCATGATGGCAATGGTGACGGGCAGCGACAGGATGGTGATGCGGCGGTGCGTGATCGCCCATTCCAGCGAGTGTGCATAGCCCTGCTGGGCCGCATTCAGCCCGCTTTCCAGCCACAGGCCGATGCGCCCGAACACACCGCCGCCCGCGGTGGGTTTTTCGTACTGCCTGAGCAGGCGCGAGGTCATCATGGGGGTGAGCGAGAGCGACAGCACCATGGAGATGACGATGGTCAGCGACATCGTCATGGCGAATTCATGGAACAGGCGCCCCGCCACCCCGCTGAGCAGCAGGATGGGCAGGAACACCGCAATCAGCGACATCGTGATCGACAGCACCGTGAATGCCACCTCGCGCGTGCCGAGCAGGGTGGCCTGCAGCCGGTCCATGCCCGCCTCCATGTGGCGGCTGATGTTCTCCACCACCACGATGGCGTCATCCACCACGAAGCCGGTGGAAATGGTCAGCGCCATGAGCGAAAGGTTGTCGATCGAATAGCCCATCAGCTTCATCGCGCCGAAGGTGGTGATGATGGAAGTCGGCACGACAATGGCGGGGATGATGGTGATGCGCGGCGAGCGCAGGAACAGAAGCACCACCAGCACCACGAGCACGACCGACAGCACCAGCGTGAACTGCGTGTCGGCCAGGGCCGCGCGGATGGTGGTGGAGCGGTCCATGAAGTTGCCAAGGTCCACATCCGCGGGCAATGCCGCCCGCAGCATGGGGATCTGCGCGCGGATCTGGTCATTGGTGTTGATGATGTTGGCCCCGGCCTGCGCGAAGATGATGGCCAGCACGCCGGACTTGCCATCCACGTAGCCCGCGTTGCGCACGTCCTCCACGCTGTCATGCACGTAGGCCACGTCCTCGAGCCGCACGGGGCGGCTGTCATGGTAGGCCACGATCAGGTCGCGATAGGCCTGGGCGTTATGCGCCTGGTCGTTAGTGGACAGCACGAAGCGGTTGTCGCCCTGGTCGATGAAGCCCTTGGGCGTATGCGCGTTGGCCGAGGCGAGGGCGGCGCGGATATCTTCAAACCCGATGCCGAATTTGTACAGCGCCAGCGGGTTCATCTCCACCCGCACGGCAGGCAGCGAGCTGCCACCGATCTCGACCTGGCCCACGCCCTGAATCTGCGAGAGGTGCTGCTGCAGCACGTTCGAGGCCAGGTCATAAAGCTGCGGCGGCGTGCGCGTGCGCGAGGTCAGCGCCAGGATCATGACCGGCGCGCCGTTGGGGTTGGCCTTGAAGTAGCTCGGGTTCTGTCGCAGCGAGGAGGGCAGGTCGGCATGGGCGGCCTGAAGGGCGGCCTCCACGTCGCGTGCGGCGCCGTTGATGTCGCGGTCAAGCGAGAACTGCAGCGTGATCCGCGCCTGGTTGGCTGATGACTGCGAGGTCATCTCCGTCAGGTCGGCAATGGCGCCAAGATGCCGCTCGAGCGGGGCGGCCACCGAGCTTGCAATTTCCTCGGGCGAGCCACCGGCCTGCTGCGCCTGCACCTGTATGACCGGAAAGTCCACATTGGGCATGTCCGCCACTGGCAGGGTGGTGTAGCCGATCACGCCGCCCAGGATCAGCGCCACCGTCAGCAATACGGTGGCGACCGGCCTGCGCACGAAGATGGCAAGCGGGTTCATGCAGAAGCCTGCGGGCCGGGCTGGCCACCGTCAGGCCCGGCCTCATCCGTCGTGCCAAAGCGGCGGGCCAGCTTCTGGCTGATCCCGTCCATGAGCAGGTAGATGACCGGGGTGGTGAACAGCGTGAGCAGCTGGCTCACCGCAAGCCCGCCCACGATGGCAATGCCCAGCGGGCGGCGCAGCTCCGAGCCGGTGCCGGTGCCCAGCATCATCGGTACGGCGCCCAGCATGGCGGCCAGCGTGGTCATGAGGATGGGGCGGAAGCGCAGCAGCGCGGCGTGGCGGATGGAGTGCAGCGGCGTCATGCCCTCCACCCGCTCGGCCTCAAGCGCGAAGTCGATCATCATGATGGCGTTTTTCTTGACGATGCCGATCAGCAGCACCAGCCCGATGATGCCCATCACATCCAGCCCCGATCCCGTCAGCCACAGCGCCAGCAGCGCGCCGATGCCAGCCGAGGGCAGGGTAGAGAGGATGGTGATGGGGTGGACAAAGCTCTCATACAGGATGCCCAGCACGATATAGACCGCAACCAGGGCCGCCAGCACCAGCCAGGCCTCGTTTGACAGCGAACTGCGGAAGGCCGCCGCCGTGCCCTGGAACGAGGTCTGGAAGCTCGAGGGCAGGTGGATGTCCTTCTCCGCGCGCTCGATCGCATCCGTCGCATCGCCCAGCGCGTAGCCGGGCCTTACGTTGAACGAGACGGTCGTGGCCGGGAACTGCCCCACATGCGTGATCAATAGCGGCGCGGTATCCTGCGTTACCGTGGTGACGGAGGAGAGCGGCACCAGCCCCGAGGTGGGCGAGCGGGTGGGGCCGGACGTGCTCTCGCCCGCATTGCCGCTGATGCCCGGCAGGTAGATCTGGCTCAGCGAGCCCATGTCCTGCTGGAAGCTGGGCGTTGCCTCGAGGATCACGCGGTACTGGTTGGACTGGGTGAAGATGGTCGAGATCTGGCGCTGGCCAAAACTGTCATACAGCACGTTGTCGATGGTCTGCGGCGTGATCGAGTAGCGCGCGCCCGTGGTGCGGTCGAGGTCGACATGTGCCACGAGCCCTGCTGCCTGCAGGTCCGATGTCACGTCGGACAGCGCTTTTTCCTGCTGCAGGCGGGCGATGAATTTCGGCACCCAGGTGGTGAACTGGTTGTAGTCGGGGTTTTCGAGCAGGAACTGGTACTGCGTGGCCGCGACCGAGGTGTCGAGCGAGAGATCCTGCACCGGCTGCACGTACAGTTCGGCCCCCGGTATGTCGGCGGTCTCGGCGCGCAGGCGGGTTGCGACCTGCTGCGCGGTGGATGAGCGCTTGTCCACCGGCTTGAGGTTGATGAGGAAGCGCCCCTGGTTGAGGGTGACGTTCTGCCCGTCCACCCCCACGAAGGAGGACAGGCTGGCCACGTCCTCATCTTGCAGGATCCGGTCGGCGAGTTCCTGCTGGTGGCGCTTCATGGCGCTGAACGAGGTGGACTGCGCCATGACCGATATGCCCTGGATCACGCCCGTGTCCTGCACGGGGAAGAACCCCTTGGGAATGATCACCGCCAGCACGCCGGTCAGCATCAGCGTTGCGCCAAACACGCCCAGCGTGAGCCTGCGGTGGCGCAGCACCACATCGAGCGCGCGGCCATAGCCCTCGATCGTGGCGACCGTCCAGCGCTCGATGGTGGCTGACCAGGCGGGTTCGGCATGCTTGGTGTCGTGCTCATGCAAAAGGCGGGCGCACATCATGGGCACCAGCGTGAGCGAGACCACGGCGGAGAGGATGATGGTGACCGCCAGCGTCATGGCGAATTCATGGAACAGGCGGCCCACCACGTCCCCCATGAACAGCAGCGGGATCAGCACCGCGATCAGCGATACGGTGAGCGAGATGATGGTGAACCCGATCTCGCCCGCGCCCTTCAGCGCCGCCTGCATGCGGGTGTCGCCCATCTCGATGTAGCGGGCGATGTTCTCGATCATGACGATGGCATCATCCACCACGAAGCCCGTGGCGATGGTGAGCGACATGAGCGAGAGGTTGTCGAGTGAGAAGCCGAACAGGTACATCACCGCCAGCGTGCCCACCAGCGACAGCGGCACCGACAGGCTGGGGATCAGCGTGGCCGGCACGTTGCGCAGGAACACGAAGATCACGCCCACGACCAGCACCAGCGCCAGGCCAAGCTCGAACTCCACATCCTCCACCGAGGCGCGGATGGTGGTGGTCCGGTCGGTAAGCGGCGTGATGGTGATGCCCGGCGGCAGGGATTCCTGCAGGCGGGGCAGGGCGTATTTGATGTTGTCCACCACCGAGATCACGTTGGCGCCCGGCTGGCGCTGCACGTTCATGACCAGGGCCGGCGTGCGGTTGGCCCAGGCGGCAAGCTCGGTGTTCTCGGGGCCGATCACCACGCTGGCCACGTCGCGGATGCGCACGGGGCCGTTGTTCTGGTAGGCGATGACCTGGTCAAGCAGCTGCTGCACCCCGGTGATCTGGCCATCGATGCGCAGCGTGGTCGCGCGCTTGGGGCCATCGAACGTGCCGGTGGGGGAGTTGATGTTCACATTGCCGATGGTGGTGCGCAGCGTATCGAGGTCAATGCCGAACGAGGTCAGCTTGGGGATGTTGACGCGCACGCGCAGCGCCTTGCGGTTGCCGCCTGAAAGCGTCACCAGCCCCACGCCCGAGATCTGGCTTATTTTCTCGGCCAGGCGGGTATCGACGTAATCCTCCACCTCCGTCAGCGGCATGGTCTTTGACGAGATGCCAAGGGTCACGACCGGCGTGTCGGCGGGGTTGACCTTGGCGTAGACCGGGGGAGCGGGCAGGTCGGTCGGCAGCAGGGAATTCGCCTGGTTGATCGCGGCCTGCACTTCCTGCTCGGCAATGTCCATGGTCATAGTCAGGCCAAAGCGCAGGGTAATGACCGATGCGCCGCCCGATGAGCGCGATGTCATCTGCTCCAGCCCCGACATCTCGCCCAGCTGTGTTTCAAGCGGGGCGGTGACGGAGGTGGCCATCACATCGGGGCTGGCGCCGGGGTAGAAGGTCTGCACCGTAATGGTGGGGTATTCCACATCCGGCAGGGCCGATACGGGCAGGAAGTGATAGCCCAGCAGCCCCGCCAGCAGGATGGCCAGCATGAGCAGCGTGGTCGCGACCGGACGGTGTATGAAAAGGCGGGAGGGATTCACGCGGCAATCTCCGGCAACGCGCAGGGCAGGTCAGGCAGGGGGGCGGGCAGGCGGGCGCGCACCCTATTCCTTGCCCTTCTGCGGGGCGGCGGTGCCGTCGGCAGCCTGGGGAATGCTGACCTTCACGCCATCACGCAGGTGGTCCACGCCATCGGTCACCACGCGCTCGCCTTCCTTCACGCCGTCCGTCACCACGGTCATGGTGTTGTTGGCATGGCCGGTCTTGACGTTGCGCACTTCCACCGTGCTGTCCGCCTTGACGACGTACACGAACTGGCCGTTGGGGCCATTTTGCAGCGCATTGGTGGGCACGAGCAGGGCATCATGGTCGGTGCTGACCAGCATGCGGGCGTTGACGAACTGGTTGGGGAACAGCTCTTCCTGGGAATTGGGGAAGATCGCGCGCATGCGCACCGTGCCGGTCGAGGTATCGATCTGGCTGTCAAGCACGCTGGCCTGGCCGGCTGCGATCTTGTTGAGGTTGGCGCTGTCCCATGCATCGACCTCGAGCGGTGTGCCTTCGCGCAGGCGGGTGGCCACGGGGCCGATATCGTTTTCGGGCACGGTGAAGATGACCGAGATCGGCTGCATCTGCGTCAGGATCACGAGGCCATTGGTCTGGCCTGCGGTGATGTAGTTGCCCATGTCCACTTCACGGATGCCAACGCGCCCGTCAACGGGGGCTACGATATGGCAGTAGGTGATCTGGAGTTTCTCGTTATCGACCAGCGCCTGGTCGGCCTTGACCGTGCCCTCGAGCTGCTCGACCTTGTACTGCTGGTCCTTGGCCGTCATGGCGGCAACGCTGTTCTGCTGGATCAGGCGCTGGTAGCGGGCGTTATCCACCTGGGCGGCCTTGAGCTGGGCCACGTCCTGCGCCAGCTGGCCTTCGTACTGCGCCAGCAGCACCTCATAGGGGCGGGTGTCGATCAGGGCCAGCAGGTCGCCCTTGTGCACGTGCTGCCCCTCGGTAAAGAGCACCTGCATCAGGTAGCCATCAATGCGCGACTGCACGGTGACGTTGGTGATGGGCACCACCGTGCCCAGCTCCGTCAGCACCACGGGCATGTCGCCCCTGCTTACGGCGGTGACCGCCACCGGCTGGTCGCCGCTTGTGGCGTGCTTCTTGTGGGTGCCGGCATGGGGGCGCAGGAAAGCGACCGCAAGGACGACCGCCAGCGCCCCGCCCGCCAGGTAGAGCACGCGCCGCCCACGGCGCGGTCGGTCGGTCGGGGGCGTGGGTGTGGCGCTGGCGCGGGGCGGGGGGGGCGTTGTATCCATGCGGTCGGGTTTCTGCCTGCTTGCTGTCGGATGGGGGCCGCGTGAATAACCGGGCCATTATGAAAAAAGCGTAAGGTCGAACCTGGGATCGTCCCAGTATTAACATGGCGCGTGAATGGAATAAGTTAGTGAATGTAACATCCTGTGCGGCGGGTGGAAGGGCCAAAACCTCCTGATGTTTCATAACCGGTCCTTTTGTGCGGCGGTGTGGTCATGACCACTCACCGCCGACCCCGCACCGGGTGAAAGCCGCAGCAGGACGGGCAGTGCGATCGTGGCGACAAGGCCGCACAGGATAAAGGTCAGGCGGTAGTCCTGCATCTGGAGCGAGGGCGGGAGCACCAGCCGCGCGGAGGTCAGGGTGCCTGCCGCAAAGCATATGCCCAGCGTGAGCATGACCTGCTGGGCGGTTGAATACAGGCTTGTCGCCGCCCCCATGCGTGCAGGCGGCATGTCGGCATAGGCTATGGTGTTGTAGCCGGTATAGACCATGGTCTGGCCCATGCCATGCATGGCCAGCAGCGCCAGTAGCGCGAGCATGCCCATGGCGGGGTTGTACAGGGCCAGCAGCAGGCACACGCCGGGCAGGGTCAGGCTGCTTGCGCACATGACCGCGCGGTAGCCCCGGGCGCGGTACAGCGCGGGTGTGGCAAAGCGCATGGCCAGCGCGCCCACGGGGGCGATGACGGTGATCAGCCCGCTCTGGGCGGCACTCGCGTCAAAGCGGGTCTGCAGCAGGGAAGGCAGGAGAAAGATGATGCCCCCGGTGGCGATGCGCGTGCATGCGCCCGCGATAACCGAGATGCGGAAGGTGCTCACCCGCAGCAGCGACAGGTCAAGCACCGGGTGCGCAACCCGCCGCGCGTGGCGGATATACGCCACGCTGCATACCAGTGGCAGCACGAGCAGGGCGCAGGCCACGATGCGGGCCGTGCCGGAATGGGTCAGCAGTTCCAGCCCGAAGATCAGCCCCGCCAGCCCCAGCGCGCACCACATGTTGCCCTTGAGGTCAAACGGAGGGGGATGGGGCATGCGCACCTGCGGAATGAACCGCCCGATCAGCCCGATGGCGATCAGCCCGAGCGGGATGTTGAGGTAGAACACCCACCGCCATGACAGTGCCGAGGTCAGCACGCCGCCCAGCACCGGGCCCGCCATGGGCCCGATGGTGGCGGTGAGCATGACCCATGCCATGACCGACATCAGCTCCGACTTGGGCACGTTCTGCAGGATCACGAGCCGCCCCACCGGCACCATCATCGCCCCGCCCAGCCCCTGCACCAGCCGCGCCAGCGCCAGCACGGGCAGGTTGGGCGCAAGCCCGCCCAGCAGCGAGCCGCCAAGGAACACGATAATGGCCCAGCGCAGCGTGACCCGGTTGCCAAACCGCTCGGCAATGCGCCCCGAGGCCGGGATCAGGGCCGCAAGCCCCAGCATGTAGACCGTAAGCGTGATGCTGGTCTGGGGAATATCGACATGGAAGTCCGTTGCCATGGCGGGCAGCGCCGTGGTCAGCGCCGTGCCATCGAGCTGTTCCATCATCATCAGGCTCGACACGATCAGCGCCATGAGCCTTGTGCGGCGGGGCGAAAGGGGAGGCATGTCGGTGCCGGGCGCGGGCTGTTCGGTTTGGGCTGTCGTCAAGGGCGGCATCATCATGCATGATAGTAGGGGGTACGGAACTGCAAGCGCCATCGTGGCGTTATGGGTCCACGCTACAGAACAGCGATATTACGGAGTGTGAATGATGTCGGAAGACAAGGCAAAAAACATCGAGACCAAGGCTGAAGGCATGGTTGATGAGGGCGTAGGCCGCCTGAAGGATGCCGCCGGCGGCCTTACGGGCAATGTGGGCATGCAGGCTGAAGGCAAGGTCGACCAGCTTTCGGGCATGGCGCGGCAGGAATTCGCCGATCTGTATGATGAAGGCGAAGGCAAGCTCGAGCGCGCCGTGACCTTCGTGCGTGAGCGCCCGCTGTTTTCCCTCGGTATCGCGGCGGTGCTCGGCACCATCATGGGGCTGATTTTCATCCCCCGCCGCAAGGGCTGATCACGGCTCGAGTCGTTTTTTTTCATTTTAAGGGACTCGATGAGTCCACAGCATCTTGCACAACCGTGCATAAAAATGGTTTCCATCCTTCCAGAACATGAATCTGGTGCGAATCGGGCCTGAACCCCGATTCGCACCGTGACGGGAAGGACTGGATGCCGGATTACACGCTTGAGCACGCCCATGGGGGACGGGTCGCCGGTGTCGATGAAGTCGGTCGCGGCCCGCTGGCCGGTCCGGTCGTGGCGGCGGCGGTCATGTTCCTCTCGGGCGTGCCGGGCCATCTGGCTGACACGCTTGATGATTCAAAAAAGCTCAGGCCAAAGGTCCGCCAGCAGCTTTACGATACGCTGCACCAGACCCCCGATGTCCTGATCGGGGTGGGGGCGGCCTCCGTGGCCGAAATCGAACACCACAACATCCTGCGCGCCTCATGGATCGCCATGCAGCGTGCGGTCGGCCGCCTGCCCCAATGGCCCGAACTGGTCCTGGTCGATGGTAACGCCGCGCCCGATTTCGGGTGCCCGGCGCAATGCGTCGTGGGGGGCGATGCGATCAGCCTGTCCATCGCCGCGGCCTCGGTCGTGGCCAAGGTCGTGCGCGACCGGGCCATGGAGCGCCTGGCCCGGCGGTGGCCCGCCTATGGCTGGGAGCGCAATGCAGGCTACGGCACGCCCATACACCGCGCGGGGCTCATGGCCCACGGTGTCAGCCCCCACCACCGGGCGGCCTTCGGCACGGTGCGGCGCATCATGCAGGCTTCCTGTCCTTCTTCCTTACATTCAAGCGCGGAGCAGCCATCATGCTGAACAATTCATGAGCGGTGCGGTAATGATGGAATTGCCCCTTGACCAGGTGCTGCGCGGTGATTGCGTGGAGATGATGCGCACCCTGCCCGCGGGTTCGATCGACTGCGTGTTCGCCGATCCGCCATACAACCTCCAGCTCAAGGGCGAACTGCGCCGCCCCGATGACAGCGTGGTCGATGGCGTGGATGACGACTGGGACAAATTCGCCGACCTGCGGGCCTATGATGAATTCACCCGCGCCTGGCTGACCGAGGCGCGGCGCGTGCTGCGCAAGGATGGCACGATCTGGGTCATCGGCTCGTATCACAACATCTTCCGCATCGGAGCGATTTTGCAGGACCTCGGGTTCTGGATCCTCAATGATGTGATCTGGCGCAAGTCCAACCCCATGCCCAACTTCCGCGGACGGCGCTTCACCAATGCGCATGAAACGCTGATCTGGGCGGCGCGCGGGCCGGACAGCCGCTACCGCTTCAACTACCAGGCCATGAAGGCGCTCAATGACGATGTGCAGATGCGCTCGGACTGGTACCTGCCGCTGTGCACCGGCGGCGAGCGGCTGCGCAACGAGCATGGCCTGAAGCTGCACCCCACCCAGAAGCCCGAAAGCCTGCTGCACCGCGTGCTCGTGGCCTCGACCAATGTGGATGACGTGGTGCTCGACCCCTTTACCGGCACCGGCACCACCACGGCCATGGCGCGCAGGCTGCGCCGCCGCTTTATCGGCATCGAGCGCCACCCTGATTATGCCGAGGCCGCGATCGGCCGTGCCCGGCGCGAAAAACCCGTGCCGCTTGACAGCGTGCTGACCACGCCCGCCCGGCGCGAAAGCCCGCGCGTGCCCTTTGGCGTGCTGGTCGAGCGCGGCATGGTGCCTGCTGGCACCGTGCTCATGGACCGGCAGAAGCGCGTGCGCGCCACCGTCTCGCCCGATGGCACGCTGGTCAGCGGGCGGCACCGGGGCTCCATTCACAAGATGGGCGCGACGCTGACCAATGCGCCCTCATGCAATGGCTGGACGTTCTGGTATTTCGAGCACGAGGGCGAACTGGTGCAACTCGATACGCTGCGCAGCGAGATCCGGGCGGAGCAGGCAGCCGTCGCATCCTGATGGCGGGGGAAGGCAGGGTGGCATGAACTGGCGCCCCGATCCTGATGGATCGCATGGCCTGCCCGGCATGGAATGGAGCCCGGGCCGCCATGCGGCGCTGCTGACCGGGGAATACCTGTTCAGCCAGCTCATTCCCTATATCGGCAACAAGCGCAAGCTGCTCGGCCTGATCGCTCAGGCCATCGCGGCCACGGGCGAGGTGCCGCACCATACCGATTTCATCGACCTGTTCGCCGGCACCGGCGTGGTATCAAGGCTGGCCAAGCGGCTTGGCTTTCGCGTGCTGTGCAATGACTGGGAGCCTTATAGCGAACAGATCAACCGCTGTTATGTGGCCCAGTCGCGCGCGCCGGTCTTTCACGGCGGGCGTGATTACGGGCAGGTCATGGCGGAACTCAACGCCCTGCCGCCCCTCGAGGGCTGGATCACCCGCCACCTGTGCCCCGATGATGACGTGCATTACGACACCGCACGTGACCGGATGTTCTACATGCGCAAGAACGGCATGCGCATCGACGCCATCCGCACCCAGATCGCCCGGTGGGAACATGATGGCCTGCTTGATGCAGGGCAGAAGGCCTGCCTGCTGGCCCCGCTGCTGTACAGCGCCAGCTACAACAGCAATACCAGCGGGCTGTTCAAGGGGTTTCATCACGGCTGGGGCGGGCGCACGGGCACGGCGCTGTATCGCATCGCCGCCGATCTTGCGCTGCGCCCGGCGGGCTTTATTGATAACGGGCATGAGCACAGGGTGCTGCGCATGGATGCCCACGCCCTGGCCGCCAATCTTGCGGGAGAGGTGGGCGAGGCCGCCATCGCCTATATCGATCCGCCTTACAACCAGCACCCCTACGGCGCCAATTACCACGTGCTCAACACCATCGCCCTGTGGGACAGCCCGCCCCTTGCCCCCAAGATTACCGGGCGCGACAAGGCGGCCATACGCCAGGACTGGCGCACCGAGCGGCGCAGCCCCTACAACCACCGCAGGCAGGCGCTTGCGGCCTACCGGCACCTGCTATCGGTGCTCGATACGCGCTGGATCGCCACGAGCTACAGCACCGATGGCTTTATTGCGCTGAAAGATATGCTGCGGGCCAATTGCGAGCGGGGCGCGGTGCAGGTCTTTACCCGCCCCTACAAGCGCTACCGCGTCAGCCGCCAGCGCTATTCCGCCCGCCCCATGACGCTTGAATTCGTCGTGCTGACCAATACCCGCCGCCCGCCGCAACGCACGGCCGATGAGCTGTGGCACGAGATCATGACCCTTGAGGCCAGCCTGAACGGGGCGCCCTGAATCAGGCAGCCCCGCCTGGCCTAGCTGCCGCCAAAGCCAAGGAACCCGATCGAGGGGTCGGCATGGCCGCCCGAGGCATCATAGCGCCGGTCGGGCGAGGCGGTGGTCGAGGCATGTTTGGGCATGGTGAGCGGGGGAGTATCGTCCTCGCCGCTTTCAAGGTTGTTGGAGGCGAAATGCGGGTCGGCATCCGAGAAGGTACGCATCGACAGCAGCAGGAAGGTGATGTCGTTACGGTTAAGGTCGATCGCCATGTCAAGCGGCGTCTGGCCAAGCTGGTTCTGGGCCGTCATGTCAGCGCCGCGGTTCAGGGCTTCCTTCGCCGCGCCAAGGCTGCCACGGTTGATGGCGTCGAACAGCGCATTGGTCGGGTTCATGTCGGCATTGGCGTGGCCGTGCTCTTCCTCGCGCGATTCAGCGCCCGGCAGCGCGGCCGGCGGGGCTGCGGCCTTGGCCGCGCGGCGGGCCTCGGCCTTCTTGGCGGCATCGGCAGCCTCTGATTCGGCTTCAGCGTCTTCGGCATCCTGCGCATGCGCCATGTGCAGTGGCATGCACACGGCAGGAAGGCCCGCGAACAGGGCGGCGACAAGAAGATATATACCGGATCTGGAAATCATGTCCTGTCCCGAGAGTGAGCGTTCAGCCTGCCGCGCAACAGCCCTGCGCCGCCTGCCGGTTCTGCTGATTACCGCAAAATGATGGTGGATGCGATGATTAATCCACTTTCCCGCCATGGTGGCCAGAAAAGCCCGTCCGTTCAACAGCGTGCAATCATCAAGGCGTTCTGAGGCTATTTTTATTTAGAGACAGTCTGAAAACAACTCATTGATAAAAAATGATAAAAGTTTTTGGGTGCCGCCTTTTTTCAAAAAGGCGGTGTTCTTTGAAGCTTTTGAAAAAAAGCTTCACCAAAAACTTCCTTATGATTTCTGGATGTTTGCTGAGCTAACTTTTCAAAACAGTCTCTTGGACCGCCGCTTTGTCAGTTCCTTGATTGCAGTCCCTGCCTTCAGGGGCGGCTCTCCCGCCACCATGCCATGAACACCATCAGCAGCACGAACAGGCCCATGGCCCAGGCTGGCAGCATGGCTCTTGCCTGCTGCCCCGATACGCTGTGGGCATTGCGGGCGGGGAAGGCGAAGCGGCTGGCCGATGAAGCATGGCTCCCGTCAGCCATCACCATCTCCGGCACGGTAGGGGCCTGCGCATTCGCGCCAAGCCAGTGCACGCCGCCGCCGGTCGCCGCCGCCATGGGGCCAAGCACCGAAGCCGTGGCCCGCAAATCGGCAAACTCCAGTGGGTCTTCCGCGCGCGGGGCGGCAAAGGCTGCATGCCCGTCATCATCCCGCACGGTCCATATGCCTTCCTGTGTCGCGGGCAGGCGGGCGCGGGCAAGGCCGGTATTGCCAGCGGGCTCGAGGGTGACCTGCTGGCTGGTGCCATCGGGCGCCGTGACATGCACCACCGGTGCAGGCCCGGTGGTGACCGAACGGCGGGTGATGGTCATTTGCCCTGCCGCAATGCTGGCCTCAAGCTGGTTTTCCTCCAGTTCCGGCTCTTTCATCAGCCAGTGCGAGATGCGGCGCAGCAGCTCGGATTGCGGGCCGCCGCCACCTTCGCCATGCGACCATAGCCAGGCCTGGTCGGACATGAGGAAGGCCACGCGCCCCTTGTCCGCATGGTCAAGCACCAGCAGGGGCTGGTGGTCGGGGCCGGTCATGAGTACCTCGCCCCGGGCGGAATCGCTGCGCAGGCTGCGATACCACGGCCCCCAGCCCGGCTTGCTGCCTGCATGCTCGGGCGAGCCCGGCAGGCCGGAGGTGACAGGGTGGCGCATGCCGGTCTCGGTCAGGTCGGGCCTGAAGCGCTGGATGGCCATGCCATCGGCCGTGCTCACATGCGCGGGCAGGATATCGGCAAGCGGAGTATCCTGCAGGGAGCCCGCGGTCAGGAATTCCGGCCCGCCAATCAGCAGCAGCCCGCCGCCTTCACGGATGTGGTTGACGATGTTGCGCAGATAGGCCTCAGGCAGGATGCCGCGGTTTTCAAACCCGTCGAGAATGATGAGGTCGAACTGCCCCACCTTCTGCTGAAACAGTTCGTTGACGGGGAAGGCGATCAGCGCAAGGTCGGAAAGGGGCGTGCCGTCATCACGGTCGGGTGGCCGCAGGATGGTGAAGTGCACGAGGTCCACCGAAGGGTCGGCCTTGAGCAGCCGCCGCCATACGCGCTCGCCCTGGTTGGGCGTGCCTGACACCAGCAGCACGCGCAGCCGGTCGCGCACGCCGTTGATGCGGATGACATCATGGTTGTTGCGCGTCGAGACCTCGCCGGGCAGTTCGGGTGCCGACAGGCCCACCAGCATCTCGCCCGGATGGGTGACGGGCAGGGTAATGTCCTGTGGTTCGCCAATCTTGACCGGCCGGGTGAAGGTCGCGCCATCGCCCTGCGTGAGCGTGAGCTGCGTGGTGGCCCCCGGCTGTGGGGGCGCGCCCTGGTCATCGATCTGCACACGTATGGTCACGTCCTTGCCCACGATGGCGAAGGGCGGCGCCTGGAGCACGCGCAGGTGGCGGTCGGTTTCCTCGCCCCTGCCGGTCAGCAGCACATGCAGGGGCAGGAGCGTGCGGTGGCCGTGGCCATCATCGGGGTTGAGCGTGTCGGGCACGGTGGCGGGCACGTCATGGTCCTCGCCATCGGTAATCAGCACGGCGCCCGCCAGGCGGGAAGGGGGAATGTCAGCCGCCGCCTGCTGCAACGCCGCAAACAGCCGCGTGCCGCCATGCTGCGCCTCGCGCACGGTCACGATGCGCGGCACGAGGCCGGGCACGCGGTTCATGGCGGCCTGCACGCCTGCCGCCGCATTGCGCGCCATCTCGCCCCGGTTGCGCTCGTTCATCGAGGCCGACTGGTCCACCACCACAAGTGCCGTTTCAGGCAGGGGGTGCCATGTCTCGGTAATGCGCTGGGGGTTGTACAGCCACAGGGCAACACCCAGCCCGGCCAGTAGCCGCCACACGCTGCCGCGCACCCGGCGGGCAAGGCCCCACAGGGCGAGCACGACGCAGGCGGCCAGAAGCAGGTTGATGCACCACGGCGGCACAAGCGGGCTGAGTGCCATCATGTGGCGCGACAGGTCAGGCATGCCGCTTACTCCCCAAGCCGTTTGAGCAGGGCAGGCACATGCACCTGGTCCGCCTTGTAGTTGCCGGTCAGGGCATAGATCACGGCATTCACGCCAAAACGGTAGGCCGTGACGCGCTGTTCCGCCCCGTCGGGCACGGGGGCGTAGGGCGTGTTGCCCGTTTCATCCACCGCCCAGGCATGCGCCCAGTCATTGCTGCCGATGATGACCGGGCTCACCCCGTCATTGGTGCTGTCGCCCTCCTGCGCCACCCATACGGGCATGCCCTCATACCGGCCGGGAAAATCATGCAGCAGGTAAAAGGTGTGCGAGAGCACATGGTGGCTGTCGAGCCGGGCGAGAGGCGGAATGTCCAGCCCCGCCGTCATGCGCCTCAGTGCCGCCGCCGTACCCGGCGCCGAGCCGGTATAGCTGCTGGCGTTTTCGGGTGCGGTGGCGGGGTCCTGGCCCTGCGTGTCGATCAGCAGGATGCCGCCATGGTGCATATAGGTGTTCAGCGCCGCCGTGCGGGCAGGGCTGGTGGCGGCATCCGCTGTGACCGGCCAGTAGATGAGCGGGTAATAGGACAGGTCATCATGCTCCGGCGTCACGCCATCAGGGTGGCCCAGTACGGCGGAGGTGCGGGCGTTGACGTAGTCCGACAGGCCCTGCAGCCCCTCTTTCGAGACATCATCGACCTCGGCATGTCCGGTCACGATGTAGGCCAGCCGGGTTTCAAGGGCGGCACGCGGCACGTCGGGCGGTATGTCGTCGGCTGCCTGCGCATGGGCGGCGGTCATGCCCATGGCGCAGCACAGGGCCAGGGCCGCAAGCCCGCGCCACTGCCGCCCGCGCTGCACGATGCTGACCAGCCCATCGGCCAGGAGCAGCACGCTCGCCAGCAGGAGTAGCACCGGCCCGATGGACAGGTCGGCCACCTGCCCGCGCAGGTCCGATACGGTGCCGATGGCGGGCTGGGCCGCAAGGGCTGCCGGGTCATCACCCACATTGAGCGCGCGGCGGCTGTTGCGCGGGCCGTAAAGCCCCGGCGGGTGTTCGGGGCTGGGCGCGGTATGGCCAAACGCATCGGCCCGTAGCGCCTGAGCGCCTGCGGGGGGTGCGACCAGCGTGCCATCGCCATCAAGCGCCATGTAGGGGGCCAGCAGGGTGGTGCCCGCAGGCGTTTCGATGCCCGAGGCCTGGTCGATCAGGTGCTGGAGCATGCCCACGAACAGGCCCGAAAGCGGCAGGTTCGACCATTCCGCCGTGCTGGTTACATGGAACAGCACGATCTGCCCGGCGCCCAGTGCGGCGTGGGTGACAAGCGGCGTGCCATCATCGAGCCGCGCCCAGCTATGGTTGTCCAGATCGGTGGCGGGCTGGGCCAGCACCTGCCGTGACACCGTGACATCGGCCGGGATGTCCAGATCATGGAATGGCGACGTGGCGGGGAAGGGGGCCAGATGCTCAGGCCTGCTCCATGACATGGCCCCCCCCAGTTCACGTGCGCCCGCCATGAGCGGCACGGGCAGGAGCGGGTCGGCCTGCGGTTGGGGCGTATCGCCACCGCCATCCGTGGCATCTGCCCCCTGGATGAGCAGCGGGCCGGCAAAGCGGATCAGCGTGCCGCCCGCGCGCACCCAGGCCGCGACTTTCTTGCGGCTTTCGGGGCTGCCCAATGTGCCATCGGGCGCGATGATGACCGAAAGCGGGCGCGCAAGCAGCGTATCGAGGTCGCCCTCGCGCAGTTCGGCGGCGGGTTGCAGCGCGCGGCGCAGGTAGAACAGGCTGCCCATCAGCGGCGTGTCGGAACTGCCGGTTGCGATCAGCCCCACCGGGCGCTGGCGCTCGCGCTCGTCAAGCAGGCGGATGCCCGCGGGCCCGGCCATGCCCTCAAGGGCGAGGTGATCGACCTTGTTGCGCAGTTCGGCGGGCAGTTCGGGGGCAAGGTCGGCGTGGTCGGCGCCTGCGGGCAGGTTGACCGGCAGCAGGCCGAGCGTGCCGCCGGTTGCGGTTTCAAGGCGGAGCTGGCCGGTGCGCGGATGGTCGCGCGGCACCGTGCGCAGCCGCGTGGCCAGACTGCCCTGCCCGCTGGCAGGCGGGGCGAGCAGCATGATGTCGGATTGCGGCACCTGCATGTCATGCACGGGGCCAATGCCAGCGAGTGCTGCGGCAAAACCCGTGTCGGCCTGCGTGGCCAGCCCGTCGGCAATGTAGAGGACCGGCCCGCGCCAGCCCTGGCCCGCAAGGGTTGTGAGCGCATGGGTGGCCGCAAGGCGGTCGGCAGGCCAGGCGCGGGGCAGCATCGGGTCGATCTGGCTGCGCAGCATGTCGGCCTGCATGGCGGGCTGGACCGTGATCGGGTCGAGCGCGTCGTTGCGGGCGGTGAGCAGCAGGCGGGCTGTGTGGCCGGTGCGGGCAAGGTGGTCGAGCAGGCCATCGAGCGCGTGGATGCGCTGTGACCATGTGCCCGCAGCCGCCCAGCCGTTATCGAGCACGATCAGGCAGTCGGCATCGGGCAGGCCGCCCTGCCCGCGCGGAAAGACCGGCTGCGCCAGCCCCAGCACCAGCCCCAGCACGGCCAGGCAGCGCAGCAGCACGCGCCACAGCGGAGCGGAGGTCGCATCAGGCGGCGGGGCCGCAAGCGTAGCAAGCAGCCGCATGGGCGGGAAGGACTGCGTGCGCGGCGCGGGCGGGCGGGCATGCAGCAGCCACCACACGGCGGGCAGGCCCAGCAGGCCCAGCAGCATCCATGGTGCCAGCAGGATCATGGCCGTCCTCCCGCCCCGAGCAGGGTGTGGAGCGCCATCAGCGCCGCAAGCGGCGGCTGGTCGGTCATGTGCACCACGGGTGGGCTGCCTGCCGCCATGCACAGCGTGCGCAGCCGCGCCTGGTGGCGCTGCCAGATCACGGCATAGTCCTGTTGCAGTGTGGGGCTGCCATGGAGCAGGCGGGCCGTGTCCTCCTCCACGCCGGTGAAGCGGGTGGGGCCGGCATAGGGCAGGGTGGTCTCCGCCGGGTCGAGGGTTTCCACCAGCGTGGCGGTGGCCTGGCACGTGGCAAGCTGGCGCAGGAAGGTCTCAAGTTGCGCGGGCGGGTACAGCCCGTCGCCAAACAGCAGCACGCGGCTGCGGGCGGGTATGGCGGCGGCCAGCGGCAGGTCGGGTGCATCGGGCGCATGGCGCAGGGCGGCCAGCAGCGCATGGGCCATCTGTTCTAGCGCGCGATGGCCGTGCAGTCGCAGCGGCGGGGTTGTGGGGTTGGTGGCCAGCAGGCGGATCTGCTCGCCCTGCCCAAGCAGCATGGCCGCACTGGCCAGCGCCAGCACGAAGGCCCGCTCGGCCTTGGGCGGCAGGCCAGGGGCGGAATGCCAGCGCATGGATGCGCTGTTATCGCACCAGATACATATGGTATGCGGGGCCTGTGCTTCGCGCTCGCGTACGAAGGCCCGGTCGCCCCGCGCGGACTGCCGCCAGTCAATCGCACTGGCCGCCTCGCCCTGTGTTGCGGGGCGGTATTGCCAGAACTCGTCGCCCTGGCCCGCCCTGCGCCGCGCATGGCTGCCCGGGCCTGTGGCGCGGGCAAGGCGCTCGGCGGTCATGAGCAGGGCGGGCAGCCTGCGGGCCAGGTCATCGGCCAGCGCGGTGGCGGTAATGGCGTTGCGCGGCAGGAGCCCCGCCCCCGCAGCCTCCGGCGCGGGGCGGGGCGCGCCGGGCGTGCGGGCAGTGTTCGGGATCAGCCGCGACAGGAAGGAGGGAAGGGCGGCCAATGTCAGCCGATCCGTCCGGCCAGTGTATCGATCAGCGTGGACAGGCGCAGGTTTTCCGCCCGCGCGGTAAAGGACAGCGCCATGCGGTGGGCCAGGATGGGGTGGGCCAGCGCCACCACGTCCTCGATGGTGGGGGAGAGCCTGCCATCAAGCAGGGCGCGGGCACGGGTGGCCAGCATCAGCGCCTGTGCCGCGCGGGGGCCGGGACCCCAGGCCACGGCTTCGCGGATGGTGGGGTCATCGCTGGTCTCGGGCCGGGCCGCGCGCACGAGGCGCACGATCGCATCGACCACCTGCTCGCCCACCGGCAGGGCGCGCACCAGCGCCTGCGCCTCGATCACGTCAGCCGCTGTGAGCACGGGGCTGGCGGTGGCGGTGGTGGTGCCGGTGGTGGCCAGCAGCATGGCGCGCTCGGCCTCGGCCGTGGGGAAGTCGAGCGTGACCTGCATCAGGAAACGGTCAAGCTGCGCCTCGGGCAGGGGATAGGTGCCTTCCTGCTCGATGGGGTTCTGGGTGGCCAGCACGTGGAAGGGGCGGGGCAGCGGGTGGTTGGTGCCCGCAATGGCCACCTCGCGCTCCTGCATGGCCTGCAAAAGGGCTGATTGCGTGCGCGGGCTGGCGCGGTTGATCTCGTCCGCCATGAGAAGCTGGCAGAACACCGGCCCCGCCACGAAGCGGAAGCTGCGGCGGCCGGCCTCGTCCTCATCAAGGATTTCGCTGCCCAGGATATCGGCAGGCATGAGGTCGGGCGTGAACTGCACGCGGCGTGCGTCCATGCCCATCACGTGACCCAGCGTTGTGACCAGCAGCGTCTTGCCCAGGCCCGGCGCGCCGACCAGAAGCGCGTGCCCGCCCGCCACGATGGTGGTCAGCACCAGGTCGATCACCCGGTCCTGCCCCAGTATGACACGGCCGATTTCCGCCCGCGCCGCCCGCAGGCGCGCGCCCATGCTCTCGGCCCGGGCCGCGATCTGCTCGCCGGTCAGGGAAGGGGGGGATGTCATGCCCGCCTGCGGCGCCGCATGGAGGGGGGAGGTATCATCCATGGTCATCATTCCAACAGTCTGACAGGTCCGGGGGTTTCATCAAGGCAGTGTTGATCCCTATATCAAGTCCAGCAGCTTCCATAGTGTCGGGTTAACGCAATTGATGGACGATTTCGAGACAGGACAGAACCCGCCGGCCCGCTCGCCGGGGCAGGGGGGAACATGCGGCGCGCTGCCGTTCGTGATCAGGCGTGACGGAACGTGGCTGTACCGTGGCTCCCCCATCCGCCGCAAGCCGATGGTCTGCCTGTTCGCTTCCACCCTGCGGCGTGACGCCCAGGGCGGCTTCAGGCTCCAGACCCCGGTGGAGCAGGGCACGATCGAGGTGGAGGATGCCCCCTTCGTGGCCAACCACCTTGAATGGCACGGCTGCGGGCGGGGGCAGGTGCTCTCGTTTCGCACCAATGTCGACCAGGTGATCTGCGCAGGCCCCGACCACCCGATTCGATGTGACTGGAACGTGCCGTGCGAAGGCTGCGGCACCGGCCCCGTGCCTTACCTGCATGTGCGCGATGGCGACGGCGCGCTGCCCATCGAGGCCCGCATCGCCCGCCCGGTCTATTACGAACTCGCCGCCCTTGCGGTGGAGGGCCACTACCAGGGCGTGCCCTGCCTTGGCGTGTGGAGCCAACATATGTTCTTCCCGCTTTCCGCCATGGAGGCGGCTTCGTGACCAGCCCGCTCGCCACGCTGGGCCATGCCATGCCTGACGTGCTGGAGCAGCTTGGCCGGATCTGGACCATCCTCCCCGATGCAAGGCTGGTGGGCGGCGCCGTGCGCGACCTGCTGCGCGGGCAGGCGGTGGCCGATATCGACCTGGCCTGCGCCGCGCCCCCCGATGTGGTGATGGCGAAGCTGAAGGCCGCAGGCATACGGGTCGTGCCCACGGGCCTTGCGCATGGCACGGTCACCGCCGTCATTGACCGCCGCCCCTTCGAGATCACGACCCTGCGGCGCGATGAGGAAACCGATGGCCGCCACGCCACCGTGGCCTGGACGCAGGACTGGCGCGAGGATGCGGCACGGCGTGACTTCACCATCAACGCCATGTCGTGCGACAGCGCGGGCGTGGTGCATGATTATTTTGGCGGCCAGGCTGACCTGGCGGCAGGAAGGGTGCGTTTTGTGGGCGATGCCCGCCTGCGCATTACCGAGGATGCGCTGCGGATCCTGCGGTTTTTCCGCTTTCAGGCCCGGTATGGCAGCGGCAGGCCTGACCCGCAGGCGATCGATGCCATGACGGGTCTTGCTGGCCTGATCGACCGCCTCTCGGTCGAGCGGATATGGTCGGAGCTGCGGCGCATCCTCACAGGCCCCGAGGTGGCGCGCACGCTTGGGCAGATGCACGATTGCGGCGTGCTGGACCATGTCCTGCCCGAAGGCTACGCCATCCCCCGCCTCGAGCACCTGCTGGCCTGTGGCGCGCCGGATGAGCCGGTGCTGCGTCTGGCGGCGCTGGTGGTGGGCGACGGGCGTGAAGCGGCGCGGCGGCTGAAGCTGTCGCGCGCGGAAACGGGCGCGCTGGTCCGCACGCGCGGCGGGCCGGTGCCGTGCCCCGGCCTTGACGCACCTGCCATCCTGCGCCTGCTGGCCGACCACGCGCCGTGCGACCTGATCTGGCGCGCGTGGCTGCGGCAGGCTGACCAGCTGGCCCACCCCGATGCGGGGTGGGATGCCCTGCGCCACCAGCTTGCGCACACGCAGCCCCCGGTCTTTCCCCTTAACGGTGGCGACGTGATCGGCGCGGGCTGCCCACCCGGCGCCATGGTGGGGCAGGTGCTGGGGCAGGTGCGGCACTGGTGGCTTGAAAAGGGCTGCGCGCCGGACCATGCCGCCTGCATCGCCCGCCTGCGCGCCGTGCTGGCTGAAGACGCCGCGCGCACGACATAATTTGTAACCGCATGTCGCAGCGCTTTGTTTTGCGTAGGCTTGCGGCTATAGGCCGATTGATGAATGCAATAAAAATGACCGCGCCTGATCGTGCGACGGCGCCTGATGCAACGGTGTCGTCACGCCGCCTCATGCGGCGGCTGTGGCGCGATGAACTGGCCTGCCACAAGCTGCGTATCATGGCGGTCATGGTGCTGACGGCGCTCATGGCCATCTTCAGCGCGCTCTATCCGCTGGTGATCCAGCGCGCGCTCGACATGTTTGCCGATCATGATCCCCGCATCCTGTACCAGGTGCCCATTCTGGTTGTGGTGATTACGGTGGCCAAGGCCATCTCGCAGTACGGGCAGTCGATTGCGGTGCAGTCGCTGGTGCTGCTGGTGATCCGGGGCCTGCAGGGGCGTATGTTCCACCATCTGGTCAATGCCGATATCTCGCGCATCGAAACCGAGGCCCCGGCCCAGATCGCGGCGCGCTTCACCACCGATGCCGTCTCGATTCGCGAGGCCATGATCCGCGCGACCAATGCGCTGGGCGATGCGGTGACCGTGGTGGGGCTGATCGCCTCCATGCTGTACATGGATTGGGAACTCAGCCTGATCGCCGCCGTGCTCTACCCCATCGCCGCCCTGCCGGTGCGCCGCCTGGGCAAACGGCTGCGACGGGAATCCGGTGGCGTGCATGAACAGATTGGCGAGACCAGCGCCATGCTGGCCGAAAGCTTTGGCCAGTCGCGCACCATCCGCGTCTACCGCCTTGAAGCCGAGGAGGAAGGCCGCGCCGCCCGCGTGCTCGACACCCTGCATGACCGCCTGCTGCGCATTGCGCGCGGTCGCGCGCGCGTGGACCCGATGCTTGAGGTGCTTGGCGGCATTGCCGTGGCCGCCGTGCTGGGCTTTGCGGGCTGGCGGGCCACGCAGGGCGGCGCCACGCTGGGTGATTTTTCGGGCTTTGTGGCGGCCCTGCTGCTCGCCGCCCGCCCGCTGCGCGCGCTCGGCACGCTCAACATTGCCCTGCAGGAAGGGCTTGGCGGCCTGCAGCGCGTATTTGACGTGATTGACGAGCCCGTGGCCGTGGCCCAGGCGCCCGATGCCATCAGCCTGCCCGCGGGCGGCGGCGACCTGCGCTTCGAGCAGGTGGCCTTTCGCTACCCCGATGGGCGCATGGGGCTGACCGGGCTGGATTTCGTGGCCGCACCCGGCCTGACCGTGGCCCTTGTTGGGCCATCCGGGGCGGGCAAGTCGACAGCGCTTTCGCTCATTCCGCGCCTGCATGATGTCACCGGAGGGCGCATCACGCTCGATGGCGTGGACCTGCGCCGCCTGATCCTGGCCGAGCTGCGTGATGCCATTGCCTATGTCAGCCAGGACACGCTCCTGTTCGACCTGCCGGTCATCGACAACATCCGCATGGGCAACCCCAGGGCCACTGACGCGCAGGTGCATGAAGCCGCCCGGGCAGCCGCGGCCGATACGTTCATTCAGGCCCTGCCGCAGGGCTATGCCACGGTGGTCGGCCCCGGCGGGCAGCGCCTCTCAGGCGGCCAGCGGCAGCGCGTGGCGCTGGCCCGCGCCCTGCTGCGCAACCCCCGCGTGCTGCTGCTTGATGAGGCGACAAGCGCGCTCGATAGCGAGAGCGAAGCCATCGTGCAGGAGGCCCTGACCCATCTGCGCCACGGGCGCACGACCATTGTGGTGGCGCACAGGCTTTCCACCGTGCGCTCGGCTGATCTGGTGGTGGTGATCGCGCAGGGGGAGGCGGTGGAATGCGGCACGCATGATGAACTGATGGATCATGATGGCCTGTACGCCCGCATGGTGCGCAATCAGGCCTTCACGCTCTGACCTGACCGGGCGAATGTGCATGTGGGCCGGGGTTGGCGGTTGAAGTGTGGCAAGCTTCGTGCAATGGATTGACCGACCCGTTCGGTCAATGCGCGAGATGACAGGATCAGGGGCTGCAATCAAGTTGATGATAAGGAAAGCAGATGGCCGCGGACGAAGGCAACGCACCTGAAGACGGACAGGATAAAAAGAAAAAGGAAGTATCGCCGCGCCGCAAGCTGATCCTGATCGGTCTTGTCGTGGCGGTGGTGGTGCTGGGTGCGCTCTACTGGTTCCTGCACCGCAACGAGGTGGAAACCGATGACGCCTTTACCGCAGGCCGTGCCGTGGCGGTGGCCCCCCATGTGTCCGGCTACGTGACCGAACTGCTGGTCAATGACAACCAGTTCGTCCATCAGGGTGATGTCATTGCCCTGATTGATGACCGCAACTGGCGCGCCCAGCGTGACCAGGCAGCGGCTGCCGTCGATATCGCGCGTGCGCAGGTGCAGAATTATACCCTGCTGGCCGAAGTGGCCAAAAAGAACTTCCCCGGTCACCTCATGGTCGCCCAGGGCCAGTTGCAGCAGGCGCAGGCGCAGGAGTTCAGGGCCGAGACCGATTACCGCCGCCAGCATGGCGTAACCCGTGAGGCGACATCGCAGCAGAACATCGATTACGCCACGGCAGCGCTGAACGCGGCCAAGGCGCAGGTGCTCGAGGCGCAGGGCAACCTTGAAACCGCGCTGCCCGTCATCCCCAACATCGCCAGCACCGAGGCCCGCGTGAGCGAGCAGCAGGCTACCCTGAACCAGGCCGAGGCAAGGCTGCGCGAGGCAGAACTGAACGTGGAATGGACCACCATCCGTGCACCCCATGATGGCTGGATCTCGCAGCGCAACATCGAGCGTGGCACGTATGTCACCGCAGGCCAGACGGTGGTGTCCGTGGTCGAGCCCGAAATCTGGGTCGTGGCCAACTACAAGGAAACGCAGCTCACCCACATGCGCCCCGGCCAGAAGGTGGATATCGCGATCGATGCTTACCCCTTCCTCAAGCTCAGGGGCCATGTGGACTCGCTGCAGCTTGGCACCGGGGCGACCTTCAGCGCTTTCCCGCCCGAGAATGCCACGGGCAACTACGTGAAGATCGTGCAGCGCGTGCCGGTCAAGATCCTGATCGACGAGGGGCTGCGCAGCGACCTGCCGCTGTCCATCGGGCTGTCGGTTGAACCTACGGTCCATACGGAATGAGCGCACAGGCAGCGCCCGCGGCCCCGGCGGATGGCGCGGGCTGGAAACCGAAGCACAACCCATGGCTGATCGCCGTGGTTGTGACGGTGGCCGCCTTCATGGAAATTCTCGATACCACCATCGTCAACGTGGCGCTGCCGCATATCGCGGGCAGCCTGTCCTCAACCTATGATGACGCGACCTGGACGCTCACCTCCTACCTGGTGGCCAATGGCATCGTACTCACCATATCGGGCTGGCTGGGCAAGCTGTTCGGGCGCAAGCGCTACTTCCTGATCTGCATTGCCATGTTCTCGCTCTCGTCGTTCCTGTGCGGCATTGCGACCAGCCTGCCCGAGCTGATCTTCTTCCGCCTGATGCAGGGCTTTTTTGGCGGCGGGCTGCAGCCCAACCAGCAGTCCATCATCCTTGACACCTTCCCGCCCGACAAGCGGGCCGCGGCCTTTGGCCTGACCGCCATCGCCACCGTGGTTGCCCCCGTGCTCGGTCCGTCGCTGGGCGGGTGGATTACGGATAACTACTCGTGGCGGTGGGTGTTCTTCATCAACGTGCCGGTGGGTATCCTGGCCACCATCGCGGTCTCGATCATGGTTGATGACCCGCCATGGGCGCGCAAGCAGCATGCACCGCTCGACTTCGTGGGCATCGGGCTGATCACCATCGGCTTTGGCTGCCTTGAAGTGGCGGTTGACCGTGGCGAGGACGAGGACTGGTTCGGCTCGCGCATTATCGTCACCATGGCCATCCTTGCCTTCCTCGGCATAGGCGGCGCCATCATCTGGCTGCTGCGGGTCAAGAACCCGGCGGTGGACCTGCGGGTGTTCAAGGACCGCAACTTCGCCGTGGGCACCGGGCTGATGGGGGCGGTGGGCGCGCTGCTCTATTCCTCGGCCATTATCGTGCCGCAGTTCTCGCAGCAGATCATGGGCTACACCGCAACGCTGTCGGGGCTGATTCTCTCGCCCGGCGGCATTGTGGTGATCGTGCTCATCCCACTGGTGGGCATTGCGATGAAATATGTGCAGTTGCGCTATATCATCGCGCTGGGCTTCTTCCTCATGGGCATATCCATGATCTGGTCGGCGCAGTTGGTGCCTGACCTTGATTTCCGCCATCTGGTGATGTTCCGCATGAGCCAGACGGGCACGATGGCCTTCCTGTTCGTGCCGATCTCGACCATTACCTACGCCACCTTGCCCCGCAACCTGAACGCCGATGGTTCGGCGCTGTTCAGCATGGCGCGTAACGTGCTGGGCTCGCTCAGCATTTCAGGGGCCACGGCGCTGGTGACGGAACTGCGCCAGGCGCACCAGAACCAGATGGTGCACTGGATGACGCCCTACCATCAGCCCTTCAACGAATACCTGGCCCACAGCCGGGGCGTTGCGGTGATGCGTGGCTATGCGCAGGGCGCGCTCAATAACGTGGCGATGGGGCGGTTGTACAAGGAGTTCCAGCGCCAGGTTGCGATCCTTGCCTATAACGAGGTTTTCATGATCCTCGGTATCGGGTGCATGCTGGTCGTGCCATTCTGCTTTCTCATGTCGCCGCTCAAGGGCGGGGACAAGTAATGTATGAAAGTTTTTGGCGAAGCTTTTTTCAAAAAGCTTCGAAGAACGCCGCCTTTTTGAAAAAAGGCGGCCCCCAAAAACTTTTGTCAGTTTGAGCATAAGAGGGATCATGGCAGGCATAATCCGGGTTGTCTGTGCAGCCGTTATTGAACGCGAACGCCTGCTGGTCGTGCGCAAGCGTGGCACCAAGGCCTTCATGCTGCCCGGCGGCAAGCCGGAGGCGGGTGAAAGCCCGGAGCAGGCGTTACGGCGTGAAATCGATGAGGAACTGGGCTGCGCCTTGACACTGGGGGCAGAACTGGCTGGCGATTTTTCAGCGCCCGCCGCCAATGAGCCGGGTTATACCGTGCAGGCCCGCATCTGGACCGGGCGGCTTGACGGCACGCCCGCTGTCGCGGCCGAGATTGCCGAACTGCGCTGGATTACGGCAGCCGATGCGGCAACGCTGTGCCTCGCTCCGCTGCTCAGTGGCAAGACATGGACAGCCCTGGCGCAGGCGAGCCTTATGCCTCAGCTGGCAGTGGCATAAGGCGCGAAATAGGTGGCAAGCTTGGCATAAATATCTTTTTTGATGCCAACATTCAGGTGGGGTAGCTGCGCAAGCGCCACCCATTTCCATAAATCGAATTCGGCGGGCTGGTGGGTATCCAGCCGTATGTCCCCGTCCTGCCCGGTAAAGCGTAGGGCGAACCACTGCTGCGTCTGTCCCCGGTAACGGCCGCCAAGCGCCTTGCCAATCAGGTGGGCGGGCAGGTCGTAGCTGAGCCATTCGGGGTAGGCGGCCAGGATCTCGGCCCTGTCGGTGCCGATTTCCTCATGCAGTTCGCGCAAGACGGCAACCTGCGGGGTTTCGCCTTCATCAATGCCGCCCTGTGGGCACTGCCAAACGCCTTCCTCCGGTGGGCCGCCTGCGCCCGGCATGTCGGTGCGGCGGGCGACAAGCACCTGCCCGCGCGGGTTGAACACGAGCGCGCCCACATTGGGGCGGTAGGGCAGGGTGGTCTTGCTGGTCAAAGGCTGGTCTTCCGGCACGATCAGGGGTGAGCCGGTGCGGCGGGAACCGCAGGCGTTGCCGGGGCCGCGGGGGCCTGCTTCTCCGCCGGTGCGGGCGCAGGGGCAGGGGTTGCGGGGGGCGTTGCATCCGGCGTGGTGGTGGGGGCCGCAGGCGACGGGGCGGCAGGCGGCGCGGCCTTGGGGGCTGGTGTGGCAGCAGCGGTGGCAGGCGCCTTGCCAGCCGGGGGTGCGGGCGGCTCGGGGGGCACCGGCAGCCCGGCCATGGCGCGCACGACCCGCAGCCCTTCCTGAAGCTGGAAGTCGGTCGTGGGCTTGGTCGGGTCGAATTCGGGCCAGTTCGCGGGCGGCTGCGTCGGGATGGCCTTGGCTATGGCGGGCAGGTCGGTGCGCGTGGGCGGCTGGGCGGTGTTGCCGCCCCGGTTCTTGATGATATGCGCGAGATCGGCCTCGTGAATGCTGTAGCCGCTATCATCATGCGCCTCGCGCACGGGAATGTCGGGGATGATACCCAGGCCCTGGATGGAACGGCCCGATGGCGTGTAGTAGCGCGCCGTGGTCAGGCGGATCGCACCCTCGCCGGGAATGGGCAGGATGGTCTGCACCGAGCCCTTGCCAAAGGTCTTCTCGCCCAGCAGCACGGCGCGCTGGTGGTCCTGCAGCGCGCCGGCCACGATTTCACTGGCCGAGGCCGAGCCACCATTGATCAGCACGACAATGGGCAGGCCGCCGGTAATGTCGGTGTTATGCGCATCCCAGCGCTGGCTGTCCTGCGTGTGGCGGGCGCGGGTGGAGACGATCTCGCCGCTGCGGATGAAGTCGGAGCCCACGTCGATCGCCTGTGTCAGCAGCCCGCCGGGGTCGGAGCGCAGGTCGATGATCAGGCCTGCCATCTTGTTATGGGTCTGGGCCTGCAGCTTTTTATAGGCTGTCATCAGGCCGGACTGCGTTTCCTCGTTGAACTGCGCGATTCGGATATAACCCACATTGTCATACAGCGCGGACTTGATGACCTGCAGCGGAATGATGGCGCGCGTGAGGGTGACGATAACGGGCTTGGGCGTCTTTTCACGGATCAGGGTCAGGGTGATGCGGGTATCGGGCTTGCCGCGCATGCGGGTCACGACCTGATCGAGCGGCTGGCCATCGATGTTCTTGCCATCAATGGCCACGATGAAGTCACCGGGCTTGATGCCTGCGCGCGCTGCAGGCGTGTCATCAATGGGGGAGACCACGCGCACGTGCCCGTCCTCGCCCTGCACTTCCAGGCCGAGGCCGCCAAACGAGCCCTTGGTCTGGACCTGCAGGTCCGAGAACTGCTTCTCGGTCATGTAGGAGGAGTGCGGGTCCAGCCCGCTCAGCATGCCGTTGAGCGCGTTGGTGATGAGGTCGCGCGTGGAGACCGGCTCGACATAATTGGCCTTCACCTTCTCCAGCACGTAACCGAACAGGAACATGAGCTGTTCGATTTCCTGTGGGGAATTGTCATCCTTCGAGACTGCATCCGCCGCATGGGCCATGGGGGCGAGGCCGCCCCACCTGCTGGCTGAATAGTGGGCAATCTGCGGGGCCGCCACGATCCCTGCAAGAAAGGCGCAACCGATCAGCAGGCCATTACGGAATTTCATGCGTCGTTGTCTCCTGGGTGCCCGCCGCCATGCTCCGGCAGGCCTGCACGTAATCTTCGCGTTGCGTTGTAACGTGGTCTTGCCCATCCGTCACGGGTCGGTAGCATATACCGAACCCGTGCTGGGATAAAACCGCCTTGCGCGCCATTACAGGTATGGCGCCGGATTGACCGTGCTCCCCCCGTGGCGCAGCTGTACGAACAGGGTGGGGCGCGCGCCGCCGCCGCTCCATTGCGGCATCTGGCCCACTGCCGCCCCGCGGCTGACCTGCTGGCCCGCCGCCACCGCGATCTCGCCAAGGCCCGCGAGCACGAAGCGGTAATGCTTGCCACAGTCAAGGATCATCATCTGGCCATAGGTACGGAACGGCCCGGCAAAATCAATGCGCCCCGTGCATGGCGCGCGTACGCTCGCGCGTGAAGGTGGTGCGTAGGTGATGCCGGTGGCGGGCCCGCTTTCGGTCGGGTGGCCCCAACCGGTCAGCACCGTGCCCGCCACGGGCGCGCCCGCGCTGGCGTTCGTGGTGCTGATGCCGGGGCCTGCGCCATCGGCCATTTCATGCGCCTGGCGCCGCGCTGCGGTGGCGGCCTGCATGTTATGCGCGCGCTCGGCAGCGCGGGCGGCCTGCTCGAGTTTTTTTTCGGCCTGATCTTCGGTTTCCTCGATGCGGGTGATGGCGTCCTGCACGCTTGAGGCGCGGCGGGCGGCCTCTTCCACCGCCTGGGTGGCGCTTTCGGCCGCGGCGTTCGAGCGCTGCTGGGCCTCAAGGGCGGCACGGGCCGCGCGGTTGACCGCATCGCGCTGGCTTTCGCGCTGGCTGACCACCTGGCGCATCTGCTGCTGCTGGCGGCCGAGTTCATCATCAAGGGCGAGCAGGCGGGCGCGGCGGTCGTGTATGGCGTGGGCCTGCCGGGCGATATCGGCCATCATGCCATGCACCACCAGCAGGCCGGTCACGGCGCGGTCGGCTGGCAGCGGCACGGCCAGCAATGTGTCAGCGGGGTAGAGCGACAGGCGCTCGACCAGCGGCAGCAGGGGGGCGAGGCGGGCGACCTGGGCGGCAAGCTGCTGGCGCAGGGCCGCCTGCTCGGCATGCAGGTCGCCAATACGGTCGTCAATATCGGCGGCCTGCTGCTCGGTCTGTTGCAGGCGTGCCGTGGCATCCACCGTGGCGGCGGACAGGCTGGCCGCTTTTTCCGCATCCGCGCGGGCCTGCTCGCGGGCCTGCTGCTGCTCCCTGCGACGGGCCTCGAGGTCGTGGGCCTGCTGCTGCTCGCGCGCCAGCAGGTTTTCATGCGCGCTGCGTGCGGCTTCAAGCTGCTGGCGGATGCGCTGCTCGCTGGCCGTGGGGGCATGGGGTGTTGCGTGCGTGGCATGGCCGGTATGGGCATGGGACGTACCGCCCGCCGCATGGGTAGGTACGGCCCCGGCAGGTGCGTGTATTGCGCATGAAAGCAGGAACCCGCTGGCCAGGCGGAGCGGCCAGCGGGCTGTAGCATGCAGGCGTGGTGTCAGGATGGCGTGGACCCATCCAGCAGTGAGTGCCCGGTCATGGCGGCGGGCTGGGGCAGGTGCATGAGCTGTAGCAGCGTGGGCGCAAGGTCGGCCAGGCGGCCATCATGCAGCCCCACGCCCTGCGGCCCGCCCGCGAGCACCACGGGCACCACGTTGAGCGTATGGGCGGTGTGGGGGCCGTTGGTTTCGGGGTCGAACATGGTTTCCGCATTACCGTGATCGGCGGTGACCAGCAATGCCCCGCCTGCGTGTTCGATGGCCCTGGCAATGCGGCCCAGCCCGGTATCGACCGCCTCGACCGCCTTGATGGCGGCGGCGAGCACGCCGGTATGGCCCACCATGTCGGCATTGGCGAAGTTGAGCACGATCAGGTCGTATCTGCCGCTGCCGATCGCCTCGACCGCGCGGTCGGTCAGTTCGGGAGCCGACATCTCGGGCTGGAGGTCATAGGTCGCGACCTTGGGGGAAGGCACCATGATCCGGTCCTCGCCCGCAAGCTGCGCCTCGCGCCCGCCATTGAGGAAGTAGGTCACGTGCGGGTATTTTTCCGTCTCGGCCATGCGCAGCTGTTTCAGCCCTGCCGCACTCACCACATCGCCCAGCAGGTCATGCAGCGCCTCGGGCGGGAAGAGCACGGTCATCAGCTCGGCCAGCCGGTCGCTGTAGCGGGTCATGCCGGTGACGGCAGCAAGGTTGACCAGCTTCACGCGCGTGAAGCCCTCGAAGCCGGGTTCAAGCAGCGCATCGAGCAGCTGGCGGATGCGGTCGGCGCGGAAATTGAAGCTCAGCACCCCGTCGCCATCGCGCATGCCGCCATATTCGCCAATGACGGTGGGGATCACGAACTCATCGGTAGTGCCGGCCTCATAGGCCTTGTCGAGCACATCGAGCGCATCGCCCGCATGCGGGCCTTCACCGGCCACGATGGCGTTGTAGGTCTTTTCCACCCGCTCCCAGCGGCGGTCGCGGTCCATGGCGTAATAGCGGCCCGATACGGTACCGATGCGCGTGCCCTCGGGCAGGGCCGAGAGCAGTCTGCACACATAGCCGTGCCCGGATTGCGGCGCGGTGTCGCGCCCATCGGTAAAGAGGTGCATGGTGACCGGCACGCCCGCTGCGCGCACGATGTGGGCAAGGGCTACCGCGTGGTCCTGGTGGGCATGCACGCCCCCGGGCGAGACAAGGCCCATGAGGTGGCAGGTGCCGCCGGTTTTTTTCAGCGCGGCAATGAAATCACGCATCACGGCGCTGTCTGCCACCGTGCCATCAGCCAGGCCTGCGGTGATGCGCGGCAGTTCCTGCATGACCACGCGGCCCGCGCCGATATTGAGGTGACCCACCTCGGAATTGCCCATCTGGCCGCCCGGCAGGCCCACGTCCTCGCCACACGTCTTGAGGAAGGCACGGGGGCCGGTTGCCCATAATTTGTCAAAGGCGGGGGTACGCGCGGCTTTTACCGCGTTATTGGCTTCATCCTCGCGCCAGCCGAATCCATCAAGCACCACCAGCATGACGGGGCGGGGCGGCCTGTTCACCGATTCATGGTCGTTCATGGGGTTATTTTCTCCCTGTTTTATTTTGTGTGGCATGATGCCCTAAAAGCGTTCAGCGTCAAATGCCTCTGTAGCCAAGGAAGGAAGCAGCCATGTCTGATCCCGCAAGCAGGGAAGGTGCCGCATGCGGCTGCCTGAGCCCCGAACAGTTGCGCATATTGCGCGAACACGGCACCGAGCGCCCCGGCTCCAGCCCGCTGAATAACGAAAAGCGTGCCGGTGAATATCGTTGCGCGGGCTGTGGCGCGCCACTGTTTTATTCCGGCGCGAAATATGAAAGCGGCAGCGGCTGGCCTTCGTTTTTCGAGGCCATTCCCGGCGCGGTGGGCACCACCACCGATACCAGCCACGGCATGACCCGCACGGAGGTGCACTGCGCGCAGTGCCACGGGCATCTGGGCCATGTCTTTCCCGACGGGCCGCCGCCCACCGGCCTGCGCTATTGCATGAACGGGCTGGCCCTGACATTCGTGCCACGTGACGGTGCCGACTGAAGCATGCGCCGGAAGGAAGTTTTTGGCGAAGCGTTTTTCAAACAGCTCCGAAGAAGGCCGCGCCCGGAAACTTTCATGACCCTTAGAAGGAATAAAGATGACCGAGCCTGCCACCCCGCATGATGCGGGTGTTGTTGTTGTCGATCACCCGCTGGTGCAGCACAAGCTGACGCTGCTGCGCGAACGCCAGACCGCGACCGGGGAATTCCGCAGGCTTGCGCGTGAACTCAGCCTGCTGCTTGGCTATGAGGCGATGCGCGACCTGCCGCTTGAGCCGGTGGAAATCGACACCCCCATGGAGCGCATGGAGGCCCGGCGGCTGGCGGGCAAGAAGCTGTGCCTTGTTTCCATCCTGCGCGCGGGCAATGGCATCCTTGACGGGTTGCTCGACCTTGTGCCCTCGGCGCGTATTGGCCATGTCGGGCTGTATCGCGACCCTGAAACGCTGGAGCCGGTCGAATATTACCTCAAGCTGCCTGATGATATCGGCAACCGCATCTGCCTTGTGGTCGACCCCATGCTGGCCACGGGCCACAGCGCCGTGGCGGCCATTGACCGGCTGAAGCAGGCCGGGTGCAACAGGATGGTGTTCGTGTGCCTGCTCGCCTCGCCCGAAGGGGTGGCCTGCCTGCGCCGCGCACACCCTGATGTGCGGATCGTGACCTGCGCCATTGATCGCGGGCTGGATGAGCACGGCTATATCCGCCCGGGCCTTGGCGATGCGGGCGACCGCCTGTTCGGCACGAAATGAAACCCACGGAGCTATATGCTGCCCCGCAGGTCTGTGATTTCAAGAAACTGCTTGAAAACAATTCCTTGATAAAAAACGATAAAAGTTTTTGGGTGCCGCCTTTTTTCAAAAAGGCGGCATTCTTCGAAGCTTTTTGAGTGCCCGCGTCAGGCGCGGCGCACGATATAGGTCTTGGCCAGTTCGGCCTCGAGTGCGCGGGCATGCTCGGGGTCGCGGGCCTCGATCATGACCTCAAGCTCGGCGGCCTGCACGCTGGGCGTGGTAAACAGGCGCTGGTGCGAGACCTCGATGATGTTGCCGCCCTCATCGCCAATCTTGCGCGAGATGTCGGCCAGTACGCCGGGGCGGTCGGGTATTTCCATCTTCAGGCACAAAAGCCGCCCGTCGCGCAGCAGCGAGCGCAGCAGGGTATTGGCCAGGATGCGGCTGTCGATGTTGCCACCCGTAATGGGCAGCGCCACGCGCTTGCCCCGGAACAGTTCGGGGTAGGTCAGCACGGCGGCAAGGGCCGTGGCGCCCGCACCCTCGCTCACCTGCTTGGCTCCTTCGGCCAGCATGGTGATGGCGGTCTCGATCGCACTTTCAGGCACGACCAGCACGCTTGATACGAGTTCACGGATGACCTCGAGCGGCTGGCGGCCGATCTGCAGCACCGCAATGCCCTCGGCAATGGTGGCGCCACCCGGCGGCATCACCTCATCACCGGGGAAGCCCGCGAGCGATGAGAAGTTTTCCACCTGCACGCCAATGATGTCCATGCCCGGCTGGAGCGCCCGCCCGGCCACGGCGCAGCCCGAGAGCAGACCGCCGCCGCCAATGGGGCAGACGAAGGTGTCAAGCGGGCCTGCATCCTCGAACAGTTCGAGTGCGAACGTGCCCTGTCCGGCCATGATCTCGGGGTCATCATAGGGGTGGACGAATACCCGCCCCTCGCGCTGGCACAGCATGTTGGCATGCGCCGTGGCCTCGGCGAAGTTGTCGCCCTCAAGCACAACGGTCGCCCCCCACGCAGCCGTGCGCGTGACCTTGGCGGCGGGCGTGAAGCGCGGCATGACAATCACCGCGTCAATGCCAAGCAGGGAAGCATGGCGGGCCACGCCCTGCGCATGGTTGCCTGCCGAGACGGTAATCACGCCACGCTCGCGCTCGCGTGGGGTGAGCAGGGCAAGCTTGTTGGCTGCCCCGCGCTCCTTGAACGAACCCACCGCCTGCAGGTTATCGAGCTTGAGCACGATATCCGCGCCGGTTGCGCGCGAGAGGGTCTGGCACGGTATGGTGGGCGTGTGGAGTACGCGCCCCTTTATCCGCTGTGCGGCGGCGGTGATATCTTCAAGCGTGATCACGGGTTTATGGCCTAGCCGTAGGTAACTTCCAGGATTTCGTAGGTCCGGTCACCGCCGGGGGCGGGCACGGACACGCTGTCGCCCACGCTCTTGCCAATCAGCGACTTGGCCAGCGGCGAGGAGATGGACAGGAGCCCCTGCTTGATGTCGGCCTCGTACACGCCCACGATCTGGTAGGTGGCTTCCTTGTCGGTTTCCTCATCCACCAGCTTGACGCGCGCGCCGAATTTGACCTGGTCGCCCGAGAGCGAGGCCGGGTCAATCACCTCCACGGAGGAGACGATTTCCTCAAGTTCCTGAATGCGGCCTTCGGTAAAGGACTGGCGCTCACGCGCGGCATGGTATTCCGCGTTTTCCGAAAGGTCGCCGTGGCTCCGCGCTTCGGCAATGGCGCGTATGATCGCGGGGCGTTCTTCACTCTTGAGCTTGCGCAGTTCGTCTTCAAGCCGTTCGAGCCCGGGGGCTGTCATCGGAAATTTCTGCAAGGTTTGTCCCCGAGGTGAAGGTCAGTTTCCGCAACTGACGGTTGGTTGCTGTGTCCGGGCGTATTGCCTGTAATACGACGCGGGCAGCCTGCCAGCCCAGGGACCAGCAGACCACCCGCGTTGTGGCGATGCGCTCAGAATGATCCCTTAAAATAGGATTGAAGCGGCGCGACTTCAAGAACCCCCTCGCGCATGGCCGAAATGGCATGCGTTGCAGCCCTGGCTCCCGCAATGGTGGTGTAGTGCGGAATGCCGTGGGTGAGTGCGGAGCGGCGGATGTCAAAGCTGTCGCTCACCGCCTGGGCGCCCTGGGCGGTGTTGATGACCATCTGGATCTCGCCCGAGCGGATGGCATCGACACAGTTGGGGCGGCCTTCGAGCACCTTGTTGATCACGTCCACCGCAACACCGGCTTCACGCAGGTATTTGGCGGTGCCGCGGGTTGCCACGACCCTGAAGCCCATCTCGACCAGCAGGCGGCCAATCGACTTGACTGCAGCCTTGTCGCTGTCGCGCACCGACAGGAACACCGTGCCCGAAAGCGGCAGCTTCACGCCTGCCGCAAGCTGCGACTTGGCGAAGGCCCGCTCAAACGAGGCATCAAGCCCCATGACTTCACCCGTCGAGCGCATCTCGGGGCCGAGGATCGTGTCCACGTCGGGGAAGCGGTTGAAGGGGAACACCGCCTCCTTCACCGCCACATGCGGGGCCACGGCACGGTCATCAAGCCGGAACTCGGCCAGCTTGGCACCAGCCATGACGCGCGCGCCGATCTTGGCCACCGGCACGCCGGTCGCCTTGGCCACGAAGGGCACGGTGCGCGAGGCGCGGGGATTGACCTCGAGCACGAAGATCTCCTGCCCCTTGATCGCGTACTGCACGTTCATCAGGCCCACAATGCCCAGTTCGCGCGCCATGGCCTCGGTCTGGGCCTTGAGCTCGGTCACGATGGCGGGCGAGAGCGTGTAGGGCGGCAGCGAGCAGGCGCTGTCACCCGAATGGATGCCCGCCTCCTCGATGTGTTCCATCACGCCTGCCACATAGACTTCCCTGCCATCGGCAATGCAGTCCACGTCGGCCTCGATCGCATCATTGAGGTAATGGTCGATCAGCACCGGGCCGTTGGCCACTTCGGCCCCCGCAAGCTGGAGCGCCACGCGCATGTAGCGCTGCAGGCTCGCACGGTCATGCACGATCTCCATTGCCCGCCCTCCCAGCACGTAGGACGGGCGGACCACGACCGGGTAGCCGATCTTCTCGGCCACGGCCTCGGCCTCCGCCGGGCTGCGGGCGATGCCGTTGGCGGGCTGGCGCAGGCCGAGCTTGTGCAGCATGGCCTGGAAGCGCTCGCGGTCCTCGGCCCGGTCAATCGCATCAGCCGGGGTGCCGAGCAGCGGAATGCCCGCGGCCTCGAGCGCGCGCGACAGCTTGAGCGGGGTCTGCCCGCCATACTGCACGATGCAGCCCAGAACCGTGCCGTTCTCCTGCTCGCGGCGGATCAGGGCGATCACGTCCTCGGCGGTCAGCGGTTCGAAATACAGGCGGTCCGATGTGTCATAGTCGGTCGAGACGGTCTCGGGGTTGCAGTTGACCATGATGGTCTCGAACCCGGCCTCGCGCAGGGCGTAGGCGGCATGGACGCAGCAGTAGTCAAACTCGATGCCCTGGCCGATGCGGTTCGGCCCGCCACCAAGGATGACGATCTTCCTGCGGTCCGTCGGCCTGCTTTCGCATTCCGGCACGCCGTAACCGCCTTCATAGGTGGAATACATGTAGGGCGTGGGGGAGGCGAACTCACCGGCACAGGTGTCGATGCGCTTGTACACCGGGGTAACACCCCGGCCTTCGCGCAGCCTGGCAACTTCTTCGGCCTGCGTGCCCGACAGGCGGGCAAGTTGGATGTCGGAGAAGCCCATGGCCTTGAGTGCGCGCAGGCTGTCGGCATCCTCGGGCAGGCCGTCACGCACTACCGCGTGCTCGGCAGCCACGATCTTGGCCAGTTCGCGCAGGAACCACGGCTCGAAGCGGCAGGCATCGTGAATGTCTTCAACGCTCAGCCCCGCGCGCAGGGCCTGGGCTGCCATGAGGATGCGCTCGGGGCGCGGCTGCGAAAGTGCAGCGCGGAACGCATCCGGCCCGCCATCGCCCGGCGCCTCGACCGGGTCCAGACCCGCCAGCCCGATTTCCATCGAGCGCAGGCCCTTCTGCATGGCCTCGGGGAAGGAGCGGCCAATGGCCATCGCCTCGCCAACCGATTTCATGCTGGTCGACAGCAGGGCCGGCGTGCCGGGGAACTTCTCGAACGTGAAGCGCGGGATCTTGACCACCACGTAGTCGATCGTGGGCTCGAACGAGGCAGGCGTGCTGCCGGTAATGTCGTTGGTCAGTTCATCGAGCGTGTAGCCCACTGCCAGCTTGGCCGCGATCTTGGCAATGGGGAAGCCCGTGGCCTTGGATGCCAGTGCAGAGGAGCGCGACACGCGCGGGTTCATTTCGATCACGACCACGCGGCCATCGGCCGGGTTGATGCCGAACTGCACGTTCGAGCCGCCAGTCTCCACCCCGATCTTGCGCAGGCAGGCCAGCGACATGTCGCGCAGGCGCTGGTATTCCTTGTCGGTCAGGGTCAGGGCGGGGGCGACGGTGATGGAATCACCGGTATGCACGCCCATCGGGTCGATGTTCTCGATGGAGCAGATGATGATGCAGTTGTCAGCCGTGTCGCGCACGACCTCCATCTCATACTCCTTCCAGCCCAGCACGGATTCCTCGATCAGGACTTCCGTGGTGGGGGAGGCATCAAGCCCGGAGGTGACGATGCGGTCGAACTCCTCCTTGTTGTAGGCAATGCCGCCGCCCGACCCGCCCATGGTGAAGGACGGGCGGATGACCGAAGGCAGGCCCACGGTGGCAAGGGCCGCGCGGGCCTCATCCAGCGTATGGGCGATCAGGCTGCGCGGACTCTCGATGCCGATCTCGTCCATCGCCTCGCGGAATTTCTGGCGGTCCTCGGCGCGGTCGATCACCTCGGCGTTCGCGCCGATCAGCTCGACATTGTGCTTCTTGAGGAAGCCGGACTTGTCGAGCGCCATGGCGGTGTTGAGCGCCGTCTGGCCGCCCATGGTGGGCAGCACCGCATCGGGCTTTTCACGCAGTATGATGCGCTCGACGAATTCCGGGGTGATGGGCTCGATATAGGTCGCATCCGCCAGCCCCGGATCGGTCATGATCGTGGCGGGGTTGGAGTTGACCAGAATGACGCGGTAGCCCTCTTCCTTCAGGGCCTTGCACGCCTGTGCGCCGGAATAGTCGAATTCGCACGCCTGGCCGATCACGATCGGGCCGGCGCCAATAATCAGGATGGAGCTGATGTCTGTCCGTTTGGGCATGTCGGGTCGGCTTTCACGCGGTCTTGGTTGTGGTGTCGATCAGGTCGACAAAACGGCGGAACAGGTAGTGGCTGTCTGACGGGCCGGGGCTGGCCTCGGGGTGGTACTGCACCGAGAACGCCGGGTAGCGGCTGGTGGCGATGCCCTCGTTCGAGCCGTCAAACAGGCTTGTATGGGTGGCGCGCACGTCAGCGGGCAGCGACTTGTCATCCACCGCAAAGCCGTGGTTCTGGCTGGTGATTTCCACCTTGCCGGTTTCAAGGTCTTTCACCGGCTGGTTGGCACCCCGGTGGCCGCGCGCCAGCTTGTAGGTTTTCGCACCGAGTGCGAGGGCCAGAAGCTGGTGGCCGAGGCAGATGCCAAAGACCGGCTTGCCCGCCTCCAGCACGCCCCTGATGGCGGGCACGGCATAGGTGGCGGTGGCCGCCGGGTCGCCCGGCCCGTTGGACAGGAACACGCCCGCGGGGTCGAGTGCGAGGATTTCCTCCGCCGTGGTGGTGGCGGGCACCACGGTCACGTCACAGCCAGCCGAGGCGAGGCAGCGCAGGATGTTGCGCTTGGCGCCATAATCAACGGCCACCACCTTGCGGCGCTTGGCGGGCAGGGGGGCGGTGCCATGCGGCCACTGCCACACGCCTTCGCTCCACCCGTAAGCCTTGGCGCAGGTCACTTCACGCGCAAGGTCCATGCCCTCCAGCCCCGGCCAGGCGCGGGCCTGTGCCTGCAGGGCCGCGATGTCGAACTCGCCATCGGCGGGATAGGCCACGATGGCCGTCTGCGGTCCGCCCTCGCGGATGCGGCGGGTGATGGCGCGGGTGTCGATGCCGCAGATGCCCGGCACGCCCTGCGCCTTGAGCCATGCATCGAGCGATTCGGTCGCGCGCCAGTTGGCGGGCGCGGTCAGGTCTTCCTTGACCACCAGCGCGCGGGCGTTGATGGCGGTGGCCTCATCATCCTCCGGCGTGGTGCCGGTATTGCCGATATGGGGGAAGGTGAAGGTAATGATCTGGCCTGCGAAGGAGGGGTCGGTCAGCGTTTCCTGGTAGCCGGTCATGCCGGTGGAAAAGCAGATCTCGCCCAGCGCGCGCTCCGTGCTGTGCGCACCGAATCCGCGCCCCCACAGGATGGTGCCATCGGCCAGGATCAGGGCGGCTGTCGCAGCTTTGGGCCTGTCGGCCGGTGCGATCGGGTTTGACGTGCTCATCGGGGGCTCCGGTCGGTCGGATTCTGTAGCGGGTTGCAGGTCGGACAGTGACAGGCCGGTGGCGCGCAGCACGGTGGTCCAGTGCTTGGGCGGAATGGCGCGGGCCTGCCGCCATTTGCGAATGGCCTCGGTGCTGACGCCAGCCAGCTTCGCGGCCTGTTCGGCCCCGCCAAGGCGTTCGATAATACTTTCTATCGTCATCGGCATTGGATGATGTCCCTTCCGGGAGTATTGCCTAACAGCGTCTCTGGTAATTGGGAAGAAAATTCCCACATACCCTTGCACCGAGACATTGGGAAAATTATTCCCGGCATGCAAGGGGGCATCGTGCCCTCCCGCCGGGCAGAGGAGTTGACAGCATGTCCCTGCGCGCACGTTTCATGGATGACCTGAAAACCGCCATGAAGGCTGGCCAGAGCGAAAAGGTCGGCACCATCCGCATGATTACGGCAAAGCTGAAGGATGTCGATATCGCAGGCCGCGCCAAGGGCGAGGACCAGGTGAGCGATGAGGCGGTGATTTCCATGCTGCGCGGCATGATCAAGTCCCGCACGGAATCGGCGGCGATGTACATCAAGGGCGGCCGCCCCGAACTGGCCGAGAAGGAAGAGGCCGAGATCGCGATCATCCGCGACTACCTGCCCCCCGATCTGGATGACGCCACCATCGAGGCCGCCGTGCGCGAAGCCATCGCGCGCACCGATGCCACCTCCATGAAGGACATGGGCAAGGTCATGGCAGCCCTCAAGGAGCAGTTTGGCGCGGCGCTCAACCCGGCCAGCGCCTCGGCTGTCGTGCGCGCGCGGCTTTCGGCCTGATCGCGCCGGAGTCCGGATACGATGGCGCTTGACCCCGCATTCCTTGACGAACTGCGTGCCCGCACGCCCATCGCCCCCGTGATCGGGCGGCGCACCAAGCTGGTGCGCTCGGGGAAGAACTGGAAGGCGTGCTGCCCCTTCCACGGGGAAAAGACGCCATCGTTCTACGTCTATGACGACCACTACCACTGCTTTGGCTGCCAGGCGCATGGCGATGTCATTACATTTGTCATGCAGAGCGAGGGCCGCTCCTTCCCCGAGGCGGTGGAGGAACTGGCCACCGCGGCGGGCATGGACATGCCAAAGCCCGACCCGGTGCGGCGCGAACGTGCCGAGCAGGCCCGCACGCTGGGCGATGTGCTCGAGGCCGTGCAGCAGTCATGGCAGCGCCGCCTGCATGAACCCGAAGGGCGCGAGGGGCTGGCCTACCTGCGCGGCCGTGGCCTGACCGATGAGACCATCGCCGCCTTCGGCCTGGGCTGGTCGGGTGCCGGGCGGGGCGAACTGGTGGCCGAAATGGCCAGGCTCGACATAACACCCGCCATGCTGCGTGATGCGGGGGTGATGCGCGCCGATGAGAGTGGCGCGCCGCAGCGCGAGCTGTTCTTCAACCGCGTGACCTTTCCCATCCGCGACCGGCGCGGGCGGCTGGTCTCGTTTGGCGGGCGCATTCTGGGTGATGGCCAGCCCAAATACCTCAACGGGCCGGAGACCGCGATCTTCTCCAAGCGCCGGGTGCTGTTCGGCCTGGACCGCGCGCGCGAGGGCGTGCGCGGCAGCGGGGCAGGGGCCGAGCTGCTGGTGGTTGAAGGCTACATGGATGTGATCGCACTGCATCAGGCAGGCTTTCATGGCGCGGTCGCCCCGCTGGGCACGGCGCTCACCGCCGAGCAGCTTGAGGCGCTGTGGCAGGTCGCCCCCGCCCCCGTGCTGTGCTTCGATGGCGATGGCGCGGGCCAGCGCGCGGCGGTGAAGGCGGCGGAGACCGCGCTGCCGCTGCTCAATGTCGAGCGCACGCTGCGCTTTTGCACCCTGCCCGAGGGCGAAGACCCCGACAGCCTCGTGCGCCGCCATGGCAGTGCCGCCATGGCCGCCATGATCGAGGGCGCGCGCCCGATGGGGCAGGTGCTGTTCGGGCTGATGAGCGAGGGCGTGCGCGACCCCGGCCCCGAGCAGCGCGCGGCCCTACGGCGCAGGCTCGTGGCGGTGGCGGCCCTCATACCCGACAAGACGCTGGCGGCCGAATACCGCTCGACCCTGCTCGACAGCTTTTTCCAGACCTTCCGCCGCGATGGGCGCGGTGGCGCAAAAAGGGTGCCCGTGGCCACGGCCCCGGTCGCCCCCATGGCCGCCGACCTGCAGCGCCAGTGCATTCTCAGCGCCATCCTGATCGAGCAGCCCAGCGTGCTTGACGTGGTGCAGGATGCCTATTGCAGCCTTGAGCTGCCCCCCGACCTCGCCGCCCTGCGCGAGGAACTGCTCGACCTGTATGACCGCAATGGCGCACTGCCCGATGCGGACGAACTCGCGTCCCGGCTGGCCGAAGCGGGCCTTGCCGATGTGCGCCAGCGCGTGGACGCCACGCGCGGGCGGCGGGGGCAGGCCGCCGATGCCGACCTGTTTGACACCGACCCCGTGCAGGAGTGGTGGCATTTCTACGGGCTGCTTGACGTCGAGCGCTTCGCCGCCGAGCTGCGCGCCGATACCGAGCGCCTGTGCGCGGGCACGCCGGATGAGGCACAATGGAACAGCCTGCGCACCCGCCTTATCGCCCTCGACGCCCTGCGCCGCGGCGGCGATGAGGAGGAGGAATGAGGCGGAAAATGGGCCGATTGCATGAAATGGGGCGCGCCTGCCCTTGACTTCGACCATGTTATCGACCACCTGCACCAGACAAATGCAGATGAAAACGGTATGATTGGCCGTATCCTGTCCCGCTGCGCGAAGGGGGCGGGAACAAGGGCGCGGCCCCTGTGCGCGGGCCGGTTCGGGCGCACGCGAGTAAACGGATTTGCTGGGTAGGGATTGATCGGGCATGGCGACAAAGACAGCCACGGGTACGGACACGGCTTCAGGGGATCAGGACAACGATACAACCCTGCTGGACACCCGCTCCGGCGCCGTAAAGAAGCTGATCGCGCGCGGCAAGGAACGCGGCTACATCACGTTTGACGAACTCAACGCCGTCCTGCCGCAGGACCAGATGTCCTCCGAGCAGATCGAGGATGTGATGGCCGCACTGTCCGAGATGGGCATGCAGGTGGTCGAGAACGAGGATAACGACGACACCGAGGCCGCCCCCGCGGCTGAAACCAAGAGCGACGACACCGCCGAGGAAGAGACCGAGAGCGAGGAACCCGCTGCCGGCAACGTCGATACCGAAAGCCTTGGCCGCACCGATGACCCGGTGCGCATGTACCTGCGCGAGATGGGCTCGGTCGAGCTGCTCTCGCGTGAGGGCGAGATCGCGATCGCCAAGCGCATCGAGGCCGGCCGCGACGAGATGATCGGCGGCCTGTGCGAAAGCCCGCTGACCTTCCGCGCCATCATTTCATGGCATGAGCGGCTCAAGGCCGGTGAGATGCTGCTGCGCGACATCGTTGACCTCGAGGCCATGCAGGCAGGCGGCAACGACCCCGCCGAGGCCGCTGAAGGCGACGATGCCTTTACCGAGAACGAGGGCAACGAGACCGAGGAGGCCGAGGAAAGCGAGAGCGAAGGCGAGGGTGAGGGCGAAGGTGCCGGCCTGTCGCTTTCCGCGCTGGAGGAAAAGCTCAAGCCCGAGATCCTCGAGCAGTTCAAGGAAGTCGAGGCGCTGTATGAGGCGCTGCACAAGGTGCAGGCCGAGCGGCTGGAAAAATTTACCGCCGGGCTTGAAATCTCCCCCGATGAGGAAAGCCGCTACGAGCAGCTGCGCCTGGAACTGGTGGGCAAGGTGCAGCAGGTTCACCTGCACAATGCCCGCATCGAGGTGCTGGTCGAGCACCTCAAGGAAATCTTCCAGCGCCTCAACGGCCTCGAGGGCCGCATGCTGCGCCTGGCCGAGAGCACCCGCGTCTCGCGTGATGACTTCCTGCTCAAATATCGTGGCCGCGAACTCGATCCGGGCTGGATGGACATGGTGGCGGGGCTGCCCGCCAAGTCGTGGAAGAACTTCCTGGCCAAGCATGCCGAGACGGTGATCCGCCTGCGCAACCAGGTGGCAGAGCTGACGCAGGAAACCGGGCTGCCGGTGGGCGAGTTCCGTCGCGTGTATGCCACCGTTTCGCGCGGGGAGCGGGATTCGGCGCGCGCCAAGAAGGAAATGATCGAGGCCAACCTGCGCCTCGTGATCTCGATCGCCAAGAAATACACCAATCGCGGCCTGCAGTTCCTTGACCTGATCCAGGAAGGCAATATCGGCCTGATGAAGGCGGTGGACAAATTCGAATACCGCCGTGGCTACAAGTTCTCCACCTACGCGACATGGTGGATCCGCCAGGCCATTACGCGTTCGATCGCCGACCAGGCGCGCACCATTCGCATTCCCGTGCACATGATCGAGACGATCAACAAGCTGGTGCGCACCTCGCGCCAGATGCTGCACGAGATCGGGCGTGAGCCCGCACCCGAGGAACTGGCCGAGAAGCTGGGCATGCCGCTGGAAAAGGTGCGCAAGGTGCTCAAGATTGCCAAGGAGCCGATCTCGCTCGAAACCCCGATCGGTGATGAGGAAGACAGCCACCTTGGTGACTTCATCGAGGACAAGGCTGCCGTCATCCCGCTCGATGCCGCGATCCAGACCAACCTGCGCGAGGCGACGACACGGGTGCTGTCCTCGCTCACCCCGCGTGAGGAGCGCGTGCTGCGCATGCGCTTTGGCATCGGCATGAATACCGACCATACGCTGGAGGAAGTGGGCCAGCAGTTCAACGTGACGCGCGAGCGTATCCGCCAGATCGAGGCCAAGGCGCTGCGCAAGCTCAAGCACCCGAGCCGGAGCCGCAAGCTGCGCTCGTTCCTTGATGATAACTGAGGTTCCATGTGCCCCCAGCCGCGATGAGCCGGATGGGGGTGGAACACGGATCGGGGTGGATGTGACGTTCCTGTGCATGGACCGCCCGCCACCAGGGATCCCCCCGGCGCTGCCGCCGGGCTACAGCATCCGCCAGACCTTCCGCCCCGGGGTGGCGTGGTACCGCGCCCTGTATGATGCGGTGGGGCAGGATTACTGCTGGTGGCTGCGCCGCGTCATGCCCGATGCCGAGCTTGCCCGCCTGCTCTCGGGCCCCGGCATTGCCGTGCATGTGCTTTATGATGGCGGTGAGCCCGCCGGTTTCTGCGAACTTGACAGCCGCTACGCGCCTGACGTGAACATCGCCTATTTCGGCCTGTTGCCCGCATGGATCGGGCGCGGGGTGGGGCAGGCCTTCCTGCACAACATGGTGGCGCGGGCCTGGGGGCTGCGGCCTGCCGTGGTCAGGGTCAATACCTGCTCGGCCGACCATCCGCGCGCCCTGCCCAATTACCTGCGGGCAGGCTTTCGCAAGGTGCGCACCCTGCATGAGGTATGGACCATCCCGCATGCGCTCGGCCTTGTGCCGCCCGCGCGGCTGCGGCTGGCCTGAATGCAGGCATGCGCATAAAAATAGTATTCCAGATATTGTTATAACACAAAACCGTTACCATTTCCTTCCTGTCCCATAATTGGAGAGAGGGAAATGGAGTTCGACGTATCCTATTACAAATTCCACGGCGTTGATCGGGCTGCCCTGATCGATGCGCTTGGCCTGCGTGACACCGGCACGCCGGACCCGGGTGGTGAGGCGCCTTATGCCATAGCCGACCTGCCCAACGGGTGGTTTGTTATCCGCGTTGATAACGATAGCGGTCTTCTGGCCGATTATGACCGCAGGACCCTGGTGCGCGAGGGCAAGCTGGTCACATGCGATGTCGGGAGCGTCGACCCCGTCAGCCAGGCCCAGGGCTATGAGGCGGGCGAGGAGCGCTGGAGCGTGGTGCATGACGGGCGCGGAGGGGAGATGCTCGCGCTCGACATACGCGGCGAGGCCCCGCCCGCCGTGCCCATGCTGCACAAGGAGGCCTTTGCCGCCACCCGCGCCCTGATGGCGCAGGGCGAGACCCGTGACCCCGGCCCGATGCTTGACGTGCCGCTCGCGGTGGTCAAGTCGGTCACGGGGTTCCGCCATGATGAGCCGCAGCTTGTCTCGCCCGAGCCCGTCTTTACGTGGCTGGCGCCGAAAGATCCGAAGTAAACCGTACTTTTTCCTTGTGCAGGGACGGGGTTTGTGTTTCAACCCGCTCCTTCCCTGCCGGGTGCGTGGCATCGCTCCCGGCTATACCCGTGCCCTATGGGCAACATGGCGGACCGTGTCCGTCCATGCGGGGGTTGAAGTGATCCGAAGGGAGTTCCAATGCCGTTGTATGAAACCGTGCTGATTGCACGTAATGACGTGTCGCAGCAGCAGGTCGAAGCCATTGCTGATGGCATCGCCACCTATCTGGAAGCCGAGTCCGGCTCCATCAAGAAGCGCGAATACTGGGGCCTGCGTACGCTGGCTTACCGTATCAAGAAGAACCGCAAGGGCCATTACATGCTCCTCGGCCTTGATGCGCCTTCTGCCGCGGTCAAGGAAATCGAGCGCCAGCTCGGCCTGAACGAAGATATCCTGCGCGTCCTGACCCTGCGCATCGACGAGATCGACGAGGCTCCCTCGGTCATCCTGTCGCGCAAGGGCGATGAGCGTGAGCGTGGCTTCCGTGGGCCCAAGCCCACCGGCCGTTTCGAGAGCGGTCGTGGCACGCGCCGCAATTTCGATGACCGCGAGGAGTTCCGCGCCCGTAACGAGCGTGAAGAACAGCAGCGCGCCAACGCCACTGCCAGCGCCGAAGCGGAGTAAGAGCTGATGTCTGAAACCACCGAGATCAACCCCGCCGCCCGCCGCGTTGCGGTTGGCGCGCGCCGTCCGTTCTACCGTCGTCGCAAGTCCTGCCCGTTCTCCGGCCCCAACGCGCCGAAGATCGACTACAAGGACGTGCGCCTGCTGAGCCGCTTCCTGTCCGAGCGTGGCAAGATCGTTCCCAGCCGCATCACGGCAGTCTCCGCCAAGAAGCAGCGTGAACTGGCCCAGGCCATCAAGCGTGCGCGTTTCCTGGCTTTGCTGCCCTACATTGTAAGCTGAGGGAGGCAGAATCATGTCCGCAGTAGAACTCATCCTGCTCCAGCGCGTCGAGAAGCTGGGCCAGATGGGCGAGATCGTCACGGTGAAGCCGGGCTATGCCCGTAACTTCCTGCTGCCCCAGGGCAAGGCGATCCGCGCCAACGCACATAACCGCGAGCGTTTCGAGCGTGAGCGCGTGCAGCTTGAGGCCCAGAACCTCAAGAACCGCGAGGAGGCCGAGCGCCTGTCCGAGCGCATGCACGGCCTGTCGGTCATCCTGATCCGCCAGGCGGGTGACAGCGGCAGCCTGTACGGCTCGGTCACGACCCGTGACATCGCTGAAGCGGCGACCAAGGCCGGCCTGACCATCACCCGCAACCAGGTGATCCTGCCCGAGCCGATCAAGCAGCTTGGCCTGTATGACGTAAGCGTTGCCCTGCACCCGGAAGTGTCCATGCAGGTCACCGTGAATGTTGCCCGCTCTGAGGAAGAAGCAGAGCGTCAGGCCCGTGGCGAGGAAATCGGCGTTGATATCGACGACGAACCCACACTGGCTGACGAAGGCGTGGTAACCGAGGGCGAAGTTTCGGAAGAGACCGCCATCGAGGAAACCCCGGCTGTCTGATTGACCTGACCCTGCAACCCGCCTGGCGGGTGGCTGGAGTGGTTGTGAAAGCCCGGAAGAGGAAACTCTTCCGGGCTTTTGCCGTTCGGGTTGCAGCATGAGGCATGCGGGGAGAAGACCGATGGCGCCTGTACTGCTGGACCGGGCGTTCGCCCATTTCATCACATCAGGCCGGCTCGAGGTCTATTACCCTGATGGAGACCGGCGCATCTACGTGGGCAGGCCCGGCCCGGAGGCCGCCATGCGCCTTGCCGATCCGGCCACCGCGCGTGCCCTGCTGCTCGATCCCGCGCTGAAGGTGGGCGAGGCCTACATGGCGGGCACGTTATACCCCGTGGGCTGCACGCTGTATGAGCTGATGCATGTGCTCATGCGCAACGTGATGGAGCGGAGCCCGGCGGGCGAGCGCGTGTTTTCCACCCTGCGCTACATGGCGCGGTCGTGGCTGCAAAATAATACCAGCCAGCGCGCCCGGCGTAATGTCGCCCACCATTATGACCTCGACAGCACGCTGTACCGGCATTTCCTTGATGAGGACATGCAGTATTCCTGCGGCTATTTTCCCACCGGGCACGAAACGCTGGCCGAGGCGCAGGCGGCCAAGAAGCATCATCTTGCCGCCAAGCTGTACCTGCACCGCCCCGGCATGAGCGTGCTGGATGTCGGCTGTGGCTGGGGTGGCCTGGGGCTGACGCTGGCGCGTGATTACGGCGCGTATGTCACCGGCATTACCCTGTCGCGCGAGCAGTTGCACATTGCCCAGGGCCGGGCGCGTGCTGCCGGGCTGGAGGGCAGGGTGCGCTTCGAGCTGCTCGATTACCGCACCGTGGCCCGGCAGTATGACCGGATCATTTCAGTCGGCATGTTCGAGCATGTGGGGGTGGCGCATTATCCTGCCTTCTTTGCCGCCATGCGCCGCGCGCTCCGGCCCGATGGCGTGATGGTGCTGCACGCCATAGGCCGGAGGGAAGGCCCGGGCGTGACCAATCCGTGGATTGACCGCTACATCTTTCCCGGTGGCTATTCCCCCGCCGTGAGCGAGGTGGTGGGGGCGGTGGAACGGGCCGGGCTGTGGCTGGCTGACTGCGAGATATGGCGCCTGCATTATGCCCGCACCATCGCTCACTGGCGCACCCGGTTCGCAGCCCGGCGCGCCCAGATCGCCCGGCTGTATGATGAGCGTTTCTGCCGCATGTTCGAGTTCTATCTGGTGGTGTCGGAACTGGCATTTCGCGTGCAGGGGCACATGAACTTCCAGCTCACGCTCTCGCGTGAAATCGATGCCCTGCCGCTGGCGCGTGACTATATGATGGCGCGCGGGCAGCGGGTGGAAAGTGCTGCGTAAGCCGCAACAGAATAAAAGTTTTCGGGCGCTGCCTTTTTTCAGAAAGGCGGCATTCTCCTGAAGCTTTTTGCAAAAAGCTTCACCAAAAACTTTTATCTCTTCAGGTTACGGCGGCGCTGCGGCGGGCATGCAGGCGGGCGAGGCGGTCGAAATCCGCGATCTCGAGCGTCTCCGCCCGGCGGCTGCCCTCAATTCCCGCTTCGGCCAGAAGTGCTTCGCCGCCAATGGATTTCAGCGACCCGCGCAGCATCTTGCGCCGCTGCCCGAAGGCTGCGGCCGTGACCTGCTCCATGGCGCGGAACAGGGCCGCATCGGGCTGCTCGGCATGCGGGATCAGCCCCACCACGGCGGAGTGGACCTTGGGCGGCGGCGAGAACGCGCCGGGGGGAATATGCATCATGACCCCGCAGCGGCATGTCCACTGCGCCAGCACGCCCAGCCGGCCGTAATGGTCGGAGCCGGGGGCGGCGCAGATACGCTCGGCCACTTCCTGCTGGAACATGAGCGTCAGCCGCGACCACGCGCTTGCCTGCCGCAGCCAGCCCACCAGCAGCGGTGTGCCCACATTGTAGGGCAGGTTGGCAATGATCTGGCGCGGGGCGGGGCACAGCGTGGCGAGATCCCGGCGCATGGCGTCCGCCTCGATGATCTGCAGGCGGTCCGGTGCGTGCGCCGCAAGCTCGGTAATGACCGCCACTGCGCGTGGATCGACCTCGACGGCGATGACGCTGGCCGCCTTCGTGTCAAGCAGCGCGCGGGTCAGGCCGCCGGGGCCGGGGCCGACCTCGACCACATGCTGCCCCGCAAGGTCGCCCGCCAGGGCCGCGATCCGCGCCGTAATGCCCGGATCAAGCAGGAAGTGCTGCCCAAGCGCCTTGCGGGCATCCAGCCCATGCCGCGCGATGGTATCGCGCAGCGGCTCAAGCCCGTGGGGGCGTTGTGGCATGGTCATGAAAGCACTCAGGTCTTGGAGCGCATGTCGATGATCGCACGGCGCTGCAGGTCGCGGTTGAGCTGGCGCGAGGTCTGCTCCACGCGCTCGCTCAGCAGGTGATCGGCAATCTGGCTGGGCGTCTGGATGGCGATGTTGCGCTCTTCACGCGAACAGACCATCAGCACTAGAATGCCATCCACCGAAACCAGCGGGTGGCTGGGCTTGCCGGGCGGGAGCGGCTCGAGCACCTCGCGCATCTGCGGGTTGAGGTGGTTCAGCATCAGGTCGCCGGGGTCAGAGGGGTGCTTTTCGCCGTTTTTCTTGTTCTGCGCTTCCACCTGGTCGCAGTTCTTGGCCGTGGTGGAAAAGGCATTGGCGGCATCGAGCGTCTGCTTCTGCTGGTCCGTCGGGTTCTCGGGGTCGAGCGGCGCATCGAAGGGGAAGAAGGCCTGCCGGATGGACAGCACGGTCACCATCTGGTGGCCCACCGTGCGGCGCTCGGCGATGGTGGCGATCACGTAACCCCCCGCCACCCGGATGGGGTTGGAAATGGCGCCATCGGGCATCTGGCGCGCGACGGTCACCACCTGCGGGTCGAGTCCGTCTTCCTGCGTCCAGCCCATCATGCCGCCGTCAAGCGCGCTCTGCCCCTGCGAGAACTGGGCCGCGACAATGGGGAAGGGCGCGCCCTCGCGCAGTTCCTGAATGATGGTCTCGGTGAATTTCAGTTCGCCTTCGGGGTGGCGCTGGTCCTCGACGGGAATGAAGATCTCGCTGATCATGTATTCCGGCTTGCCGTCTTCGCGCTTGAGCGCGGCCATGCGCTGTTCGATCTCGGCTGCGGTAATGCGCCCATGCTCCGCCGTTTCCTGCCGCAGCACCTGCGACCAGCCAAGCTGCACGCGGATCTGGTCGATCAGCGTGGTAAGCGACACGCCATCTTCCGCCAGCTTGTTGCGCAGCGCGTTCTGGGGCATGCCATTGCGCTGCTCGATGCCGGCAATGGCATCCGCGATCTGCTGGAGGGGTACGTTGATGTGGCGATCGAGCATTTCCTGCATGCGCAGCTTTTCATCGATCAGCTGGCGCACGATCTGCGGGCGCAGGCGCTGCATCACATCATCGCTCACATCCAGCCCCGAGGAGAGCGCAAAAAGCCGTCCGCGCGTGTCGATGTCGCGCTTGGTCAGCACCGCGCCATTGACGGTGGCAACAATGGCATCCTGATCTTCCGCCGCCTGGGCCTGCTGGGCAATGGCATGGGCGCTGCGGGCATTGGCCACGGGCTGGTGCCCCACCAGCGCCAGGCAGGCCAGCAGGGTGGCCGCCAGCGTACGGCGCGGGCCACGGCTGCGGGGTGCGGGGGGGAAGGCTGTGCCACGGGTGGCGGGGAAGAGGGACATCCGGCTCGGTCTTTCGCGCATCAGGTCAGCCATTTATACCAAACGTGCCGATGGTTTTGAACGTAAGGGAGAACATTACGGTCGAATTGCTCTGTTGGCCACCAATCGTGGTGTACTGCTTGAGATACATGACATCCAGCCCGAAGCAGTCATTCTGATAGCCCGCATCGCCACCCACCGCCACGCTTTCCTTGCGCGACAGGCTGCGGCGCAGGTAGGCGGCGATGTGCCAGTTATCCCAGTTGGAGGCGGCGCCCACCGTGAGTTCGCTCACCGGCTTGTAGTAAATGGCTGGCGGCACCGAGGCATAGGAGCGCTGGGCGTAATAGTAGTACGGCGTCACCGGCTCGAACAGGTAGCCACCCGTTACGCGGAAATGGCGGAACCCCGCGCTGCCCAGCGCATCGGCAAAGTCGACCTTGCCCGCATAGGGGTCGAGCCGCATCTTGCCGTCAAAATCGAAATACTGGTTGGGCACCATGTGCGTGCCCATCACCACATCCGACAGGTGATGGTTCAGCCCCGAATAGGGGATGCGGTTATGGTCGATATGTTCCTGGAAGCTCTCGCCGATCAGCACGTCGATCTGGTGGCCGTTCCAGGTCCAGTTGTTATGCAGCCCCACATTGGCGCGCAGGCCGCCATCGAGCCGGTCGGTGCCCGCGTAGCGGTTGATGGCGAACAGCGTGGAATCGGTGAACTCGTAGGTCAGGCTGTCCTCGTTGGGGATATTGCGTGACGTGCTGTTGCCGGTGTTGGGGGCGGCGATGAACTGCACGATCGGCTCGAGGATCTGGGTGCCGGTATTGTGGTTGAAGCTGCGCAGGAAGGGCCAGTTCATCTTCAGCGCCACCGTAGGCTCCACCTGGCCCTGCACCTGCGCGCGCGCCGTGCGGCCAAAATTGGGCTGGGCGTTGAGGTCGGTCGCGCGATGGACGGCGGATTCGACATGCAGCGTCAGGTTCCAGATCTGCCCCAGGGAATTGTGGAAGGGGCGGTCCCAGTTGAGCGAGAGCTGGCCGCGCTGGTCGGATGTGCCGTTCTGGCGATAGACATAGAAATCCGTCGTATCAAGCGCGAAGCGGCCGCCCAGCGCATCGGGCTGGCCAAAATAGCTGTAGGTGTAGCGCGGCAGGACCCAGGGCAGGTCCTTGTTGTTGATGATGCCCTGGTTCATGCCCTGATAGCCCTCGGCATCGATGCGCGAATACGAGCCCGTGCCGAAGCCTTCGAGGTAGAGGTTGGAATTGAGCGTATCCTGCCCGTAGCCGCTCACGCGGTAGTCGCGCATGTAGTTGGGCGAACTGGCCCAGCGGATGTTGCCGCCCGCGCGCCAGGACTTGTTGATGTTCACCTGCCCGCTGGCCGAGATATAGCCCTGCACGCCGTGATTGTTCGAGCTGTCCACCGTATCGCCAAATGTATTGACGTATGTGCTGTCATGGTGGGTGTCATAGGCGATGTTGCCATTGACGTTGAGGCGCGCGGTTTTGAAATACCGGCGGAAATTCATCATGAGTTCCGGCCCGGTGCGCGTGGCGAACAGCCCGGTTGCCGTAAGATCGGAGAAGCGGTCGATCACCCAGTAATACGGGATGGTGACATACGTGCCCAGGTAGCGGTCATGCGGGGTGAAGCCGGGGGTGAGGAACCCGCTCTGCCGCCGCACGGACGGGTCGGTCATGGAGAAGGCGGGCAGGTAGAAAACCGGCACGCCAAAGAAATCAAAGAACACATCGCGGAATTCCAGCCGCTTGTGCTGCAGGTCATGCGTGGCGTCAAAGGAGCGGAACTGCCAGAACGGCGCGCGCTCGGGGTGGCGGGCACAGATCTCGCATGCGGTATAGACCACGCGCGTGAGGTCATTGACCTTGCTGTTGGTGCGCCGCAGGCCGTTGGCGGCAAGGCGGGCGTTGTCATACATCTGGGCGTACATGCGCGTCATGATGCCATCGCGCATGCCGTTGCTCAGCTCGGCATATTCGGTAAACAGCACGGTGCCGTCAGGCTCGACGAGTGCCACGTTGCCCCGCGCCGCGGCAATGCCGGTGTTGCGGTCGTATACGACCTTGTCGGCGCGCATGATCTGGTCATTCTGCCACAGCTGCACGTTGCCGGTCCATGTGGCGATGCCGTTCTTGCTGTCATAGGCCACATGGTCGGCCTGGAAGGTCATCGGGTCGGTATTCGAGACCGTGCCGGTAAACGAGGCCGGGGGTTCGGGCTGGCTCTTGGGCGCATGGATGGGCATGGCGCGCACCGGCCCGTCCGCCCGTGCATCCGCCCCGAACATGAGCCCGCCCAGTGCCGTGGCCGCAAGCAGCAGCCCGCGCGAAAACCGCCGCATGGCGGCGGGGAGCCGCACAGGTGACGGCGCGCGCGGGGAAGGGGCGGGACGGGACATCAACCGTCCTCTAGATGAAGAAGTAGCGTGACTGCAAGACAAAGCCCGGCCACGGTGGGCGCCCATGCGGCCAGAAGGGGCGGCAGGGTTCCCGTTTCACCAAACTGCGCCGCGATCTTGGAGATGGCGAACAGCGCAAAACCGGCGGCCACGCCAAAGCTGATCATGCGCACCACGCCGCCGCGCCGCGCGGGCCGCATGGAAAAACCGGCGGCCACGAGCGCCATGGTGCCCGACAGCACCGGCAGCGTGAGCAGGGTCTGGAAATGCAGCCGGTGGCGGATGGTGGAAAAGCCCGAGCGCCTGAGCTGGCGGATGAAGCCCGGCAGCGCCCAGACCGACAGCGTATCGGGCGAGGCGAAGCTCTCCTCCACCCCGGCCAGGGTTAGGTCAGCGGGGAGCGTGATCTCGCCCATCGCCTCGGGCAGTTCGTCGGGGCGCAGCAGGCGGGCCGTGGTCAGGATCCACCGCCCCTTGCCCAGATAGCCGCTCTCGGCCTCGATGCGGGTGATCAGGTCATCATCGGGCCCCATGCGGAAGACGGTGACAGCCCCCACATGCAGCATGCCGCCACTGAGCCTGACCCGGCGGGCATGGATGATGGCCGTGCCGTGGCTGACCAGCCCGTTATCGCTCTGGCGCAGCCACAGCGTGCCGCCGGTCATGTTGAGCGACTTGCCGTTATTGTCGCGCAGGTACTGCCGGTCGAGCGCCTCCGCGCGGCGATACATGACGGAGGAAAGGGGCGAGATGGCGGTGGTGGCCACCGTGCCGATCAGCACGGCGCAGATGACCGGGCCCGCCAGGAACTGCCATGCCGAGATGCCCGCCGCCCGCGCCACCACCAGCTCCGACGTGCGCGCAAGCCGCCAGAAGCAGATGATGCCGCCCAGCAGCACGCCAAAGGGCAGGATCTCGAGGCAGGCGAAGGGAATGTGCAGGAACGCGATCTCGCTGACCAGCGATGTCGGTACGTTGGGGCGCGTCGAGACCCGGCGCAGCAGGTCGATGAAATCGAACATCGTGATCAGCCCGGTCAGGAAGGCGATCACGGCCAGCGTGGCATAGGTGAACTGCCGCGCGATGTAGAGCGAGAGCGTAAAGGCCATGTTCATGGGCTGGAACTGCCCGCCGGGGCAGGCTTTTCGCGCTCGGTGCGGATCTCGGGCCAGAACAGGATCGCCGCACAGACCAGGCCGGGGGTGAGCGTGCAGATCCACATCAGCGGCATGAGCTGCAGGTTGCGTGAGGCGAGGTTCTGCACCGCAAGCGTGAGCGCCTGCACGGCCACCACGCCCAGTATGGCCAGCACGGGGCGGATGATGCTGGCCTGGCGCGAATAATTGCCCCCCATGGCCCCAAGCAGCCCGATCATGGCGAACGAGAAGGCGCAGAACGGCGTGCTGAGCCTGCGCCAGGCCTCGATGACCATCTTGCTTTCATCACGGCGGGAATAGAGGTGCATGTCCGGGTGCAGCAGCTGGGCGATCGGCAGTTCATTGGCATCGGGCTGGCGGGTATGGTTGCCGTGCGGGCTGGACAGGTCGATGGTGTTGCGCGCGAATGTCAGCACGTTCAGCCGGCCGGTATGGGCATCGATTTCCTGGCGCGAGCCGTTGAACAGTACCACGCGCGGCTGGTCGCCCACAATCACGAGGTTGCCTTCCTCGGCCAGGATGGTGGCTTCCGCACCCGGCGTGCGGTCATCTTCCACCATGATGCCATGCAGCGTGCCGTCCTTGTCGCGCGTGCGGATATAGACCGTCATGCTGTCCGACACCTGCGTGAAGACGCCATCCTGGATCAGGAAGGCGGCCATGCGGTTGCGGATCTGGAATTCGTACTGGCGGAAGGCGTGGTACGAAACCGGCACCACCCATACGTTGAGCAGCAGGCACGCCCCGGTGGCAATGGCCGCGCATATCAGCCCCGGCCGCGCCATCATGAAGGGCGAGAGGCCGGCCGCCTGCATCACGGTCAGTTCGCGGTCGGTGCCGAAGCGCTGGTAGATGAACTGCACCACCACAAAGGTGGTGATGGGCAGGATCACCGCCACGAAGGACGGGATGAGCAGGCCGGTCAGTTCCAGGAACACGCGCAGCGACAGCCCGCGCCCCACCACCAGCGAGACGAAATGCAGCGACTGGGTGAGCCAGATCAGGGTTGCCAGCGCGCCCGTGCTTGCCGCCAGCGCCAGCAGGAGCTGGCGCAGCATGTAACGATCCAGAATCGACAGGCGCGGCGCGAGGCGATCGGGACCAGGGCGGAGGGCAGGCATGCCCCTGTCTAACCCTGTTCGCGCCGGGGCAAAAGGGGTGAACCCCGCCCGGATGGGGGGGTGGAACAGTCTGTTACGCGCGGCACGGCGGGGCGTGGGGTCATGCGCCCGGTTGCGCGGGTGGCAGGACCTTGCCGGGGTTCATGAGGTTTTTGGGGTCGAGGGCGGCCTTGATGTGGCGCATGGCCGCAAGCTCCGCGCCGCCGCGCCATGCGGGCATCATGTAGGGCTTGAGCTGCCCCACCCCATGCTCGGCCGAGAAAGAGCCATCAAGGTCCTTCACGATATCGGCCACCGTATCCATGATGTCATGGCTGCGCGCCAGGAAGGCGGCAGGGTCCATGCCCTCGGGCTGGACAAGGTTGAAGTGGATGTTGCCATCGCCCATGTGGCCGAACGGGGCGGGGCGGATGCCCGGTATCAGCGCCTCGCACGCCGCTGTTGCGCGGCGGATCAGTTCCGGCACGTGCGTGACCGGCACCGAGACATCGTTTTTCACACTCGCCCCCGCGCGGCGCTGGGCTTCGGCATGTTCCTCGCGCAGCTTCCACAGGCCCGCGCGCTGGCCTTCGCTCTCGGCAATCACGGCATCGGTGATGATGCCTTCCTCCAGCGCCTCGCCCAGCACTTCCTCGGTGTATTCACGCAGGTCGGCATCGGGGCGGGGGGTGGCGAGTTCAACCAGCACGTAGGCCGGCGCGCGCTCGCCCAGCGGCACGGTGGCGCCCGCGATCAGGCTGGTCACGAGGTCCATGCCGGTGCCGGACATGAACTCGAACGCCTGCACCAGGGCCGGGTCGCGCGCGCGCAGCAGGCCGAGCAGCTTCAGCGCCGCATCGGCGTCGTCCACCGCGCACAGGGCGGCCTCGATGGCGCGGGGCTGGGGGTGGAGCTGGATGATGGCGGTGGTGATGATGCCCAGCGTGCCTTCCGAGCCGATGAGCAGCTGGCGCAGCGCGTAGCCGGTATTGTCCTTGCGCAGGCGGCGCAGGCCATGGAACACGCTGCCATCGGGCATGACCGCCTCGATGCCCAGCGTGAGTTCACGCGCATTGCCATAGCGCAGCGTGTTGTTGCCGCCCGCATTGGTGGCCAGCACGCCGCCCATCTGCGCCGATCCTTCCGATGAGATGGAAAGCGGCAGCATGAAGCCTGCCTCACGCGCGGCATCCTGCGCGGCTTTCAGCGTCACACCCGCTTCCACCTCCATGGTCAGGTCGGCGGGGTCGATGGCGCGCACGCGGTTCATGCGTGTCAGGCAGATCACCACCTCGCGCCCGCTCCCGTCAGGTGTGGCGCCGCCGACCATGCTGGTATTGCCCCCCTGCGGCACCATGGGCACGTCGTGCTCGTTGCACAGGCGCACGATGGCGGCCAGTTCCGCCGTATTGGCGGGCCGGAGCACGGCCAGCGCGCGGCCATGGTACAGGTCGCGCCAGTCGGTGCAGAAACTGTCGGTATCGGTCGCATCCACCAGCACGCCAACCGGGCCGAGCAGATCGGTAAAGCGCGCGATCAGGTCAGGGCGCGTGGGCGCGGGCGAGGGGGATACGGTCATGACAGCATGTGTCCTGTATGGGAGGGGAAGGATGAGGGCACGAGCCATGCCTGCCCATGGTGGCGCACCGGCGGGTAGGTGGCGCTGGCCTGCGCTGGGCTGGGCTGGGCCAGCAGGTGAAAGGCCTCGGTCAGCGCGAAGCCGGTCAGCGCGCCCACGGCGGCGGCCACGATCAGGCCCGATGAGCGGCGGCCGGCCGGGCGGGTGTTGTTGTGCGCGACCGAGAGGGCGGTCAGTGTCTCGGCGCGGGCCTGCTGGGTCTGGCGCAACTCGGCGGTCAGCGCGTCGTTGCGGGCAAGGGAGGCGCGCAGTTCAACCCGCGTGTCGCGCAGCGTCGCATCGAGCGTGCGGATGCTTTCCGCCATTTCGGCAATGCGGGCGTGCGACTCCTCGATCTCTTTCTTGGCGGCGGCGCTGGCCTTGGTGGCGCGCGGCGCGCGGGGCTTGGGGGCTGCCCTGGGCGGCGGGTTGGGCGCGATCGCGGTGAACAGGTTCTTGAGCGCGCCGCCCGTGACCTGGTTCTTGCCAGCGCGCGTGCGGATGGTTGCCAGCGCTGCTTCCGACTGGCCAGCATTCTCATCCAGAACAAGGGCGAGAATATCCGAAAGGATTCTCAGTTCCCTTGGGTCGATTGTCTGTGTATCGCTCATGTCAGCTGCACCAGGGTCGGATCATGCGGTTGAAATCATTACGAACGCGGACAGGCCGCACGGGTCAGCCGGTCGCGGATGGCCCGCCCCAGCGCGTGCCGGGGCACGGGCTGCACGGCAATCCCGACCAGTCCCCGGCGCTGCCCCTCCATATCAAGAAACCGCAGCCCCGCGAAGAGGCGGGCTGCCGCTTCATGCAAATCTTCGCCTTCGCTCAGGTTCCACACCAGCCTGCTGCCCGGCAGCGGGGCGCCAAAGGCCAGCAGGGCTTCATCCGCGCCCACGCTCGTGGCGTCAAGCCGTACCGGCAGGCCGGGCGCGTAATGCGATGAAAGCTGGCCGGGGGCGGAAGGGCGGGCATCGTTGCTTGCGGCCTGCGGCAGGGCGAGGGGCATGGCACAGGCTTCCTCCAGCGCTTCGAGCGTGATGCCGCCGGGGCGCAGCAGCACCGGAACGGGGCCGCTGAGGTCGATGATCGTGCTCTCCACACCAACAGTGCAGGGGCCGCAGTCAAGCACCGCGTCAATCCGCCCGGCAAGTCCCGCCATGACATGCTGCGCATCCGATGGGCTGACCTTGCCCGAAGGGTTGGCCGAGGGGGCCACGACGGGAAAGCCGCACGCCTGCAGCAGCGCCAGCGTGGTGGCGCCTGCGGGTACCCGCACGGCGGCGGTGCCCAGCCCTGCCGTGGCAATGGGCGAGATGGCGCAGCCGGGCGCGCGGGGCAGCACCATGGTCAGCGGGCCGGGCCAGAACCGTGCGGCCAGCGCATGGGCCAGTTCCGTTGCCACGACCTGCGCGAAGGCGGCCTGCGCGCTGGCGAAGTGGCTGATGAGCGGGTTGCGCCCCGGCCTGCCCTTGGCGGCATAGATGGCGGCCACCGCCCGGTCATTGCCCGCATCCGCGCCAAGGCCGTAAACCGTCTCGGTGCCAAAGGCCACGAGGCCGCCCGCGCGCAAAATCGCGCTTGCGGTCTCGATCCCGGCGGGGGTGTCAGGGAGCAGGCGGGTTTGCATGCGGGCCGGACCTACCGCGCCCCACGGCACACGAAGTGCGGGTTGCGCCATTCCGGCTTGCCATAGGCCAGCGGCCTGCCATCGGGTGTGAGGATGGCGCCACCGGCGGCCTCGACCACGGCCTGCGGGGCGGCGGTGTCCCACTCCATGGTGGTGCCGAGGCGGGGGTAGAGATCGGCCAGCCCTTCCGCCACGCGGATGAACTTGGCCGCCGAGCCGATATTGCCCAGGTGGGCGACGGGATGGCCGCCCAGGAATTCCTTCAGCCGCGGGTCATCGGCATAATGGCGCGAGGCCAGCACGGTCAGCCCCTGTGCCGGGGGGTGGCGGACATGGATCGCCTGCTCACCATTTTTGTCGATGCGGAAGGCCCCGCGCCCCGCACCCGCGCCATAAAGCTGGTGGTAGGCGGGCAGGGCCACGGCGCCGAGCACCGGGCGGTTATGGCGGATCAGGCCGATATTGACGGTAAAATCATCGCGGCCCGCGGCAAATTCGCGCGTGCCATCAAGCGGGTCGACCAGCCAGAACTCGCTGCCGGGATCGATGCGGATGCCCGCGGCCATCTCCTCCTCCGCCACGACGGGGATGGCGGGCGCATGGGCGCGCAGGCCCTTGAGAATATGCGCCTCCGCCGCGTGGTCGGCCTCGGTTACGGGGGAGCTGTCGGTCTTGACCGTGGTGGCGAAGCCGCGCGCGCGGATGGCGCGGATCAGCTCCGCTGCTTCATCGGCAAGGCGCAGGGCCAGATCCAGAAGGAATCTGTCCTCATAAGCTGGCATGGATGGCGTATTCATGCTGTTCGCATTAGCTTACTCGTGCCGCGCCGTCATGCCTTTATCGGCCCTGATGGTGCACGATGGCGAAAAACCGGCCTTTTCCCGCATGGGGCGGGGCAGGATTTCGCGCCGTTCATCCACCCTTTGTCAAAGCGGAGCCCCGTGACCCCCATGCTCGATATTGCCTTTTCCGATGCCACGGCGCCTGCCGGCGGCACGATCGCCATCCTCGCGCCCTCCGGCACGGCGCCCGCGGGCCTGTTTGCCCAGATCGATGCCGCCACCGGCGGGGCGCTGGCACGAGCCGCCCGTGCCGCCCGCTTTGGCTTCGAGCTGGCCAAGACCTGCGTGGTGCTGGCACCCGGCGCAGGCTATGACCGCGTGATCCTTGTCGGGCTGGGTGCGATGGGCGAGCTGTGCGCGACCGGGGCCGAACGCGCGGGCGTCGCCGCCGCACGCACCCTGGCGCAGGGTGGCGCGCAGGGTGCGATCGTGGCCGACAGCCTCTCCCCCGGCCTTGCCGCCCATGCCGCACTCGGCGCCGTTCTGGGCAGCTACCGCTTCGATTCGTATCGCACCACCCCGCGCAAGGGCGAGGCCGACAGGCTGGCAACGGTGAGCGTGCTGGCAGCAGACCCCGCAGCGGCGCAGGCCGCGTGGCAGCCGCTGCTGGCGGTGGCGCGGGGCGTGTTCCTGTGCCGTGACCTCGTATCCGAGCCCGCCAACATGCTGCGCCCGCCGGAATTCGAACAGCGCATCCTCGCCCTGCGCGGCCTTGGCGTGGAAGTGGAGGTGCTCGACCGCGACGCCATGCACAAGCTGGGCTTTGGCGCGCTGCTTGGCGTGGCCCAGGGCAGCGATGCGCCGCCCCGCACCGTCATCATGCGCTGGAATGGCGGCGTGGAAGGCGAAGCCCCGGTGGCCTTCGTGGGCAAGGGGGTCACGTTTGACTCCGGCGGCATCTCGATCAAGCCCGCCGCCGGCATGGACGAGATGAAGACCGACATGGGCGGTGCCGCCGCCGTGGTTGGCACCATGGCCGCCCTGGCCGGGCGCAAGGCCAGGGTCAACGCCGTGGGCGTGGTGGGGCTGGTGGAGAACATGCTGTCCGGCAATGCCCAGCGCCCCGGTGACGTGGTGCGCACGGCGGCAGGCCAGACGGTGGAGGTGCTCAACACCGATGCCGAAGGCCGCCTCGTGCTGGCCGATGTGCTGTGGTACACGCAGGACCGCTTCAAGCCGCGCTTCATGGTCAACCTCGCAACCCTCACCGGTGCGATCGTGGTCAGCCTTGGCGTGGAACGCGCAGGCCTGTTCTCGAACAATGATGAACTGGCAGGCCACCTGTCCGGCACGGGCGAGGCGACGGGCGAGAAGCTGTGGCGCATGCCGCTCGATGCCGCCTACCTTGAACTGCTGCGCTCGGACATTGCCGACCTCAAGAACATCGGCGGCCGCCCCGGCGGGTCGATCACGGCGGCCAAGTTCCTTGAATGTTTTGTCAACGAAGTGCCCTGGGCGCATCTCGACATTGCGGGCACGGTGTTTTCATCCCGCGCCACCTCGCACGCGCCCAAAGGGGCGACCGGCTTTGGCGTGCGCCTGCTCGACCGTCTGGTCAGCACGCATTACGAGGGGTAATGCCTGCCCCGCGTGGCAGGACAGGGCAGGACAGGGAACTCCATGGCGCAGATCGGCTTCTATCACCTGACGCGTTCCAAGGCGGTGGAAGTACTGCCCGCGCTGCTTGGCCGCACGCTTGCAGCCAGCAGGCGCGCGGTCATCCGCTGTGGCACGGCCGAGCGGGTGGCCGAACTCGATGACGGGCTATGGCGCTCCGCCAACCCGCTGTGGCTGCCCCATGGCACAAAGGCCATGGGGCACGGGGAATGGCAGCCCATCTGGCTGACGGAGGGCGAGGACGTGCCCAATGGCGCAACCTTCGCCTTCCTGCTCGATGGGGTGGAAATGCCCGATCTTTCTCCCTTCGAGCGGGTGTTCGACCTGTTCGATGGCCATGACGAGGCCGCCGTGGCGGGCGCCCGCGCGCGCTGGGTGGCGTGGCGCGAGGCCGGGCATGAGCTGAGCTACTGGCAACAGCAGCCAAAAGGCTGGGCGCGTCGCAAATAGGCACCATCGCGCGGGGCAATCCCGCGCGGCATGGACGAAAGGCAGGTTGCGTATGAAAACGGTCACTTTCCCCAACGGCACCACCGTCCCGGCCCTAGGCATGGGCACATGGAACATGGGGGACAGCGACAGCCGCCGTGCGGATGAAATAAAAAGCATCCATGCAGGGCTCGAGGCCGGTATCCGCGTTGTCGACACCGCGGAGATGTATGGCTCTGGCCGGTCGGAAAAACTGGTGGGCGAGGCGATACGCGGGCGGCGCGATGATGTGTTCCTGGTCAGCAAGGTGCTGCCCTCGAACGCCTCGCGCAAGGGCGTGCGCCGCGCGTGCGAGGCCTCGCTCAAACGGCTGGGCACCGAATATCTCGACCTCTACCTGCTGCACTGGGAAGGCAGCGAGCCGCTGGAGGAAACCATAGCAGGCTTTGATGACCTGGTGGCAGCGGACCTGATCGGTAGCTGGGGTGTTTCCAATTTCGATACCGACGCCATGCGCGAGGTGGAAAGCATAAAGGCCACCACGCCGTGCGCCGCCAATCAGGTGCTGTACAGCCTTGACTACCGCGGTGCGGAATTCGACCTGCTGGCGCGTGACCGTGAAGCGGGCATCGTAACCATGGCCTACTCGCCACTGGGACAGGGCGGCGACCTGCTGCGTGCGCCGGTGCTGGGCCGGGTGGCTGCACGGCACAAGACCTCGCTCGGCCCGGCAAGCCCCGCCCAGATTGCGCTGGCATGGGTGTTGCGGCAGGAGAACGTGCTGGCCATACCCAAGGCAGGTAGCCCGAAGCACCAGCACGAAAACTTTGCCGCAGCCGAAATTACCCTGACGCGTGATGATCTTGCCGAGATTGACGCCGCCATCGCCCCGCCGCGCCGCAAGGAACCGCTGGCCATGATCTGACAGGCCCGCAGGTCTGGATAAATAAGACGCCGTCTTTACTTTAATAAAGGCGGCGTTTGAAAACCTTATTTATTATTCTGCTCTATGGGCAGTAAGCGTGATGGCCAGTTTACTGGTCTGATGCAACCCACTGCTTCTTGTCATCCTGCCTGAAAAACTGAACACGTTCATCAGTGGCCTGGTTGGGGAACTGCATGACAATATGGCATTTAAAAATTTTCTTGTTCTCGTCAGCGAAGGCGCAATCCCTGACTTCGGTCACGACGGGTTTGTCATAGCTGAATTTCTGATTGATATACTCCTGCGCGACCTGCTTGAGGTCCTGTGGCTCAGGGGCTTTGTCACCACAGGCGGAAAGGGCGACAACGGGCAGGGCGAACATCAGGCTGCGGATATGTCTGGTATTGAGGCGCATGTCTTTACTCATTTGCACGATATGGAATGCAGGATAAGGCTGTACAGATCGTGCCTGCACAGCCTTATGCTTATGCCATTGCAGGTTGTATCAGTCGTTTCTGCTTTTCATCCCGGAGACGGCGATGATGATCGCGGTCAGGGTGCAGATATAGAAACCGAACCCCAATGATACGGAATCATGGATTCGCTTTGTTAATTCATCAGCCATTGAAGATGCGAACGATCCGCCAAGCCCACTGAAGGCTCCGGTTGCCTTCTCCGTCAGGGCGTTGAGGCCCCGCCTGTAGTAAAAGAAAGCAAGAACCACGGTTACCAGCGGGCCAAGATTCAGAAAACGCGCAAACGGGCTGTTAAGCCAGGGCGCGCACCCCAGGGGGCAAGGGCGCAGAGCAGGCCGATCAGGCTGAACAAACCAAAATTTTATATATCCGCCACAAACCTATTCATGAACCGACCAAGTCGCGCCTGTCCGGTCATGGGCATCCATGCGCAGGCATGGCCGGAATGAACCGGCCCGGTCACCGTGACATGCGGCCCGCCATGAAAGTAAAGTGCCCGCAAAACCTGAACCCTTCCATGCCCAAAGAGCACTGCGAGAGAACATGTCGGCCACGGAGACGTGCCGCCGGTCGGTATCGTGGCCGGGCGGGCCTGTGCGGGCGTGGCATGTGCCTGCTTTAGAGACCGGCACCGCTGGGGGCGATGTCTCGCCATGCGTGGGCCGCCCGCCGTGTCGTGGCGGGAGGAGCCGCATGACATGATGGCCGGTCAGCGTGCTGCCCGCATGAAACCGCCAGCGCAACCGCGATCATCTTGACGCGCGACGGTCTGGCGGAGATTGATGGAGCATCGCGCCGCCGCGCCGCAAGGGGCCGCCGGCCATGATCTGATCCACCCGGCCAGCCGGGAGCAAGCCGGAGGGCCATTATCATTCCTGTCATCCTTGTCGTTGCCCTGCTTGTGGTAGGGCTGGCAACTGCTTTGTGCGTCGGCCTGCCGCGGCAGGCGCGCTGGGCAAGGCCCGTGCTGGCGGCGGGCTGGCTGGTGGTGTGCGGCATGGCCATGGCCTGTTCGCACGGGTGTGCCCTGCCCGGCGGGGTGGTGGCATGGCCGGGCGTTTTTGCTGGTGGCCCCGATGTGATGCTGCTGGTGCCGCTCGGGCTTGTCGCAGCTTTGGCCCGCACCCCGCGTGACTGTTCGGCCAGCTTTGGCGCGGCCCTTGTGGTAATCGGGGGGGGCGTCGTGTCATCCATCGGGGCGGGGTGGGTCCTGCTGGCGCTGTGCCGCACGCCACAGGCAGGCAGGCGGCACGCGCCCGACATGATGGCCCTGCTGCTGGTGGCGGCGGGCAGCCGGTCGCCCGGTCACGTCGATTATCTGCTGCCGGGGCTGTGCTGGCTGGCCACGCGGGGGCTGCTGGGGCTTTCGCTCTCCCTGCGCGTGGCCCCGCGTGGCCTGCGGCCGTTCCACATGGCCGATATCGCCGCGATGATCGCCGCCATGAGCCTGTGGGCGCGCCTGCCCGCGGGCACGGCGGTGGCCGACATGCGCTGGGGTGGCGTGCTGATCGTGGCGGGGTGCCTGTTTTACATGACCGCCTCGTGGCGGGCGCTGCGGGCTCCTGATGCGCGCCGGGTCCTGACCGGGCTGGCGGGCGGCACGGGGGCCATCATTATCACGCTCGCGGGCCTCATGCTGCTGGCGCGCGCCGATGACCTGCCGGGCATGGCCGCTTGCGCCCAGCGCACCTACCTGCTGGTGGCGGGGCTGCTGCTTGCTGGCGTGCTGGGCGCCCGCGCGCTTGATGTGATGGAATGCGAGGCGGGCGCGCTCTCGCTGGGCAGGCTGGGCGGGCTTGGGGTGCTCATGCCGCGCCTGTCCGCGCTGTTTGCGCTGGCGCTGCTGGCCGAAAGCGGGCTGCCGCCGCTGCTGGGGTTTTCCATTATCTGGATGCTGCTGCGCCTGCTGGCCTCCATGCCGCATGCGGGCGGGCTGGCGGGCGAGGCGCCACTGCTGCTGGCTCTGGCCGTGCTGGGCGTGGGCTGGGCGGTGCGCATGCTCGCCCTTGTGCGCATTGTGGCAGTCATGCTGTGTGGCAGGCCGCGCACGCCGCGCGGCGCGGGGGCGGCGGACCCGCCCGCGCAGGAGCAGTGGGCCGTGCTGGTGGCAGGGCTGCCGATCGTGCTGGTTTCCATCTGGCCCGGCTGGTGGCTGGCGTTGATGCAGGGCGCGGGGGGGGCAGGCGGATGGTCCGGCCTTGCGGTGGTTGCCCTGACATCGCCCGATGGGGGCGCAGCCCTGCATCCCGCCCGCCTGTGCCTGTTTGTAGCGTTGGTGGGGGGCGTTGTGGCGGTGGTGCGTTGGCTGGCCTGCCGCGCGCCCACGCGGCAGGTGGCAGGGTGGCAGCAGGGTGCGCCCGGGGTGCCACCGTGGATGGTATTTGGTGATCCGCTCACGCAGGTGGGGCCGGGCAACCCCGCGCGCATGCTGCTCGATATGGTCGCGGCCGCACCGGCGCGGCAGTATTTCGTGCGCGATTACGCGCATGGCCTGCGGCTGGCGCGCAGGCTCGTGCGGGTGGGCGCGGGCCGGGTGGCAGGCGCAGCATGCTGGCGGCGGGTGCCGGGGCCGGTAGTGCTGTTGGCGGCCTGCGTAGGGGCGCTCATGTTCATTGCGTGGCGGGGGCAGGGGTGATGGCACCGTTCCTTGCGGCACGCATGCAGGCGCTGTTGCTGGCGGGCTGGCACATGGCGCTGGTTGCACTGATGGCGCCGGTCTGGATTGCCCTGCTGCGCTGGATGGCAGCCTGCATGGAAGGCGAGCGCCGCCCGCCCGCCCCGCTGGCCCACTGGCGCGTGCTGCGCCATGCATGGCGGCAGGCGGGGGTGCGCTCGGCCGCGGGCGCGCAGGTTACGGCGGTGGCGCCCTGGCTGGGCCTTGCGGCAGGCCTGGCTGCGGCAGGGCTGGTGCCTTCGTTCTGCATCGGCCTGCCCGGCAGCGACCTGTCGGACCTGCTGATCGTGGGCGGGTTGCTGGAAATGGCGTTTCTGGCCCTTGTGGTCACGGCGCTTGCGGCAGGGCTGGCCCGGCCCGGCCATGCGGGGCTGAAGGCGGCGTGCATGGGCATCATGATCCAGCCCGTGCTGCTGCTGGTGTGCGTGGTGCTGGGGCTGTGCCTGCCCGATGGCACGCTGGCGGGGCTGGTGCGGCAGGCGCATGTGGCGGATATGAACGTGGTGCGCGTGCCGCTGGCGCTGGTGGCGGCTGCACTGGTGCTGGCGGGGGTGGAGGAAAGCGATGGCGCGGCATTACGCCTGTTTGCCACCATGCTGGAGGATCTGGCAGGCCCCGACCGCGCGGTGGCGCTGTATGCACGTGACCTGCTGGCGGTGGTGTGGATGATGGTGGCGCGTGATCTGGTCTGGCCCGAAGCGATCGTGGAGCCCGATCTCATGGCCCGCTCATGGCGGGGTGTGTCGCTGCTGGAGGCAATGGGGGTGTGGGCCGGGCATATGCTGCTGGCGTGCGGATGTGTTGCGGGGCTGCGGGTATTCGTGGTCGCGGCGGGCAGGCAGCATGCGGGCTGGCGGGCCGGGCTTGCCCTGTTATGCGCGCTGATGGCCGGGGTGCTGCTGTTTGCGGGCCGGGGGGCGGATTGAGCATGCTGGTGCTGTTGCTGGGCATGGTGGTGATCCTGTCGCTTTCGGGCTCCGGGGGGCGAGGCGGCGGCCTTGCCTGGCATGCGGGGCTTGCGGCGGCATGCGTGTGGCTGTGGCAATGGGCACAGGGCAGGGTGGGGGTCGCATGCCTGCTGGCGGTGGCGCAGGCGGGGATGGTCGGCCTGCTGGGCCTGCAACTCCTGTACGGGCAGGCAGGCCCGCGTGAGCGCACTGGCCTGCGCCTTGCCGGTGGGCTGGTCTGTGTTGCGGTGCTGGCGCAGGTGATCGTGCCCGGCATGCCCGGCGGCATGACGGGGCGGCTCATGGGCCTGGCGGGGCTATCCGCCATCATGTGCGGGGTGTGGGGCGCGTGCATTGCGCGGGCGGCTCCCGCCCTGTGCGCGGGGCTGGCCTGCGGGCTTGATGGCGTCATGCTGCTGGCGGGGCTGGCCGATAGCCCGCTGGTCATGGCGGAAACACTCGTGGCGGCAGCGGCCCTCAACCTCATGCTGCTGCGCGCGCGCCGGTCCGGAGGGTCAGCATCATGATGTCGCCCGCTCTTTTCATCAGCCTGGTGACGGGCTGGATGGTGCTGGCGTTTACTGCCCTGCTGGCAACCGGCGGCTCACAGGCGTTGCGTGGCCTGCTGGCCGTGCTGCTCATGGGGTTGTGCGCTGTTGGCTGCCAGCCTGCCCACACCATGGTGCAGGCGCTGATGCTGGCCAGCCCGGCGCTGGCGCTGTGCGTGCGTGTTTTCATGCCGGAAACTGTGGCGCGGGAAGCAGGCGGCATGGCGGGGCTTGGGCCCTTTCTCCTGGCAGGCAATGCCACGCTGGCCCTGTCATGCGGGCGGTGCGACCTGCTGGTCATGTTCATCGGGCTGGGGCTGGGCGTGCATCTCGCCTTGGGCAGGCAGGGCGACTGGACCGCGCTGCGCGTGGGGCTGGGGGGGCTGGTCATGGCGCAGGGCGGGCTGTTCGTGCTGCAGGCCGGGTGGGGCGCGCGGCAGGAGCAGGCCGGTGCGGTGCTGCTGGCAGGCGGGCTGCTGCTGGCCTGTGGCGTGCTGTCGGGCAAGGAGCGCCCGGCGGGGGCGCCAGAGGGGCAGATGGCGCTGCTGGCCACGACGGCAGTGCTGGCGCAGGCGGCGATAACGTGGCCTGCCCTTCATGCCGCGCTGACCTTTCTGGGCGGCGTGTGCCTGCTGTGGTCGCTCCTGCCCCGGTTCCGCGCACCTTCAGGCGGTGTGGACTGGTCGGGCTGTGCCGTGCTGGCTGCGGGGCTGCCCTCTGCTACGGCATCCCTGCCGCTTGCGGCCTGCCTGCTGGCGCTGGCCTGTGGTGGCAGGGCCGGGCGCGGGGCCGGGGCTCCGGGCCTGTTGTGGCCACCTTTCCTGCCCGGGGTGGCGCTGGCCCTGTTGCTGCTGGCCGAGATGGAGGCCACGCCGGGGGTGGCCCTTCTGGCCGGGGCCTGCCTGTGGCCAGTGTTCACCGGTGCTGCGCCTGCCGGGACAGAACCGGACCCGGCGGCACGGGCGCGGGCAGGTCTGGCGCTGGCACTGGGCTGCATGGTGCTGGCGCTGGCCCTGCGTGGCGGGATGGTGCTGGCATGAGCGCCGATGCCGCAGCCCTCATTCGGCACGGTGCCCCCACGCCCTGCGCCGGGCGCTTTGTGCTGGAGGCTGATGCGTGGCAGGCCATGATCGCGGGGTTGCGCGCGACCGACCTGCCCCTGCTGGGGCTATGGTCTGACGGCGTGCAGGTGCATGCCCTGTTCCGCCATGGCCCAACACCGCTGGTTGCCAGCGTTGCGGTATCACCCGATGGCTATCCCGCCCTGTCGCCCGTGCGGGTGGGGGCCCAGGCGCCCGAGCGCATCATCCATGAGCTGTGGGGTATTCCGGCCATCGGGGGGCGGTGCGATCCGTGGCTGGATCAGGGCCGATGGCCGGTGGCAACCCCGCTGGCGGCCCATCCCGCCCCCACGCCTGGCCTGCCGGAGGGGCGGGAGTTCATTGATGGACCGGCAGTGATGCAGGCAGGCGGCACTGTGCTGGGTCATGGTCCGGCGGAAGGGAATTTTCGCGCCCCGTTCCATCTGCGGCTCGGCCTGCCGGGCGAGCGCATTGTGGCAGTGCAGCCCTGCATGGGCTACGCGCATCGGGGTCTGGCCGCGCGGCTGCGGGGGCTTGCGCCACAGCAGGCAGTCAGGCTGGTCGCCCGGATTGATGCGACAGCAACCGTCGCGCACCAGCTTGCCTTTGCCCGTGCCCTGCACAACGCCACCGGCACCCCCATGCCCGCGCAGGGCGTGGCGGCAGGCGTGATGCTGGGTCATGTGGAGCGGATTGCCACCCATCTGGATGTGTTGGCACAGGCCGGCTCGATGCTGGGCGATGGACGCAGCGCCACCCTGGCCGCCACCATGCTGGAGCAGGTGCGGCAGGCCTGCCGGGATCTGTGCGGGCGGCGCCTGCTGTTCGATGTCATCCCGCCCCCGGCCGCCCTGAAGCCGCGTATGGATGACACGCAACTGACCATGCTGGCAGCAGGGCACACCGCCCTGCACCGGCTGTTCTGGCGGCCCCGTGGCCTTGCGGCGCAGGCGCGTGGCAAGGGCGTGCTATCAGCCGCAACGGCTGCCCGCTGGGGCATCATGGGCTGTAACGCACGGGCGGCGGAAAGGGGGCAGGGCGATGTGACCGACCGGCTTGATGCCCGCCTGAGCGAGATCGGGGAAAGCCTGTCCCTGCTTGCAGCCTTGCCCGAAAGCCCTGTCATGGAGGTCGAAGGCGGAGGGGGGGAAGGTCTGGGCCGGGCCGATGGCCCGGCAGGCCCGGTCTGGCACTGGCTGCGCCTTGAGGCGGGGCATGTTGCGGCCTGGTGGTGTGGTGACCCGTCACTGGCGCTGGTGCAGGCATTGCCCACGATCCTGTCGGGCGCGGCCTGTGAGGATGTGGAGCTGATTCTGGTCTCGCTGGGCCTGTCAGCCACCGGGGCGGACCTGTAATGGCGCAACTGCACCTGTTCTGGCCCGAAGGCACGCCGCTGCCGCGACTTGAGGCGCTGGATGTCTTTCATATCGAAAGTGGCGGCTGCACCGGCTGCGCGCTTGAACTGGCCAGCCTGTCACGCGCCTTGCTGGCAGGCAATCACCCCATCCGCTTCGTGCCCACGCCCCGGCAGGCGGGCATGCTGCTGCTGACCGGCAGCCTGACGGTGGGCATGGCGCCCGTGGTCGAACTGGCCTGGCAGGCCATGCCCGGTCCGCGCGTGCTGGCCGTGGTGGGAGACTGCGCGGTGGATGGGGGGCTGTTTGGCGGCAATTACGCCGTGCTGGGCGGCGTGGGCGTGCGGGCGCGCACCACCGTGTCGCTACCCGGATGCCCGCCCGCGCCGGATGAAATCCTGACAGCCCTGGTGCGCTGGCAGGCTGCTGGAGAGTCCTGAAGTAAAAAGATAAAAGTTTTTGGTGAAGCTTTTTTCAGGGCCTGTTGGGAATTATGCTTTTTTGAAGTCTCTAAATATGATTCAAAGGCCATATGGAGCGCTTCAT
>NZ_QQBI01000029.1 GCF_004302915.1 Komagataeibacter xylinus | reverse complement strand
CCCGGCGGAGCCTGCCAGCCATATCACCACCGAGGGTGAACTCATCTGGCTTATGGACAAGGCGGCGGCGGGGCAATGAGGGCGGTGGATAGCAGGAGCCCGGACATGACAGCCCAGACAGGCGACCCGCATGAGGAACAGAAACGCCTTGCCGCGATCGAAGCCGCATCGATGGTCAGGGAAGGGATGGTGGTCGGCCTCGGCTCGGGCACCACGTCAGCCTACATGATTGATGAACTCGGTCGCCGCTGGGCGGAAGGGCTGCGTTTTGCCGCCATTCCCACCTCCGAGCATTCGGCCGAGCAGGCGCGTTCGCACGGAATAAACCTGGTGACATTCGCCACCCACCCGCAGATCGATCTTGATATTGATGGGGCGGATGAAGTGGAGATGGGCACGCTCAACCTGATAAAAGGACGGGGCGGGGCGCTGTTTCGTGAAAAGATCGTGGCCGCCGCCTCACGCCGCTTCGTGGTGGTGGTGGATGAAAGCAAGCTGGTGCCACGGCTGGGCCACCACATGCCCGTGCCGGTGGAAGTCACGACATTCGGCTGGGAACTGACGGCATCCCGGCTGCAGGCGCTGGGCGCACGCCCCACCCTGCGGCTGGACCGGCACGGCACGCCCTTCAATACCGATGGCGGAAATCTCATTCTGGATTGCAATTTCGGGGAAATCGCTGATTCCGTGGCGCTGGCGCGAAAAATCCGCGCCATTGTGGGCGTAATCGAAAGTGGCCTGTTCATTGGCCGCACGTCGGAGGTGATCGTGGCGGGCCGGGACGGCCTGAAGCACCTCATGGCCGGGTAGCCGCCCGCCCCCTGTGTCTGGCCCGCAGAGGCACGGGCCAGACTTCACCCACGAGGCTACTGGTAATTTACCACACGGTAAATCCGGCATCGACATTGACGATTGCCCCGGTCATCAGGCTGGCTGCGTCCGATGCCAGAAACTGCACGACCGAGGCAACCTCGTCTGGCTGGCCTACGCGGTGCATGGGCGTGCCATCCAGCCATGCGGCATACAGGCGCGGATTTTCCATGCCAAAGCGGGTCAGGGTCGTCTCGATATAGGTGGGGGCCACCGCGTTTACCCTTATCCCACGCGTGGCCCATTCTGCCGCCAGTGAGCGTGTATACTGGTGCACGCCTGCCTTTGATGCGTTATAGGCCGCCTGTTCCTGCGGGCGGTTGACGATCTGGCCCGACATGGATCCGATATTCACGATCGTGCCATGCCCCTGCTCGAGCATGATGCGGCCGAATGTCCGGCAGCAGCGAAAAATTCCGTTAAGGTTGATATCAACCTGCTTCAGCCACTGGGCATCCGTCATGTTTTCGGCCCGGACTTCGGAAATGCAGATTCCGGCACTGCAGACCAGGATATCGACACGGCCTTCCCCGGACCCGATGCGCGCGGCGCAGGCATCCACCTGTGCCGTATCGGTTACGTCAAGCGCCATGGCCGATACATTGAGCCCATGCCCGGCCAGTTCGGCCACGGCACGTGCCGCAAGTTCCGTATCACGATCTGCAATAATGACGCGGGCGCCGAATTCCGCCAGCGCCGTAACGCAGGCCAGACCAATATTCTGCGCACCGCCGGTAACAACCGCGACACGTCCGTCAAGACGGAGTTTTTCCGTATACATATGCCTATATCCTGAACAGGAAAGCCGTTTTCATGCGCCCGCAAGCAGCGGATGCTCCGTGCTGCGGGCCAGCGCCATACCGCCTGCATCAAACAGATGGCAGTGTTCTTCCTCAAACGTCATGCTTATGGGCGTATCGGCACAATCGATATTGTCCCCGCCCGTCTGCACGACAATCATCTGTCCATCAGGCAGGCGCACATGCAAAAGCGTGATTGCCCCCAGCCGCTCGCTGACCTCGACCATGCCGTGCACCGCCCCTTGCGGGTCAATACGGATATGTTCGGGCCGGACGCCCAGCGTGGCAGGCGCACCGGCCTCCAGCCCGGCCTGTTGCGTGGGGATGGACACGCTGAACGTTCCCGTGCGTACCTGCACGCTCCCCTCAGGGGCAGGGGCGCTGATGGTGGCGGGCAGCAGGTTCATGGGAGGGGAGCCCATGAAACGTGCGACAAACAGGTTGCCTGGCCGGTGATAGAGTTCCAGCGGGGTGCCGATCTGCTCCACCACACCCTTGTTGAGGACCACGATCCTGTCGGCCATGGTCATGGCTTCCACCTGGTCATGCGTTACATAGATGGTCGTTGCGCCAAGCCGCCGGTGCAGGCTGGCCAGTTCCACGCGCATCTGCCCACGCAGTGCGGCATCGAGATTGGAGAGCGGTTCATCGAACAAAAAGACCCTGGGGTTACGCACGATCGCGCGCCCGATCGCCACGCGCTGCCGCTGGCCACCCGAAAGCTGGCCCGGCCTGTGATCCAGATAGGGCTCAAGCTGGAGGATGCGCGCCACATCACCGATACGCTGCCGCCGCTCGGCTTCAGGCATGCCGGCAAGCCGCAGCGAGAACTCCATGTTGCGGTAGACATTCATGTGCGGATACAGCGCATAGGACTGGAAGACCATCGCCAGCCCGCGCCGTGCGGGTTCGGTGTCGTTCACCCGTTGCCCGTCAATCAGCAGGTCGCCAGCGCTTATGTCCTCCAGCCCCGCGATCATGCGCAGCAGGGTGGATTTGCCACACCCTGAAGGGCCGACAAAGACGACGAATTCCCGCTCGGCAATGGCAAGCGAGACACCCTTGATGATTTCCTCATGCAGGTAGGTCTTGCGCAGGTTACGCAGTTCTACTGTCGCCATGGTATGTTCCTGTTGCTACCGCGCGGGCTGCTCGCCCCGGTTCTATTTCACCGCCCCGAATGTCAGGCCACGCACAAGCTGCTTCTGGCTGGCCCAGCCAAAGACCATGATGGGGGCCACCGCCAGCGTGGAGGCGGCTGACAGCTTGGCGAAAAACAGCCCCTCGGGTGAGGAGAAGGATGCAATGAATGTTGTCAGCGGCGCTGCAACGGATGAGGTGAGGTTCAGTGACCAGAATGTTTCATTCCAGCACAGGATCAGGGAAAGCAGTCCGGTCGAAGCAATGCCCGGCAGCGCCAGCGGCAGAAGCACCTGTGTTACTTCCTGCCAGCGTGTCGCCCCGTCCATGCGCCCGGCCTCCAGTATGGGGACCGGCACTTCCCTGAAGAAAGTATAAAGCATCCATACCGTAATGGGCAGGTTGGTCAGCATGTATATCACGACCAGCCCTGTCCGGCTGTCCAGCAGGCCGGTGGCGCGGGCCAGCAGGTAAATCGGCACCAGCACCCCGACCGAAGGCAGCATGCGGGTGGACAGCATCCATAACAGGGTCATGCGTGTCCGCGGCCCCGGCAGGAACGCCATGGCATAGGCGGCGGGAATGGACACAAGCAGGGCCACCACGGTTGCCATGAGCGAAATCACGACGCTGTTGGCAGCGAAATGCCAGTAGTTCTCCCGCGCGAATACATCCTGATAACTTGAAAGCGTGGGGTTGAAGAAGAAATGCGGCGGTGTGGATATGGCGTCAGGCTCGCTCTTGAAGCCCGTCAGGAACATCCACAGGATGGGGAAGAACATCCATAATGCTATGCTCCAGGCCAGAAGGGTGATCGTGGCATGGCGCAGGCGCGTGCTGGTTCTTGCCATGTCAGGTCTCCAGATTGCGGGCCACGGCGCGCAGCAGGAAGGCGGCCACGATATTCGCGACGACAATGGCCACGACGCCACCGGCCGAGGCCCCGCCCACATCAAACTGCAGCAGGGCGCGTGAATAGATGAGAAACGCCAGGTTGGTGGAGGCGACACCCGGCCCACCCGCCGTCGTGACCGAGATTTCGGCAAATATGGTCAGCAGGAAAATGGTCTCGATCATGATCACGACAGTAATCGCACGCGACAGGTGGGGCAGGGTGATGTTGATGAACTGCGCCACCATGCCTGCGCCATCCATGCGCGCGGCTTCCTTCTGTTCCGTATCAAGCGACTGGATGGCGGTCAGCAGGATCAGGACCGCAAAGGGCAGCCATTCCCATGCCACGATCATCACCAGCGTTGCCAGCGGGTAGCGTGACAGCCAGTCGACCGGTGTCAGGCCCACGGCCCGCATCATGGCGGAATACACGCCATAGATCGGGTGCAGCATAAGGTTCTTCCACAGCAGGGCGGCAACCGTGGGCATGATGAAGAATGGCGAGATGACCAGGATGCGGGCAATGCCGCGCCCTGCGAACTCCTCGTTATACAGGACCGCCAGCAATGTCCCCAGCCCCACCGATATGGCCAGCACGCCGCCAACCAGAATGGCCGTGTTCTCCAGCGATGTCATGAAATCCGGATCGGTCAGCAGGTACCAGTAATTGCTGATGCCTGCAAAACCCTGTTGGGTCGGGTCCACCAGGTTGTAATTGCGCACGGAATACCACAGCGTCATGAGCAGCGGCACTACTGACCATGCCAGCAGCAGCATGATTGCGGGGGATTGCAGCACGAAGCCCTGCAGGCCCCGGCTGCGGGCCGCGCTGCCAGCGGGGCTGGCCATGACGGGGGGATGTCCTGCCACTTTGTCCATCTTCACCTCCTCAATGCAGGTAGCCGGACTGGCGCATGGTGCGACAGACGGCGGCCTGTGCCGCCCCCAGCGCCTGCTCGACCGTCATCTGGCCCGACAGCGTTGCCGCAACGCTCTGGCCAACCTGGGTGCCGATGGCCTGGAAGGGGGCAATGCCGACAAACTGCGCGCCACCATACGGGCGTGGCTGTTTTGTCTGGCCATTGGGGTCGGCCGTGTCGATGGCGGCATGGACGAACGTGGCGAACGGAGCCGCCTTCTGGTAATCGGGGTTGTCATAGGTGGACACGCGGGTCCCTGCTGGCACCGCCACCCAGCCTTCATGCTGCGCCACAAGCTGGACATAGGCCCTGGATGTCGCCCATTCTATGAAGAGGCGCGCATCATCCGCATGCCTTGATGATGCGGGAATGGCGAGGTTCCAGCTCCACAGCCATGTCGGTCCCTTGCCATACGGACCGGTGGGGGCGGCGGCAAAGCCGACCCTGTCCGCCACATGCGACTGTTTGGGATCAAACAGCAGGCCGCCCGCAATGGTTGAATCCACCCATATGCCGCAATGGCCACTGGCGAACAGGGCCAGGTTTTCATTAAATCCGTTTGACGTGGCGCCGGGTGGCCCGTCGGCCTTCATGGCCGATACATACCACTTCAGCGCCGCCTTCCATTCGGGGGTATCCAGCATCGGCTTCCAGCCTTCGCCAAACCACTGCCCGCCAAACGTATTCACCAGCGAGGTGACGTAGGCCATGTTTTCGCCCCAGCCCGGTTTGCCACGCAGGCACAGGCCATAGGTCTGGCTGCCGCTATCCGTGATTTTGTCGGCATAGGTGCGGATCTGGTCATAGGTGGGGTGCTGCGGCATGGTCAGCCCGGCCTTTTGGAAAAGGTCGGTCCGGTAATACGTCATGACACTTTCCGCGTAGAACGGCAGGGCATACAGTCTGGAGTCCACACTCAGCCCGGCGCGCACGGAAGGCACGATGTCATTCACATCATAATCAGGGCCGGGGTGAAGTTCAGCCAGCCAGCCCTGCCTTGCCCAGATTGGCACTTCGTAATTGCCAATGGTCAGGATATCGAACTGCCCGGCATGGGTTGCGATATCGGTCGTTACGCGCTGGCGCAGGACATTCTCCTCCAGCGTGACCCAGTTCAGGTGAATATCGGGATGGGCTTTTTCGAACTCACCTGACAGCTGTTTCATGATGATCATGTCACCATTATTGACCGTAGCGATTGTCAGCGTACCGGCCGCCTGCGCGCCACCGGCCAGCAGCATGCCGGCAGCAGTAATGCAGGCCAGGATCCTGGAAGTCGCCATTACAATACCCTTTATTGTTTTATTACGGTTTATTTGCGGTATCTGGCCTGAAAGCCCGGTGCTCCGGGTTTTCCTGTAAAGCGCAACGGAAACCTTCCGGTTCCCATGATGCCTGTCTTATTTATTCATGATCTGCCTGTAACGGATCTGGTCAGCATACATCTGGGTAAAGACCTCGAATTTCCTGGCATGGAAAGCGGCACTCCCGGCACAGGGCCGTATCTGCGCCCGTATGCGCGTCATGTTGGTCATGGCCGCCCGGATCGAGGGATATGCGCCCGCCGCCACCGCACCCAGTATCGCACTGCCAAGCAGCACGGAATCAGGCTCTTCGGGCAGCAGGATACGACAGCCGGTGGCATTGGCGTGTTCACGCACGAAAACGGGGTTTTTCGTTCCCCCGCCGGTTGCAACGATCGTATCGATTGCATAGCCCTGCCTGTCCAGCGCCGTTACGATATCACGTGTGCCATAGGCCAGTGCCTGTACTGTCGCCAGGTACAGTAATGCCAGATCATGCACCGTGGCGCTGAGCGCAAGCCCGCTGACCATGCCACGCAGGGTCGGATCGGCATGGGGGGAGCGGTTGCCATGGAAATCGGGCATGACGTGCAGGTTTTGCGTCAGCGTCCCTGCGGGTCGGTCGCCTTCGGTTTTTGCAAGCAGGTCGTTGAGGACCTGATAGACCGTCCTGCCTTCGCTTTCAGCCTGCTGGCGTAACGCCGGTGCGGCGGGATGGGTGGCGATGATAAAGTCGATCAGGCTGCCCGTGGCCGACTGGCCTGCTTCATTCAGCCACATGTCAGGCAGCATGGCATCACGGTAGGGGCCCCAGACGCCGGGCACAAAGCGGGGCAGGGGAGAGACTGCCATATGGCAGCTCGACGTGCCGCCAATCAATGCCAGCCGCTGGTTGAATGCAGGTGGCTCGTTATCCGTCGCGCCTCCCATCACGCCAATGCCGCCCGCATGCGCATCAATGGCGGATACCGCGACCGGGGTGCCCGCCGGCAGGCCAAGTTCCGTGGCGGCCCGCATATCCAGTCCATGCCCGACACGTTCGCCCAGGGCCTTGATGTCCGTGCCGATGCGGCGGAACCCTTCGTCAGCCAGCGCGCCAAGGCCTATGGAACGGAAATAGGTTTCATCCCAGCGGTTTTCATGGGCAAGGTAGGTCCATTTGCACACGGTTGAACAGCGCGAGCGCGAACTGGCCCCGGTTGCGCGCCAGGTCAGGTAATCCGGCAGGTCAAGGAAAAGGGCGGCGCGCGCGAACACATCGGGCAGATGGCGTTTGAGCCATAGCAGCTTTGGTGTTTCCATCTCGGGTGAAATCACGCCGCCCACGTAACGCAGCACGTCATGATGGCCCGCATTGATCTCGGCGGCCTCGGCCATGGCGCGGTGATCCATCCACAGGATCACGTCCTGCTCCGGCGCACCGTCAGGATCAATGGACAGCGCCTGGCCATCAGGGCCAGCCACCACCAGCGAACAGGTCGCGTCAAACCCGATACCACGCACATCCAGCGCTTCCCCGGCCGCATCCCGCGCCATGGGCATGGCGATGGCAACGCTGTTACATACCGCACGCCATATATCAGCGGTGGACTGCTGCATGTAATCAGCGCGTGGCTGCCACGTGCGGGTTGGCGTGCTGCCTGCGCCCAGCTTGTGGCCATCCAGCGTAAAAACGCCTGCGCGTGCGCTGCCTGTCCCCACATCGACACCAATGACGACATCCATCTGCCAATCCAGTCCTTCGTGTTGAGGTGCCGGGGCGTGTCCAGCCATGGAAAGCCCACTGCCCCATGATAACGCTTTGCGCGTCGATCCTGTTTTGCGGCGCCTTGTGTGCACGCAATTGTGCGGGCGGGAGGGGCAGCGAACACGCGCGGACCACAGGCATTCCATAACGCCGTATCCTGCAAGATATCTTTCCCCGTTCGAAATCCTGCAGGGATTGTTATATTATAACGTTTCATATAAGTTTGGCGGATCATAACCGAATGAAGGGTGTCCATCATGCACGAAAGGCTTCCGGTAACGGTTCTTTCCGGCTTTCTGGGAGCAGGAATGACGACGCTCCTCAACCCTGTGCTCAATAATCGTGAGGGCCGCAAAGGCGATGGCAGATAACGAGCGGACCCTGCGGCACGAGATGTGGCGGCGCTATGCGGGTGATGACTGGGCAGCCTTCGATGCTCTTCCCCCAGCGATCCGCAACCGGGTTGCAACACATGCCTATGATGCCTGGTCGGTCAATGTCATGATGCTATGGCAGCATTACAAACGGCTCTATGGGCGCACGATGCGCGCCGAGCGGGCGTTGATCCGGTATCTTGATTATTGCGAGCGGCTGGAGCGGGAAGCATTTGCCTCGCGCTACAGCGAAGCCTACGGCATGGCTCTACCGCATGATGCGGCAGACGTGACCGTGCTGAGATGACACTGGCACCCGAATACCACCATTCTGGCTTTTCAGCTTCCTGTAGCAGCCTGTCGGGCTATCTGGCCTGACGGGTCTGCCGCTTTCGTTGCCAGATCATGATGCCCGTTACCACCAGCATGCACACGGCCAGACCCGACAGGCATATGAGAATACGGCCGCCAGGCCCGGCTATCCTGCCGCTATGCCATGGCAATTGCATCTGCATGACCAGATTGCCCGCAGCCCCTTGGCCGGGCATGTCACCTGCCGTGATCTGACCGGTTTTCAGATCCACGGTAACCATGGGACTGCCCAACCCGGAGGGTTCTGTTCCCTGATTGCTGAAAAGGTAGAACATGGCGGTCCCGCCATCGGGGTCCAGCAGCACTGCGGCCGGTCTCTCGCCGCTGCCATGAGCCTGCACGAAACCTGCGGCGAGGCCTTCCGCCTGATCAATCGTAACCGGATGGACCGGGAGCCGTGTGTCCGTCATGGGCGGCGCGGTAGGCAGGATGGTCCGGATGACGGGATTGAACACCTCATCCTCAAGCGCCAGCGCCACCCCGCTTATGGCAATGCCCAGCAGGGCAACCCATAGCCACAGCGAGACGGCCCGATGCAGGTCAAACGTGATCCGTATGGAAGAACGCCGCAGGCCAATCGCCCATGTCTTGCGCCATTGCCGCCAGAACACCTGCCGCCATGCAGGCTGGTGCAACGGAAAGGTCAGGAGAAGGCCGACCACGCAGTCAATCGACCACAGCATGGCCGAGATACCCATGACCCACAGGCCCGCCTGGCCCATATCGAGGGAATAATGAACCCGGTATACAAAGGCCATCAGCGCGCGACGGTTCAAGCAGCACCCTTCGGTCGGGCGCATGCCCTGAATGCGCCCCGTGCCGGGGTCGAGAAAGATTTCATTTTCAACCGGATCTTTCCTGCCCGCGACCGTTTCGGACGAATAAACCTCGATCGCACGCCCCGCAGGAGGGCGGTAGAGCAGGGCGGTCACCTGTGTTTCAGGACGCTGCAGCTTCAGGCGCGCCAGCAATGTTGAAACCGGCAGGAGGCGTGTCGGGGCAGGGGCATGGAACAGGTCGGGATTGAGGGCCGCGTCAATTTCCGTGCGGAACACGCTGATGCTTCCCGTAAGCCCTGCAATGAACAGCACGCCCGACAGGAGCAGCCCCGTATATCGGTGCAGGCGCACAAGGGCCGGACGAACGGTTTTCAGGGTCAGGACAGCCATCACGCATGGCTTGGCATGCCCGTCAGGGCAAGGCAATAAAAGAAAATAAGACGCGTTCGCATATTTGGCTGTCCGTTTTCCCAAGCGCACTGGCGAGGAATGGCATGTCCGACAATCCGGATTGTATCGAAACATCACAGTGCCATTTTGTTATTGATAATGATTATTATGTTCATATAAGGAAGGCGCGTGCCCCGTCCGGGCGCTGACGCACGCTGTCAAGGAACCTTCAGGCCGTGGCCTCGACCGATCACCTTCTGGAAACCTATCTGGCAAACCGGTCGCGTTTCGTGTCCTTCGCCGTATCCATGGTCGGCTGCACGGCGCAGGCGGAAGATATTGTTCAGGATGCATTTGTTCAGGTCGCATCCGTCAGGCGGCAGGGGATCGTGTTCAACCCTGTTGCGTATCTGACCGCGATCATACGCAATCTGGCGCTGGATCATCTCCGTGCCGCACGCAGGCAGATCCCGACCGAGATCGATCATACCCTGCTGGCTGATACGGGTGCGGGGTCCATATCGCCCGAAGCCCATTGCGGGCACCGGCAGGAACTGCATACCGTGGCAAATGCCCTGGCCAGCCTGCCGCCACGCACCCGCCGCGCGTTCGAGATGTACCGCATCGGTGGCTACACATTGCAGGAAATCGCAACCGTTCTGGGTGTTTCCACCACGCGCGTGCACAGGATGATCCAGATCGCGCTGGTGGCCTGTGCCGCGGCCCTGCCAGACATGGAGCCATAAAATTTTCCCCTTGGCGTTAAAAAACAGGCATCTGCGCCGTCCCTATTCCTGGAAATACGTTCAACGCCACGGGCATGGAACGAATGGGGATGGGCACGGATGAACACACAGCCAACACCGGGCGCCAAACGTGCCATGCTGGAAGCCGCCACCTGGAAAATACGCCTCAATGAGGCACCGGATGATGAAACGGTACGGGCGGAATGGGCCGCATGGCGCGCGCAGGACCCCGACCATGAGCGGGCATGGCGCCGGGTGGCACACGCCTGGGCCCTTGCGGGCCAGATGGTTCCCGTAACGCCCCCGCATGACCGGCCCGCAACACCCCGGCGGCCTGCGACTGGCAGAACGGCACGGGCACGCCCGTTGCGGATTGCGGCGGCCTGCATGCTGCCGGTGGCGGCGAGCCTGCTGGCCTTTGCCACGCCGGACCTCATGTTCCGCCTGCAGGCCGATTATTACACGAAAACGGGCGAAAACCGCACGGTCAGCCTGTCGGATGGAACGGCGGTGACACTGGGCGGCCATTCCGCCATCGCCGTGCATTATTCGGGTGGGGAACGGGGGGTTACGCTGCTGGCCGGGGAGGCGTTTTTCAGTGTCGTGCATGACGGAAAACGTGGCTTTGCCGTCAGGGCAGGGAACGTGACGACGCGCGATATCGGCACCGCCTTTGATGTGCAGATGGCCGGGCCTCATGTCACTGTTGCCGTGCGCGAGGGGATCGTGAGCGTATCCCGCCAGTCCGACCCCGCCCTGCGCCTGACCGCCGGCCAGACATGGGCGGTCGACCAGCACACGGGGCAGGCCCACCGCAGCACGATCGACCCGGAGGATGTCGGTTCATGGCGGTCAGGGCAGATGGTGCTGGACGACGTACGGTTTTCTGACGCGGTCGCGGTACTGGGCCGCTACTATCCGGGCACCATCGTAACCCGTGGTCTTGAGCACGACACCATCCCGGTAGGGGGCGTGTATGACCTGCATCACCCCAGGGAGGCGCTTGAGGCCCTGTGCGCGCTGCATGGGGGCAGGCTTGTCACACTCCCGGCGGGCTTCACCCTGGTGCTGGCAGACCATAAAGCTCCCTGAGGTGCCCACACGGGCAATCAGACCACGCACAACTGCCAGCGCAGCGCTTTTTTTCAGCGGACCGCTAAAAAAAGTTTCACCCACACGTTAAAAATAAATCGTCTCAACGGACATGGATATACGCGAATGCAATTCGTTTGCATTTAACGCCAACCGTCCGCCCGTGAGACCCGACCATGCCGTGTGTTCTTCTGCCGTGCCGCCGCAATCGCATCCGGCTTTCCCGATCCAGCCTGCTTACGGGCACGTCCGCCCTGCTGTTCGTCATGTGGGCTGCTGCGGGCCATCATGCCGCGGCCGCACCGGTTGAGGGCGGCGTGGCCAGCGCGCCATCACCGGCACAGCCCTTCAGCATTCCCGCCCAGCCACTAGGCCGCGCCCTTGCCGCCCTTGGCGCGCAGACCGGCCTGCAGATCGCGTTCGACAGCGCCACGATAGCGGGCGCACGCTCAGGGGCGGTGAGCGGGCAGATGACAGCGGAACAGGCGCTTTCCGCCCTTCTGGCGGGCACGGGCATCAGTTACAGCAAAACCGGGGCGCATTCCGTCTCGCTCATCCGCGCGCCGTCCGCCATCACCCTTGATCCGGTGCGGGTGGAAGGGCAGGGGAACGGGAGCGGCAGAAAAGGCTGGAAAGAAGAGCAGATCGCCGTTTACGCCACATCAGGGCGGGCCGGGCTCGTGCCCAAGAATTCGAGTGCCGCCACCAAGACCGACACGCCCCTGATCGAAACCCCGGAATCCATATCCGTCGTGACCCGCGCGCAACTGGACCAGCAGAACGCCCGCACCATAGCCGAGGCCCTACGGTATAATGCGGGTGTGTCGGGCGATGTGGCATCAGGCTACACCACGCGGTTCGACATGGTTGAAATTCGCGGCTTTCAGGGGGCCGCGGGCGCGGATGAGTTTGTTGACAATTTGCGCCTGTTCAACGGTGCGTACTACGCCACCCAGCAGATCGACCCCTACCTGCTTGACCGGATCGACATCCTCAAGGGGCCGCCATCGGTCCTGTACGGGCAGTCTAATCCCGGGGGCGCCATCGTGCTGACCACGAAACAGCCAACGGCCACTCCCGTCCACTCCATCTCGGTCGAGGGCGGAACATACGGCTACGTGCGCGGCACCGCCGATTTTGGCGGGCGGATCGACCGTGATGGCAAATGGCTGTACCGCATCGCCGCGACTGCCACCACTTCGGGCACACAGGACGAGCATACCCGCAACGAACGCTTCGGCGTCCTGCCATCGCTGACATGGACCCCCAATGACCGCCTGACCATGACGCTGTCCGCCTTCTGGCAGCGTGACCCGCGTGGCGGCAATTTTGATACCGCACCGCTGGAAGGCACCATCCTGCCCAACCCGAATGGCAAGATTTCGGACCATTTCTACCCCGGCGACCCGAATTTCGAGACCTACAAGCGCACCCAGACGGCGGTGAACTACCGCCTGAGCTACCAGATTGCGCCCAACTGGACGTTCAAATCATTTGCCCGTTACGCCAATGTAGGGGCATTTTTCCAGCAGGTGTCCTCGGGCGGGATGCTCGATGATGACAACCGCACGCTGGAGCGCGCCGCCTACGGGTCGGAAGAGCATTTCGACACGATCACGGTGGAAGAGCAGATCCTTGGCCATTTCCGCACCGGGCCGGTCAGACACAACGTGATCATTGGCGGCAACTGGCAGAACATCCGTGATTCCGCCAACCTGTATTATGGCGATGCCCCATCCCTGGATGTCTTTTCCCCCACATACGGGCAGAGCATCGGCAAGCTGGACCTGTATGAAGCCCAGAGCATCACCACCAACCAGGAAGGCATCTATGGCGAGGACCAGATGACATGGGGCCGCCTGCATGTGCAGGGCGGCGTGCGCCATGACTGGTCCACCATCGACACCCGCGACCAGACCGATAGCGGCGGCAGCTTCAACCAGTCCGATCAGGCCACGACGTGGCGCGGCGGCATCCTGTATGCGTTCCCCATCGGGCTTTCACCCTATTTCCATTACGCGGAATCTTTCCAGCCTGCGAACAACCTGTCCTTCAATGGCACGCCGTTCAAGCCCACCCGGGGGCGGCAGTTTGAAGTGGGGCTGAAATACCAGCCGCATGGCTTCAACGGGTTTTTCACGGCTGCACTGTATGATCTCAAGCAGAGCAACGTGCTGGTCACCGATCCGGTCCATATCGATTTCTATACCCAGACCGGCGGCATCCGCTCACGCGGGATTGAACTCGAAGCCCATGTGGACCTGACCCGCAACCTGAACATCATCGCGGCCTATACCTATCAGGACGTGGCCTATACGCGCGGCAGTGGCGACCTGACCGGCGAGCGCCCGATTGCGGTGCCCAAGCAGACGTTCTCGGTCTGGGGGCATTATGACCTGCGCAACGGCCCGCTGCGGGGGCTGGGGTTTGGCGCGGGCGTGCGCTACAACGGCAATACGCTGGTGGACAACACGCTGGAATATGTCACGCCGAGCTATGTGCTGGTGGATGCACAGGCACAGTATTCCCTTGATGCCGTGGCCCCACGGATGAAGGGCATGCTGTTTCAGGTCACGGCCCAGAACCTGCTCAACCAGCGGTACTATCCCAGTTGCGCCGGGGCCGATACCGGCTGCTATATCGGCGCAAACCGCAATGTGATTGGCAAGGTGACGTATAGCTGGTGATTATTGCAAATATTAAATGCCTACAATGCATTTAGCACATGATGGGACAGAAGAGACCTAATACAGACGGATCCACCCCAGCAGGAAATAACAATGGACTTGTAACGGTTTTGTGCCGGTCTGGAAGTGCTTATGCCACTCTTGCTTCAAAAGACCCAAACTAAGAATGGCATCGACGTGGATTATAGACCCCATGGAAGATGGCGGTGGTAGCCTGACGGCGGGTTGGTCAGTTCTGTTTCCAGAGCCATTCCGCCTTTGAAAGGGGACAGCGGGAATGGAACTGGATGTTGACCAGGAAATGACGGGATATCCGGGCATGTCGCGGGACGATGACGCCAGGAAAACCGGGGGACAGAACGGTGCATGGAGATTATCCACAGCGTCGTTTTCTGTTTTGCGGACTGTCCGAGCCTGCCAGGCAGAACCGCACGCATGGACATAGGGCTTGGAACTAAATCCTGTTCAGAGACCCGCTGTATCTGAATGCTCTCAGAAGCTTCTTAAAGGCATCCTAATCAGCTTCTGTTTCGTTTTTCCCGCTCCGGGAGTCATAGTCCAGTTCCGGCACTGCCAGCCGATGCACATGGCCTGTAGCAATGGTGGTAGATATCCTCATGGTCTCTCTGGAGACAGCATCCAGGGATGCTGGCGAAAGGCCATCACAACGCATTATCGTCATGGGACGATCCTGCTGGGTGACGTACGGGGATTTGCTGTTGATAGCGGCCGCGAGTTGAACGGCGGCGAGGAATATTGACTTCAGCTTGTCGTAGCATGTCGCGATGCCTGTGAACTGCTTCAGTCTGGCGAAGAATCGTTCAAGTATATTTCATCCTGATACTTTATAAATATCCGACAATAAGATCGCACGGGCGGGCTACGCATATCCATGAGTAATCCGGAACGGGAAATGGTCAGTAACGTCGGTTCAATACCACGACGCGCCAGACCTGATCAGGCGGAAATATCGCGAACATTTACAAATCTTCTCTTCATGCCATAAATTGACAGGATAATAATAAAAATGGCTATAGTTGTTCTTGTGACCCGAATTTCCATATGCTGTATCTCTTATTTCATATTGTGATTTTTTTCTAAATTACGTTGCTTTTACATGCCGTGTTTCTGAAAATATTATATAATCACTTGCAGTTTGAATTACCGACATCTTAATTAAATTATTTATGAATACAGGAACTGTACTTCATCGGAAATTACAGGACCAACCAAACCATAACCCGGAATGACCCATGCGTTGTCCCGCACGAAACGACCTGCGGATATATCAATGGCGCAGTGTGTTATGATGGACGCTGATACATCACCCGGGTCCGCAGGCATTTCAACCAGCATGCCGTCGAACGATGCCGATGTCACTTTATAGGAGGCAACCAGACCACGCCGCTGGTAAAATTGTGCGATGGCATTTCCTTGGTGGGGCAGCAGGCGGATATCGGCTGGACGGATCAGGATCTCGGCCCTGCCATTGGAAAGTGCCACGGGAACAGGAATGATATCAGACATGTCCGGCACGAAACGACCATTGGTGACCAGACCGGCAATACGGATGGTCTCGCCGCTGAAATCCATGACGAAGGGATCGGCCGGGTTGTCTTCCAGTTCCTGCGGGGTGCCTGACTGCACGACGCGCCCCCGGTTCATGATGACGACGGTATCGGCCAGTTCGGCAGCTTCCTGCCGGTCGTGCGTTACGAGAATGGTGGTCAGGCCCAGCCGTTCGTGCAGGTTGTGCAGCCAGCCGCGTATCTGCCTGCGCACCAGCGGGTCAAGCGCGCCAAAGGGTTCATCCAGCAGCAATACACGTGGCCCCGTGGCCAGTGCGCGGGCAAGGGCGACGCGTTGGCGCTGCCCCCCTGAAAGTTCATGCGGATAGCGTGCCCCCATTGCGGGCAGTTGCATGAGTTCAAGCAGTTCTTCCACCCGGCGGCGGATCGCAGCCCTGCCGGGGCGGCTGTGGCGGGGGCGGATGGCAAGGCCAAACCCGATATTGGCCGCCACCGTCATATGCGCAAACAGGGCATAATGCTGGAAGACGAAGCCGATGTTGCGCTCACGCGCGCCCAGCGTATCCACACGCCTGCCGTCAATCGACACCTGTCCACGCTGGTGTGGATCAAGTCCCGCAATGATACGCAGCAGGGAAGTCTTGCCCGCGCCCGACGGGCCGACAAGCGCGGTAAAGCTGCCATCCTTCACGCTCAATGACACATCATCCACAATCGCGCGGCCGCCCTGCGGGCTGTGGCGGGTGATATGGTCCAGATATACGCTCATATGCTTGGTTCCGTCCGGTCAAGGCGGCGTTCGATAAGGCTGCGGACCAGCACGACAATCATTGCCATCAGGGCCAGCAGGGTCGCCATGGTGAAGGCGGCTACCGTCTGGTAGCCATTGTACAGGGTCTCGATATGCAGCGGCATGGTTTCGGTCAGGCCGGGAATATGGCCCGATACGACCGAAACCGCACCGAATTCGCCCATGGCGCGCGCGGTTGCCAGCAGCATGCCCGAAACCAGCGCCAGTCGCGCACCAGGCAGCGTGACATGCCACAACACCTGCCACAGGCTGGCACCCAGCAGGACGGCCGCTTCCTCCGCCGCGCGACCGTTATGGGCCAGCATGGGCATAAGCGTGCGCGTAACATAGGGAAACGTGACAAACAGCGTGGCCAGCAGGATGCCGGGCGGTGCGAACATGACGGGATAGCCCCAGCGTTCCAGTGCGGCGCCCCACCATCCCTGTGTCCCGAATACGAGAAGCCAGATCAGGCCACCGACGACAGGGGAGACGCTCAGGGGCAGTTCAACCAGCACGACCAGCAGGTTCCGGCCGGGAAAACGGAAATGCGTCAACGTCCATGCCGCCATCACGCCAAAAACCGTGTTGATGCACACGGTCAGCACCGTGATGATGACCGTAAGCCGGATTGCGGACAGCGCATCGGGATCGGCCAGGCTTTCGATCGCCGCCCCCAGCCCATGTGACAGCGCCATGACCACCACCAGTAGCGGCGGCAGGACGATCATGACCGTAACCAGCAGGTAGATGACGAGCGCATATACGATACGTGACATCGTGATCCCTTCCTTACCCGACGCCACGGGACAGCCGGCGGCGGACAAGGCTTATGCCGGCAAGGGACAGCAGCGAGACCGCAACAAGCACGAACCCGATCAGGGTCGCGCCCGTCGTGTCATACTCCTGCAGGCGGATGACAACCAGCAGGGGTGCGATTTCGGTATGGAAGGGCTGGTTGCCCGCTATGAAGATAACCGAACCATATTCCCCGATGCCACGGGCAAAGGCCATGCCGAATGCCGTAACCAGCGCGGGATGGAGCGCAGGCAGCACGATACGCAGCAGAACCTGCGCACGGCTGGCCCCCAATATCGCGGCGGCTTCTTCCACATCGGCTGGCAGGTTGCGCAGAACCGGTGCGACGGTCCGCACGATAAAGGGCAGCCCGATAAACATGAGGGCGAGCACGATGCCGGTCCGGCTATAGGCAATGTGCACTCCCAGCCTGGCCAGCGGCGCGCCGAACCAGCCTGTCGGGCCATATAGCGTGGCCATGGTGATCCCTACCACGGCGGTGGGCAGGGCAAAGGGCAGTTCCACCAGCATGTCGATAATGCGCCGGCCGGGAATATCGCTACGCACAAGCGCCCAGGCAATCAGCACGCCAGGCACCAGGTCGAACAGGGCCGCAAGAACGGCGGAACCGAAGCTGACCCACAGGGCGGACAGTATCCGCCCATCATGTGCCGCATGGGCAAAGGCGAGCAGGCCACGATGCAGCCCCTCTTGCCACGGGCGCGATACCAGCGCCAGCAGCGGCAGGAGCACAAGCGTGCCAAGCCAGAACAGTGTCAGCCCCAGCCCCAGCCCGAAGCCGGGCAGGGGATCGCGCTGCCTGCGCGGCAGCCCCAGCCGGCGTGAAAGATATGCCGTCATTTCGTGTAAATACTGTCGAATATGCCGCCATCGGCAAAATGCTGTTTCTGCACCGTGCCCCACCCGCCAAGACTTGCGATATCAAAGGTATCGGTCGTGGCGAAGCGGTCATGGAAGGCCGCCAGAATGGTCGGGTTTACGGGCCGGAAATAGTGTTTCCCCCCGATCTTCTGCCCTTCCTCGCTGAACAGGTATTCCACATAGGCCTGAGCGATTTCCGCCGTGCCGTGGGCCTTCACGTTGCGGTCGACAACCGCGACAGGAGGCTCGGCCAGAATGGTCAGGGGAGGCACGACAATATCGAATTTGTCCGGCCCGATGTCGCGCGTGGCCAGAAGGGCCTCGTCCTCCCACGCCAGCAGTACATCTCCCAGCCCGCGCTGGACAAAGCTGTTGGTGGCGCCGCGCGCGCCGGTATCAAGCACCGGCACATGGGCAAACAGGGTTTTCAGGTAATCACGCGCCTTATCGGGTGTGCCGCCGGGCTGGCGCAGCGCCCATCCCCATGCGGCAAGATAGTTCCATCGGGCCCCGCCGGACGTTTTGGGGTTGGGCGTGATGACCTGCACATCATCACGGATCAGGTCTGGCCAGTCGTGAATGTTCTTCGGGTTACCCTTGCGCACCAGGAACACGATCGTGCTGGTAAACGGGGTGGAATTATGGGGCAGGCGCTTTTGCCAGTCCGGCGCGAGCAGGCCGTTCTGGGCCAGGATGTCGATATCATAGGCCAGGCCAAGGGTCACGATATCGGCGGGCGCGCCTTCCAGCACGGAGCGGGCCTGTGCGCCTGAGCCGCCATGGGAAGTACGGATCTGTACCGGTGCGCCTACATGCTGCCGCGCCCATGCGGCGGAAAAGCTGCGGTCAATGTCCTGATAGAGCTCCCGTGTCGGATCGTAGGATACATTCAGCAGGCCGGTGGCGGCCCATGCCCGTACCGGACGGAGCGCCATGGCCGCTCCGGCGCCAAGAGATGCCCTGAAAAGGCTACGGCGGGTGGTTGATCGTGTCATGACCAATTTTTCATACCTTATTACAAAAGGTGCCAGGCAGCATGATGGAGAAGAAAATCAGGTGTCGTAACAGTTGAAACTATTGTCATATATTTTATTTATATTTATTTCCTTCAATTCAGGGCTGCCATTTTTTACGTACCAGTCCTGAAATACAGTAAAGGAACGCTCCGTAAGCATTCCGCCCTGCGTAGGGATTCCGGGTGTTTTCCAGTAATCCAGTGGCGATGTGTTCTCACCACGGCCGCGTGTGCTGACGATTGCCTTGGCCCGGGCAATCACCTCCTGCCTCGGTGCGCTGCGTGCCCATTCAATCGCGCGGGCCGTGCCGGATATGAAATATCGCGCCGTGCGTGGGTACTTTTGCAGGAAAGTATCGCGCATGACATAGGTGGACATGATCTGGTCGCCATAGACATCATATTCCGAAAAAACCGACCTGACGCCACCCCGTGTCCGCAGCATGTCCCCCCATGGTGGCGCCGTGAATGCGGCATCGATCCGGCCCATGCGCAGCGCCCCTTCCATGGCGACCGGGGGGAGCGGCACCAGGGTTATCCCGGCATCATCCACATTGCCCAGTCCCGCCTTCTGCAGATAATGGTCGAGGCTGACCTCCAGTTCCGCTCCGACCACATTGACGCCAACACTCCGCCCGCGCAGGCCAGATGCGCTGGATATCGGGCTGCTTTGCAGCACAAACAGTTCGGCGGATTCCGCCTGCGTTGCGCCAGATGCAGCGATAACGGCGCGGGCCGGGGCACCGTATGCAATCATTTTCAGGACCGCCCCGTTAAAGGCCAGGCCAAAATCCACATCGCGGGTGATCACTGCCTGTATGTCCTGCGGGCCACTTATGGTGTTGCCTACCCATTCGAGCCTGACCGGCCCCATGTAGCCAAGATCCTGCGCCAGTTCGGGAAAGGAGACACGCCCCGGCCACCCCTGATAGCGTAGCGGCGTGCGCAGGGCTTCATCCGCCCTGGCATGCACGGACGGCACCAGCAGCCCCGCAGTCGCGCCGCCCAGAAAAAGACGACGACCGATCACTTCACGTTTCTCCATTGTACAATCCGCAACCGGACGCCCGCCCAGAACAGCAGTCCGTTCGACAGGAGGCCCAATCCGGAAAGCGCCAGAATCCCGGCATACATTTCAGGAATCTGGAAATTGGCCTGTGCTACATTGAGGTAATATCCCAACCCGGCACGCGCACCGACCATTTCCGCCGCAATGAGCACGAGAAATGTTGCGGCCAGCGCAAGACGCACCCCGGTAAAGATGGTGGGCAACGTTGCTGGCAGTGTGATGCGCAGCAGCAGGTTGGCAGGCGACAGGCCCATTGCGCGTCCGGCCTTGATAATGACGGGATCAACCCCCCGGACACCAGATATGGTGTTAAGCAGTATGGGCCAGAACGCGGCATAAACCACCATGGTTACCTTGGAGACCTCACCAATACCGAGCACAAGCGTAATGACCGGAAGCAGCGCCAGTGGGGCTGTATTGCGAAATGCCTCCAGCAGGGGGGAAAGCATGTCGGACACGGTACGGCTGGCGCTGATCAGCATGCCCAGCGGCACGGCAATAACAGTTGCAAGACATAGACCCGTAACCGCGCGCATGATGCTGGCACAGGCGTTACGTGGCAGGACACCCGTTACGGTAAGATGCCACCCGGCCTGCGCAACCCGCGAAAAGGGCGGAAAGAAAACCGGGTTTACGATACCCAGCCGAGGCAGCATTTCCCATGTCAGCACAAACAGTGCCGGGGCCAGCGTGTACTTGAGCAGTTGCGCCGTTATCTGCACTGACCTTCGCGCCATTGCGCCAGCATCACGGGCCTGCGCCTGCACGGACCTGGAAGAAGCAGTAAATGTCTGGGCCGGGGAAGACATGGAACACGTCCTTAATGATAGGTACCGGGCGGTAAGGCATCAGGCTTGAGTTTCCGCCAGATCTGGTGGCGCAGGGCGCTGAATTCAGGCAGGCGACGCACATTCGTCTCCATGCGGCGGGCCGAGAAAGGGACATCAATGATTTCGGCAATGTGGCCGGGATTACGGGTCATGATGGCAACCCGTTGGCCCAGATACAGTGCCTCATCAATATCGTGCGTTATGAATACGATGGTCTGCCGGGACTGGTGCCACAGACGCAGAAGTTCATCCTGCAGGCCCTCGCGTGTCTGGGCATCCAGCGCGCCAAAGGGCTCGTCCATCAGCAGCACCCGCGGCTCGACAGAAAGGCTGCGGGCAATCGCGACGCGCTGTTTCATGCCGCCTGAAAGCTGGTCAGGCCGACGATGCGCGAAATCAGACAGGCCAACCAGCCGCAGATAGGCCAGCGCCCGCTCACGGCGCCTGTTCCGTGGCACCCCTGCTGCTTCCAGAGCGAATTCCACGTTCTGCAGGGCCGAAAGCCACGGCATGAGGGCATATTGCTGGAATACGACGCTGCGGCTGGCGGCGGGGCCCTTTATGGGTTCGCCATCGATGAGAATCGTTCCGTCAGTCGGAAAATCAAGCCCCGCCATCAGATCAAGCAGGGTCGATTTCCCGCATCCGCTGGGTCCGACAAGGCACATGAACTCACCAGCCCGAATGTTGAGGGAAACGTCATGCAGGACCGTGTAATCCCTTTCTCCCTTGCGGGCAGGGACGGCGGGAAAAATTTTGCAGACGGACTGAAAAACGATGTCGGACATGAGTGCATACTCCGAAAACCACTCTCTGAAATCGTTGTTAGTTTAATCAAACAGAAAGTGTCAATGAAATTTACATATCCCGATTCGTGGAAATTGTTATGCACCAAAATTCAAAGTGTTTAATGCCACTTAATCCGGTACAGACTCGTCAGAAAATGGCTGATGTCAGCCCGGAAGGAGTAGGGCTCGTAAATCAACTCCTGGAAATAACCATTATAAAACAGTTATTTATGACGAATTAAGTTAGGATGAAGCCCAACGGAGGACTTCACGCCTGCGTGCTTTTCCACGCAGGCCATTCCCGCTCCATAAATGACTCACAAATACGTGGTTAATTTATTATGACTCTTTATAGCGTAATTAATTGACCGGAATTTCATCGTATGCCAGGGTTAATCACCATAAGGAGTGAATGAAATGTCGAGAATCGGATTCGGTACCACTTCGGAAAATAGTGATTCGCAGAGCGCCCAGCTGAGCGTAACGCCTCTTGCCGGCCGGATTGGTGCCGTGATCGAGGGTGTCCGCCTGTCGGCGGACCTGCCTTCAGGGATCTTCAGTCATATCGAAGACCTGCTGTACAAGCACAAGGTGATTTTCTTCCGCGGGCAGCAGCACCTGGATGAAAACGGACAGGAAGCGCTGGGGCGCCGCTTCGGGGATCTTGTGCCGCACCCGACCGTACCTTCACTGAAGGGAACGAGTGGGATACTGGATCTGGACAGCGCGCGCGGGACCCGCGCGGCAAGCTGGCATACAGACGTTACTTTCGTGCCCGATTATCCGAAAATATCCATTCTGCGCGGGGTCGTCATACCGGTCGTTGGAGGGGATACGGTCTGGGCCAATACTGCCACCGCTTACAATGACCTGCCGCTTCCGCTGCGGAACCTGGCAGACCAGCTCTGGGCCATCCATACAAACAACCATGATTATGCCGCCCGCCGGAGCCATGTGCCGGACTCCGCGCGTGAGTACCATCGGGTCTTTACATCCACCGCTTACCGCACCTTGCACCCGGTGGTGCGCAGGCATCCGGTTACGGGCGAGGCCAATCTCGTGCTTGGTCATTTCTTCCAGAAATTCGATGGCCTGAATGCGCCTGACAGCCGCCATCTCTTCGAGATTTTCCAGTCACACATCACCAGTCTTGACAATACGGTCCGTTGGAAATGGTCTGAAGGGGATATTGCCATCTGGGATAACCAGGCAACGCAGCACCGGGCGGTTGACGACTACGGCAGCCAGCCCAGGATTGTCCGGCGTGTTACGGTCAGGGGCGATGTACCGGTCAGCCTGGACGGTCGTTCCAGCCGGGCCCTGCCAGCGGATTGACCGGGGCCCGGTTATTTTCAGCATGACTGCACCATGTGTGGATTTCTTCATGACGCAGGGCAGGGCATATCGGTGATTCTATTCCACAGAGACGCCAATATACCATGAAATATGGAATAATGGAAAAATGCGGATAATAAATTATCGCATCGGCATGCATGGATGCAGAAAAGAGCATAAAACTTTTATCTGTAGAAAATAAAAAACATGCTTATCGACTGATATATATGCTCTAAAAAGATGGATCGAGAGGCACTGAACTACGGTTTCCTTCTCCGGTTCCAGAGAAATCGAAAAAATGAAGAAATTTTATTTTGGCTCCGTGCTCATACTGGGGGTGGCGGGAATTGCTGATGGTGGAGCCTGCGCCCAGAGTTCTGACAGCCACCCTGTGGTCAGGCCAGGCCCCGGTCGTGCGCAGCCACGTAGCCAGAGCGGGAATGCAGAAGAGGGCGTGAATGCGGTGAAATCGGAACGTATCCACGTAACGGTTTCACCGACCACACGCGCTGCCCGATCCATCGACAAGGAAACACGCGCACTACAGAAGGTTCCGCAGGCCGCGTCACGCGTTGATGCAAAGGAACTGGCAGCCGAACACATTACAGCACTGCCGCAGGCGACCAGGCTGTTGCCGACCGTTCAGTTGAACATCAGTAATCCGCGTAATACAACCATCAATATCCGTGGCCTTGGCGCTGCTGGCACTGCGCCTACGGATGGCCTTGAGGGTGGGGTAGGCGTCTATGTGGATGGGGTCTATCGCCCGCGTCCCGGCACGGCGTTATCGGATATTGCGGATCTGGATGGCATTACCGTCATGCGGGGACCAACCGGCACTGAAAGCGGCATCAGCACGACTGCAGGTTCCATTAACCTTACAACAGCGGCACCGACGTTCAAACGGCAGATATACGGCGAGGCTGGCGTCGGGAATTACAATTACGCCCGCTGGCGTATTGGGTTCAATACGCCACTTATCAAGGATAAGCTGGCCCTGCGTGTCAGCGGAACCGGGTTGAGCAATAGCGGCTGGGTCACAAACCGTGATGGCGGCGGGAACCTGAACGGGTCAACCAACCGATCGGTTCGGGCCCAACTGCTATATACCCCCACGGAGAACCTGTCGGTCCGTTTCATTGCCGATTATGCGCATATGCGTGAGAACTGCTGCGCTGCCGGTCTGTACAGGGTGCTTACGACAAAAAATAATGGGGCGCCTATAGCAAACAACCTGTATGCGCGCGCGGCCCAGGTGGGCATTACCCCCATGGCTCCCTCCAATGCGCCGTATAGCGTGAACCAGGACAGTCTCAGTGATGCCGATCAGGAAGATATGGGCCTGTCTGCCCAGATTGACTGGCGACTCCGTGGCGTCAGGCTGACGTCCATCACGGCCTATCGTGCGTGGAACTGGTGGCCCCACAATGATGGTGACCAGACACAGGCTGACGTGATCCGCAATACCAACCAGAAGGTCAACGAACGGCAGTTCACCCAGGAATTGCGGGCCAGTGGCAAATGGAGAAACATAGCGGACTGGACAGTCGGCGGTTTTTACATGTGGCAGGAAGATAATGTGCCGGGCCAGACCCTGTACGGATCCCAGGCGGCCGAATGGTACGGCCTGGGCAATAGCGCGGCTGTAAATAATGCGCTGACAGGATACGCCACCAGTTCGTATGGCCAGATTACAACAAATTCTTATGCGCTATTTGCAAATTCAACCTGGCACCCGACATCCAGGCTCGATGTCATTACGGGCGTGCGCTATACATATGAGACAAAACTAGGGAACTATTCGTTAACGCAGGTCGCCCCTTCGGACCTTGATTCCTCCTTGCTGCCCGCAGCGACGCGGGCTGCATTATATAATACGCTGGGGGTAGCCCGTGCGTACAGCGCCCATCATGATAACGGGTTTGTCACGGGGCAGTTTGTCCTGAATTATCATCTGAATGACCATATGATGGTTTATGGACGGTATTCACGTGGGGCCAAATCAGGGGGACTGAATCTCGCCAACCTGCCTACGGGCGCGACACCCAATGTTGGCAAGGAAACCGAGGACGCGTTTGAGGTTGGCAGCAAGGTTAACCTGCTCTCCAACCGCCTTCTGATAAGCGGCGCCCTTTACCAGATGAATGATCATAACTATCAGGTCACGCAGGTAGGGTATTATCAGGGTAGTCTGATTTCCTATCTGGGCAACGCGAAGGCCGTTCGCGTTCGCGGCGCTGAACTGGATGTGCATTACAACCCGATAGCAAACCTGGCGACCAATATATCGGTCGCATACAATGATGCTGAATTTACTTCGTTCAATAATGCTGGCGGGCCGCCTGAAGTCAATTATTCCGGACAGTACAGCCTGACCGGCTCCCGTGTGCCATTTGACCCACGATGGGCTATCTCCGCATCTGTTCAGTATTATCACAACCTCGGGTTTATCGGCCTGAAGCAGTGGGATGGTATAGCAGGCGGAAGCTATACCTACAGTACCGACATCAATACCACGGCAACCAATTCATCATACGGGTGGGTACCTGGCTATGGAACGCTAAACCTGAATTTTGGCATCCGCCCGCATAATATGCCGTGGGAACTGGATGCATTCATCAACAATGCAACAGATGTCCGCCATATCACCCAGATTATACAGAGTAGCGTATCGACAGGTGCCTATTATGCCTATGTTACCCAGCCCATCAATTTCGGGTTTATCGTAAAAGCCCATTATTAAAGTCATTATAAAATAAAAATATATTCCATATATGTGGGACCAATCATGAAAACAGATTTCAGTATTGGCAGACGCGCCCTGCTGGGTGCTACTGCGGCAGGAATGGTGACATCATTCCTGCGCAAAGGGGCATATGCACACGAAGACCGTATCCCAACGCTGGCCCGCCCCAATATCATCTATATCATTGCCGATGACTTGGGCGTTCATGATCTGGGATGTTACGGACAGACAAAAATCCATACACCCAACATTGATGCACTGGCAGCATCCGGCATGCGCTTTGACGCAGCCTACGGGGGGGCGCCCGTCTGTTCTCCCTCACGCTGCGCACTCATGACCGGAAAGGACATGGGGCATGCAACCATACGGGACAATTTTGCGCTGCAGGGCGGCCGGGTTGGATGGCGGGGCCACGAACAGGTGCGCCGCATGGGACTGCGACCGCATGAAAAGACAGTTGCGTCATACCTGCGGCAAGGTGGTTACGCCACGGCGCTGGTAGGGAAGTGGCATCTGGATGGATATGATCGTGAAGCGGTTCCGACCAGTCATGGTTTTGATGAATTCCATGGCTGGCTGACCCAGACTGAAGCAACACAGGGATATTTCCCGACACGTTGGTATGACGGCACGACACTGCATGCCATAGCGGATAATGAAAATGGCCATCAGGCGGTCTATGAGACAGATATCTGCACCGCGCAGGCGTGTGAGTATATCCGACATTCGCGTGACAGGCCCTTTTTCCTGACAGTTGCCTACAATGCGCCTCACAGCCCGCATGTCACGCCCACTCAGGCGCGTTATGCCGGTATGCCGTGGGGCGAATATGAAAAAAATTACGCGGCAATGATCGGCTTTCTGGATGACGGGGTAGGGAATATCCTGGAAACCCTTACAGCGACCGGACTGCGTGATGATACCATTATCTTTTTTTCCTCCGATCATGGTCCGCGCTCCGAACCGACGGCAGAACAGACGGAAGTTGCCGAATTCTTCAATTCCCACGGCAACCTGCGTGGCTACAAGCGGGATCTGTATGAAGGTGGCCTGCGTGTGCCCCTGCTTGTGTCATGGCCCGGCCATATCCCGGCAGGCAGCATAAGTTCTGTTCCTGCCTATCATCCGGATTTCCTGCCGACCGCGCTTACCCTTTCCGGGAACGCTGGTCCCTCCCTGCACGATGTGAACGGAATTGACCTGACACCGGCCCTGTTGCACCAGAACCCCATGCCCGAGCGTTTCCTTTACTGGGAGACTTATGAGCCCTCCTTCTGGCAGGCGGCCCGCAAGGGAAGATGGAAAGCGGTCCGACCGGTGAAAACCAGCAACATCGCGCTGTATGACCTTGAGACCGATCCATCGGAAAGCCAGGATATCGCGCACCACCATCCCGACATTGTATCCGGGTTTCAACAGTATTTTATGACAGGTCGGGTTTCTTCGCCTGAATATATATAGGCGGGGCCTATCAATGCAGGATAACCACATAAAGAAATCATGCTGCGTGCCCGCCATGGCGCGGGACAGCGCCGGGGAGGCCGCCGCGCAGGCTGGCACTACCGGACTGGCGACAGGAACAGGTGCTGCCGGGGGGCATGAGATCGTACGGCTCCCTCCGGGACATTACCGTATCGGCAGCGAAAGCCCCGAAGCCCATCGTGCTGATGCCGAGGGACCTGTCAGGCATGTAACGCTGGATGCTTTCTCCATCATGACGACTACCGTCACCAATCGGGAGTTTGCCCGCTTTGTGTCCGCAACGAGATATGTCACGGATGCGGAGCGGTATGGCTGGTCATTTGTGTTCTCTCTTTTCGTACCGGCCCGGGCGCGACGCCTTATCCGGTCCGGCCAGGTGCCGGGGGTGCCATGGTGGGTACCGTTGAAAACGGCATGCTGGCGGCACCCTGAGGGCCGGGGATCACATGTGGCCGCGCGGCCGGACCATCCCGTCGTGCATGTTTCGTGGCATGATGCGTGCGCCTATGCCGCCTGGGCGGGCGGACGCCTGCCAAGGGAGGCGGAGTGGGAAGCAGCCGCACGGGGCGGCCATGATGATGACCGGCTTTACCCATGGGGAAATGAACTGACGCCGCAGGGACAGCATCTATGCAATATCTGGCAGGGTGTCTTTCCTGATATCGACCTGGGCGAAGATGGCTTTCGGGGAACCGCGCCGGTTAAAAGTTTTCCGCCTAATACGCTCGGCCTGTACGAAGTCGTGGGAAACGTATGGGAATGGTGCACGGATACATGGTCAACCGATCCGGCGCGTCCTGACCTGCCGCCCGTAAAAAGCAGCCCGGGCCGCCCTGCCGGTCAGGCGGACACCACCACGGAACATGTGATCCGTGGCGGCTCGTTCCTGTGTCATGCCAGTTACTGTAACCGCTACCGCCTGTCTGCCCGCACGCGTACGACAGCGGACAGCAGCACATCGCATATCGGTTTTCGCTGCGTATTCGACCGATAGGGCGCCCATTCAGGCCCCATCCATAAAAAGAGAAAAAAATCGTCATGAAAAGCATAAGACGACGGCATGTCCTTGCCGCGGCATCGGGTGCGGGCACAGCCCTCCTTACCACGAAAAAGGGATACGCGACGCCCGCAAGAAAGCCGAATATCATATGGATCGTATGTCACGACATTCATGCGCCCCTTATCGGCTGCTATGGCAATCCGCTGGCACGCACCCCCACTATTGATGCACTTGCACATGACGGCATTCGTTTTGACAACGTCCATGCCACGACGCCTGTCTGCGCGCCATCACGGTTCTCGTTAATAACGGGCATTCATCCGCAAAGCTGGGGGCCGGCAGAAAACATGCGGGCCGTAGCAAAGGTGGCAGGACACATCCAAAGCCTGCCGGAACATATGCAGCAGGCAGGATATTACTGCACCAATAATGTCTTTACCGATTATAACTGTGACCTTGACCCTCAGGCCATATGGGATGACTGCTCGATTACGGCGCACTGGCGCAACAGGCCGAAGGGCAGGCCGTTTTTTTCGGTCTATAATTACCTGATCACGCATGAATCCCACCTGTTCGAGACAACACCCACCATAACGGACCCACACAGCGTTACGGTGCCACCATACCTGCCCGATACACCGGATGTGCGTGATGCGATTGCCCGGAATATTGATATGGTAAACCGGCAGGACAAGGCGGTTGCCCATATCCTTGACGAGTTGCGGCAGGATGGGCTGACCGAGGATACAGTCATTTTCTTTCTGGCGGATCACGGGGGCGTACTGCCACGCACCAAACGCTATTGCTACGATGGGGGCCTGCATGTCCCGTTCATCGCCTATTTTCCACGTAAATACAGGCATCTGGCGCACCGGCCAGCAGGCAGGCCCTGCGCGGACCTCATCAGTCTGCTTGATCTGGCGCCATCCACCCTTTCACTGGCCGGCGCACCTGTTCCACCAGTCATGCAGGGCCGTGCGTTTGTCGGACACAAGATCGCGCCAGCACGACAGTACGTATTCAGCGGACGCAACCGCATGGATGAACGGCAGGATCTGATGCGTTCCATCCGCACCAGCCAGTACCGCTATATCCGCAACTACATGCCGCACCGCATATATGGGCAGCATAATAACTACGAATGGGGAGGCAGGGGCTATCAATCATGGGAAGAAGAATGGCGCGCAGGTCGACTGAACACCCTGCAGGCCGCCTTCTGGCGGGAAAAACCGGCAGAAGAACTATATGATATCAGGGCTGATCCCCACCAGATCCATAATCTTGCAGCTCATCGTGACCAGCAGGCGGTGCTGGTCACGTTGCGCGGGCTGCTGGATCAGGAAATGATCGCCCTTAATGACAATGCTTTCCTCATCGAAGGGCTGGGCATGGAAGGATACGCGCAAAGTCGCGCGGTCGGCGCCTATCCATTATCCGACCTGCTGGAACTGAGCGCCCGGGTCATTGCGCGTGACCCCGCCAGTGTTCCACTGTTTGTAAAGCGGATGCAGGATAGCAACCCTGTAATCCGCTACTGGGCCGCAACGGGCCTGCTTGTGCTGAGTCCGCAACTGGATGCCGCAACGGTAGCAGAAGTGGAGGCCGCATTCCGGACCGAACCCCTGCCGGTCATCAAGGCCGTGCATGCCGAGATTCTGCTCGATGGAAAACGCTCCGCCTATGCCACGCCCTGGCTTGCACGCAGCATTGCCAGCCCGGATGATCCGGTCGCAGGCCTCGCCGCCCTTACAACCGCGACCTATGGTCGGCAGACGGGATCGGCCAGCCTGCGCGCTGCCGTCCGCACCGTCCTGACCGAAAAGCACGTTCCCCATAGCGTGGATGAAGTACTGAACCTGTTCGCCGCGCATGCCGCGGCAACCTATCTAGCATCCGTGCAGGCCGGAACGTACGACCCGCGCCGGACCGAGCCGGTCAATCTGTCTCCTGCCGCCCTGAAAGGACCGGTCGGGCAGCTGCTGTTAAAGGCCATGGGCGGCAGGATAGGCGATCCGCAGATATGATGGGCGGAAGGGACTGCCCGGCAGTCCCTTCCGCCTCCGGATTATTTCTGCGCTGCGGGTCGGACGGGGGTTTGCGTATGTGGCGTTCCCGCCGGTGCCCAGTCATACGGTACGGGCTGGATACGGTACACCCAGTTTGACCGGGTCGGCCGCGTACCACCCTGGGACGGTGTATTTCCAGAAAAAGGCGAGACATATTCCCACACGATGTCCCCCGCTGGTGTCACCTGGAAGAACCGGCCATTCATGCCTTCGTCAATCAGCGTATTGCCATTGGGCAGGCGGTCCACCGAACTGATGAAGCTGCTGAAGAATGACCATGGCGGATTGCCGCTATCCTCGCCGGTATATTGCCACACCACCTGTGCCGTAACGGGATTGATTTCCAGTATCCGTGATCCCCCGGTCGTCTGCAAGGGGCGGGGCGGGTAGCCTGCTTCTCCCTGATTGTCGAATACAAGCAGGTTGCCCGCGCCCGGCAGGCCATCGGCAATCAGATGTGCGTCGTGCTGGCCGACAAACTGGTCCACGGGATAGGGAACGGAAGGTTTCCTGAAGTTACGCTGGGGCAGGTCCGGGCCAAGCCGCCATACGATCCGTCCACTCTTGCGGTCGATGATGGCTATGAAATTGGCCTGACGGGAGTCGATGATGATGTTGTCTGGCGCAAAGCGCGTGTCGCCTTCACGGAACCAGTGGTTATCGCCTACCAACTGCATATTGTTGATATGGAGATAATCTGGCGAGGGAGCATGCAGGACAAGTTTCAACTGTTCGGGCGTAAAGCCGAATTCCGTCAGATGGTCGCCTGCCTTCCATGTCCAGCGGATTTTTCCGTCCGCCGCCACATCATAAATAACATCCTCCAGCACGGGTGAGGGCGCACCGGCAAGATGGCGGTCCTGATTGGCAAGCAGTAGCGAACCACCATCGTGCAGCCTGACCCAGTCATGATGCTGACGGGCATTCCCCCCGGGGGCCTCGATTCCCCATTCCCATACCGTCTTGCCCTGCCAGTTGACATACCCGAACGTACGATCGCGAAAACCGGCAACCGCGCCCGGGATCTTGTGCGTGCCATCTCCCGCAATTTCCGTTAACTGAACTCCGACCAGGCCTTTTTCACCGCCCGACAGGGCAGGATCGATAAAGCGGGAGGGAAATCCCGCCTGATGCCATGCATGGACTTCATGACCATCCATGTCGATCAGGTGCGTATGGTTGTCCGCACCCGAAAAAAGAATGAAACTGTTATAGGTTCTGTCCGGCGCATATTGCGTCACCCCCGTGGGGAATACGCTGGGGGTTGCGTGGGCGCGGGTCATCATGGCCGGAACGCTCGCACAAACAAGCAGCAGACTGCCACCCAGCAGGGAAAGCAGGGGTTGGATTGGGAACATTGTATATCCCTTGCGCTGATATTTACACTATTTTGTATCGTTGATTTTTGGCAAGCATACACGCTGAATATGCTGTGATTATATGATTATGCAATTTACGTTTGTTGAATAGTGGTTTATGTGATGAAACATCGTTATATAGACAAATAGTGATTGTGGAATCAGTTTGATGGTTTATTTTACATATAGTCGTCGTGGATTTATGGCTGGCGTCGCCGGATTGGGTATGGGAACCGCATTGGGGGTATCGTCCAACGCGCAGGCTACGCAGGCCGACATACATCGCCAGCCCAATATCATTTTCATCCTGGCTGATGACCTTGGTTATGCTGATGTCAGTTGCTTCGGCAATCCTGGCTTCACAACCCCGTCCATCGACCGGATCGCCAGTGAAGGGATCCGTATTACGCGGGCCTATGCCAATTCAGCGGTCTGCTCGGCTACGCGCACGGCTTTGATTACAGGTCGCTATCAGGACAGGATCGCCTGCGGGCTGGAAGAGCCGATTGCTTCGGCTGGCAAGACACATGGGCTTCCCCCCGGGCTGCCAACACTGCCTGAACAGTTGCGCAGGGCAGGCTACCGGACCGCCCTGGTGGGCAAATGGCATCTGGGCAGTCCTCCTGCCTTCGGGCCATTAAAGAGTGGATATGACCACTTTTATGGCATAGCGGGCGGCGCTGCGGATTACTTCACACATCAGGGCCACCCCGGAGAGGACCAGTTCTATAAAGACAGCCAGCTGGTTCATGAACATGGCTATCTGACCCGGTTACTGGGAAATGAAGCCGTTTCCGTGGTTAATGAATATGGCAGGGGCCCAAAGCCGTTTTTCCTGAGCCTGCATTTCAATGCGCCACACTGGCCATGGGAAGGACCGGAGGACGAGGCGGAATCAAAACGGCTAAAGGGCCACATATTCGATTATGATGGCGGCACGCAGAAGACCTATGGCCGTATGGTACAGGCCATGGATGAACAGATCGGGCGCGTGCTGGCAGCGCTGGACCAGAACGGGCTGCATGAGAATACGATCGTCGTCTTTACCAGTGATAACGGGGGCGAACGCTTCTCCGCCACCTGGCCCTTTACCGGCATGAAAGGCGAACTGCTGGAAGGCGGCCTGCGGGTGCCCGCTGTACTACGCTGGCCAGGACAGGTTGCGTCGGGTTCCGAGACGGATCAGGCTATCATCACCATGGATTGGCTACCGACCTTTCTTGCAGCGGCAGGGGCTACCCCGGATGCTAGTTTTCCAACCGATGGCATGAACCTGCTGCCCCTGCTGCACGATACGACAGCCAGACAGGAGCGCACGCTGTCATGGCGTTACAAGATCCAAAGCCAGCGCGCCCAGTTGGAGGGCAACTACAAATACCTGAAAATAAATGAAAATGAATTCCTGTTCGATGTCGTCAATGACCCGCGTGAACGCGCCAACCTGAAGGATCGGCAGCCCCAACTGTTTGATAGATTGAAACGGGCGTGGGTAGCATGGAACGATCAGATGCTGCCTTTCCCGAAAGACAGTTATAGTTGGGGTGCAGACGGCGCGCATTTTGCTGACCATTACGGTGTGACTGCGGGTGAAAGAGACTGAAAGAGGACCTGTGACGGTTTTATGCTGGTCAGGAAATGGATTATGCCACTCTTGCTTCAAAAGCGAGGAGGCTGATACCGCCCAGATATGAATGACGTGGATTGTAGAAACCCTTGATATACAGAAAAGATGGCGGCAGTCGCCTGACGGCGGGGTGGCCAGCTCTGCCTCCAGAGCCATTCCGCCTTCAGGCTTTTGAAAAACGTTTCGACAGCAGTGTTGTCAAAACAGTTTCCTTTTCCGGATATTGAAGCCAGCAGTCCATGGGCCAGCAGCTTTTTCTGGAAATCATGAAAGCCATACTGGCTGCCACGACCGGAGTGGAAAATGCAGCCGGGCACCGGGTCACGCAGCCGCACCGTCATATCCAGGGCACGGATGGCCAGATCAGTCTGCTGCCCGGATGGCGGCTCACTTGGACGATAATCCACTATCCATTTACCCAGATTGGATTTTCCAATACCCAGATCGCCCGCAACGCGCGTGCGTGACAATCCGCAGCTCAACGCAATCCTCTGAAATCTTCCGTATGCTTCATGGTCGCGTCGGTCGCCTGATACGAGCTTAAAACGCTCAGATGACCAGCATAAAACCGTTATAAATCTATATGATTGTGGGCGTTCCCCCACAAATATCCCACACCTTTAGCATGATCAGGTTCTTCTAACAAAGACCAGTACAATACCGTGCGCCAACAGATCTTGACGGAAACTGTCTCTATCATATCCCCAATCAGCCAACATGGCCCTTGGGGCAAGATCGACGATCGCATAGTGTTTATTTCATATAAAAATTATATTAATAATATAAATTAAATATATAAATATTGCAATAATTCATTTAATGTATAATCGATGTATAGAAACAATTCGATACAGTTGTATTTAAATATTAAATTGACAAAATAATTTACTAAATGTAGAGAAACAAAATTGGGAGATAAAAATGAAGAAATTATTGAAAAATACCATTAATAAACATCCAGATCAATACAATTTGAAACACAATAGCAAAATGAATGATTGTACAATATTTACGGTTTGCATGATGGCGTTTTTTTCATGTACCGTTCTAAATTTATTCCAAATGCGAGATATAGATTACAGCATAGAGAATTTTTTAAATTTATTCGCCGATAGAAGTAAGTTCATTAATGCGATACTTATCTCCCTGACATACGATGGCATGACTGTTGCAATATTAATGGCTGCTATATTTTATGAATGGTTCAACGACAAACGATACAATGATAGAAAATCTATTCTAACCGGAACTATAATCTCTTTCTTTTCAGGTGTATTGAGCCGCCTTGTCCAGTTGACGATACCTTCTCATCTTAGGCCCCTACATGATCCGAACTTACATCTTGTAACCCCTTACTGGATAGATCCTAACTCATTTAATCATTGGGCTTCCTTCCCTAGGGCCTGTTAGGCCTTGATATATTCTGCTGTAGCCGCGATGAGGATGACGGAGAGGAAGGATGCCGCGGTTTTC
>NZ_QQBI01000028.1 GCF_004302915.1 Komagataeibacter xylinus | reverse complement strand
CAGATCGGGCTCCTGTGGGATGACTGAATTCTACAAAATAACCCAAAATTTCCTCAAGTGTGAGAAATTCGCGACGAGACTGTCGCGCCTCAGGTCTTCAGCATCCTACAGGCGCATGCACCACGAAATCCTCGCCATTGAGCACGAGCCTGCCTGAACCGGGCTTCACCCGGAAACCCTTCTGCCAGCCCGTTACCCCGGCGCGTAATGCAGCATGAGCATGCCATGCACCTCATCCCAGCTGCCTGAACGCGAATAGCCCCCTTCCGCCCCCAGCCGCAGGGAGGGGGTCAGCTGATAGACCGCCCGCGCCAGCACGTTGCCCGCAAGCCCCCCGGTGGACTGGCCCGCATATTGCTCGCGCGCTGCCATTCCGCCTTCCCCCATGGGGAACATCGCCGTGGCATGCTCGGTGTAGTGCTGGTAGCCCGCCTCGCCCTTGAACATCCAGGTCCACCTTCCTGCATGCCCGTCATAGGTCAGCGGCACCAGCGCGGCCATGAATGCATGCGGCGAGAAGTAGCCCCCCTGCCCCCAGGTGAAGAAATACGTGTTGCGCTTATAGCCAAAATACACGAGGTCCAGCCCCAGCCGCACGTGATGGGCGTCGTTGCGGTGCCAGACAAGGGCGGACCCGCCGGCACCCGCCTCGCTCTCGTGGTTGGCTACCGTGTGCGTGCCCTGCATCACCGCGTAGCCACCGCCTGCATACAGGTTGTAGCCCGGCTGCGCCCATTCCAGCTGGCCATGCCCGCGGTTGCGCGTCACCCCGCCCCAGACCTGCCCGGTGCCGGGGTCGCGCGCGCCGGAATAGGACAGCAGGCTGTCGGTCACCGCGCGGCGCTCGCCGGTCAGGCGCAGGGTCAGGTTGTGGGTCAGGTGTGGCGTAAGCTCGATGCCGCCCAGCACGTTGGTGGTGGTAAAGCCCAGCGGCGTCGAGCCGACATCGGCCGCCAGCCACCGCCACTGGTAATGCGCCGACAGCGCCACCCCCGCCACGGCGGCAGGCACGTGAAAGCCCGGCCGCACGCCATTGGCAGCGACACTGCCATATTGTTGCGCGGTGGCACTCGAGGCCAGCGGATCGCCCGACATGAGCACGCTGGGCATGACCGAGAAGGCAAGCTGGTGCTGCGTGGACGAGAACGGCAGGACGGCGGTCATGGGAATATTGACGACCGTCATGTGGCCCAGCCCCGGCTGGCCCGAACGGTCGCGGATCTCGAGGTTGCCATCCGCCTGCGGCCCCAGCGCGCGCGACAGGTAGCCAGCCTGCCGGTCCAGCGCCTGCACGGGTGTCAGATGCGGGTCGTAATGATAGACCTCCGGCATGCCCGCGCCCATGCCGGGCACGAAATTCGTGCTGATATCGGGCCATTCATCCGCCGCCCGCGCGCGCTGGCGCGCGCAGCCTGCATCAATGCGCGTGCCGTGGCCGGTGGTATCATCCTCATCAGCCCGGGGCGTGCAGTCGAGCACACGGGCGCGCTGCACGTCATGCAGGCGGCGGCGGTCGTGGCCGGTCAGGCCATCGATCTCGGCCTGGATCTCCCACGTATCGCCCCATTGCGGGTGGATGGCCTGCAGGGTGCGGGCCATGTCACGCGCCGCCTGTTCATTCCCGCTGGCCAGGCTGTCACGCGCAAGGGCGGCCTGGGCCATCCTGTCATCTGGGCGCTGGGCCAGCGCCCTGCGGTCATAGGCCACGGCCTCGCCGGGCAGCCCGCGGGCGGAATCGACACGCCCGCGCGCCAGAAGCAGGTCGGCATCGTTCGGGTTCTGCGCCAGCAGCGGGTCGAGCAGGCGGCGGGCGGCATCGGGGTGGCCGTCAAGATCATCGCGGTCCGCCTGCGCAATCGCAAGACTACGCTGCATGTCGCGCAGGTCGCGGGCCTGCGTGGGCGTAAGATGCCCGCCCTGCATGATGGTGGGCAGGCCGTCGAGCACGCGCTGCGCGGCCACGGGGTCATCCATCTGCATGAACAGTCCGGCATAGGACAGGCTCTGGTTCACGCCCACATGCCCCGCACTGCCCGCAAGGGCGCGGTGCAGCACGCCAGCAGCCGTCGCCACGGGCGCGTGGCGTCTGAGCAGCGCATCCACCACCAGCCGCGCCTGCGTGCCCTCGGGGTCGGGCAGGACGGGCATGGCTTCAAGCAACGCGATGGCCTGCCCGTCATCGGCGGGGAGCGTGCGGATCTGGTGCCACAGCCTGACCTGCGCCACGCCATCGGCCATGGCCGGGGTAATGTCCGCGCGCGGCAGGCGGGCGAGCAGCGCATCGGCGCGCGGCATGTCCTGATCCAGCAGGGCGAAGCTGAAGCAGGCCTGCAGGTCCTCATCGGTTGCCGGGGCCGGGTTGCACAGCGGCGCCATCAGCCCGCGCGCGCGCGTGGCCTGCCCCTGCACCAGCCATAGCTGGGCCAGATGCAGACGCAGCCAGCCATTGCGGGGCGCGTCACGCACCGCCTGCTCAAGCAGCACGGCCCGCCTGGCAGGGTCTGGCTCGATCTCGGCCATGGCGCCAAGCAGCCTGGCCTCAAGGGTAGTCCCGCCGGGGTAATGCGCGGCCCGCAGACGCGCGACCCAGCCTTCAGCCTCATGCAGCCGGCCTTCCTCGATCAGCACGTCGGACAGGGCGGCGGCGGCCGGCATGTCACCGGGCGCCATCTGCAACACGGCCCGCCATTCTGCTTCGGCCTGCGCAAGCTGGTGGCGCGACTGTGCGATGATGGCCCGCACCCGCACGGTATCGACAATCCGGCCGTGATCATTCTCCACGGCGGGCAGCATGGCCCATGCTTCCTCATACTGGTGGCGGGCCACCAGCGCCCACAGCCGCGCAAGCTGCGGGTCACCACCCGGCGCATCCAGCCCGGCAAGGGCAGCGCTTATGCCTTCATTCGTGGGAACGAGGGCGTGCGCCTGCTCCAGAAAGGCGCGCGCGGCCTTCACGTCACCCCGGCGCTGGGCTACGAGGCCAAGGCCCTCCAGCGCCTCGGGGCGGGGCGTCGTACCCTGCATGGAGGTATGGAAATCGCTTTCCGCCTGGTCCAGTTCCCCATGCGCCAGCGCGTGATAGCCCGCCCCCACCAGCGCCAGATGCTCGGCCAGCGCATGCGCGGCCTCCTGCGCGCTGAGGCGGCTGGCCATCTCCGTATCATCAGGGTGCAGCGCCAGCCATTCGCGGTAATAGGGGGCGGCCTGCGGGTCGGTTCCCATCCAGTCCAGCGTCTTGCGCCATGACTGCGTCGCCTCGTCACGAATGAAATCCGGCGTGGCGGGAGAAGTCGCGAGCGTGCGCATGTCCTCGATCGCGTCAATGCGGGTGGCCGGGCGGTAGCTCAGGGCCTGCGCCAGCGCCATGCGGATTTCTAGGTCATGCGGCAAAAGGCTGCCCAGCGCGCGCAGGCGTTGCGTGGCCTCCCCATAGCCCATTACCGAGCCGGACAGCACGCGGTCATATTCCAGCTCGGCCTCCGGCAGCGGGTGGCCGCCATGGTAAATGCCGCGATAAGCCAGCGTGGCCTGCAAATTCCTGCCCGCATCCGCCAGGGCCCGCGCCCGCGCCAGCGCCGCCGGGTCAACCGCCCCCTGCCCGATCCAGCCCTGCAGGGCATCAACCTGCGCCTGCGCCCCGCCCTGGGCCTGCAAGGCCTGCACGGTGGCGCGCGCGCCCGCCATGTCATTTTCATGCACCTGCACGGCCCCGAGCATGAGGCGGGCTTCCAGATTGTCCGGCTCGATGCGCAGCGCGCGCTCGAGCGCGTGCCGGGCATGGGCGTCATCGCCATGATGGATCCAGAACGCGCCTTCTTCTATCTGCGCGTTGAGAATACCCTCGGCATAGCGCACGGGCGCCTGCGCCCAGGCGGGCGCGCACAGGCTGAACAGCCCGGCAAGGGCGATGCCGCCCCATGCCCCCGCCCCCACGCCACGCCGGGCCAGAAGCAGGGCGCGGCAGGATGCGGAAGCCCGGTCATTCATGGTCATGGTCACAGGTCGCCCGTCAGATCATCGTTCAGGATGCGCCGCCTGCTGCGCGCGCCAAGTACCGTCATGGCCCATGAGGTGCCGCACAGCGCGGCCAGAACCCCCAGCCCGCACAGCAGCAGCGGGTGGCCGCCCAGATACCAGTCCGGCAGCATCCATGCGGGCATGTTGCCCACGGTATAGATCCCGCCCGTGCGGTAATCATCGAGCCGCGCCCCGTGGCGGATCACCATATCGCCCTGAAAGCGCTGCATCGTGGCCGGGTCGCGCAGGTCGCGCACCATGGCGGGCAATGCGGCGGGCACGCCACCCAGCACGGCCACGACCGAACGGTGCGCGACAAAGGGCGACTGCGCCGCCACCACCGCGCCTTCGGCAAGGTTGTAAACAGGGGGGGCCACGCCGGGGTGGTGCATCACCCGCATGCGCAGGCGGCGCAGCAGCGAGGGGGGGCGTACGTAACCGGCCTGCGCCAGCGCCGCCTGCCCGTTGCCCAGCCCGTCCAGCGTGGAAAAGACCAGGATATCGCCGATAATCGTGTCATCGACCGGCATGTCGGTGCTCCGCACGCTCACGCCAGTGGCGGGATAGCGGTTGATCGCACCTGCAAAGCCCATCATGTCCACAAAGGCGGCGACCGTGTCAGGCGCGGGATGGGGCGGCAGCAGCACGGTCGTTTCCGACAGGTCGGCCATGCGCGAAAACGGAAAGGCCGAAGAAGCGAACATCGCCACGTCAGGCAACACCGCGAAATGGCGCGACTTGGAAAAATCGATGGTGGAGGACGGGTCGAGTTCAACCACATCGGGCGATGCGGCCGCCTCGGCCTGCGTCATGTGCCGGGGATACACATCGAAATACAGCCGCAGCGTGTTCTGCTGCCCCATTTTCCATACAGGCAGTTCCAGGTCATGTTGCACCGGCGCGCCCGCCGTACGGAACGGATTGATCGACCAGGGCACCAGCGGATAGACATGCAGGAACGTGCCGTTGAGCGTGACGCTGACATGGGATTTCGCCCGGTCCAGCACGCCGCCCTCCGGCGCGCTGAGCTGCAGCCGCGCCATGAACGGCCGCGACCGCCATGAGCGCAGGTCTGGCGGCAGCGACAGCGGCACCGTGAGCGTGCCCGATGTCAGGCCATGGGTGCGCAGGTCCGCCGTCGAGACCAGCTCGCGCAGGGTTACGGGCTGGTCGGTGCGCACAAGGCCCGGCGCATCATAAGGCTGGCGGGCGGCAGGGTGCACGGCTGCCGCCGCGGCATAGGCCCCCGCCGCATCATGTTCCGCGCCCAGCACCAGCGCCCGTGTCGCTGTCGTGACCTCGGCCATGCTGCGCCCGGTCACGACAAGGATCGTGCCGAAACCATCATGCGGGTTGGGCATGACCGCGAGTTCCGGCCCCGGCGGCTGTGCCCCCCACGGCCCCGGCTGGTTGGGCGCGATGATGACCGCATTGCCCTGCGCGGGCATGACAGGCGTCACGTTGAAGCTGATCTGGCGGTCCTGCGCATGCACGCCAAGCCATGACGCCACCATGCCCGCAGCCTGCAACAGGGCCGGATCCGACATATCGGGCAGGGCGAAGGTGATAACAGGCGTCTGTGCCGCATCGGGGTCCAGCACCGGATAGGGCAGCGCCGAGAGCAGCCGGTGCGGCACGAGGCTGACCGTGGTCAGCGCAAGGGTGGAACGCGGGGAAATCGTGATCGACGCATCCGCATCGCTTACCCGCGCCGTATCGGGCGCAGGGGCGCGGGCATCCGGCCCGCAGGCCGCAACGCCAGCATTGCCGGTGCCCGGGCGCATGAACAGGCGGAAGTTGATCCGGTTATGCGTATCAAAGAAAAAGGGGCTGACCGGCAGGGTGACGGGTGCAAACGCCCCGTCGGCTGTCGGGCAGATCACCCCCACATCCTGATTGTTGACGCTGACGGCCACCGCAGGCCGCCCCGCCGCATGCCCCATATGCGCGGTGCCCGAAAAGGCCAGCGTGCCGCCCGTGATGATGACATCGCGCCCGACCCGCACACCAAGCCCATGCAGCGGCGCATCGGCACGCAGCACCATGTCGTCCTGCTGCCCTATCTCGGCCAGGCTGCGCGTGCGCGTGAGCGGCTGGTGCGAGACCCGGTCCACATCGAGCACGGTCATGTGCGCGTCATCCACCTCCGTTACGGACTCGCCCGCGGCCTCCACCGGCGCCATGTCCGGCGGCATGGGGGCGGCCTGCGCGCTGCCTGCCATGCCGCACAGCAGCAGGCCCGCCATCACGAGCGGCAGGCCGGAATGACCCGTGCGATCCCCGTGGGCGGGGGGTACAACCAGTTGCCGGGGCGGCAGTTTTTCGTCTGCCACCTGGGGCGGCGCGGGCGGTGGAGGCGCGTCCGCCTGAGCGCGCGGATAGGGGCGGAACAGCGCGCAGATGCTGGCCAGCAGCAGGTAAAGACTGTGCAGCGGCCTGTCAGGCGGAAAGTCGGACCATTGCGACCAGGCATCATCACGGCCAAACACCAGGGCCACGACCTGCGCCTCGGTGGCCAGGTCGGGTATGGTCCACGCGACATGGACCCGACCCTCGCACCGGGCCATGACGGTTGCGCCCAGCGTGATCGGGCCGGAGGCCAGGGTGGCGTGCAGGCGCACCTCATCCCCCACGGCAAGGGGCAGCGTGGGCGGGATGTCAAGCTGGCAGCCGCCCATCGACACATCCACCGAGCGACATGTCGTGGCCTGCGCGCCACCCGTGGATACGCTCAGGGGAATGCTGGCCGCAACGCGGTGGTTCCGGCGGCGCTGGCGGGTTTCACGCGCGGCCGCGACACCGCCGAGCACGATGACCAGGCTGAACAGCACCCACACCGAGTTGACCGCCATGGCGCGGAATACGACCGTTTCATGATAATGGGCGACCGCGGCCCAGATGCCGCTCACCAGCCCCACCGCCAGCACCACGGCCATGATCACGCCGGGATAGGCGGCGCGCCAGTCAAAACGCTCGCGGTACAGCAGGCCGCCCTTGTCGGTTACGTTGAACGTGCCCTTGTGCGGCGCCAGCAGGGTCACGAACGTCATGCGCACCAGGAAGGGGGCGAGCATGGATTCATAGATCTCGCTCCAGAACGAATAGCGCCACCGCCCCTGCAGGCGCGACATGGTCATGGTGGTATGGAACAGGTGCGGCAGGGCATAGACCGCGAGTTCATATGGCGAGGCCGCGATCATGGTCACGCCCAGGAACAGGTAGGCCAGCGGGGCCATGAGGAACATGATGCGCGGCATGGCGAAGAAGTAGTTCGTCGACGCCGCCATGTAGCAGATGCGCTGCGTCAGGCGCAGGCCACGGCCCAGCATGGGGTTGTCGAGCCGCAGCATCTGGATCATGCCGCGCGCCCAGCGCACGCGCTGCCCGACCTGCAGCAGGAGGGTTTCGGTCTCGAGCCCCGCGGCCAGCGGTTCGCGCAGATAGGCCGTGCCCCACCCCCTGCGCTGCATGCGCAGGGCGGTGTGGGCATCTTCCGTCACGGTCTCGACGGCAAAGCCATTGATCGATTCAATGGCCTCGCGCCGCAGCAGGGCGCATGAACCGCAGAAGAAGGTGGCGTTCCAGAAATCATTGCCATCTTGCAACAGGCCGTAGAACAGGTTGCTCTCGGGCGGCACCTGCATGCCCCGGCTCATGTTGCGGCGGAACGGATCGGGGGAATAGAAGTGATGCGGGGTCTGCAACAGCGCGAGGTTGGGATCGGCGATCATCCACCCCACGGTCTTTTTGAGGAAGCTGCGTACCGGCACGTGGTCGCAGTCGAAGATCGCGATGATATCGCCCCCGGTCACCCCGATGGCATGGTTGAGGTTGCCCGCCTTGGCATGGGCGTTTTCCGCGCGGTTGATGTAGCCGACCCCGGCCCGCTCGGCAAAATCACGGAAAGACCGCCGCCGCCCGTCATCAAGGATATAGACATTGAGCTTGCCTGCCGGCCAGTCCATGCCCAGGCAGCCCAGCACCGTGGTGCGGACGATCGCCATGTCCTCGTTATAAGTCGGCACGAACACGTCAATGACCGGCCAGCTGCTTTCATCCTCCGGCAGGGGGTGTATCTGCCGCCGCAGGGGCCAGGCGAGCTGGAAATACGTGAACCCCACCCGCAAGGTGGTATAGATTTCGCCAATCGCCAGCGCCAGGACCAGAACTGTCTGCAACACGCCATCAAGATCGAGCGTGGAGGTAAAGCGCCACACCAGATAGCGCCCGGAGACCACGATGGACAGCACCATAAGGAAACAGCGCGACCAGCGTTCATCATGGCGGCGAACAAGAAAGAACAGGATCGCGCCGCCTGCCGCCACGAAAAACTGGAGGTCGGGGGAGAGGTAGGTCAGGCATACCACCGCCAGCAGCACGGCGAATAACGGGCCCGAGACGAGGGGAGATTTGAAAATACGCCAGATCATGGAAATTCGCGACTGTACCGTGCGGGCCTTGGACAGGCTATTGAAGGAGCGGACAAGACCGCCATGCGGCGGCGGTTCTTACGGATTTACATTGAGAATGACCCGCACCGGCGAATAGCGGAATGCCATTACATGGTGATTATTCATCAATAACCCTGATCGACGCAAAATAATGTTAATATGTATATTTTATACTATTTTTCATCCCATTATATTGAAAATATAGCCCTGTCAACGCCAAACGCAGGAAACCAACATGACGTTTCAGCTTTTATTTTTGCCTTTGGAAGGGGACGGCAAGAATAAATTCCCGCTACGTGCAAGACTGTCCTTACAGAACAGGATTTTTTTCCTAAAAAAGATGGTAAACTAGGACACAATTACCGTCATGAACCGGAAAGACTGCAATCAATGCGTGTGCCCATGCATTTTTACTACCGGACGATGTGCGCTTTCAGGCACAATGCGGCCCCGGACTCCGGCAAGGCAGGCCGCACGCCCTGCCCGGTCGCCACAAACAGCCGCGCACACCACCAGCATGCCATAAATCCTGACGCATGGGTTGGGCCAGGGACAAAATGCGTCAGGTAAAAAGATAATGGCCGGCCAGGGCAGTCAGGCTTTTGCGCCTGGCAGGGGCAGCTCGCCGGTCAGGAACTGTGCACGGCCGAGACCGAAGCTCCAGTGCTCATCCCTGTTTTCAACAACCGAGACCATGAGGTCAGACGGCAGCAGCCCCGTGCGGGCCTGCAAGGTCTCGGCCAACAGCCTGTAAAACGCTTCCATCGACTCCTTGCCACGTGGGCGCGAAACCACCTGCAGCAGCACGACTTTGGGCGTGCGCGGAATGTCCAGTCCCGTATCTTCAAGGATCATGTGGGTCGGCTCATGTTCCGTAACCAGTTGATAGCGGTCACGGGCGGGCACCTTGAAGGCTTCGAGCATTGCATCATGCGCCGCATCGAGCAGGGCGCGCAGTTCCGCGGGCGTGCGCTCGCCTTTCATGACATAAAAATGCATTAACGGCATGGTTGTCTCCTGAGTGCTGATGATGGTTCTTGCGTCCGTGGCCAGTTTACGCAGCGTGCCGGTCATGTCACGCAAGTCCGGCACGGTTGCATGAACCGGCCCCAAAGGCCCTGTACTGCTCATGCCATGCGTTCTTATCCGCCATCTGCCGCGCAGCGACCGTCATCTTCCGGATGCCGCCCGGCCCCTAGCATTCTGTCATTGAGGCCACCGTGCCACGGCGCGGCCATAGAGCCAGAAAGACGATTTGCAGGGCAACCGCCCCGAGCGGAAGCCAGACAAAACCTGCCATGATCCAGTGCTTCAGACCGGGTGAAACGGTATGAACATCGCCTGCATAATGGCCATAAGCAAGAAAGGCGGCGAGGATGAACCCCGTCACACCCATGGACACTTTTGTAACCAGAGTATTGATCGAACACGCCATTCCTGCCGTATTGACGGGCGACATCATCCTGCTGACATCTATGCCATGTGCCAGGAGCACATAATATAGCGGGGAGGTTACACCCTGCGCCAGCGTCAGCATAGCGAAGGCCGCGAAGAAAAATGGCAGGGAGCCCCCTGCTGATGCCACAAGCAGATACGCCATGACCTGAATGAGCGCACACACGGTTGCGCCGCCGATAACACCAAGGCGGCGGACGACGTGGGGACATATGATGGCGCCGGCAAACCCCATCAGGGTGGCTACGGTCAGGAGGATGCCCCCCATTTCCTCGGTGCCGCCAAGAACGACGCGGGCATAGTACAGCGCAAAACCATACAGCGCGGCCAGACCGGAAAACTGCAGGAACACAAGGGCATTGCACAGCCACCAGCACCGGTTCCGCGCCAGTGCGCGCAGCACCTCCACCGGTGAATGGCGCGCGGGCGGCGGCGGGTAACGCGTCATGCAGGACCGGCCGACATAGCGCCACAGGATTGTCGCGGCCATGGCAAGCCCCAGCGCATACAGCGCCATGCCATGCTGGCGCTGCATCATGCCGGTTCCACCACCAAGCCACGTAATGGCCGGAATCGTAAACAGCGATACAATGAACTGCCCACTCTGGCAGCCCATCATCCTGAAGGCATTCAGGCCAACCCGGCCATGCGCCTGGCGGGTGATCATCGTGCCCAGTGCACCATAAGGCGTATTGATGCATGAATAGATGGCGCCCAGCACAATATATGTCAGCAAGGCCCACAGTATTTTCCCATCCGGGGAAAGTGGCAGGGGCAGGAAGCACATGAACCCGGCAACCCCGAACGGAAGCGCCAGCGAACGGATCAGCCGGGGAACAATCCGCCCGCCCTGGCGATCGATGACATACCCGATGGCAGGATCACACAAGGCGTCAAATACGCGCGCCACCAGCAGGATCCAGCCCACGGCGGCTACGGGCAGCCCATATATGTCCGTGTAGTAATACATGAGGTATGACGACGTCATGCCCCACATCAGGTTGGAAGCAAGGTCGCCGCACCCATAAGCGACTTTCTCGCGCAGGGAGACTTCACTGGTTATGGATGACATGACTGCCCTCCCGGCTGGAATGAACGGTTACAGGCGACCGGCCCGAAGTTCTGCGGCCAGATGGTGGCAGGCCCGCATGCTGACCGCCATGACCGTCAGTGTCGTACCCAGCGCGCCGCCGGTAGGAAAACTGGAAGCATCCGTAACGAACACGTTGGGCACGTCCCATACCTGACAGAAGGGGTTGAGCACGGATGTGGCGGGATCATTTCCCATCCGCGCGCCACCGCTTTCATGGATGGCGGCCCCCATGGTCATGCTTTTTGGAAACATTTTGCGTATGAACCAGCGGATGGGAAAAGGCCTGTCGGGATAAAGCCCCGCATCCCCCTCTCCCAGCCCCAGAGGGGAAGCCCAGAAATCGACATGGCCGCCGCGTGCCTCGATCATGTCCGCGCAGTCGCGGATCTGCTTGCGGAGCATGGCGCGCTCATTTGCATGGAGCACGCAGCGGATATGGGGCAGGGGCACCCCCCACCTGTCGCGCCGGTGCGGATCAAGGGTAATGGCGTTGGTGCGGTAAGGCAGCATTTCCCCAAAGCCCATGATCGTAACCGGCACGTCAGAGCCGCCTGCCGATGCATGGCGCCCTATGGAACCCTGGAATGTATAACCGCGCATGAAAGCGGGGTCATGCGCCCCGCAGGCATTCTCGTAACGGGGAACGTAAAGGCCGCCTGTCGTGCCGAACAGGGCATGGGTGGGCAGGGGCGTATCCGCGCCTTCCCGGCTGCTTGCAGGCCAGCGGCCAAACATGAGGCTTGGGCACTGGTCCATGAAATACTGCCCAAGCGTGCCGGAACTGTTCCCCAGCCCATCGGGGTGCAGGCGGGTGCGTGAATTCAGCAGCAGGCGCACGCTTTCTATGGGCGATGCGCAGACAACCACCGCTTTTGCATGGGCAACGCAGACCGCGCCCGTCCTGCGATCGGCATAGCATACCCCCGTAGCGCGCCCCGATGCGGGATCCGTCATGACTTCGCGCGCCACGGCATCTGACTGTATCGTCAGTTTTCCCGTTGCCATCGCGGCTTTAAGGGATTTGGGTAGCGGGCCGCCATTATGCGGATTAAAACGCCAGGGCACCACATGCCGGTTCGGCCAGCGCGTTTCCACCGCGCTGCGGAAGCTGCGTTCCTCCGGCGTCAGGGGGGTGGGTTGGGCCATGACGCCATCAGGCGCGGTTTCAATGCCATCACGGGTGCCATGGATGCCGAGGAATGTTTCCACCTTTTCATACCACGGCGCGAGATCCGCGTACGATATGGGCCAGTCCACGCCCCCGTTACCCTGGGCTGCACCTTTGAAGTCATGATCGGACCATCGGAACAGCACGCGCCCGAACGCATGCAGCCGCCCGCCCGTCTGTCGCCCCCGGATCCACAGGAAAGGGGCATCCTTCGGGGTTGTATAACCGTGCTGCCGGTCATTGACGAAGAGATGCTTCAGCGTCTCGCTGAAGAACGCCACCCGGGACTGTATGTGCTGGCCCGAAAGCGTGGCCTTGATGCGGGGGAACAACTGCACATTGTCGCCCCCGCCTTTACCGGCGGGTGGCCTGATGTCGCTGGCCGAAAGGGAACGGCCGGCCTCGATCATGAGTACGGACAAGCCCTGTTCTGTCAGTTCCTTTGCCGCGAAGCCGCCAGCAGCCCCCGATCCCACGACAATGACATCATATCCTGTTCCGGTCATATTCCGTTCCTGATGGTGCAAAAATGAGGTCGTGGCCGTGTGGCTATGCCTGCAGCGAGGTCCATGCGCCGTACTGCGCGCCGGATTCCAGTGCGGCTTCGATAAACGCCTGCCCGCGTACCCCATCGGGCAGACGGGGCAGGAGAGGTGCTTCATGACCACCCAGCAGGAAGGCCGTATCGGCATAAAGCCGGGCAAAGGCTTCCTCATACCCTTCGGGGTGGCCGCGCGGCAGCAGGGAGGGGGTCTGGACCGCGCTGCCCCCACGCGCGACATGGGTCGTGCGGCCATCCGCCGTGGAAATGACCAGGCTGTCCGGCTGTTCCTGGCGCCATTCCAGTCCGGCTTTCTCCCCGAACAGGCGCAATCTCAGCGCGTTGCCGCACCCGGTTGCAACCTGGCTGACCCACAGGCTGCCAACTGCGTTGTTGGAAAAGCGCAACTGCACCTGTGCATCATCCGGCACGGCGTGGCGGGGTACAAGGCGTGAGACCCGGGCCGAGAGCACTTCGCACCGCAGGCCGGATACGAATTCCGCCAGATGGAAGGCATGCGTCCCGACATCACCCAGGCAGCCACCCGCGCCGCCCGTGCGCGGGTCAAGACGCCAGCCGCCATCGCCATCGCCAAGCCAGTCCTGCAGGTATTCAACCTGAATATTCCTTAGCGCGCCCAAGGCGCCATCGTGCACCAGCCGGCGCGCCTCACGTACCATGGCGTAACCGCTATAGGTATAGGCCACGACCATGTTGCGCGCCTGCGCGATGAAACGCTCGGCAAAATGCCGGGCCTGCCCTGCTGTAAGCGCAAGCGGTTTTTCGCACAGGACAGGAATGCCTGCTTCCAGAAAAGCGGTGGCAATGGGCAGGTGCATATCATTGGGGGTGACGATGATGGCAAGGGCGATGCCGTCCGGCCGGGCCGCCTCGGCCCGTGCCATCTGCGCCCAGTCGGTGTAAGTGCGCGCCGGATCCAGCCCCAGCGCCTGCCCTGCCTTTAGGGCCGGACCCGCGTGCCGTGACAGGCACCCCGCAACCAGCGAGAACTGTCCGGTCAGGGCCAGCGCGCGGCGATGCACGTCTCCCATAAAGGAGCCGGGCGCGCCGCCGATCATGCCGACGGGCCATTTTTTCATGTCGTTCTCCTGAAATTCACAGGCCAAGACAGCGCCGCCGTTCGTCATCCGACAGGGCGCTTGCGGCAAAATCATCAAATGACTGCGTGGTCATTTCGATCATGTGGCGTTGTATGAAGGGCGCGCCTTCACGTGCGCCCTGTGCTGCGGTCTTGAGGCAGCATTCCCATTCCAGTACCGCCCAGCCGTCATAGCCATACTGGGTCAGGCGTGAAAAAACGCCGCCGAAGTCGATCTGCCCATCGCCGGGGGAGCGGAACCGTCCGGCCCTGTCGCGCCAGTCGGCAAAGCCGCCATACACGCCCTGCCTGCCGGTTGGGTGAAACTCGGCATCCTTGACGTGAAACGCGCCGATCCTGTCATGGTACAGGTCGATAAAGGCGAGGTAATCCATCTGCTGAAGCAGCATATGGCTGGGATCGTACAGGATTGCGCAACGCGGGGCATTGCCAAGCAATGCGGCAAAACGCTCGAAGCTTGTGCCGTCATGCAGATCCTCACCGGGGTGCAGTTCGAAACACAGGTCGACACCGGCTTCATCAAACGCTTCCACAATCGGCCGCCAGCGCGCGGCAAGGGCTGAAAAGGCAAGGTCTATCAGGCCATCATCGCGTGGCGGCCAGGGGTAAAGATACGGCCATGCCAGCGCGCCGGAGAAGGTGGCATGTGCCTTCAGCCCCAGCCGTGCCGAAGCCCGTGCGGCCAGTGTCAGCTGGGCAATGGCCCATTGCGTGCGCGCCGTGGGGTTGCCCCGCACGGATGCCGGGGCGAACCGGTCGAACTGGATATCATAGGCCGGATGGACCGCAACGCACTGGCCCTGGATATGGGTGGACAGTTCCGAGATGACCAGACCATGCCCTGCCAGCATGCCCTGTATCTCATCACAGTAATCCTGGCTGGACGCCGCCCGCTCAAGATTGAAAATACGGTCAATATGAGTAGGCAACTGAAGGGCTTTGTAGCCAAGTCCCGCTGCCCACTGCGCCAGGCCGGGCAGCGTGTTGAAAGGGGCGTCGGGCCCGATGAACTGGGCCGCAAAAATGCCGGGGCCTTTCATGCCACATCCCTTCCGGCCAGGAGATTGACGAACGTGACGCCGCGCTGCAGCGCGGGAACGGGATGGGGGCAGGCATCAAGTTCCAGAATGGGGCCGCACCGGAGCGGGGCATGGGCCAGCAGGGCCGCCAGCCGGCCAAAATCGGCCTGCCCATTGCCCAGTTCACAGAAATGCTCCCGGTGCCGGGCATGAATGTCTTTACCGACGGGGGTATCGACCGGCATGGCCCCGGTTGCGTCTTTCCAGTGCATCGCCACCACGCGTCCGACATGCCGGGCGAGCACATCCGCCGAGTTTCCCCCTTCAAGGATGATATGCGCCGGGTCAGGGCACAGCGAAACATAACGCGGATCGGTCAGCAGCATGAACAGGTCCACATCGCGCGGCGCGCAGGCAACGCTGTGGGCTTCCGTATGGATCGCCAGCGTAATGCCATGGCGGGCGGCCGCGAACCCCATGCGGTTGAGCAGGCTGGCAATGGGGGCGGCAAGGGGAAGGTCCACAAATGCAGGCGGTTCGGCCAGGAAGGTGGCGCGGCAGGGCAGCCCCGCTACCAGCACCGTGCCCCCCATGGCCGCAAGAAAGCGTGCAGCAGCCTCGACCTGCGCCACAATCCGTGGCGCGGCATTGGCCTGTTCGTGAACGGGGATACGGTCCAGCGCCGCGAAAAAGGCGGACCAGATTTGCAGGTTCCGGGTTTTCAGTTCATGGGCCAGCGCGACCTCGGAGCCGAATGCCGCAACTGCCCCCGCCTGATCGAATGGCGGGAAGGTCAGTTCAATGCCCGTTATGCCTGCATCATACAGGCTGTCGAAGATCCGGGTCCAGAACATGCGGCCATCTTTTGCGGCCAGGCTGGTGACTTCCGGCTCCGTACCCACGCCCCAGAAAGCAGGATTGTAGAAAGTAACCAGATCCGTTCCGATTTTCACCTGCATGCACTCCCTGATCAGGTCCACATGCGGCGGAGGTATGTATTAACCGTAACAAAACTGCCGCAAATGTAGCCTCAGGACCTACATACAGGAATAGAACAGGAATGCAAACGCTTGCCGAATCCGATCAGGTCGACTGGCGCACGACAAAGGTTGGCGCAAGGGCAACAAGGCGGGGGGTCGTGATCCGGCCATTATGGATGTCGGCCAGCGCCTGCACCGCAACGCGGCCGATTTCCAGTGTGGGCTGGATCACGGTGGTCAGGGCCGGGCTGGTAAAGGCGGTGTAGTCCATCCCGTCATAGCCTGCGATGGCGACATCTTCGGGCACGCGCAGGCCGCTGCCCAGAATCGTGTGCATGAAGCCCAGCGCCAGCCCGTCGCTGCAGCAGATCACGGCAGTGGGGCGTTTTTTCAATGCAAGAAAGGCCTGCGCCGCCTTCGTGCCCGATGCCATGTCAAACGGACCGCCCTCCAGGCGGACCAGTTTCTTGCCTAGTCCAAGCGTGGAAAGCCTGTTCTTGACGGCATTATAGCGAATCTGTTCATGACCACTGCCCTCCGGCCCGGATACGAAGGCGAAGTGACGATGTCCGCGTTCGACCATATGATCGACAATCGCGACGTATCCATCCACTTCCTGTGTCATGACACTGGTGATCCCGGCCATCGTCAGGTCATTGAAAATACTGACAACCGGCAACATGTCCTGATCCGGGCTCCTGTCCGCCGGTGGCAGCCACTGTTCGGGCGCCACCAGCAATACGCTGTCCGCCACGCCGGCCTGCAAATAGCGCATGACATCGCTGGCCGAAATGGCCTGCCCCAGGTACTGCCGCAGCATGACATTAAGGCCGAGGGCTTTTGCCTCTTCGCATACACCGAGCATGATTCCGGTAAAAACCGGGGAAATGACCTGCCCTGAAAAGCTGGCGGCCAGCACCAGAATGGTGTCCGTCGTGCCGCGACTCAGGTTGCGGGCCGCGACATTTGTTTCGTAGCCGAGTTGGGAGGCGACCTTTTCAACCAGTCGCCGCGTCTCGTTGCTGACCCGGTCCGGCCGTGACAGGGCGCGGCTTATGGTGGAAATGTTCAGGCCTGTCTGTTCCGCCAGATCTGCCAGGGTTACGCGTTTGGTCACCTGTCAGGTGTCTCCTTGGTTCTTGCACCCACACAGGCGGTGGGGGGTATGGCGCCTTCAGGCTGCCGGTCCGGTTCATGCCCGCTGCTCTGATTTCCTTAGGATATTGCGCAGCCGGGCGCAGGTCGAGTGCCTGAATGCGGCGTCGCGCTACCGTGTAGCCCATTGTGGGCCGCCTCGATGTCGCCGCGCTCCTCATGCCGCGCCGGGATGCGGTTTTGGCATGCGCTCCCGAACTGTCGTCAATATGCAACACCCGCGCTGGAATGCAGGTCAGGAACAGGATGACCCGATGTATTCGCAACAACAGGAAGCTGCCATTGCCAACGCTTGCCATATGTTTTCATAATGCAATGATAAATGGGGCTTTTTGGTTGAATCGCCGAAAGGGAAGGAACACCTTTCGTGCAATATGATGACCTCTTTATCGCTATTTTTAGCGGAATATGGCGTGCAATGATTGTCTACCATAAGCAACAACGGGATAGACTTGGTATCTGGAATCATGGCAAGCGTTTCCCGTAAATGCTGTCCTGGCCCGGTGGCGCCGCCCGCTGGGTAAAGCATGTTATCGTTTACGGGGAGGTCCGGTATGGTTGCAGGTGCCATGTTTTGCGACAAGCGCTGGTTATTAACAACTTTTCTTCTCGGTACCACCGGGTTCGTTGCTGTTTCTCATGCGCAGGGTGCGAATGATGTGAACGCAACGACCAAAATCCGCCATGCAGCCCCTCCCACATCCCAAGCGTCTCCATCTGGCGCGGCAGGGCAGGATACGCATTCCATCAAGGCCCCTTCCGCACCGGAAATCCTGCAGGTCAGTTCCGGGCGTTCGGGCGGCGGCGGCATGATGCGGCAGGAAAAGGCTTCGCACAGTATCCAGACCGTAAGCCGGCAGTTCATGGATATGCGCAGTCCGGCCGGAACGGCGCTGGATATGGTCAAGAACCTGCCCAGCCTGAACGTATCGACCCAGGATACATCGGGCATGACGGGTGGCTCGATTGAAAGCCGCAGCCTGAACGATGGGGATATGGCGCTGCTGATGGACGACGCCGTGGTGACATCCGGCGCCGGATACCTTCAGGAAGACATCGATACGGAAAACATGGACCGTATCGAGGTCACGCCAGGCACATCCGCCATTGACCAGCCAGTTACATCGGCAGCACTGGGGGTCATGAATATCATGACGCATACACCCAGCCATAAATTTGGTGGGCTGACGGATTTTTCATATGGCACGAATGACATGTCCCGGCAGTTTATCCGGCTGGAAAGCGGCGATATTGGCAGGACCGGCCTGCGCTCGTTCTTTTCATTTTCACATACCCATGCTGACAACTGGATCGGTGCGGGGGCATCGGACAAGAAGCATATCGACTTTGGCATGCAGAAGGATATCGGGGCCGACTCTTACGTGAAGTTTTTCCTCTCGTGGAATCAGGAACGCTACGGGATCTACAATTACCCCACGGCTGACCAGTTTCATGCCAAGAAAAACGGCACGGGCACATGGGGTGCCAGCAGTAATCCGAACAGTCCGAATTTCTGGGGCAATCACCAGGAAGGGCCATGGAATGAAGTCTTCATGACCCTGCCCGTGCACCTGCGCCTGACAAACCAACTGAAATTCGATCTGGTGCCCTATTTTGCCTACGGGCGTGGATGGAGTTCATCCGCCAGTGGTGCTGCCGGGTCCGGGCTGAGCTATGCCAATGGCGGTGCGGTTTCTCCTTCGCAGTTTTCAGTCAATTATTATGACCAGCGCACGCCCACCACGGGGGCCACGATCAAGCTGACCTATGATATTTCACGTCATAACCAGATGACGTTCGGATACTGGTATGGCTATACGCAAAGCCGGCAGTGGGGCCCGAACAGTGCCGTGAACCAGAACGGGTTTTCCAATAATCCCGATAACCTGTCCACTGCCTACTTCCTCAATGGTCAGCGGGATTATTCATCAAACCAGCAGACAGGCGACCAGATCCACGCGCTGTTCATTCAGGATACGGCAAAATATTTCCAGGATCGGCTGGTCGTGTCTGCCGGTTTCAAATTTGCCATGTTGAACTACTGGTTCGACAATTACCTGACGCATCAGCATATGGGCTCGAATTCTGTCGTGCCCCTGCCGCGTTTTTCAACGTCGTACAGCTTCAACCGCCACCACCAGATTTACGTCAATGCGCAGGGCGATTTCCGCGCGCCCGACCCCAGCAACCTGTCGCAGAATACAGCCCTGCCCCGCAACCAGTACACAATCAAGGAGGAACTGGGGTACCGCTATAATAACCGCTACATGATCTTTGATCTTTCGTTATTCAACTATGCAATTACAAATCGCCTGCTTAGTGTCTATAACGCCAACAATTCGTATAGTACCGTTAATGCGGGCAACCAGACGGCGCGTGGTTTCGACATCATGATGTCCACGCATCCATTCCATCATGTCAGCCCCTATGTTTCGTTTGAATACCTCAATGCGCACCAGGATTCGAATGTCCAGTATGGCACCTCCTATCTGCCCACCAAGGGCAGGGAAGCGATCATGGCGCCGCATGTGATGGCCAATTTCGGCCTGACCTACGATAACAGGCACTTCTTCGCCAATGCCACCGTGCATTATACCGGCCCGCAATCCATTACGCTGGTAGGGGATGAGAGGATACCGGGCTATGTTACCGATACCATCTCGCTCGGGTATCGTTTTTCGCCCTTCCTGGTGGCCAAATCCCCTACGTTCCGGCTGAACTTTACAAACCTGACCGGTTCCATGGTCCGGACGGGCACGACCGGGGTCGCGGATAATTATCATGCGGTAACACTGTTGAACGGGCAGCATATTGCAGGTTCATCCGGGGCGCAGTTTTATGTTGAACCACGCTTCAGCATGACCGGCACCATCTCCACTTCATTCTGATCACACCCCAAGCGGCCAGCCGGAACATCGCGCGATGGCTGACTTCGAGGTTTATCTCGACCTTCGCGGCCACACGCGCCCGATCGGGCTGGCGCGGAGCAATCGCGTCCGTGGGGTCAAGACAGAGGCTGGCAAGCTGACGAGGCAAATTGGCGGGAGATCCTGCATCATCAGATTGCGCAGTTTTCACTGACCAACAAGGCTGACGACAAGGATCACACCATCATGATCCTTCTCTCCAACAAAATGCGTTCGTATCTGGCGCTCCATTGCCAACCCTGCGCGCCACCTGGCAATCAGTGATTGACCAGATCGCGACTGCGCGCATATGCGGCTCTCTGCCCGATCTGGCGCATCTGCGCCCGCAGCCCCTTTTTGCCGGGCGTTGGCTCGTTGGCGTGATGGCTGCCGCGATGGAAATCAGGGTTGAAGGCAAGCCAGTTCATGTCCTGCTCCACGACCTGCATCGCGCGCTCCACCGCCTGCGGAATGGACGGATCATTGCCCATTTCCCATGCAGGATGTTCGTGCCCGATCACCACATGCACATCAACCTCCGCCTCATGGCCATATTCATCGCGGCCGATAAGGGCCAGGTCGATGGAGCCGGTGGCCTCATCCGGCGCGACCATGGAGAAGCAGCGGCGATCCGCATCGAACGAGACCCAGTCCGGCAGCGGCGCGCCACCAGCCTGGCGTGCCGTAATGGTCAGGTTGAGATCCGTTCCATCCGAACTGATGAAGGCGCCAGCCGGCACATCGATATCGTATTTCTGGTTGGTGGTCACAAACCGGTAGAGTGATGTGCCGCGTATCCATGTCTGGTGCGCGACGCCAAAGCCACGCTGGAACTCATTCTCGAACCCGTCCTCCACCGATGTCTTGAGCAGGTCGGAAGAACTGAGGTCATTATTGAGGGTCGAACCCGAAAGCGCGGGATTGCCCTCCTGCTGCGTCACGTTCGTGTTCAGTGCCACCGTGGCCTGCGAGACATGGCTGGTCTCATCGGCCATCAGCGCCGAGACATCGGCCACCTGTGCCGCCGTGCCCGTGGCCAGCGTGCCGTTGGTCTCGACCAGTGCGGCAGACAGCCCGCCCGGCGTGCCGGTAAAGCCTGTTACGGGCGCAAAATGCAGTTCCGCGCTGGCAGGCAGCACAAGGACGGCCGTGGCGGAAACCGAGGTGCTGACATTCTGCCATGTCCTGCCGCCATCGGTTGAATACTGCCATGTGCCCTGCGTTGCCGGGTTGGCCGTATTGCCCACAATGGCAACGCCCTGCAGATGATCGGCTACCGAACCATCGGGATTGGAGGCACTACGCTGCTGATCGGCCTGATCAGAGAAAGTGGGCCCGAACAGTGAGGATACGCTATCGCCCCTGACCTGCTGGTTGCTGGTATCAGCCGAGGGCAGCGTGGCGCTGCCGCTGGCTACCGGCGCATCATTGACCTGTTCAACACCGGTGTTCACCTGCACCGGCACCACATCAAGCGCGGTGCCGCCACCGGTATTGCTGACATCAACCCCTGTGGTCACGCCGGTTATGGCATTACCCGCCACAGCCTTGCCATCCGCCCCCGTGAAGGCGGTGGCAGTCGTATTATCGACCACTGTTGCCGTAAACGAGATGTTGGACGGGTCACCGTTGAAGTTGGGCGCAGGCTGGAACCAGATCTGCGCATCCTTGGGCAGTACTACAGCACTGGTGGCGGAAAGATCAGTCGGCTGCGCCTGCGCCGTGCCACCGGGCACGGCATACATCCATGTCCCTTCGCTGGCGGGCGTGGCATTGCCGGTAATGGCAACGCCGCCCACGCCATTCGGGTCGGTGGTGGTGAACAGTTGCGAGACCGTTTCCTGCGTGCCGGGCTGGTCTTCCTTGCCAGGCGTAATGTTTACCGCCGTATGGACGTCCTGGTTAACCTTGACCACAAGCGGCTGGCTGTTGGTGCTGACCGACCCGTTGGGGTGATCGTGCTGCATCTGGGTTATGTTCACGCCCGTCAGGGCCGTGGCGGTGCCATCGAGCGCCTGCCCGGTCACGCTGGTGGCAACGCCATCGCTGGTGCCGGTCAGGGGCACGTCGGCCGAGGTCTCGACAACCTGCGTGGTCAGCCCGCCCGGCGTGCCGGTAAAGTTTGGCACGGGGTCAAAGCGCACCTTGGCCTGGTCGCCCAGCACCACGGCATTGCTGCCTGAAACATTGGCGGGCACGTCCGTCCATGTCTTGCCGCCATCGGTGGAATACTGCCATGTGCCCTCGGTTGCGGGGTTGGCCGTATTGCCGGTAATGGCCACGCCGGCCAGATGGTCGGCGGTGGAGCCGGTGGGGTCGGCCGCGCCCTGCCGGGCATCGGTCCCGTCCTGCACGGCATTGGAGTACAGACCTGCAACCGTGGCGCCCGTATTGGCGCTGTCAGCACTGTTGGATGTCACATCAGGCAACGTGTAGGGGCCTGCCGCCATGGTGGGCGGGTCATTGACCGGCGTCACCGCAGTGGACAGGTCAACCGTGCCCGCACTGAGCGCGGTCTGCCCGCCACGGGTCGAGACATCGGCCCCGGCTATCGCCATCGTGCCGGAATCCAGTGCGGCACCCGTCAGCGACGTACCATCAGCCGTGGCCAGGGCCTGCCCGTTCGCCCCCACAAGGGCCGGACTGCCTGATGAGGCACCCGAATTGTCGATCAGCACGACCTTGAGGTCATCGCCACTGACAGGCTGGCCGTTATAGTTGGCCGCAGGCGTAAACTGCAGTTGCGCATCCTTCGACAGCACGAGTGCATTCGTGGTCGAGACGGCAGCCGAAAGCTGCGTCCATGTCTTGCCGCCATCGGTGGAATACGACCATGTGCCCGCAGCCGAGGGCGTGTAACCCACCACGGCCACGCCCGCCATGGTGTTGGCCGTGGAGCCATCGGGGTTGGTGGCACTGTGCTGCTGGTCGGTCTGGTCGGAGAAGTAGCTGCCAAACAGCCCCTGCACGCTTGTGGCCTGCGGCGTGTCTTCCGTCACCTTCCACGAGGCGGGCTGGTCCCCCGTGACCGGGGTTGCGCCGGGGGTGCTGTTATCGGCCACCACGTTCGGGGCGTCGTTCACGTTGTCATCCATCAGCGCCACGCTATCCGTGGCTGCTGAATAGGCAGAACCCGGCGTGTTGGTACCCGTGCCCAGCCCCGCTGTAGCGGGCAACGCGGAGATGCTGCCATTGGCCGCGCCATCAAACTGGTCCCATGCGCGGAAGGTCAGGGCATCATTGACCCTGCCGTTCCAGTTCGGGTCGGTAGACTGGAAATAGACCCGCGCCTGGCCGTTATCGATCAGGTGCAGGGCATTGCCACCGCCAACCGCATTGCTTGCGCCGCTACCGGCAAATTCGGTCCATGTCCTGCCGTTATCGGTGCTGTACCACCATGTACCGTGTGTAGTGTCAGCACTCGTAATGGCAATGCCGGGCAGCGACGTGGCGCCTGCGGCACCCTGGCCGGTCAGGCCCGCGCCATCGGGGTCGGTCACGTTGCCTGCGCCACCTGTTGCCCCTGCATAGCCCACAAGCTGCGAAATCGCCGTACCCACCGCGCCCTGCGGCGGGGCTGCATCCTCCTGCGCATCGTTGAGGGAAACCGGGACCGAGGGATCGAGCACCGGGGAGTCATTGGCAGCCGTAACTGCAATGGTGCCATTGGTGAGGATGGGCGTGTTCGCCCCGTTTTCATAAACCGATATGCTCACATTGCGCGTGCCCTCGATGGGCGTATCGGAGCTGTCGTAATATTTCAGGCTGGCCAGCGTGGCCTGCCAGTTCTTGAGCGTGGTGGCGGTACCCGCGGTCAGGGTCAGGGTGCCGGTTGCGCTGTCGAGGCTCGCGGTAATGCCGCCCGCCGTGGTGGCGGCCAGCACGTCCTCCGCCGTAGCGGAACCGATCTGTACCACTACTTTCTGGATCGACCCCGCACCCGTGCCTGATGCATCCTCTACCGAGACATAGGAACCCAGATTGGTCGCAGCCGTTGTGGGCGATGCATCATTGGGTTCGGTAAAGGTGGTGGCAAAGCTGCTGCCGCCAACACTCACATGCGTGAACATGGGCGCGCTGGTCTGCACGCCCCCCGTACCCTGCGCGCCCGTGGTGGCCTGCTGGCCCGCAAGGTCGGTATTGCCATCGGAGAACGTGGCCCCCAGCGTGACATCAAGCTGTGTTGCCGGGTCGCTCGCGGTGGGCGTGTAGGTATAGGTCAGGTCCTGCGCCAGTGTGGCGATGCTGGTCTTGGTGGCAGATGCATTGAACGTGAACTGCAGCATGCCGCCCGTGTCGGTATAGGTGCCGATTACGGTGTTGTTCACGCTCACCTGTCCGCCCGCCATGCTCACATCGGTGCCCGTCGCGCCAAAGCTGTCCGTGGCCGAAGGGGCGGCCTTGCCATCAACATAGCGCTGCACCGTCAGCATGGTACCGGCGTAGCTGTAGGTGCCGCTTTCCTTCGTGGTCAGCATATCGAGTTCGTGGTCATCCACCGTTACCCCGCCATCGCCAATTGCCGTGGCGGTGCCAGCGGTCGTGACATGGGGCGTGGTGTCCTGCCAGCCTGTTATGGTGGGCGCGGTATCGGGCAGTTCATAGGCCAGGTCGGCATAGGTTGCGCTCATGCCACTGGCTGAACCCGCATCGACACTGACAGCGGTCGTGGCAGACGTTACCGCGCCATCATGGTTGTAGACCTCCGTCTCGCTGGCAGGCACGCCATCCGTGCCCCCGGTGGCCGGCACGGTAATTTCCGCAATGGAGGACGTGGGCGTGCCATAAACGGGCACCAGCGCCGCGTAGTCGCCATTGCCATCGGTCTTGATGCCGGTCTGCACAAGGCCGGTGGCATAGGTGCCATCCTGCCCGCGCGCGGTTACCGTAACGCCTACGCCCTTCAGTGGGGTATCGATGGCGCTGTCATAGGTGCCCGGCGTGTTGCCCAACGCCTGCCAGATCTGGCCCGACAGCGTGCCAAGGCCCATCGTGACCGAGCGCTCATAGGTATCGGCGGGGTTGGAGCCTGCCGTGCCAGCCTGCCCGGCCGAGCCATCGCGGCTCTGGTCCGTTGCGCCTGAAGTGGCGGGCGTGGCTCCGGCCAGCGATTCCCACGTTACATTGGTCGTGGTCTTCTCCAGCCCCTGCGTCAGGTCGGTCAGCTTGACCGTATAGGTCACGGTCTCGCTGGCGCCGGCGGCCAGTGTCAGGCCGTTGGTGGTCACGCCTTTCGCATCGGAAGCCGCCACGCTGCCACTGGCATTGATCGTGGTATCCACCGTGCCCGCCCCCGTAGCCACGACAGCGCCGTCAACGGCTTCCTGCCCTGCCACCAGCGGGTCATTGAGGGCGACATCATAGGCCGTGGCATCGCCGGTATTGGTCAGGGTATCGGTAAAGGTGACGGTACCATCACTGTAGTCGATCGCAGTGACCGCCTTGCCCAGCAAGAGAGTGGGTTCCCTGACCGTTTCGGTTACGGTGGATGCGGGGGTGGACGTGGTTGATGTGGGGGTTGGTGACGTACTGGCCGTCAGGCTCTCGCTCAAGGCGGTGCCATCCTTGTTGGCCGTGGTATTGAGCACCGTGCCCGCCACCTGGATGATGGCATAGTTGGGAACGGATGACGTGTCGTTGTTGGTGACCGTGCCGAGATTGATGGTGAGCACGGTCTGGCCGGCGGAATCCGTTGTCACGCCGGTTATGGCCGCGCCACTGCTGTTGAGCTCGGCCTCCGCCGCACTCGAAAGCGTGAAGGTCTTGCCGTCCACCAGCACGGCCGATGTCGACCCTTCCGCAAGCTGCGTGGCACTGCCAAAGCCGGATGATGTGACTTCCCCGTTCGGGCTGGCCAGCAGCAGGCGCAGCGATGTGGGGTCAAGCTGCACGTTGTCTGGCACCTTGAGGGTCAGCGTCACATCCTGGTTCTGCCCCTCGGGGATCGAGACCTCGCCCTGCAGGGTCACCTGGTCGCCGGGCACGGTATTGGCCGCCGTAACGGGCGTGGTGGAAGAAATGCCGCTGGTGGTGCCGTTGCTTTCACCAACGATGTCGAGCACGGACGTGAAATTGCCAACCGCTGGCGCATCGCTGGCCGTGCCCTTGAACGCTTCGGGCACGTCCTGCGGTGTCACCGGCGCATCCCCCGACCCGGACGGGGTGCCCGATGGCGGCATGAATTCGTTGCTCCTGGGCGCCGAATGCCAGGTGTAGTTGTCCGTTACCGCAAGTTTCGTGCCTGCGGGCAGGTCGGAGGCGACCGTGCCGGTAATGGTGTAGGTGACCGGGGCATCGGTAGGGGCGAGAGAGGCAAGCTGGGACAGGGCGACGGATGTCTGCCCGGCAGCGACAGTGATGGTCTGCCCCCCGCCCGTGATGGTGACGTCCTTCAGGTCCGAAGGCAGCGTGATGGCATGGTCGACGTCATAGGCCGTGACATCACCGTTGTTGCCCAGCTTCAGGGTATAGGTGACCTGCTGGCCACTGTACAGTGGCTGGCCGTTGGTGTCATCGGTAATGGTTTCAGTCAGGGAGGGCTTGCGCTCGGTTACGGTCACATCGGCGGGCTCGGCCTGCTCGGCCACGGTGCTCGTGTCATCATGCACGCTGTAGTTCAGCACGGCCGATGACGTGATCGTGGCGGCATTGGCTGGCGCATTGTTCTCGCCATAATAACCGTTATAGGCCAGCGTTATGGTGCCGGGCGTGGCACTGGAATTGGTAACCGTCCTGCCAAGGTCAAAGGTGAGGGTGGTGGTGCCATCGGCGTTCCTGACCGCCGTTGGCGCAGGCAGGTTGCCGCTGGCATCGACGCCTGAAGCGGTCGCGCCGGTCAGGGTAGCGGCAAAGCCCCCGGCATAGTCCATGCCCGCGGGCAGGGTTTCCACCACCGTCACATCGCCATTGCCATTGCTGAGCGTGCCCTCGGGCACGGTTACGGTAATGGTGGTGGTGCGCGTCTCGCCACTGACAATGGTGCCGCTGGAGGTGGCTGTATCCACGCCATCATTTGCAGGCAGGTTGGAGGGGCCGATGCTCTTGCTGATGGTGGGCGTCTGCAGGGTGATGCTTGCCGGGTCGGTCAGGTCGGATGCCTGCCCGCCAAGCGGCACGCCATTGGTCACGAACCCATTGCCCTGCGCAACCGCGCCGGGACTGTTGCCAAAGTTCACCACGTTTGCGCTGGCCGCCAGCGTATCGCCAAGGTTCTGGCCGGTGGGCAGGGCCAGGTCATAGGTAATGGTCAGGTCCTGCCCCTTGGCCAGGACCGCAGCGGTGGCCGAGGTGGCCGGTATGGTCAGGCCGCCGGTGGTGAAATAGCTGCTGGCCGCAGTCGTGGCATCAGTCGCCGAGGAATAGACCACCGTGCCATCGGGGCGCGTGACCTGGAAATTCTTCACATCCCCCGCAGAGAACCCGGCAGGCAGGGTACCCGATACCGTCAGGTCGTACATGCCGGCCGAGCCGGTATTTTCCACCGTGGAGGCAATACGCACCGTGTCGCCGCCCTCGGCCCCCGTGGCGTTGAGGTCATTGACCGCGCCAAGGCCGCTCACGCCACCCGCGGGCACCGATGTATAGGCGCCCCCATCCGATCCCGCCGCGTTGAAGGTGGAGGCCGGATCGGCATCCGTCCCCTCACCCGTTGCCTGCGGCGTATAGGTGACGGAGGAGTCCGCGCTCGCGCCATTCATGACCGACACCACGCCCGTCTTGATCTCGGCCGCAGGCTCGGCAACCGTAATCGACTGCAGGGTGGACTGGGCTTGCTGGGCATTCTGCCCATTGGTCAGGGTGGACTGCTCCTGACTGGTCAGGCTCAGGCCATCGGCAAAGGGACTTGATGTCGCCTTGAGGGTAAACAGCACGGCCACCTGCTTGCCAGCATCACTGGTGGCAAGCGTGTCGCTGTTGCCCATATCGAAGCTGATGCTGTTGGTCGCGGACTGCGTCGAGACCGTAACCTTGCCCGGATCGACCCCGTTCGGCACGCTCACCACGCTGTAGGTGCCAGCATCCTGCTTGGTCACGTCCGTGCTGGCGGCAGCCGTGAAGGCGGAATCACCGTTACCCGTGGGGTTGCCCGTGTCATAGAGCGGCAGGGGCAGGTAGGACGAGAGGTCCAGGTCAGTATAGGTGCCGGTCTGGAGGGTATAGGTTGCCTCGTAGGTTACCTTGTCACCCGCGTGGATGACAGGCGTGGTCGTGTCATCCACGGCAACGCCATTGATGGCCACGATCTTCAGCCCCGTCGTGCCCTCGGGCACGGAAAGCGTGCTGCCTGAATTGTCCTGCACCTGCGAGGTCGTGCCATCGGGGCCTGTTGCCTGCGCGCTGACACTGACCTGGCTGCTGATCGTATCGCCTTCGGTCACCGGAGTATTTGTGGCGGTATAGTTATCGCTCACCGTGCTGGCATAGCTGATCGTGCCCTGCTTGCCCGCCCCCATGGCTGGCAGGCTGTTATCGGCCAGATACCGGGCGATGTTCATTGTCACCACGGTCTGCCCGTTATCGCCCGCCGTGGCCGACCAGTAGGCGCTGCCCAGTTGCACGCTATGGGACGTGCCGGTGGCATCGGTATAGGTAAAGGTGGGGCTGGTGCCCGGCTGCAGGGCCTGACCATCGCCCAGCGTGGTGGTGACCACCATGCCGGTGCTGGAATAGTAGTCCGAATTCTCGATATGGATGTCATGCGTGATGGTATCGCCGGGCATGACCTGCCCTGCCGCCAGGCCAGTGGCGCTGCCATCCGCATTCGTGATCGTATCCGTCTCCTGCACCGCGAAGGCCTTGGCGTTGAACGTGGTGGGTACCGTGTCCACCGTCTGATCCAGCGCAACGGCCGTGGCTGTCTGGCCTTCTGCCACGGGTGGGGTCCAGCTGCCGGTATAGGATATGGTCGCACCCGGAATGATGGTGGGCATAGTCGTGCCGCCAGACGCATTGAGGATGGAATTCCCGGCCGCATCCGTCTGGCCCACATAGACCGGAATATCAATCTTGTAGGGCGCAGTTGCGCTGTAGGCCACGCTATCGAGCGTAATCTTGACCGAGCCACCCTGCTTTGCGCCATCAACAGGCGGCACATAGGTGGCCGTGCCGCTGATGGTCGAGCCATCGGCCCCGGTCAGGGTAATGGGGCTGTTGTTGTAATTGACGCTATCAGGCAGGGTGACATTGAGCGTCATGTCCTTGATGGCGTTGTTCTGCGTTACTTCGGCAGGGGTGACGGTCACCTCGTAGGTGGCGGGATAATCCGGGCCGGTCGGCACTTCATCCTCGCCACGCGGCGAGGTGATGATACCGGCGCTCACCTGCACGATATTCTGGTCAACGGTATTGGTTACGGCAGCCCCCTGGATGGTCGGGTCGGTGCCGGGGTCATTGAGCGCATCGGCGCCATACTGGTAGCCACCGGCCGCAGCGATGGTAACGGGGGCGCCTGCACCTGTGGGCGCATCGACGGACTCGGCCGTGTTATTGGCAAAACTGGCCGTAAGCGTGAGGGTCGGCTGCTTCGGCGTGTAGCTGCCAAACGGCAGGGAAACCACATACATGGTATCGCCCGCCTTGAAGCCCGCAGGCGCCGTGACAAACTGCGGCTTGCCATCCGTGCCGCTGCTGTAGGGATTATAGGCCCCGATCTTGCCATCGACATCCACCAGCGTGACAGCCTTGGCGGACAGGCTCTGTCCCAGATAGGTTACAGAGGTCAGCGGGGTATCCTGCGTTGCATTGGTTGGCGCGAATATCTCGACAAAGGGCGCATAGCCCACGCCATTGGACGCATTGTTGGAAAAGGTGATGGTCTGGGAAAAGGCATTGCCCAGCAGGTTGCTGGTATCGGTGGGGCTGGCAATGGTGACCGTGGCCGTCGGGCTGTCGAGCACGCTGTCATAACCGGCCTCGGCCGCGGCAGAGAACGGCGCATCCACCGCATTGCCATCCAGCCCGGCCGTGCGCTCCAGTGTCCAGTCCCCCCCCAGCACGCCAAGGCCCGTGGCATCGGTCGAGGCGGCAACGCCCGCGCCGGTCAGGGTATGCAGGTCATCGACCAGCGCCTGACCGGCAGCCCCCTGCCCCACATCGCAACCCCAGAACAGGATCTGCCCCTTAGCCCCCAGCGCATCGCCCCACTGCGCCACCTGCGTGCTGTCCGCCATGAGGGTGGCGGCATTGATGGTGGTGCTGCCAAGCTCGATCTGGCCTGCCTGCCCGTAGGTCAGGAAGCTGACACTGTTGAGGTCGTGCTGGTGCGACAGCACGCGCGAGACGACGGACATGCCATCACGCGTATTATCCACCACCACCACGCCCACATTATTGCCCAGCGAGGCGGTGAGTTCGCGCCAGTCGCTGACGCGGGAATCCACAAAAACGATATCGGTAAAACTGTCTTTTTTTCCACCATTGCGCTCATGTACCGACTTATCTGTACCAGTAGTTGCAGGTAAATCAGGCAGGGAACCAACAGTTTCATCCACGATAGGGGCATCATGGGCATTTTCCCCCTGATGCTCGTGATGGTGTCTGTCTGCTCCATGGTGATGGGAGACATGCGCCACGCTGCCATCAAAGAGATATCTCTGCTCAAGAATCAGACGCATGAAAAATCCATTTTTATCAACAATTTGTTTAGGAATACCAGGTTATGGTTTCCATGAGATGAATCATTTCCACTCAGACAGGGCACTACGACTGCATTTTCAATTCCTGCATTTCATCTACAATTTTTTTCCTCGTGTTACAACAAATGAAGTTGACAAAAATGTGTTCGCCCCATAACTACCATGCCGCGCCCGGTATCGAGCGCAATGCAACTGCAAAATAGGCGGAAATTACCAAGCCGCACCTATATATAGATATATACAGTTCTATATACTCAGGTAACCACAAGCCTGTTCCCACCATCTTGCGTTAAAATTTTTCTTGACGACCTGAATACAACCCGGAAATTCATGGTAAACCCTGTGACGCATCAGCTTACCCGTGGCAAAATACGTCTGGTCTCCTGCGCTGCGCTTTCGACAGTCATGCTGCTGGCGGGGTGTGGCATGCGGCCCAGGCCCATGCCCCTGGCTGACCATATAAAGCGTGCGGATGCCGATCACGCCACGATCGAGGCGCGTTATCTGCCACTCGATGGTGACCTGACACTGGGCACCGCCATCGCGCGCGCGCTCAAGTTCAACTATGACTCACAGGTTGCAAAGCTTGAGATCAACCAGCAGGAAAAGCAGCTTGATCTGGCCCTGATGCAGATGCTGCCGCACCTTGCGGCCGATGCGGGCTATACCGACAGAAGCAACAACAATGCTGCTGAAAGTATTGATGAATTCAGCAACCAGCGCTCACTGGATTATTCTTATTCCGAAATGCCCAGCCATGGCAGCGGGGATATCAGCTTTTCATGGAACGCGATGGATGCGGGCATCAGCTATTTCTCCGCCCGCCAGCAGGCCTTCCGCGCGCTGATTGCCGTCGAGCGCCGCAGGCGCGCCATCAATGATCTGGTCAAGGCCGTAACCACCAATTACTGGGAGGCGGCCGCCGCCCAGGTCATGCTGCCCCGCCTTGACCCCATCATCCATGATGCGGAAACCATGCTGGCCGCATCGCAGGATGCCGGTAACGCGCACCTGCAGTCCCCGCTGACGCTGCTCGATTACCAGCAGAACATCATCCAGATTTTGGGTGAGATGCGGCGCATCAAGGATGAACTGGTTGGCGCGCAGATCCAGCTCGCCTCGCTCATCAACGTGCCACAGGATGAAAAGCTCAATCTGGCCACCCACCCGCAGGATGTGCAGCCGCTGGGCAACCTCGACATTCCCACGCTGGAGCGCATGGGACTGGTCATGCGCCCCGAACTGCGCATGGAAGTCTACCAGCAGAAGGTTGACCGGCAGGATGTCTATAAGGAAATCCTGAAGATGATGCCCGGCATTGGCGCCATCGGGAACGGCAACTTTGATTCAAATGCCCTGCTCTACCATCACATCTGGGGGCAGATCGGGGTGCGGGCGACCGTCAACCTGATCAACATGATCCAGGGCCCGCGCGCCATCGCTGTGGCCAAGGGCAATGTCAAACTCTCGGAAATGCGCCGCCTTGCGCTGAGTGTCGCCATTCTGGCCCAGATTAACCTGAGCGCACAGAAATACGTCACGGCGGTGGATTTCCTCAAATCCTCGCGGCAGATCAACGATGTGAGCCTGCAGATGGAGCAGCTTGCCGTCTCCGCTTCCGCGGCAGGTGCGCAGTCCGAGGCCAATCGCGTACGCCACCAGATGGCGGCCCTGCTCGGCCAGCTTGAATACAGCCGCAGCCTTGCCCATACCCATCAGGCGCTAGCCAACCTGTATGCCTCCATCGGCGTGGACCTTGTGCCCGCCAATGCCGATATTCAGGACCTCAGGCACCTGACGGCGCAGGTCGAGCATTCCATTGCCCTGTGGGAAAACGGTCGCCTGCCTGACCTGACACTGCCCGATAATGTCAAAAAACCCGATGCAGGCGCAAACACGGCACCCGTCGCGGTGCCGGTGCGACAGGCAGCGCCGCCTTCCACACCTGTCGCGCAGACAGATACGGCACAGCCTGCCGCTACCCCCGGCTGATCTGCCATTTTGAAAATCGTTATCAATAAGTAATGTCATAAGGCCCTATCGCCCCGGCGGTCGTGGCGCCTTATGTTCCGGAAGGCCAGTTGCATATATGCGTATGTATTCGTTTATCTCCGCACTGTCGCTTGGCCTCGTACCCGGCATGGTCCTGGCCCAGACAGCAGGGCCGGTCGCCCCCGCTGACATGACACCGACCGCCACGGCACCTGTCCAGCAGCCTGATCTTGCGCCCACGTCGGAGCCGGACAGCACGGCGGTCCATGCCCCCAGCGTGCAGGTCACCGCGCCCATGAGTGCGCAGATCAGCGCCAGCATGTCGGGCCAGCTTGAAAAATTTCCTTTGCGCGACGGTGACCATTTTCACAAGGGCGATGTCCTTGCCGAGTTCCGCTGCGGCCAGCAGAAGGCAACCCTTGCCCACGCCCATGCCGAATACATCAAGCGCCGTGGCCTACTGGATGTGCAGAACAAGATGAAGGCGCTGGGGCAATGGAGTGTATCGGACCTGCACTCGGCCGCAGCTGATGAACAGGCAGCCAATGCGGACCTTGAAATGGCCAGCGCCGTTGTGGCCCAGTGCGTGATCCAAGCTCCGTTTGACGGGCGTGTCTCCAACACCATGGTGCATAATTACCAGTATCTTTCAGCCGGAACCCCCATGCTGGAAATACTGGATGATACCTCGCTGGAACTGTCCATGATCGTCTCATCCATGGAGCTGCGCCATCTGCAGCCCGGCACACCGTTCAAGGTTCATATACTGGAGACGGATGCCACCTACCCGGCAACCGTCAGCCGCATTTCGGGCAAGGTTGACCCTGTCAGCAAGACCATCAAGGTCTATGGCAAACTGACCCGCCCCGCCCCTGACCTGCTACCGGGCATGACAGGAGAAGCCCAGTTCGGTCAATGAAGGTGGATGGCTGACGGATCATGACTTCCCCCCCGCCTGATCCCGCACGCCTGCAGCAGGGCCGGCAGGCTGCGTTGCTGCGGCTGTCAGCCCTTGTGCATCTGTGCGAGCGCCTGCGAACCTGCCCGCCCGATGAACTGGATTTCGTGCTGGTCAACGAAAGCCATAATCTCCTTCCCTACCAGCAGGCCGCCCTTTACCGCACGGACAAGGCAGGGATTGCCGCCATATCCGGTACGGCGGTGTTCGATTCTGCCGCCCCCTATGTGCGCTGGCTGGGCCGGGTGTTCGAGAGCATCGCGCCACAGGCACAGGCCAGGGTGCTTGATGTCGCCACCCTGCCTGCCACACTGCGCGATGAATGGACGCAGTGGATGGCCCCTCATGCCGTGCTCATTCCGCTGCTTGGGCGACATGGACACGTGGGCACATTGCTCGTTGCACGAGAGGATGCATGGACACAGCCCGACATCCAGGCGCTGTGCATGATTGGCGGCGAGTATTCGGAAAGCCGGCAGCTTATCGCCTCTCAACCGCCCAGGCCACGCAATACACGGATGCGCAGGCGCGTGGGCGCGGTCATCTCGGCTGCGGTGCTGGTGGCGTGTTTCCCGGTTCATTCATGGGTTCTGGCCCCGGCCGAAGTCGTGCCGGTTGCCCCCACCTATGTGCGCGCGCCCTTTGCCGGTATCGTCCACCAGCTTGATGTTGCTCCCAATACAGCCGTGCATGCGGGCGCGCCGGTGGTGGAACTGGAGCGCGCGCAGCTTGAAAGCCAGTACCAGGTTGCCCGCAAGGCGCTGGAAGTCGCCCGCACCCAGTATGATGAAGCCATTCAGGCGGGCATGCTGGATGCCAAGGCCCGCGCGCAGGCTGGTGAACTCAAGGGCCGCATTGACGAGGAAGCGGCCCAGATGCGCTACCAGAGCGAACTGCTGCACCGCGCCACGCTGACCGCCCCGATAGACGGGCTGGCGCTTTATAATGATCCTTCCGAATGGATAGGCCGCCCGGTGGAAGCCGGCGAGCGTATTCTCATGGTGGCCCCTGCCCTCTCGCGCCGGATCGAGATCCGCCTGCCCGCAACCGAGGTCGCACATTTCGTGCCCGATGCGCGCGTGCGTTTTTTTGACAATGTGCACCCCGACCACCCGGCAGAAGGGCATCTGGTCTTTACCTCCTACGCAAGCACACCGACCCCTGCAGGCACGCTGGCCTATACCCTGCGCGCCGATCTGGACAGCGACATCCGCCTTGGCCTGCGTGGCACCGCGCGCATCTACGGCCCGCGGCATCTGCTGGTGCTGTGGGCCCTGCGCAAACCGCTGGGCACAGTACGGCAATGGCTTTCCTTCTAGCTGGCCTGAAAGGCAGCGCATGAACGCGCCCGCACCCTGGCCTGCCCTGCGTGATGACCTGGAGCTGTTGCGTGGCCCTGTCGTGACCGGTGCGCCAACATGGACGCTGTATGATCCCGCCCGCCACCGTTACGTGCGCCTTGGCAGCATGGAAATGGAAATCCTGCAGCGCTGGGACCTGCCTGACCCGGACACGATTGCCCGCATTGTGCGTGAGCAGACCACGTTTGATGCGCAACCTGCCGATGTTACGGCCTTTGCCGCCTTCCTGCGGCAGGCCGGGCTGACCACGGCGCAGACCAGCGCGGATAGTACCCTGCTGGCCCGGCAGGCGCGCAGGCCACCATTGCTGTCATGGATCCTGCATCATTATCTTTTCCTGCGGATACGGCTGTGCAATCCCGATCCCGTTCTCAAACGCTGCGTGCCGCTGACAAACTGGCTTTTTACCCGCACGTTCTGCATCGGGCTGGCACTGGCGGTGGGGCTGGCGGTCATTCTGGTCGTGCAGCAATGGAGCCTTTATGCTGCGGGGTTCATGCATCTCATCACGCCGCAGGGTGCGATCGGGATTGCCCTGGCGCTGGCATGCAGCAAGATGGTGCATGAGTTGGGCCACGGCATCGCGGCACGGCATTATGGCTGCCGGGTACCCGCCATGGGGGTGGCCTTTCTGGTCCTGTGCCCTGTTTTATGGACCGATACCACCGACGCATGGCGACTGCTCCGCGCGCGTGACCGACTGGTCATCGACTGCGCGGGCATGGTGGCCGAAATCATGCTGGCCACGCTGGCCACCATTATCTGGAGCATCGTGCCCGATGGTCCGCTCCGTGATGGCCTGTTTACGTTAAGCAGTTCGACATGGATCCTCACCCTGTCGGTCAATCTCAGCCCGCTGATGCGCTTTGACGGGTATTATATTCTCTCTGACCTCATGGGCATTCCCAACCTTCAGGAACGCGCCTTTGCATGGACGCGCTGGCGCACCCGAAAGTTCCTGTTTGGCATGGATACGCCCCCGCCCGAGGTCTTTCCCGCGCGCCGCGGGCTTATGCTGATCGGCTACAGCATGGCCACGTGGCTTTATCGCTTTTTCCTGTTCACCGGTATTGCACTGGTTGTCTATCATGCGGTCTTCCCCGCGCTGGGCGTGGTTCTTATGGGAATTGAAATCTGGTTCTTTGTTGCCCGACCCATCATGGGGGAACTGGCGCAATGGGCGCGCCAGGCCCTACATGCCCCCGGCAGCCGTCGCATGCATGTTACGGGCGCAGTGTTTGCCATATTGATTGCCCTTCTTGTGCTACCATGGACCCACACTGTCCGCGCACCTGCCGTATTGCGGGCGAAAGGACAGAGCATGCTTTACACGCAGGATCCGGGCCAGGTGGTACGCCTGCTGCCCACAGGCAGCATGGTCCAGGCAGGCGAGACCGTGGCCGAACTACGCTCCCCCCAGCTTGACCATGACCGTGCCGTATCAATTGCACGACTGGCAACGCTGGAGGCCACGCTGTCGGAACGGATGTTTGGCGTGGAAGATACCGCCTCGCTTGATGATACGCGCGACAAGATCGAGCAGGAAACAGCCGAACGCCTGCGGGCTGAAGCCGCGATAAGACAGTTGACCCTCACCGCTCCATTTACTGGCATGCTGGTGGATGTTCCACCGGAAATCCATGTCGGTGATACACTGAAACAGCATGATTATATTGGCTCAGTCATAACAGAAGACCACGCCGCCATTGAAGCATATGCATATGAAACGGACATCAGCTTCATACAGCCCGGAGCAAAGGCCAGTTTTATGGCCAACAGCCCTGGTACCAAGCGGATAGCGGGGCATGTACAGTCAATTTCGGTTGCATCAGTCCCTGAAATCGATGCGCTGGAACAGGCCTCCCTTTATGGCGGACATATCAAAGCACACCGGGACGAGATCAGCCACAGGATCGTGCCGGAAGAAGCGGTCTATCAGGTTATTATTTTGCCCGATGGGCCGCTGCCACCGGTTATGCGGCGCATAGGAGGCGTGGTCCACATACACGCCACTGCCACCAGCTTCGTGCAGCAGACCTATCGCAAGATTGTCTCGGTCTTTATGGGAGAAGCTGGCCTGTAGCAGCAATATGCAGGATCTATTTATGGATAAAGCAAATTGCATCTGGATTAAGCACTCTGACTGGCTGCGGCAGCACGAAAGGACACATGAAACTTTCGTCTGCCATGATCCCGAAATGGCGCCTCGTCTTGTCCAAGATAGCCTGCGGCAGGAATCGCCAACTGCACGAAATCCTGCACGCTAACATCCTATATTTCTGCAGTATCACTCGGCACCTGGCCGGGCATCGGTCCAGAAGCTAAAATTACAATAGTAAAACCCCGCCAACCGATTGGTTTAGCGGGGTTTTCTATATGTCGTCTGGTTGCGGGGGCAGGATTTGAACCTGCGGCCTTCAGGTTATGAGCCTGACGAGCTACCGGGCTGCTCCACCCCGCGATTGTAGGGGAGACTGGAAGACCTGGCGGC
>NZ_QQBI01000027.1 GCF_004302915.1 Komagataeibacter xylinus | reverse complement strand
TGAAGCTTGGCTTATGATCGCTCATATCCGCAGAGTGCTGCGGAAAATCAATCAGGTCGCTTTTTGATTCAGACAGTCAGGCACACATGCATGTAATGGCAGGTGTCATAAAAACTTCATGAAAAATGCCGCACGTTATTATTGTCACGAGTCAGTTAATCCGCTTAGTGCTGCATTCATGTCATGCATATCAGGAACTACATGATGGAAGTGCCATCCACCACCACAGGCCCTGGCGCGGCCGCCTCCGGGCGCAGCGCAGGGGGCAATGCGGGCGATATCGCCTTTGGCGTGCTGGCCCGGCTGGCCGGGTGGTCCATCCTGCTGGTCATGGCGGGCATCATCATCGTGCTGGTCAGTGGCGGGTGGCAGGCTTTTGCCACCTTCGGGCCGGGGTTCATCACCAGCAAGGCATGGAACCCCATTACGCACAATTTTGGCGCGGCGACATCCATTTTCGGCACGCTGGTCACAACGGTCGTAGCCCTTGTGTTTGCCGTGCCCTTCGCCTTTGGCGTGGCGTTCTGGCTGGTTGAAATGGCGCCCCCGGCACTCGCCCGTGTGATCGAGACGGCCGTGCAGCTTCTCGCCGCCGTGCCGTCCATCATCTTCGGCATGTGGGGGTTCTTCATCGTGGTGCCGTTCATGGCGCATTATGTCGAGCCGGTGGCCACGCACTATCTGGGCCATGTGCCGGGCATCGGGCTGCTGTTCCGTGGCGCGCCCTATGGCACGGGGCTGCTGACCGGCGGCCTCATCCTGGCCATCATGGTCACGCCCTTCATCTGCTCGGTCATGGCCGATGTGTTCGTCTCCATCCCCACCGTGCTGAAGGAAAGCGCCTTTGGCCTGGGGGCGACCCGGTGGGAGGTGATGCGCAAGGTGGTGCTGCCGTGGTCGCGGCAGGCGGTGATGGGCGGCATCATGCTGGGCACGGGCCGCGCTTTGGGCGAGACGATGGCCGTGACCTTTGTCATTGGCAACAGCAACCGGCTGGGCTGGTCGCTGTTCGCGCCGGGCAACACCATCGCCTCGCTGATTGCGCTTGAGTTCCCCGAAAGTTCGGCCGGCAGCCTCAAGCTCTCCGCGCTGCTGGCGCTGGGCGCGATCCTGATGGTCATTTCATTCATTACCTTGGCCTGCTCGCGCATGTTCCTCCAGCGCGGCATAAAGAACTAGGGAAGTAGCCTTACATGTCAGCCCAGAAAGTACAGGCCGTGGCCACCGACGGGTGGCAGCGCGGTGGCGCGCAGGCCGTGCGGCGCAGGATTGTCGAGCGGCTGGTCAACGTGCTGTGCGCCATCGCCACCGTGGTTGTCCTGTTCCTGCTGTTCTCGATCTTATGGACGCTGGTCACGCGCGGCGCGGCGGGGCTGTCGCTTGCAACCTTCGTGCACAGCACGGCAGCTCCCGGCAGCGGGGGCGGGCTTGCCAACGCCATTATCGGCAGTTGCGAGCAGACCCTGCTCGCCGCCCTGCTCGGCACGCCCATTGGCATGCTGACTGGCATCTACCTGTCGGAATTCAGCCATGACGGCAAGATTGTCTCGTTCGTGCGCTTTGTGTCGGACATGATGCTGTCCGTGCCTTCCATCCTTGTCGGGCTGTTCGTCTACCTGGTGGTGGTGGAGCCCGCGGGGCATTTCTCGGGCATTGCGGGCACGCTGGCGCTGGCCATCCTGTTCATTCCCATCGTGGTGCGCACGACCGAAGACATGCTGCACCTCGTGCCCCGCGCCATGCGCGAGGCGGCCTATGCGCTGGGCGCGCCGGGGTGGCGGGTGATCGTGAGCATCTGCCTGCGCGCGGCGCGCGGCGGCATCATGACCGGCATCCTGCTGGCACTGGCCCGCATCTCGGGCGAGACGGCGCCTCTGCTCTTCACCTCGCTTGGCAACCTGAACTGGTCCACCAACCTCAACGCGCCGATGGCGAGCCTGCCTGTCACCATCTATCAATATGCCGGTTCGGCCTATGATGACTGGGTGCAGATGGCCTGGACCGGCGCGCTGCTGATTACGGTTGCGGTGCTGGCAACCAACATCTTCGCCCGCTGGTGGCTCTCGCGTAATGGAACCGCATCATCATGAATACCCTCACCATGGATAACAGGCCCGCCCCGGCACAGTCGTCGGTCCCGGCCATCGCCATCCGCAACCTTGATTTCTGGTATGGCGAAAACCATGCGCTGCGCGGCATCTCGCTTGATTTCCCCACCCGGCAGGTGACTGGCATGATCGGGCCTTCGGGGTGTGGCAAGTCAACGCTGCTGCGCATCCTCAACCGCATGTATGACCTCTACCCCGGCCAGCGCGCCATGGGCGAGGTGCTGTTCGATGGTCGCAACATCCTCTCGCCCGGCATCGACGTGAACGTGCTGCGCTCGCGCATTGGCATGGTGTTCCAGAAGCCCACGCCGTTCCCCATGTCGATCTATGACAACATCGCCTTTGGCGTGCGGCTGCATGAGCGCCTCTCACGCGCTGACATGGACCAGCGCGTGGAGAACGTGCTGCGCCGCGTGGCCCTGTGGGGCGAGGTCAAGGATCGGCTCAATGCCTCCGCCGCCGCCCTGTCGGGCGGGCAGCAGCAGCGCCTGTGCATTGCGCGCACCATTGCCACCCGGCCCGAGATCATCCTGCTGGATGAACCGACCAGCGCGCTCGACCCGATCTCGACTGCCCGGATCGAGGAACTGCTTGATGAGCTCAAGCAGGAATTCTCGATTGCCATCGTCACCCACAACCTCCAGCAGGCGGCCCGCTGCGCGGATCGCGTAGCCTTTTTCTATATGGGCGAACTGGTTGAAGTGGACACGGCGGACAAGATGTTCACCGCACCGCATGAAAAACGCACCCAGGATTACATTACCGGCCGCTTCGGTTGATGACGAAAGACGTGATGATGCCACAGGAATCAATGCACACTGTTCAGAGTTACGAACAGGAACTTGAACAGCTTCGTTCGCTCATCAACAAGATGGGCGGCATGGTCGAGCGCCAGGTGGCGCAGGCCATTACGGCGGTGGTCGAGCATGATGAGGTCGCAGCCCTCGACGCGCCGGAAATGGACCCGCATGTCGATGAACTCGAACGCCAGACCGAGGCGCTGGTCATCCGCCTGCTGGCCCTGCGCGCGCCCATGGCGGGCGACCTGCGCGAGGTGGTGGCGGCGCTGAAAATGTCGGGCGACCTTGAGCGGATCGGGGATTGTGCGGCCTCCATCGCGCGCCGGGCCATGCGCAACGAACTGCTGTCATGCCCCATATCACTTACGGGGCTGCACAGCATGGGCCGGCTGGTGCAGGAAAACCTGCGCCGCACTATCGATGCGATGGACCAGCGCGACCCCGAACTCGCGCGCATTGTCTGGCAGTCCGATACGGCGGTGGATGAACTCTATGTGTCGCTCTTCCGCGAACTCGTGACCTACATGATGGAAGACCCGCGCAATATCGGCCCGTGCACCCACCTGCTGTTCATTGCCAAGAACCTTGAACGCATTGGTGACCACGCCACCAATATCTCCGAGCGCGTCTATTACTCTGTTACCGGCAATATCCTGCCCATCATCCGCCCCCGTGGCGGCACGTTTGACTGAAGCGCCTGCCTGATCCCTGCCTGGCCCTGCGTGATTGCGCTACCGTCTGTCTTTTGCAACACTTGCCCTGACAGACGGCCCGTGCCGCGCCCCATCAACCAGGCAGGTTTTTTACATGCAGCAACGTGAACTCGGTCGCACTGGCATCATGGTCAGTGAGATCTGTCTTGGCACCATGACCTTCGGTCAGCAGAATACGGAAGCCGAAGGCCACGCCCAGCTTGATCTCGCACTTGATCACGGCATCAACTTCATCGATACCGCCGAGCTTTATTCCATCCCGCCCCGTGCCGAGACCCAGGGTGCTACCGAAACCATCATCGGCACCTGGCTCAAGGCGCGTGGCGGCCGTGACCGGCTGGTCATTGCCAGCAAGGTGGTGGGTCGGGGCACATCGCCATGGTTCCGCCCCGGCGGGGAGGAAACCCGGCTGACGCCCAGGCAGATCCGTTACGCGCTTGATGGCTCGCTGCGCCGGCTTGGCACGGATTACATCGACCTGTACCAGTTGCACTGGCCGGACCGCAAGCTGGGGCTGTTCGGGGCAGGGGGCACAACATTCACCGCCCTGCCCGAGGCTGACGAGGTGCCCATTGCCGAGACGCTGGGCGTGCTGGGCGACCTGGTGCGCGAGGGCAAGATCCGCCATATCGGCCTCTCTAACGAGACGGCATGGGGTGTTTCGCAATATCTGGCCGAATCCCGCCATGGCGCGCCGCGCGTGGTGTCGATCCAGAATGCCTATAACCTCATCAACCGCACCTTCGAGATCGGCCTGGCCGAGATCGCCCTGCGCGAGAAGGTGGGCCTGCTGGCCTATTCGCCCCTGGCGCAGGGCTACCTGACCGGCAAATACCTGAACGGCGCGCGACCGGCAGGTGCGCGCACCACGCTGTTCAACCGCGCCCAGCGCTACGAGAAGCCGGGCGTGGAAGAAGCGGTCAGCGCCTATATCGCGCTGGCAAAAGCGGAAGGGATCGACCCGGTGCAGATGGCCATTGCCTTTGTCACGTCGCGACCGTTCGTGACCTCGAACATCATTGGCGCCACGAGTATCGAACAGCTCAGGACCATTCTCGGTTCGGTTGACCTGGTCATTACGCCGGAACTCGAGGCCAAGATCAACGCGATCCATCAGGTGCATTGCAATCCTGCGCCCTGACCATTTTTGCCACCCGACATGCCCCCTGATGATGTTCCTGTTATCAGGGGGATGAAGAGACAAAATCATATATTGGCGCAATTATATATGGATCTTGGTATTGAAATTAAAAATATCGTTCCCTGAAAACTGTATATCGGAAATTATTATTGAGCAGAAGTTTATTCCCTGCTTATGTAAAATATCACATAATTTTGAAATAGAATTCAAGGTTCCTCTACAGCCTGCGACCGGCATTGTATTCGAATGGGATATAGGATTGATTGACGAAAGGGTTCCGGCCGGCACGGGAGGGCAATATCTTCACTATGCAAACGGAGAAATATCGATCGTGCATATTTCGGATGATATGTATCAGATATTGGATCTGAACATGTTTTATCCATCATCCGGGTGGCGTCCTGTTATGAAAGACGGTGATTACGCTCATCTGATGGATGAGCTTTACGGCGAATGATAAACCCAGCCATTGCCTGTAGGGAACAGTTTGGAGCTGGCACATGAAGTGGGCTGGCAGCCGTTCATACCCATGAATCGTGCAGGGCAGGTGGAATACGCTGGTCTTTCTCTCAAATTCAAACTCTTGTGATGCCACCTCGCACCATGCGCCCTGCAAGCGCCTGCCCAGCCCCCTGAAACCAGCCATTCCAGCCCGTTTACAGGTGCATGAGCGCAGGGCTGCCCTGTCAGGCGCGGACATTGACACGCTACGGCGGAATATAGTCACGATACAGGGAGCATTGCATCAACACGCAGGGCATGGCGCAATCTGCAACCAAAGAGTGGCAATCCGTTGGCGCGTTCACACAACACCAACCCTTGCCCGGCTATAACGCCATCCATGCCCGCACCCTGTAAGGATATGATGACATGAGTCCCTATCGCACCATTAATCCCGCCACCGGCAAGACGGAAAAGGTCTTTGACCTGCATGATGACAAGGAAATGCTGGCACGCCTCGAAACCGCCCATCAGTTCTGGGAGGGTGACTGGCGCCGCCGCACCATCGCCCAGCGGCGTGACATCATGCTCAAGGCAGCCGAGATCCTGCGCCGCGACAAGGAAAAGCATGCGCGCCTGATTTCAATCGAAATGGGCAAGATCCTGCCCGAAGCCATTGCCGAGATCTCGCTTTCGGCCGATATCCTGGCCTATTACGCCGAGAAGGCCGAGACCTTCCTCGCCCCGCGCGAGCTGCCGGTGTCGCAGGGTCATGCCTGTGTAACCAGCGAGCCGCTGGGCATCATCTACTGCGTGGAGCCGTGGAACTTCCCCTATTACCAGCTTGCCCGCGTGGCAGCCCCCAACCTGATGGCGGGCAATGTGGTCATGGTCAAGCACGCGCCGGGCGTGCCGCAATGCGCCGTGGCGTTTGAAGAGCTGTTCCGTGAGGCTGGTGCGCCTGCAGGGGCCTATACCAACCTGTTCATTACCAATGACCAGTCGGAAAAACTGATCGGGCGCCCCGAAATCCGCGGCGTCGCCCTGACCGGCAGCGAGCGCGCCGGCAGCGCCGTGGCTGGCCAGGCAGGCCGCGCGCTCAAGAAAAGCACGATGGAACTTGGCGGTTCCGACGCGTTCATCGTGCTTGATGATGCCGATCTCGACACGGTCGTGCCGCTTGCGGTGCAGGCGCGCATGTCCAATAACGGCCAGGTCTGCACGGCAGCCAAGCGCATGATCGTGCACAAGTCACTCGTTGAGGAATTCACCTCGCGCCTCAAGGTGGCGATCAATGATTTCAAATACGGCGACCCGCTCGAGCAGGGCGTGACCCATGGCCCGATGAGCAGCCAGGTGGCGATGGAACATGCCGTAGCCCAGGTGGAAAAGGCCGTGGCGCACGGGGCAAACCTTGTTGTGGGTGGCAAGCGCATCGAGCGCGAGGGCTTCTTCATGAAGGCCGCGATCCTGACCAACCTGACCAAGGACAACCCCATCTTCTACCAGGAAATCTTTGGCCCCGTCGCCATCATCCATTCCGTGGATAGTGAGGATGAAGCCGTAGCACTGGCCAATGATTCGCCCTATGGCCTTGGCGGCTCCATCCAGACCAGCGATGTGGAACGTGGTCGCCGCGTTGCCGCCCGGATCGATACGGGCATGGTCTTCATCAACAGCGCGACCGGCTCGGCGGCCGACCTGCCGTTTGGCGGCATCAAGAACTCTGGCTATGGCCGTGAACTTTCGGAATTCGGCATCGAGGAATTCCTGAACCGTAAGCTCGTCCATACGCCCTGAGCCATCAGGCGCCGGTCGCTCCCGTCATGCGATGGGAGCGGCCGTCCTGACATTGCTTCTGGCTGCCGCGACAGAACCGGGCCATGCTGATGGCCTAGCCATGTTGGGGGAGAGGGAGCGATGCAGTCACTACCGGTATTTGCAGATGTGGTCGCGGCGGCAGCACGGATCAAAGGGCAGGCGCATCGCACGCCGGTCCTGACATCGCGGTATCTCGATAGCACAAGCGGCGCGACGCTGTTTTTCAAGGCCGAGAATTTCCAGCGCGTGGGGGCTTTCAAGTTCCGGGGCGCGGCAAACGCCATCGCAGCCCTGCCGCAGGCCGCAAGGCAGCGCGGTGTGGTGGCGTTTTCATCGGGCAATCATGCGCAGGCCGTGGCCAGTGCGGCGCGTGATGCAGGCATACCCGCCATCATCGTCATGCCTGAAGATGCCCCGGCCATGAAACGGGCCGCAACACAGGGTTATGGCGCGGAAGTGGTTCTCTATGACCGCTACACGCAGGACCGCCAGGCAATAGCCACTGCCATTGCCAACGGGCGCGGGGCCACCGTTCTGCCCCCCTTCGACCATCCCGACATCATCGCAGGCCAGGGCACGGCAGCACTCGAACTGTTTGAGGAAACCGGCCCGCTTGATGCGCTGTTCGTGCCCGTTGGTGGCGGCGGGCTGGTCTCGGGCTGCGCGCTCGTGGCCAGTAAGGTCGCACCGGACTGCGCCGTGATCGGCGTGGAACCGGCAGCGGGCGATGATGCGCGCCAGTCACTGGCTGTTGGGCATATCGTGCGGATTCCGGTGCCCCATACCCTTGCCGATGGCGCGCAGACAACTGCCGTCTCGCCACTGACCTTTGCCATCATGCGCCGCTATCTGCGCGAAATTGTCACGGTGGATGACGCGGCCCTGGTCGCCACGATGCGCCTTGTCGCTGAGCGGATGAAGATTGTTGTCGAGCCCACCGGCTGCCTTGGCGTGGCAGCCGCCCTTGCCGCAGCGCCCCGGTGGCAGGGCAGGCGCATTGGCGTGATTGTATCGGGCGGGAATGTGGACATGATGCGCTTTGGCCAACTGGTTCAGGCCGCGCAGCCCGATTGACCGCGTGCATGAAAAAATTTCTGGTGAAGACTTAAAAAAAGCCTTCAAAAACGTGGCCTTGTTGAAAAAAAGCATGCTCGTGGCCGTGTAGCGCGGATTACGTAATTCTACGCAATGGACGTATCGCACCCGGCTGCTACGATGGCCCCAATGCTGTCAGGACGGAAATGAACGCGGGCATAATCCCACTCCAGCGCGCAAGGGGGCAGTTCGGGCTGGAGGTCAGGGCTGATGGCGCCCGCACCCGCATGGCCGATCTGGTGCAGGCAGGCTGCTGCCGCCTGCTGTTTCCGCGCGTGCAGGGCAACGGGCTGGAAGCCGCCACGGTCAATATATCGGGCGGCATCGCGGCGGGTGACCGCATCAACGGGCGGCTGTCCTGTGGTCCCGGCACGGAGCTACTGGTCACATCGCAGGCGGCCGAGCGGATCTACCGCGCCCGCCCCGAAGACAGCCCGGCGGACATGGCGGTTTCCTGCCATATCGATGCCGGGGCGCGGCTGGAATGGCTGCCGCATGGCACGATCTTTTTTGATGGCAGCCGCCTGCGCCGCCACATGGTGGTGGATATGGCGCAATCCGCCACCTTCCTCTTTCTCGAGAGCCGGATATTCGGCCGCCTTGGCGCGGGCGAGCAGCTTGCCAGCCTGCACGTGCGCGACCGGCTGACCATAAGGCGCGCGGGCGAACTGCTGCTCGAAGACATGCTGCGGCTGGAAAGCACCACTGTCACGGCCCTGCTGGCCCAGCCCGCCGTGGCTGCGGGGCAGGGCGCGGTGGCCACACTGGTGCTGGCCAGCCCGCAGGCGATGGACCTGCTGGCCCCGGTGCGCGAACGGCTGGCAGCGCCCCAATGCGCGGGCTTTGCCGCATCCGCGTGGAACGGCATGCTGGTGGTGCGTGGCGTGGGCAAGGGGGGCTGGGCGCTTGAGGGGGCGCTGCGTCATATCCTGCCTGCATTGCGGGCGGGGCGACCCATGCCCTCCACATGGCGGTCATGATACAGCACAGGCAGGCAAGGAGGCGGAGCACGACATGAAGCTGACACCAAGGGAAAAGGACAAGCTGCTCATCGCCATGGCGGCCATCGTGGCCCGCCGCAGGCTGGAACGTGGCGTGCGGCTGAACTACCCCGAGGCCGTGGCCCTGATTACCGACCATGTGGTCGAAGGCGCGCGCGACGGGCTGAGTGTTGCCGAGCTCATGGCCAGTGGCGGCCATGTGCTGACCCGCGCGCAGGTCATGCCCGGCGTGGCCGAGATGATCCATGATGTTCAGGTCGAGGCGACCTTCCCCGATGGCACGAAACTGGTGACAGTCCATGACCCGATACGCTGACCCCCTGCCCGAAGGCGCCATACCCGGCGAGATCCTGACCGATGGGGGCGAGATTACCCTCAATGAAGGCCAGCCCCGGCGCACCCTGCGCGTGACCAATACCGGCGACCGCCCCGTGCAGGTCGGCAGCCATTATCATTTTGCCGAGGTCAATCCGGCCCTGTGCTTTGAGCGCGCGCAGGCGCTGGGCTGGCGGCTTGACGTGCCATCGGGCGGGGCGGTGCGCTTCGAGCCGGGGCAGGAGCGTGACGTCACACTGGTGCCGCTGCGGGGCCTGCGCCGCGTGATCGGCTTCAGGGGTGATGTGATGGGGAGTGTGGACCAATGACGCGGCTGACCCGGCATGATTACGCAGGCCAGTTCGGCCCCACCACCGGTGACCGCGTGCGGCTGGCCGATACGAACCTTTTGGTGGCGGTGGAAAAGGATTTCACCATCTATGGCGAGGAAGTGCGCTTTGGCGGCGGCAAGACCATCCGCGATGGCATGGCCCAGTCACAGGCCACGCGGGCGGAGGGGGCGGCGGATACCGTCATCACCAATGCGCTGATCATCGACCACTGGGGCATCGTCAAGGCGGATGTGGCGTTGCGTGACGGGCGCATCGCCGCCATCGGCAAGGCAGGCAACCCCGATATCCAGCCCGGGGTGGACATCATCATCGGGCCGGGCACGGAAATCATCGCGGGCGAGGGCAGGATCCTGACCGCGGGCGGCATTGACAGCCACATCCATTTCATCTGCCCCCAGCAGATCGAGGAGGCGCTGGCCTCGGGCATCACCACCATGCTCGGCGGCGGCACGGGGCCTGCCACGGGCACGGCGGCCACCACCTGCACCCCGGGGCCTTGGCACCTCGCGCGCATGCTGCAGGCGGCGGATGCCTTTCCGGTCAACCTCGCATTTGCGGGCAAGGGCAATGCCTCGCGCCCCGAGGCGCTGGAGGAAATGGTGCGCGCGGGCGCAAGCTGCCTGAAACTGCATGAGGACTGGGGCTCGACCCCCGCCGCCATCGATTGCTGCCTCGGTGTTGCCGACCGGATGGACGTGCAGGTCATGATCCATACCGACACGCTCAACGAGAGCGGCTTCGTGGAGGACACGATCGCAGCCTTTGAAGGCCGCACCATCCACGCCTTCCATACCGAGGGCGCGGGCGGCGGGCATGCGCCCGACATCATCCGGGTGGCCGGCCTGCCCAACGTGCTGCCATCCTCCACCAACCCCACGCGACCCTATACGTGCAACACGCTTGATGAGCACCTGGACATGCTCATGGTCTGCCATCACCTCGACCCGAAGGTGCCCGAGGACATAGCCTTTGCCGAGAGCCGCATCAGGCGCGAGACCATCGCGGCGGAGGATATCTTCCATGACATGGGTGTGCTGTCCATGATGTCATCCGACAGCCAGGCCATGGGCCGGGTGGGCGAGGTGCCGCTGCGCACATGGCAGACCGCCCACAAGATGAAGCAGCAGCGCGGCCCGCTGCCCGGTGATGGCGTGGCCGACAACAACCGCGTCAAACGCTATATCGCCAAATATACCATCAACCCCGCCATCGCCCACGGCCTGTCGCATGAGGTGGGGTCGATCGCGGTGGGCAAGCTGGCCGATCTTGTGTTGTGGGAGCCTGCGTTCTTTGGCGTCAAGCCCGATCTGGTCATCAAGGGGGGTGCGATTGCCTATGCCATGATGGGCGACCCCAATGCCTCCATCCCCACGCCGCAGCCGGTGCATGGCCGCATGATGTTTGGCGGCTACGGCGGGGCGCGGACCCATACCAGCCTGACCTTCGTGTCAAAGGCGGCGCTGGAGGATGATATCGGGCGCAGGCTGGGTCTGCAGAAGGGCCTTTCCGCCGTGTCGGACACGCGCGGCGGCATTGGCAAGCGCAGCATGATCCATAACGATGCCATGCCGCATATCGAGGTCGATCCCGAAACCTATGAAGTGCGGGCCGATGGCGTGCTGCTGACATGCGAGCCCGCCGACATCCTGCCCATGGCCCAGAGGTATTTCCTGTTCTGATGACCCGTGTCACCAAAATCCTGCCAGCGGGAAGCTGGCCCGTGGCCGAGGCCGCGGATGTGTTCGCCGCCGATTATGAAGGCCGCCACCGCAGACGCATGATGCTCACCCTGCGCTCGGGTGCGCGCGTGCTGCTTGAACTTGAGCATGCCCGCCTGCTGGCCGATGGCGATGGGCTGGTGCTTGATGATGGCCGCGTCGTTCGCGTCGAAGCCCTGCCGGAAGACCTGATGGAGGTCACCGCCCATGACCCGCTGCACCTGCTGCGGCTGGCTTGGCACCTGGGCAACCGGCACCTGCCCGCCGCTATTGGGGCCGAGCGCATCCTCGTGCGGCATGACCATGTGATTGCCGACATGATTGCAGGCCTTGGCGGGCATGTGCGCCACGTCAGGGCAGCCTTTGACCCCGAAAGCGGGGCCTATGCAGGGCGCAGCACAGCACACGGCCATGACCACCATCACGACCATGCCCACACGCATGAGCATGGCGGCCACCACCACGCGCATGACTGAACCCGCTGGCCTGGCCGGGCAGGATTTCCTGCGGCTGCTCTCATGGGTGTCGCCCGCTTTCCCCACGGGGGGGTATGCCTACAGCCACGGGCTGGAATGGGCGGTCGAGCGCGGTGACGTGCGTGATGTGGAAACCCTGTGCGCGTGGGTTGGCGCGTTGCTGCGCCATGGCAGTCTTGGCAATGACCTGATCATTGTGCATGCGGCATGGCAGGCGGGTGAGGATGATGCCCGCCTGCGCGAGATTGCCCGTTTTGCCTGCGCCTCCGCCGCCTCGCGCGAGCGGTATGAGGAGACGGTATATCAGGGCGAGGCCTTTTTGCGGGCGGCGGCGGTGTGGCATGTCGTGCCGCCCAAGGCCATGCTGGCAGGCACGCGCTGGCCGCTGCCGGTGGTGCAGGGGCTGGTGTTTCGCCGTGGCGGCGTGGCCGTGGGGCAGGCCGTGCTTTCGGGCGGGTATGCGGCGGTGGCGGCCCTGGTGTCGGCTGCCGTGCGGCTGGTGCCGCTGGGCCAGACGGACGGGCTGCACGCGCTGGCCCGGCTTGAAACCATACTGGCGCAGGCCGCAGCGCAGGCCAGGCACCAGACGCTGGACGATGTGGGCGGGGCCTGTTTTGCCGCCGACCTCGCCGCCATGCATCACGAAACCCAGGAAACGAGGTTGTTCAGAACATGACAAAGGCAAAGCACGGCCCGCTGCGTGTGGGCATTGGCGGCCCGGTGGGCACGGGCAAGACAGCATTGATGGATGCGCTGTGCCGCCGCTTTCGCAATGATTACAATATTGCCGCCATCACCAACGATATCTACACGCGCGAGGATGCGGAGTTCCTGACCCGCGCGGGCTCGCTCCCGCCCGAGCGCATCATGGGCATCGAGACCGGTGGCTGCCCGCACACGGCCATACGCGAGGATGCCAGCATCAACCTGGCAGGCATTGCGGAACTGACGGAGCGCTTTGCCGGGCTGGACCTCGTGCTGGTGGAAAGTGGCGGTGACAACCTTGCCGCCACGTTCAGCCCCGAACTGGCTGACCTGACCATCTATGTCATTGATGTCTCGGCAGGGGACAAGATCCCCCGCAAGGGCGGCCCCGGCATTACGCGCAGCGACCTGCTGGTCATCAACAAGATCGACCTCGCCCCCCATGTCGGCGCTGACCTTGGGGTGATGGACCGCGACAGCAGGCGCATGCGCGGGCAGCGGCCCTTTGTGTTTGCCAATGTCCGTGCAGGCGAGGGGGTGGAGGATATTGCCCGTTTCATCATTGAACAGGGCGGCCTGTAAAAACATTGCTTTGAAATAATGAATATTCCTGCGGGCCGCCTTTTTCCAAAAAGGCGGCTTTTTTGGTATCTGCGTGCCAGCGATCATTGCACGATGGCATGCGCTGCCCCGCGTTGGTGGCATGAATAAGCTCATAAACGGCCATTATAAGTAATTTCACGCATCCCGTCCTGATGGTGCAATTGCGTAATGTTTCCCTGTCGCCGGTCGGTGACCGCAGCCACAAGGGGATGTTCATGATTGCGCTTGTGTCCCGGTTCAGGATGAGCCGGAAGAAGAAGCTGCTGCGTTGCGGCAGTATCCTGTCGGCCTGCGTGGCGCTTGGTGCCAGCATGCCCCATGCCCGCGCGGCCACCACGGTTAATTTTGGCAAGGACCAGTTCTTTACGCTGGGCCTGGGCGTGCGGGCGCAGTATCTGAGCCACGACACCACCATGCCCGGCAACAAGGATGCGGCAAGTGCCAGTGACCTGCGTATCTACATGGGCGCGCAGTTCCACAAATACGTCAAGTCAACGCTCAACCTCGAGCGCCTGCGTGATGGCAACTGGAACGTGCTTGACGGTGTCCTGCAGGTCGAGCGGTGGAAGGCGTTCAATGTCTGGGGCGGGCGCATGCTCACGCCAAGTGACCGCTCGAACCTTGACGGGCCATACTTCCTCAGCACCTATGCCTTTCCAATAGTATCGCAGTATCCGGGTGCGTGGTCGGGCCGTGATGATGGCATCTCGGTGTGGGGCAGGCTGCTCAAGGATCGCTTCCGCTACGTGGCGGGTGTCTATCGCGGGCATAACTGGGTGCGCGGCGGCTCCAATTATGGCGAGCACCCGCTCTTTGCCGCGCGCATGGAATACAACTTCCTCGATCCCGAGCCGTCGCCTGCCTACTATACGGCCAGTACCTATTACGGCAAGGCCGACATCCTGGCCATTGGCCTTGCAGGCCAGTACGAAACCGATGGCGTGGGCACCGCGCAGGACAAGGGCGACTACAAGGCGTGGAATGTTGATGGCCTGTTTGAAAAACGCATTGGCGAGGGCGCGAAATACGGCGTCTATACACTCGAGGGCGCGTATTACCAGTATTATACCGGCGGCGTGAAGGACATCGCGGCAGGCTACGGGCAGCGCTCGGCCGATTATGGCAATGTGGGTGGCGTGAACGATGGCACGGCCTTCCTGGCCAGCACGGCGTATCTCATTCCCTACCGGCTGGGCTGGGGGCGCATCCAGCCGCTGGTGCGTTACCAGCAGTTCCGCTTCAAGAAGGACATGTACGGTCCCGGCCACCCAAAGACCACCCAGTTCGATGTGGGCGGCAATTATGTCATGGATGGCCACAACCTGCGCTTTACGTTCGATTACGTGCGCTACAAGGCCATGGGCACGCGCGCGGTGGGGGCTTTTTTGCTGGGCATGCAGTTCCAGTACTGAAAACGGCTGGCCTGTTCATGTCATTTAATCAGGCGGCAGGGCTGACCCACCGCCAGGAGAGATCGGAATGCTGACCCTCAAGCGAAACGCCACATATGGCCTTGCCCTGCTGGCAGGGATCATGGGCGCGGGCCTGGCACAGGCCGCCCCCGCGCCTGAAAAAATGGATTGTCGCCACCTGTTGGCCGAGGATGTGCGCCTGTCGGACCGGCTGGCGGCCCTCAGCCACAGCGAAGCCCAGGCCGCGGCGCAGGACAAGGCCCCGGCGGAGAAGGGCTTTTTTGTCAAATTCGATCCCGTGCCGGGCTTTGGCATCATGAAAGGGGCGACGCTTACGCCAGCGGGCCACTCGATCCGGGAGGATGCCACCGAGCGCAGCCTTGACCAGGTACGCCAGAAACTGGCCGTGATACGTGGCCATGAGCAGCGCAAAATGTGCCCTGAAATCGGCACGCCCGACATGCAGCAGGACGGCCTTTCGGATGATGCGGCAAGGGTCGTGCCCTAAAATATAAAAGCTTCAGGAAACACCGCCTTTTTGAAAAAGGGCGGCACCTTTCGCGCCTAGCGCTCCTGCAGCAGGCGCGATGCGGTAGCCGCCGCAGCCGCCCGCGTGCTCAGTCCGGTCTTATTGTAGATCTGTTCGATATGCTTGTCGATCGTGCGCGGGCTGACCTTCAGGATATCGGCAATGTCGCGGCTGGTCTTCCCACGCGAGATCCACAGCAGCACTTCCGCCTCGCGCGCGCTCAGGCCCAGCCTGTCTTGCAATATGCGCTGGGGGAAAAGTGGCTGCCGGCTGATGCGCAGCAGCAGTTCATCGGGTCCGCTCATGCCCACAAGGGTCAGCACAAGCTCGTTTTCACCCACATTATGGCGCATGAGCACGCTGCCGGGCGCGGGCAGGGGCGTGGGCAGGGACAGGGCCGCGCCCGCATCACCGGGGCCTGAAAGCTCGCGCAGCACAAGCCCCGCCTGTGGCGTGGCCCACAGCACATCGCCCGCCTGGCTGGTGGCCAGCAGGAAGCGGCCCGCATGGTCAAGCGCCCCATGGGCCGCGCGGATGCGTGCGGCGGATTCCATGCGCACGCCAATGCGGGCCATGACTTCCTCCAGCCGCAGGGGCTTGGTCACGTAATCGGCGGCACCGGCCTCAAACGCGCGGATCACGTGCTCGGTCTCGGTCAGGCCGGTCATGAAGATAATGGGCACGAGGCTCAGGCGCGGGTCGTCATGCAGGGCCGCGCACACGTCCCACCCGTTCATGCCGGGCATGAGGGCATCGACCATGATCAGGTCCGGCACGGTGCGCGCCACGACGGCAAGCGCTGCCATGCCGGACTGCGCCAGCAGCACCGTATAGCCGCCATCGGTCAGTTTTTCGTCCATCAGGCCCAGAACGGCCGGGTCATCATCAATGACAAGAACGGATTTGCGGGATGGATCGGGCACGGTCATGGCGTGGGTCGCTCCAGGTGGTGGCGCAGGGCTTCAAGCTGGTAGGACGCGGCAAGGGCCAGCAGCGGTTCGATCGCGCCGCCCAGGGCCGGGTGCTGCGCGCGCAGGGTGGCCAGGTGGGTGCGCAGGTGGCGCAGGTTACCGCCATCAAGCAGGGCAAGCAGGGCCACGCGCTCCGCCTCGGGCAGGGTGGCGGGTGTGTCGGGCGGGAGAAGTGGCGCACTGTCAGCCCCGGTGGCGGGAAAGATCCATTCAAGGCCGAGCATCTGGCCCATTTTGGTGACCAGAACCGACAGGTTCACCGGCTTGCCCAGCACGGGGCAGTCCTCAAGCGAGGGGACATGGCGGTTGGCACTTTCCACCAGGTTGCCGGTCAGGAACATGATCGGCACGCGGGCATGGGGGGAGTTGCGGATGCGCAGGGCAAGGTCGCGCCCGTCCATGCCCGGCATGGACAGGTCGAGCAGCAGCAGGTCGGGCTGCACCAGCGGCAGGCGGTCGAGGCATTCCGCCCCGCTTTCCGCCCCTTCAAAGGCAAAGCCGCAGCGTTCAAGGATTTCGCGCATGATCAGGCGGTGCTCGGCATTGTCATCCACCACCAGCACCGTACGGCGTGGCCCTTCATAGCCGGTGGGGAAGGCGGGCAGGCGGGGCGGTAGCTCCACCTGCCGGTCAGACAGCATGAGCCGCACCCTGAAGCGCGATCCCTTGCCCGGCGTGCTGGTAAAGGTCAGTTCGCCGCCCAGGACTTCGGTCAGCAGCCGGGTGATGGTCAGCCCCAGCCCGGTGCCCGGCACGCCCGCGCTGGCGCCGCCGCGTTCAAAGGGCTCGAAAATGCGGGCATGATCTTCCGCAGCAATGCCGGGGCCGGTGTCTTCTATGATGAATTCCGCAATCTGCCCCTGCCACCTCGCCCCGAATGTGACCGTGCCCTGCCGGGTGAACTTGACCGCGTTTGACAGCAGGTTGAGCAGGATCTGGCGCAGGCGGTGCTCATCGCACGTGACGACGGCGGGCAGGTAGCCGGGCCGCCATACCAGCTCCAGCCCGCGCGCCTGCGCCTGCGGGCGGATCATCTGGGCCACGGATTCCAGAAAGGCGGGCAGGGCGATGGTATCGGCATGCAGTTCGATCCGCCCGGCCTCGATGCGCGAGATGTCAAGCAGGCCGGAGAGGATGCTGGTGATGTGCTCGCCACTTTCGCGCATGATGCCCAGCGCCTGGTGGCGCTCGGGCGGCAGGCGCGTATCGTGTTGCAGCAGCTGGATATAGCCCATGATGGCGTTGAGCGGCGAGCGGATCTCGTGGCTGATGCCGCTGATGTAGCGGGTCTTGGCCAGGCTTGCGGCCTCGGCCTTTTCGCGGGCCAGCTTCAGCGCATGGTCGGTGCGGCGGCGGGCGCGGATCTCGTTCATGAGCTGGCGGGTCTGGTGCAGGGTCTCGCGCGTGGCGGTGCGCCGTCCCTCCTGCGCCATGACCAGCAGCCACGCGCCCACCGTGCCCGCCAGGAAGACCGGCACCATGATGCCACTCCACGCATGGCCCGTTGCCCATGCCAGCAGCCCCATGCCCAGCGTCATGCCCGCCAGCATGAGCGTAAAGCGCCCCGCAGGCGCCACGAGCCACCGGCGCAGGCGGGGTGGCAGGGTGCGGAGCGGGGCGGCAAGCTGGCTGCCCATGCGGGTCGAGACCGGCTTGCAGCGGTCGCGGCAGCGCCCGTCCAGCGAGCAGCACAGTGAGCAGATCGTGCCGCCATAGGCCGGGCAGGGCGCCATATCCCGTGCCTCGAAGGTATGCTCACAGATGACGCAGGTCATGGCGGGCCGGTCGTTCCAGCCCGCTGGCTGGGGGCGGGCCAGATAGGTGCGCCCCCCGGTCAGCCACGCCAGCGCCGGTGCCGCGGCAAAGGCTACCCCCAGCGTGAGGAAAGGCGCATAGGCCGCGGCCATCGGGCCCAGATAGCCTGCAAAGGCCCCAACGCCCGTGGCTGCGGCGATACCCCATGCCCCCAGCCCCACGATGTTGAAGTCCGGCAGCAGCGCGCGCTTGAACTCGACAAAGGGCGGGCTGAGGCCAAGCGGCTTGCACAGCGTCACATCCCCCAGTATCGCGCCAATCCATGCACAGGCCAGAACGCCATACAGCGTGATGCCGGTCTGGATGGTGCTGACCAGCCCGGCTTCCATCAGCAGCAGGGCGATCATGACATTGAAGATGACATAGAACACCCGCCCCGGATGGGTGTGGGTCAGGCGCGAGAAGAAGTTCGACCATGCCAGCGACCCGGCATAGGCATTGGTGATGTTGACCTTGACCTGCGCCAGCGCCACCAGCGCCACCGTCAGCACGGTCGCGACCGGGGCGGGGGTGAAACTGCCCCAGGCAAAACGGTACATCACCCCGGGCTGGACCGCCTGCAGCGGTGAAAAGCCTGCCTGCAGCGCCACCCATGCCAGAAACGACCCCGCCAGCAGCTTGAAGGCATCAAGCACCACCCATCCCGGCCCCCCCAGCACCAGCGCCACCCACCATTGCCGCCGGTTGCAACGCGTGGGTTCGGGCAGGAAGCGCAGGAAATCGATCTGTTCCGCACTCTGGCACACCAGCACGATCATGAGCGAGGCGCCGGTGCCCACGGCAAGGGGGTCGATGCGCCCGGGCGGCCCGTAGGGCGCGCTGAAATGGGTCCATTGCCCCAGCAGTTCGGGGTGCAGGCCCGCCAGCACCACGAGGGGGATGAGATTGAGGGCCAGCCAGACCGGCTGTGTCGCGATCTGGAAACGGGCGATGAACGTGATGCCCCACGTCACCAGCGGGATGATGATGGCCGCGCACAGCAGGTACGCCAGCCACAGCTCCATGCCCAGCAGCCCGTGCAGCGTGCCCGCCAGGATCGCCGCCTCGAGCCCGAAGAAGATGAAGGTGAAAATGGCATAGAGCAGCGAGGTGATGGTCGAGCCGATATAGCCAAAGCCGGTGCCGCGCGTGAGCAGGTCGATATCCAGCCCCGCGCGCGCCGCCGTTGCGCATAGCGGCAGGGTAAGGGTGAAGATGACCACCGTGACAAGGGCTATGGCCGCGGCCGTGTTGGCAAAGCCGAAGGCCAGCGTGAGCGTGCCGCCCATGGCCTCGAGGGCGAGGAACGAGATGGAGCCCAGTGCCGTGCGCGCCGCCCGCATGGGCGTGGCCATGCGCGCGCTGCGCGCGGTAAAGCGCAGGGCGTAGTCCTCGAATGTCTGGTCGGCGGCCCAGCGGCTGTAGGCCCGGCGGGGACGCACGATGCGCAGGCGGCTGGTCGGGTGCGGCAAGATCACGGCTTTCGGGTGTTACGGGTGGCAGCGTGCATAATCGTAACGGAATGCCCGTGATGGACATACGCAGGAATGCGTATGGGAAGCGCTTTTGTGTACGCCGACAATGCAGGCAGCAGCAAAAGGACCATTCATCATGCCTGTCACACTGCCTCACCTTTCCCGTCGCGCGTTCGGACGTCTTGCCCTTGCCTCCTCGGCGGCTGCTGTGGGGGGCATGTGGCGCACGGCGCCGGCGCGGGCGGCAGCGCCCACGGGCGAACCGATCAAGGTTGGCATCCTGCATTCGCTGTCCGGCACGATGGCGATCAGCGAGACCACGCTCAAGGATGTCATGCTGATGCTCATTGCCGAGCAGAACCGCAAGGGCGGCCTGCTTGGCCGCCCGCTTGAAGCGGTGGTGGTGGATCCCGCCTCGAACTGGCCGCTCTTTGCCGAGAAGGCGCGCCAGCTCCTGTCGGTGGACAAGGCATCGGCCGTATTTGGCTGCTGGACCAGCGTTTCACGCAAATCGGTGCTGCCGGTGTTCGAGGAACTCAACGGCATCCTGTTCTATCCCGTGCAGTACGAAGGCCAGGAGTGCAGCCGCAACATCTTCTATACGGGTGCGGCCCCCAACCAGCAGGCCATACCGGCGGTGGACTACCTGCTGAGCGAGGATGGCGGCGGGGCGAAGCGTTTCGCGCTGGTGGGCACGGATTACGTCTATCCGCGCACGACCAACCAGATCCTGGCCAATTACCTCAAGGCCAAGGGCATCGCGGAAGCCGACATCATGGTCAACTACACGCCGTTCGGGCAGTCGGACTGGCAGACCATCGTCTCGCAGATCAAGGCTTTCGGCTCGGCGGGCAAGAAGACTGCGGTAGTCTCGACCATCAATGGCGATGCCAACGTGCCGTTCTACAAGGAGCTGGGCAATCAGGGCATTTCAGCCACCGACATCCCGGTCATGGCCTTCAGCGTGGGCGAAGAGGAACTGGCCGGCATGGACACCGCCCCGCTGGTGGGCCAGCTTGCCGCGTGGAACTACTTCGAGAGCATCGACACCCCGGCCAATACCGCCTTCATCAAGCAGTGGCACGAATTCACCAAAAACCCCAAGCGCACCACCAACGACCCGATGGAGGCGCATTACATCGGCTTCAACATGTGGGTGCAGGCGGTGACCAAAGCGGGTACCACCGATCATGACAAGGTGATTGACGCCATGATCGGCATCCGCCAGCCCAACCTGACCGGCGGCGTGGCCGAGATGCTGCCCGACCACCACCTGACCAAGCCGGTCTATATTGGCGAGATACAGGATGACGGGCAGTTCTCGGTGGTGTGGAAGACCCCGGCACTCGTGCCCGGGCAGGCCTGGTCGCCGTGGGTGCCGGAAACGAAAGACCTGATCGGCGACTGGCGCAAGCCCATTGCCTGCGGCAACTACAACACCGTTACCAAGGCGTGCCTCGGGCACAGGCATGCGTAAGGCGCGCACGACCTGCCTGCTGGCGGCGCTGTGGCTCGGGGCAATGCTGCTGCCGGGCCACAGTGCGCGGGCAGACGCCTTTGCCGACCTGGCCAGCCCGCAATTCGGGGTGGTCACGGCGGCCATTTCCACCCTTGCCACGTCAGATGACCCGCAGGCCGGGGCTGCGTTGCAGGCGCTGGGCGAGCGGAGCCTGTTCGCAGCTCCTGATGGCAGCGTGTATATCCGCCACGGCGAAAACTACGTGGAGGCCCGCACGGGCCAGCCCCAGGTGTCCGTGCCGGAGGGGCTGAAGCCGATCCGCCTGAACAACCGCATCCGCACGGCACTCGCGGGCGTGCAGGCCGGCAGGGACCTGCTCGCGCCCCAGCCCGCAACGCGGCTCAGGGCCGCCGACGCGCTTTACGCCCGCCACGACCCGGCCATGCTGCCGGTTGTGGAGCATGCCCTTGCGGTGGAAAAGGATGCCGCCGTGCGCACCCGGCTGGCCGAGGTGCGGGCCGCGACCATTCTTGGCCAGCCTCCCGCCCCCGATGCGCTTGCCTCCCGGCTTGAGGCGGTGCGCGCGCTCGGCGCGGTTGGTGGCGCCCAGGCGCGTGGCATCCTCGCCGGTGTTGCCGGGTCGGATGCGGAAGCGCCAGCAGTGCGCCGTGAGGCACAGGCCGCCGTATCCCGCATCGACTGGCACCTGCGTGCCTGGGGCGTTGCGCAGAATGCCTTTTATGGCCTGAGCTACGGCTCGGTGCTGCTGCTTGCGGCCACGGGGCTCGCCATTACCTTTGGCGTGATGGGCGTGATCAACATGGCCCATGGCGAGATGATGATGATTGGCGCCTATGTGACGTGGATGGTGCAGCAGGCCATCCGCGCGAGTGTGCCCGCGCTGGAGCCGGTGGCCATTCTCGTGGCCATTCCGGTGGCGTTCGTGGTGTGCGGGGCGCTTGGCATCTTGATCGAGCGCGGGCTGATCCGCTTCCTGTATGGCCGCCCGCTTGAAACGCTTCTGGCCACATGGGGGCTTTCGCTCATCTTGCAGCAGGCGGTGCGTTCTATTTTCGGGCCGACCAACATCGCGGTGCAGACGCCGGGCTGGCTTTCCGGCTCGGTTGCGGTGGGCGGCATGGACATCACGCTCAACCGGCTGGCCATCCTTGTCTTTGCTGGCCTGGTGCTGGGCGGGCTGATGCTGGTGCTGCGGCGCACGCCGCTTGGGTTGCAGATGCGCGCGGTCACCCAGAACCGCCGCATGGCGGCGCTGATGGGCATCCGCACCCCACGGGTCGATGCGCTGGCCTTCGGGCTGGGGGCAGGGCTTGCGGGGCTTGCGGGCGTTGCGGTCAGCCAGATTGATAATGTCAGCCCCAACCTCGGGCAGTCCTACATCATCGACAGCTTCATGGTGGTGGTGTTTGGCGGGGTCGGCAACCTGTGGGGTACGCTGGCGGCGGCCCTGGCGCTGGGCATGGGCGGCAAGGTGCTGGAGCCGACCATTGGCGCGGTCTCGGCCAAGATCGCCATTCTCGTGCTGGTCATTCTCTATATCCAGCGCCATCCGCGCGGCATGTTTCCCGTACGCGGGCGGGGAGTTGAATCATGAACCCGTTCTCAACCCATGCCCAGCGCTCCCTGCGTGGCGTGATCTGGATGGCGGTGGCCGTTATGGTGGCGGCAGGCGGCCTTGCCGCAGCCAGCCTGCTGCCCGAGGGCAATCCGCTGCATGCCTCCGCCTTCGTGGTGTCGCTTGCGGGTAAATACCTGTCCTATGCCATGCTGGCACTGGCGGTGGATCTGGTATGGGGCTTTGCGGGCATTCTTACGCTGGGTCATGCCGCGTTCTTCGCGTTGGGGGGGTATGCCATGGGCATGTACCTCATGCGCGAGATCGGGGCGCGCGGCGTTTATGGCAATGCCGAACTGCCGGATTTCATGATCTTCCTCTCATGGAAAAGCCTGCCGTGGTACTGGTGGGGCTCGGAGCATTTTGCGTGGGCCGCCGTGCTGGTGGTGGCGGTGCCGGGGCTGCTGGCCGGGGTGTTTGGCTGGCTTGCCTTCCGCTCGCGCGTATCCGGGGTGTATCTGTCCATCATCACGCAGGCGCTGACCTATGCGCTCATGCTGGCGTTTTTCCAGAATGGGCTGGGCTTTGGCGGCAATAACGGCCTGACCGACTTCAAGGACATCCTTGGCGCCGACCTGCATGCGCCGCTGACCCGCGCGGTGCTGCTGGTGGTGACCGGCGTGCTGCTGGCCGCAAGCCTGCTCGCCGCACGTTTTGTGGTGGGCAGCCGTTTTGGCAACCTGCTGGTGGCCGTGCGCGATGCCGAAAGCCGCACCCGTTTCCTGGGTTACCGCCCCGAGCAGGCCAAGCTGCTGGTGTGGGTATTCTCGGCCATGATCGCAGGCCTGGGTGGCGCGCTTTATGTCACGCAGGTTGGCATCATCAACCCCGGTGAGTTCGCGCCCGCCAATTCGATTGAATCCGTGATCTGGGTGGCGGTGGGCGGTCGTGGCACGCTGTGCGGGGCAGTGCTGGGGGCCATACTGGTCAATCTGGGCAAGACGCTGTTCACCGCGTGGCTGCCGGAGTTCTGGCTGTATGGGCTGGGCCTGCTGTTCATCTGCACCACTTTGTTCCTGCCCAACGGGCTCATGGGGCTGTGGCGGCATGTCCGTAAACCGCCACCTGAGGAAGTGACCCCGGAAGTGGCGGACACGCAGGGAGACGAGGCATGACCGATGACCTGCTGCTCGACATGCGCGATGTGAGCGTGACGTTTGACGGTTTTCGCGCCATCAACAATCTCAGCCTTGCGCTGCGCCCGGGCGAGATGCGCGCCATCGTCGGCCCCAATGGCGCGGGCAAGACGACGATGATGGACATCATCACCGGCAAGACCCGCCCCGATACCGGCACCGTGCGCTTTCAGGGCCGCGACCTGACCCGGCTTGATGAACCCGCCATCGCCCGGCTGGGCATTGGCCGGAAGTTCCAGAAGCCCACCGTGTTCGAGGCGCTGAGCGTAACCGAGAACCTGCTGCTGTCGCTCAAGGGCGTGCGCGCGCCCTTTGCCGTGCTCATGGCGCGCCGCAGCGCGGGCGAGCGCGAACGGATCGACCGCCTCCTGCACCTGACCCGGCTCGAGGCCATGGCCGACCAGCCTGCTGGCGGCATGAGCCATGGGCAGAAACAGTGGCTCGAGATCGGCATGCTCATGGGCCAGGAGCCTGACCTGCTGCTGGTGGATGAGCCCGTGGCGGGCATGACCGATGCCGAGACCATGGCCACCGCCGACCTGCTGCGCGAGATCAACCGCACCCGCAGCGTGGTGGTGGTGGAGCATGACATGGATTTCGTGCGCGCTCTGGGCGTGGATGTGACGGTGCTGCATGAAGGCAGCGTGCTGGCCGAAGGCACGCTGGACGCGGTCAGCGCCGACCCGCGCGTGATCGAGGTCTATCTTGGGCGCTGAGGGGCGCCGCACAGGCGTAAAGGGAGGCAACGCGCATGCTCGAGGTTAACGACGTGCACCTGCATTATGGCGCGGCGATTGCCCTGCGTGGCGTTTCGCTCGCAGCAAGGGCAGGGGCGGTAACCTGCGTGCTCGGGCGCAATGGCGTGGGCAAGACCAGCCTGATCCGCGCCATAACCGGCATGCATGCCACAAGTGCCGGCACGATCACGTGGGAAGGCGAGGACATTACCAGGCTCGCCGCCTATGACCGCGCCCGCCGCGGCATCGCCACCGTGCCGCAGGGGCGCGACATCTTTCCGCTGCTCAGCGTGCGCGAAAACCTTGAAACCGGCTTCGGCCTGCTGCCACGCGGCCAGCGCCGGGTGCCTGATGAGATATTCGACCTGTTCCCCGTGCTGGCAAAAATGCTCGACCGGCGCGGCGGCGACCTGTCGGGCGGGCAGCAGCAGCAGCTTGCCATTGCGCGCGCGCTCGTCATCCGTCCGCGCCTGCTGGTGCTTGATGAACCGACCGAGGGTATCCAGCCCAGCATCATCAAGGATATCGGCACCATCATCGGCATGCTGCGCGACCGGGGCGACATGGCCATCGTGCTCGTGGAGCAGTATTTCGATTTTGCCTACGAACTGGCCGACACGATTGCCGTGCTCGACCGGGGCAAGGTGGTGCTGGCAGGCCAGGCCCGCGACCTCGTGGCGGAGGATGTGCGCGCCTACATCACCATCTGACCGGCGGGCGCAAGGAAATCGACATGTTCACGCATGCCCGGCATGGAACGTGCGCCATCATATGCGCCCTGCTGCTGGCCAACGTGGTGGCATGGGCGTGGGCGGTCGCCGCGCTGGGGGGCGCGCCCGTCCTGCTGGGCGCAGCCGGGCTGGCATGGGCATTTGGCCTGCGGCACGGGCTTGATGCCGATCATATCGTGGCGATCGACGTGGTGACGCGCAGGCTCATGCAGGCGGGAGGCGCGCCTTTGCTGGTGGGGCTGTTCTTCTCGCTTGGTCATTCCACCGTGGTCGTTCTCGCCACCCTTGCGCTGGTGGAACTGCCCGCCCTGGGCTGGCTGGAGCGGTGGCATCCGGTGGGCGGCGGCTTCGGCACGCTGGTCTCGGCAGGTTTCATGCTTGTGGCGGTCCTGACCAATGCCCGCATGGCCGTGCGCCAGTGGCGGGCCCTGCGCCAGCCCGCCCCGTTGCCCGCGTGCCCCGCAGGCTTTCTGTCCGGGCAGGCAGGGCGGTGGATTGGCCGGAGCTGGCAGATGTACCCGCTCGGTTTCCTGTTCGGGCTGGGGTTTGACACCGCAAGTGAAATCGGCCTGCTGGGCATGGCGGCGGTTCAGGCCCATCATGGGCTGGGTCTCGTGGGGGTCATGGCGTTCCCGCTGCTTTTTACGGCGGGCATGGCGCTGGTTGATACGCTCGACACCCTGCTGATGTGCCGTGCCTATGGCTGGGGCATGCGCTCGGGCCGCAGGCGCGTGGCCTATGATCTGGGCATCAGCCTTGTCTCCCTTGTGGCGGCAGTGGGCATCGGCATGATTGAAATGGGGCCGCAGATGGGGGCCATGGGCGGCAGCCTGCTCATGCGCGGCCTGGTGGCGGCTGGCAACCATCTGGCCGCGCTCGGTGCGGGCATCGTGCTGGTTTTCCTGGCGTTGTGGGGCGGTGCTGTCGTGGTCAGCCGCAGGCAGGCCGATCGTGTATCCCCGACCTGACAGGGGCGAGCGGACCGGAATGCCTTTTTTGAAAAAAAGCGGTGTTTCCTGCGGTTTGTGGAAAAAATCTTCACCACGAAACCTTGATCGGCCTTTTCATGCCAGACGATACATGCGGTCATTCATCATGCATTTTATGCAATAAATATATTATTTAACGCATAACATGCATGATTTGTCTTGATCTATGCGGAAGGAATTTTTACGTTCGCCACCAGCATCATTGGCTCTCTCCGCCATGGGCTGAGGCCCGGCCAGCGCAGTGTTTTAGGAACCACGATCAATGACGTTTTCACAGCCACCCGAAATTCCCGGCGGTCTTGCAGGGCTGGAAAGCCGCGTGCGGCAGGATCTGGCCTGGCTGGACCTGCCCACCCGCTCATGGGTGCCCGAACGCAGCGTGGACGGGCGGCACGTGCTCGACGTGGTCGTGATTGGCGGCGGCATGGCGGGGCTTACGGCGTCGGGTTACCTCAGGCGCTACGGGCTGCTCAATCATGTCGTGCTCGATCAGGCACCCGCAGGTGAGGAGGGGCCATGGGTCACCTATGCGCGCATGACCACGCTGCGCTCGCCCAAGACGCTGTCCGGCCCGTGCATGGGGCTGCCGAGCCTGACCTTTCGCGCCTGGTACGAAGCGCGTTTCGGCACGGTCGCGTGGGATGGGCTGGACAAGATCCCCCGCCAGGCATGGATGGCCTACCTGGAGTGGCTGCGCCATGTGCTTGACCTGCCGGTGCGCAATGGCGTCACCCTGACCAATGTGGCCCGCGCGCCTGATGGCGTGCTGGCGCTGACGGTGGTGCAGGATGGCGTAACCGAAACCCTTCTGTGCCGCCATCTGGTACTGGCCACGGGGCGTGACGGGCTGGGCGGCAGCTACGTGCCGCCGGTCATTGCCGGCCTGCCGCGTGATTACTGGCGCCATTCAGCCGACCCCATTGATTTCGAAGCCCTGAAGAACCGCCGCGTGGTGGTGGTGGGCGCGGGTGCTTCCGCCATGGATAATGCCGCCACGGCGCTCGAGGCAGGGGCCGCGCGGGTGGATATGGTCATACGGCGCGCAACCCTGCCTGCCGTCAACAAATTCACCGGTATTGGCAGCATGGGCGTGGTGCAGGGCTTTGTCGGCCTGCCCGACGGGTGGAAATGGCGCTTCATGGATACGGTGCTCGATGCCCAGACCCCGCCGCCACGGCCAAGCGTGCTGCGGGTGTCCAGCCACCCCAATGCGTTCTTCCATCTGTCCTGCCCCATCGACCGGATTGAGATGGCAGGCAATGCCGTGCGCCTGCACACGCCGCGCGGCGTGATGGAGACCGATTTCATCATCGCCGCCACCGGCTTCTGTTCGGATATGTCCCGTCGGCCCGAACTTGCTGCCATGGCGCCGCATGTCCGGCTGTGGAAAGACCGCTTCACGCCCACCGCGCAGGACATGCCCTCGGGCCATGTCAACGCGGAACTCGCAACCTCGCCCGATCTCGGGCCGGGGTTCGAGTTTTTGGAGAAAGTGCCCGGTTCGTGCCCGTGGCTGAAATACGTGCATTGTTTCTGCTTCCCTGCCACGCTGTCGCACGGCAAGGTCAGTGGCGACATTCCCGCCATAAGCGACGGGGCCGAGCGTCTTGCGCGCCACATAACCCGCGCCCTGTTCGTGGAGGACCGCGAAACCCATTACGCCAACCTCGTGGCGTTCGACACGCCCGAACTCAGGGGCGATGAATGGCGCGATACCCCGCTCCCTGCGATAGGGTAAGGGGAGGCCTGCCGCGTTTGCGTTTGCCGGCATGATTGTTGGTGGCTAGCATGAGTGGCATGGATAGCGCGCTCCCCGATCTGAAACAGCTTGAGGCCTTCTGCGCCGTCATGGCCACTGGCAGCATGACGGGGGGCGCGCGCCTTGTGGGCCGGTCGCAATCCATGGTCACGCGCATGGTGCAGGACCTTGAGGCCGGGCTGGGCTTTACGCTGTTCCACCGCAACGGGCCGCGTATCACCCCCACCGAGCAGGCCCTGCGCTTCCAGCCCGAGGCGCTGGCCCTGCTGGGCGGCGTGCAGCGCCTGCGCGAGAATGTGCACGCCATTGCCCATGATGTGGAAAATTCCCTGCATATCTGCGCCATCCCCGCGCTGGCATCTGGCCTGCTGCCCATGGCGCTGGGTCGCCTGGAGCAGGGCACCCTCCCGCGTGAGGTGCATGTGCGCAGCGTTCCGGCTGATGAGGTGGTGCGCGCCGTGGGCCGCAGGGATGCGACATTCGGGCTGGTCAGTTTTCCGTTCAACCACCCCGGCGTGACATTGCAGTGGATTGGCATGGCGCCCTGTGTTGCGGTCATGCGGGCGGATGACCCGCTGGCCGCCCATGCGCGCGTCAGCCTGCATGACCTGGCTGAAAGCAGGCTGCTCACCCTGGCCAACCCGTTCAGGATACGCAATACGATCGAACGCGCCTTCGCGCAGATGGGCTGGACACCCGCCACCATCATGGATGCCAACATGGCCATGGTGCTGATGGGGCTGGCGCGGGCGGGCCTCGGGGTGGGCATTGTCGACCCCGTAACGGCAGGCGCGTTCTACCAGCCTGACCTGGCCATACGCCCGCTTGATGTAAACCTGCCGTTCTTTTTTGGCGTGGTGACACCGGCGGGCCTGACCCCGTCACCCGCGCTCGAGACCCTGTCGCGCGCGGTGGAGGACGCCGCCCGCAGCCTCATGCCCGACCTCAGGCGCTACACGCACGAAAGTGCGGACCTGATTGAAAGCGCGCTTTACGGCACGGAGCCTGTTGAGGACGCCTGATAAGGCACTGTTTGAAAACAATTCATTGATAAAAAATGATAAAAGTTTTTGGGTGCTGCCTTTTTTCAAAAAGGCGGCGTTCTTCGAAGCTTTTTGAAAAAAGCTTCACCAAAACTTTTATCCGCCTTCTTTCACGCCAGCACGGCCGGGCGCATCAGGTCGCGACCGGGTATCGCCGCAAGCAGGCGCTTTGTGTAGTCATCATGCGGGGTGGAGAATACGGTCTCGGTCGGGCCATGCTCGACCTGCTCGCCCGCGCGGATGATCGAGACGGTATCGGCAATGCGCCGCACCACGGCCAGATCGTGCGATACGAACACATAGGTCAGGTTGAGCTGGTGTTGCAGTGTTTCGAGCAGGGTGAGGATTTCGGCCTGCACCGATACGTCAAGTGCGGAGACCACTTCATCCAGAATAAGGATTTTGGGATCGCACAGGAGCGCGCGCGCAATGGCCAGCCTCTGGCTCTGCCCGCCAGACATGTTGGCCGCCCTGCGCTCCAGAACGGCAGGCGGCAGTTGTACCCGCTCCAGCATGGTCCGGATCCGTTCTGTGCGCGCGCCGCGGTCATGCAGGCCCGCATTGATCAGGGGTTCGGCCAGAATATCCGCGGCCCGGCAGCGGGGGTCGAACGAGACATGCGGGTTCTGGTAGACAAACTGCACGGCCCGGCGTAGCGCGCGTTGGGCGGCGCCTTCGACCCGCGCCGGGTTCTCGCCCAGAATATGCACCGACCCGGAATCAGGCGTAATCAGCCCCAGCAGGCAGCGCAGCAGCGTGGTCTTGCCCGAGCCGGACTCGCCTACAATGCCATGGGTCTGCCCGGCCACCACGTTAAAGGAAATATCGCGCACCGCCTTGTGCCCCGGCCTGCCGCCGGCCCCCTTGTAGGCATAGGTCAGGTGCGAGACGACAATCGCATCCTCACGCGGGCCTTCCGTGCGGCGGGGGGCGCGAGCTTCATGGAACAGGGGCAGGTCGGCCAGCAGGCGGCGGGTATAGGGCGTGCGCGGGTTGGCGAACAGGGCTTTCGTCTCGCCGGTTTCGCACAGCGTGCCATGCTGCAGCACGGCCACGCGGTCGGCCTGCTCGCTGGCCAAGCCCAGGTCGTGGGTGATGAACAGCATGGCGGTGCCCATCTCGTGGCGCAGTTCGGCCAGCAGCGCCATGATCTGCACCTGCACCGATACATCAAGCGCGCTGGTGGGCTCATCGGCCACGATCAGGGCGGGGCGCTGGGCAATGGCGGCGGCAATCAGCACGCGCTGGCGCATGCCGCCCGAGAGTTCATGCGGGTACTGGTGTAGCCGCCGCTCCGGCTCCTTTATGCCCACGCGCTCAAGCAGGCCCACCAGCATGCGCCGCGTTGTGGCGGTATTGCCGCGGGGTTCATGCAGGTGCACCGCCTCGACAAGCTGGGCGCCGATGGTGCGCACGGGGTCGAGCGAATGGGCCGGGTCCTGCGGAATGAGCGCCACCCGCGCGCCACGGATGCGGCGCAGCGCGCGCTCGGGCAGCCCCACGATTTCGGTATCGCCTACCATGATCGAGCCACGCTGTATGCGCGCGCTTTCAGGCAGCAGGCCCAGTATGGCGCGACCCAGCGTTGATTTGCCCGAACCGGATTCACCCACCAATGCCAGCATTTCGCCCGCGCGGACCTCCAGCGAAACCCCCTTGAGCGCATGGTGCGCGCTGCCCCGGCTTTCATACACCACATCAAGGTCACGGATGCTGAGCTGGGGGGAGGCAGCGTTCATGGGTCCATCCTTATGGCGCGTGAAAGCAGCGTTGCCGCCCATGCGGAGAAGATGATGGCAAGGCCGGGGAAGGTGGTCAGCCACCAGGCGGTTGCAAGGTAGTTGCGGCCTTCGGTAATCATCAGGCCCCATTCCGGCGTGGGGGGTGAGGGCCCGTAGCCCAGAAAGCAGATGGTCGATATGGCCAGGATGGCCGTGCCAAGCCGCAGTGTTGCCAGCGACAGTGCGGGCGCAAGGCTGTTGGGCACGACATGGCGCCACACCACCTGCCAGAAGGTGGAGCCGATGCCAAAGGCCGCCTCGACATATTCGGTCGCGCGCACGCGCACCACTTCCGTGCGGATCATGCGCGTAAAGCCCGCCACCTGGCTTATGCCCACGGCAAAGGCCACATGCGTGGCCCCCGGCCCGATCAGGGTGATGATGCTGAGCGAGAGGAAAAGCTCGGGAATGGCCAGCACCATGTCCGCCCCCGCAAGGATGGCGCCCGACAGCCTGCGCCCGCCCAGCCCCGCCGCAAGCCCCAGCGGAATGGCCACCAGCAGGCTGATCGCCACCGCCAGCACGGCAGCGGACAGGGTGGAGAAACTGCCATGCATGATGCGCGAGAACACATCACGCCCGAACTGGTCGGTGCCAAACCAGTGCGTGGCGGATGGCGCCATGAGCCGCTCATCCGTCTGGCCTGCCAGCGGGTCAAGCGGGGTGAACAGGCCGGGGCACAGCGCCACGAGCACCAGCAGCAGCACGGGCAGCACGCCAAGCAGGCGCGGCAGGGTCACGTCATGGCGGTGGCGCCACTGGGCAAGGGCCGTGTTCATGCCGCCCCTCCTGCCTGCGTGCGGCGGATACGCGGGTCGATCAGCGGATGGAGCGCATCGACAGTAAAGTTGATGACCACGAACCCGGCCACCGAAATGAGGATGATGGCCTGCAGCACCGCTACATCCTGATTGGCCACCGCCTGCTGGGCCAGTTGGCCCAGACCGTCCAGGCCGAACACGGTCTCGGTCACCACGGCGCCGGCCAGGATCTCGCCAAACACAAGCCCGCTTATGGTGAGCGTGGGCGGCAGGGCGTTGGGCAGCACGTGGGCATACAGGATGCGCAGCGGCGAGGCGCCGCGCGCGCGCAGCACGTCAATGAAGGGCTGGGCCATGACCCGTTCCGCCGCGCTCAGGAACACCTGCGTCAGCGGTGCCGAGATGGGAATGGCCAGCGCCAGCCCCGGCAGCAGCACCGCCGTCCAGCCTGAAACGCCCACCACCGGCACCAGCTTCCAGTGAAACGAGACAAGCTGGATTGCCACGATCTCGAGCCAGAAGACGGGAATGCCGCTCGCCAGCCCCGGCACCAGCCGCAGGGCCGCGCGCAGGGGGCGCAGGGGCGCAAGCAGGGCGGCGGTGGCAAAACCTGCCGCAAGCATGATCGCGCCGCCAAAGCTCACTACCGCAAGGCGCAGGGTGGTGGGGTAGGCGGCGTGCAGCATGCGGCTGACCGGCACCCCGGTCTCGATGGAATAGCCAAGCTGGCCCGCCAGCGTGCGGCCCAGCACATGGGCATATTGCACGAAGGCGGATTCATCGGCGCCATAGCTTGCGCGGATATCGCTGATCTGCTGCGGGCTGAGGCCGAGTTCGGGGTCTTGGAACTTGATCAGCACGGCATCGCCCGGCATGACCTGCAACAGCACGAACGAGAGCGTGAACGCCCCCCACAGCACCAGCAGCGCCTGGAGGGCGCGGGAGAGAATGTAACGTGTCATGGGTGGCGCCTCATCCTACGGCCTTGCCAGCCAGGTACGGTAGAAAACAGGCCGCCCCACGGCCTCGAAATGCATGTCATGCACGCGGGCCGACCCCGCATAGACCTGCGGCTCCTCGAATATGGGAATGCTGTAGCCTTTGGCCAGAATATCAGCCTGCACGCGGGCAAGGTCAGCCAGGCGGGTGGTGGAATCGGTGTCGGAGGCGACCTGGTCAAGCAGCCCGTTGAGTTCGGGGTCGACAAAGTGGTCCACATGGCGGCTCTGCCCGCCTTTTTGCAGCAGCACGTTGCGGTTGGTGGGGTAGAACGCGCTCTTGATCACATCGGGGTCCGCGCGGCCCACCTCGGCATGGAACAGGGGGGTGACGGCAGGGTTGAGGTTGTCGAGCACCGTCATGGCCGGGCTGCCTGACAGGATGGTCAGCCGCACGCCCACCCTGCGCCATTGCTGGGCCAGCAGCACCAGCATGCTCCGGCTCTGTGGCTGGGGCAGGGCCTCATGCACGGCCAGCGCCAGGGCCACGCCATTGCGCCGCCGCCAGCCATCGGGGTCCATCGTCCATCCGGCCTCATCGAGCAGGCGGGCGGCGAGGGTGGGGTCGTAGGCCAGGTCCGCGCCGTGATCGACAAAGCCCTGCGCATCGGCGGCAATGACGGAGCGCGCCAGCGGGTAATGGGGGGAATACAGCGTGCGCAGGATGTCGGGCCGGTCGGTGGCGTGCAGCAGGGCCAGCCGCACGCGCGGGTCGGCCACCAGCGGGTTATCGGGGCGGAAGACCACGCTATTGTTCACCCCACGGGTGGAGGCGGCGTAGATCGTATCGCCATGGCGGGTGATCTGTTCTTCATCATAGGCCTCGACTGCGCGGGCGAAATCGGCCTGGCCTGCAATGAAGGCGCCAATGCGTATGCTGTCCTCGGGCACCACGATGATGCGCACGCCCGCCAGTCGGCTCGGCCCCTGCGGGGCAAGCTGGGCAGGCCCCCAGGCGTAATCGGCGCGCGTGACCAGATCGACCGACTTGCCCGGCACCTCGTCGCGCACCACGAACGGCCCGGAGCCGATCACATGCGGCGCGTCGCCCCATTCATCCAGCGGGCGGCGCAGGCTTGCGGGCGAGACCAGCCCCGAACCGATGACCGACGTGCCCTGCAGGAACCCGGGCGAGGGTTTGCTGAAGTAAAAGCGCACTGTCAGCGGGTCGATGACCTCGCTGCGCTCGTAATTGTTGATGACTTCGGAGGGCGGCAGGTGCAGCGCCCGGTTGCCCTTGCCAAAGGTATCGTAATTGAGGGCTACGGCCGCCGCATCAACCGGCGTACCGTCAGAGAAGGTAACGCCGGGGCGCAGCGTGAAGGTAAAGACGGTGCTATTTTCATTCACGCTCCACGTGGTTGCGATCCATGGCTCGATTGCGAGCGTGTCGGTGTTCTGCCATGTCAGCCGATCCGTGATCTGGGCCAGAATGCCGCCATTGGGGTAGAAGCCACCGGCGGGGGGGTAGAGGTTCTTGTGCGGCTGCTTTTCCAGGTAGAGCAGCGTACCGCCAGATGTGGCATCGGCGGCACGTGCGGGAGCTAGGGCGTGAAAAGCCAGGCACGCGGCCAGCGCAGGCACTGGCCACGATAAGGACATGACGGCACGGAACGGATGAAGCATGCAGTGCGGGCCGGTCAGAACGTGTATCCAAGGCGGGCGTAGTAATAACCGCCCTCATACCCGCCGGGCGCGGTCATGGGGTAGGCGAACACGCCGCTGCTTTCCTTGAGCGCCTGCTTGTTGGTGCGGGTCGGGTATTTGTTGAACAGGTTGTTGGCCCCCAGCGTAATGACAAAACCATGGCCCACCCGCGCCGAGGCTTCAAGGTTTGTTATCACCTGCGGGCGCACATGGGTCCAGTAGGCGCCCGGATCGCTCTGGTAGACCAGCCACGCCACCCCGGCATAACGCTGTTCCTGCACAAAGACGCTGTAGCGTCCCTTGCTCCAGTTAAGCGAGAAGGATTCCTTGTTCTTGGGCGATGAGCGCAGCAGCTCCGTCTCGGCCGCCTTGGAGAAGTAGGTCTGCCCCAGCGTGGTCAGGATGCCCGGCGTGGAGGCGTAGTGGGTCATTTCCGTATCGGCCGCATTGGCCTGCACGGAGCCGATCAGCACGCCGTATGAGGGCTTGATGGGGAATTTATAGCTGATCTTGGCCGTAAAGCCATTGGTGGTGGTGTTGCCCACATTGGTCATGTAGCTGGCATAGGTGATGTTGTCGCCCACGCCATGGGCCGAGAGGTAGTCGGCCATGACCGTGCCGGAAAAGGCGCTGGTGCTCTCGATGCGGTCATTGATGTCGATGCGGTAGCCATCAATCGAGAGCTGCAGGTCGCGCACCGGCTTCCAGTCCAGCCCGATGCTGTAGCTGCGCGAGTATTCGCCCTTGGGGTTGTGCGAGCCGAGCAGGCGCGCGACATCGTTGGTCTGTGACAGGTTGACGGTGGTATAGCCCGGCCCTGAACTCGTGGCATCGTAATGGATCGCGCCCAGCGTGGGCGGCCGGTAGCCGGTATTGACGTTGGCGTGGATCGAGAAATTCTTGGTAAAGTTGTAGCGCGTGCCGATCGACCCGGTAGGCGCGGTGGTGGTGTCGGAATAATTCACCACATGGCCGCCGATCGTCCATTCCCATTTGGGGGTGACGAAAATGTCCAGCCCCACATGGCCATCGAAAATGTCACGCGACCAGTTGCCCGCATTGCTGGGCTGAAAGCCGTTATAACCGGTCGCACCCGGCGAGTTGCTGCCGGTGTAATCCGGCCCCGTGGCCCATGACTGGTAGTCGCCCGCGCCGATCTGGTAGGTGTCGTGCCGGTATTCCAGCCCCCAGTCGAGCACGGCGGGCTTGGGCAGCGCGCGGCTTGTGAAGCGCTTGGAGAACTTGGCGCCCCCAATCAGCTCGGCATTGACGATCTTGCCCTGGTTGAAGCTGGTCTGGCTCAGCGCACCAAAGGTGGGGTTGTTGTCGTCATACACGCCCTCATTGACCTGTTCGCGCCCGAACGAGGCATAGGTGTTCCACGCAACACCCGCGGGCATGGTGCCGCGCAGGCCGCCATTGACCTGGAAATCCATTTCATCGAACGTCTCGATCGGCTCGAACCCGTTGGGGTGGAGCGATGGCACGTTATTGATGTTGGTCGCCCCGCGAATGAAGCCGATGCGGTCGGTGCTGCGATGGGCGAGGGTGGCGGTGCCATAGGCCTCGACCGAGCGGCTGATGGGCATGTGTGCGTTGAAGCTGAACAGCTCGGCCAGCGAGCGGCTCAGGCCCTCGATGCGGTTGACATCGCCAAGCGTGGGGTTGATGCCATCGCGGTGGGTGGGGAGCTGGTTCTGCACCTGCCAGGCCAGGTCCATGCCGCCACCCTTGCTGCCAAGCTGGCGCTCAAGGTCGCCATAGGCGGTAATGCCCTGGCCGTCACCCTTGTAATAGCCGCTGTTCTGGATGTTGGCGGTGCCACCATTGCGGTTGCCCGCCTTGAGCACGATGTTGATCGCGCCGCCAATGGCGTCCTGCCCGTACAGCGCGGTGGCGCCCTCGGTCACGATTTCCACATGGTCGATCGCGCTGAGCGGGATCAGGCTCAGGTCAGCCGGTTCCGTGCCCTGGGCCGGGCCATAGTTCCAGTTGCCAATTGCGCTGGCATGGCGGCGCACGCCATTGACGAGCACGAGGGTTTCATCCGCGTTGAGGTTGCGCAGGATGACGGTCTGGGTAGGGGTGGTGGAATAACCACCGCCACCGCCACCCGGAGGGGCGTTGATCTCGGGCGAGGACTGCTGCAGCGCCGCGATCACGTTTGTCTGCCCGGTCTTGAGCAGGTCGGCCCCCGTCACGATCGCGACACGCGTGGTGCTGTGGCGCGGGGTGGAGGTGCGGAAGGCGGGCGAGACATCGCCCACGTCCTTCGTGGTGGTGATGCGTTCGACCACCGGATCGGCCCAGGCCCAGACAGGAGAGCAGGACACGGATACCACACCCGTCAGAAGGACAATTTTCGAGAGCCGTACCGGCCTGTGGTGCGTGTTCATCCTGCGTCTTTCCTAGACTGAAGCCCGGTGCGGGCCTGGTGCAGAGTCCTGTTTTGTGTCGTGCTATATTAATTCCACAACATGGATGTGTGTATAATTCGCCAAAAATAACCCGGTCAACGAGTGAATATGGTTTTACCGTGTAATTACGTTATTTATGATGCCCCATGTGCATAATAGCCACACTTGCCCCCGCAACCATGTCACCCTGCGCCCGTGCCATTCTGTCTGTATGGAAAAGACCGGCAGCCAGAAAACGGGAACAGGTAACCTGAAGGCCCAGATCATCATAAGCCGCAAAGGTTATTGTAAAACTGCATGATGGTGGTATGGCCATGATCGCCATCCTGACGGTTTTAACCTGTATCGTGATCAACGAACAAGTGGTCATTGCGTTTGCTTGTTTTGTTTTTGAAACATGTTTTTCATGCATGCCACCAGCATGAATAAGCAGGTGGAACAATTTTACTATTGGAATCGTTAATTATGTCACACGCCCGGGAGCCGTGTGCGCACCCGCCGGACCAAGTAACTGGAAAAGTTCGGCCTCTGGCCCGCCTTTGTGTTCAGGGGGGAGTATGCGAGGGTAAGCGTGGCAGGATACGGCGGGCCGGGTCATGCGGCGGCGGCATGCCTGCACCCGCCCTCTGGCGGGGGAATGATACAGGACTGTGACAATCCGCCATTGTTTTGTCGTGCCGGGCCAGCACGATGGCAACATAAGGAGTAAGGATGATGACTCGTACAAAATCATGGACCGTGGCCTTTGTTGCGATGGCGCTGGCACTTGCGCCCGTGGCAGGTCCCTCCATTGCGCATGCCCAGCACGGCCCCGGTGGCGGTGGAGGCCATGGCGGCGGATTTGGCGGCGGCCCGGGTGGCCACGGTGGTGGCCCCGGTTTTGGCGGCCCCGGTGGGGGTGGTTTCCGGGGTGGGCCGCATGGCGGTCCGGGTGGTGGCCCACGCGGTGGTGGCTGGGATCGTGGCGGCTGGGATCGCGGTGGCTGGGGTGGCGGCTGGGATCGTGGCCCCGGCTGGTACGGACCGCCGCCCTATCCATACGAGGGATATGGGTATGGATATGGTTATCCCGGCTATTACTACCCCTATGGCGGTTATGTCGGGGGCTGGGGTTGGGGCGGGTGGTAAATCCGGCTGAAGCGGCCTGAAGGCAGCCTCGCCAAAGATATTCCTTACGGGCGGTCGGTCAGCCTGTCTCTCATGGCAAGGAGGCTGGCCGCCAGCAGGCCGCCAAGCGACAGGGCGGCAAACCATGAGAGCAGCCCCGTAACCGGCCCCTGCACGCCCACGGCCAGCCCAAGGGCCACAAGCGGCAGCCCGGACCGCATCATGCGGGCGAGGCGCTGGCCGCCAGGGCCGGGAGCGGGCAGCCTGTAGCGTGCGGACCACAGGACGGCATGGCACATGAAGGCTGCCAGCCACAGCGCGAGAAGAAGCACGAAGGTCATGCCCCCCGCCGCCCCAGCCTGTGGCGGGCGTAAAGTGCCATGATCGCGACCCCTGACCCCATGCCATCCACCGCCATATGCAGCATCGGCAGCGCACGGAATGCGGCGGGGCAGCCCAGCACGTCCAGCACCGGCAGGGCGGCCCCCAGCAGCCCGACAAGGCCAAGCTGCGCCCGCCATGCCAGGCGTGCCTGCCCCCGCAGGGCCTGAAACAGCGCATGCAGCGCACACAGCGCCCATACGCTAAAGAAAATCCTGGTTTCCCAGTCCTCACGCCCGGGCAGGCTGGCGGGGACAAGCCGATTGCCCTCTAGAAACGCCAGCATGGCGGCGGGTAGCCCTGCAATGACGGCCACGTTCAGCCCATCGGCTAGCCGGTGGGCCCATCTGTGGCCCGCATGGCGGCGGCGCTTCATCACGAACAGGACCAGCCCGCTGGCCATGACGGCGGTGCCGCACAGCCCGGACAGGAAATACAGCCACCGCAAGCCCGGCGGGGCAAAACGGGCATAATGCAACCCGTGCATGAACTGCATGGTGCGGGCGATGGGTGTGGCGGTTGTATCAACCGGGAGGGGGCGGCCCCCGGGCAGGCTGAAATCGGCATGGTCACGGGTCAGGAACGCGCTGCTGGCATCGCTTGCGGAGATGGACACGCGCTGCGGCGCAAAAAGGATGAAACCCGGCGCCTGTCCCGGCAGGCTGGCGCGCGCCTGGGCCAGCAGGGGGGCAAGTGGCAGTTGCGTCATGTCCGGCATCGGCGCGGGGGCGGGGGCGTTTGCCTGCATGGGCCGTACGGGCGCGGGCACGATCATGTCCGCCTTAACCAGTACGCCCGTATAGGCCATCATGACGATGAAGGGCAGGAACAGCACGCCCGCCAGCAGATGCGCATCAAGCCAGGCCCGCAGCCGGGCCGCAGACAGGCGCAGCATGATGATATCGGGCACCAGCGCGTGGATATGAATGACCACGCCGGACACAACGGCCACCAGAAGGGCCATTCCGGCAATATTGACAATAATGGTGCCCATCTGTGGGCCAAGGAACAGGGTGTGGTGAAAATTGTAGAACAGCCCGCCCCCCGCCGTAATCCGCGCCGGTATGACCGCGCCCGTGGCCGGGTCGAGCCGCGCGCCAACAAATTCATGGCCGTTGTAATGCAGCACGTCCAGCGTTGGCGAGCGGGCCGAGGGCAGGGCGATAAAGGCCGATACGCCATGGGCCTGCCCAGCCGCGACGAGGCGCGCCGCCGCATCGAGCGCGGGGGGACTGGGTGGCGCAGGGGCCGCCAGCTGCACTTCCGGCTGCATCCAGCGCGTGATTTCCATATTGAACACCGCCACGCTGCCGGTGGCGAAGATGCAGGTCAGCACCAGCCCGGCTCCATAGCCAAGCCAGCCATGCAGCCAGCCAAGGCGGGTACGCAGGGTTTCGCGCATCAGGTTGCGAACAGCCCCAGGCCCGCGGCAAGGCAGCCACAGGCCCCTACCATCAGCAGCCCCGCGTGCCGTTTCCATGCGCCAAAGCCCACCACCACCATGACCGGCAGGCCCAAAAGCGCGATCATCTGGCCCAGATGGACGCGGTCGGTCCCGCCATCTGCGGCAATGCCCGCTACCAGCAGGCGGGCGACCCCATAGGCCAGCAGGCAGGCCACCACGGCGCAGGCCACCCTGTTGCGCTCAAGGCGTGCGGCGCGCGCGCGCCGGTCAGGGGCCATGGTGGAGCGCGGGTGAGAGGCAGGCTCATGAATGCGACGCATTTGCATTATGTGCCTATGCCACATAATGCCTGCACTGCGAACCCCAGAACGATATTATTCCATGCCACAGGGGCGGGGGGCTTAACATGACGCCACGTCATGTTTCCATGCGTGGCTTGGAGTTTTCTATATGTGTTTTGAGAGGGGCAGTATATCTGATCCGGCACTCAGTGTAGCAGTATGAACATGACGGCAGCGACCATTACGATATCCTTCTATATGAAGGTCGGTCAGGGGCCTGCTATTTGGTGTCGGAAGGCATTCTCTCAGTCACGATCACAATCCTGCTTGTGCCGATTCAGAATGCCTCCGCCATGCTTGCTGTTCCGCAGGGTTAGGAAAGAACCATTTCTTTTGTCAGTTCTCTCCTTTTATGCGCTTTCCTTTAATACCCATGGCTTCGACGCGCGTTTTAAAAACCTTAAGAAGTTGTTCGTCCAGGCCGCCTAGTTCATCAGAACCAAACTCCCCACCGAATTCTTCACCAAAATCAAATGTATATTTCGTGCCTTTGTTTTCGTAAAAATCGAAAAGACGACCAGCACGTTCTTTTCGATAAAAAACAACAAATTTACCTTTGTAATTTTTGTATTCCACTCCTGGAATTGCATCAAAAAGATCATCATTATCGGATAAAAATGCCAAACGTCTCTTGGCATACTCATATACCTGCAATTCTGTATCGGTAATAACCGGCCCATCGCCCGGTTTTGTATCCGCATCGCTTTTTGATGTATCTGGAACGAGAACAGGCTTGTCCGTTTCTTTATCTTTTACCGGCAGGTCCAATCGCTGAAGGATGCGTAAATTTACAAATTCAGCAAATGCGTTCTTGGTTAATTCCGTATATTCGACAACCGCCTTGGCCCGGACATGTTTAAGTCCAATATTTTGCAAAAGAAGGCGGACGAAAGCCTCACTGGGGGTAACAGCCAGTTCTTCAATCTGTTGAACCAGATTTTGGAAAACAAGTTTGCGCTTGGCTTCAGCGCCAATATTTTCTGGGTCAAAGTTGGATTTCTGTAGGCTTTTCAGCCCGTCAACAACGGAATCTTCAATTTTGCCTTTGGCAATTTCGCGTAGATCAAATGAAAGGAAAGCATTTGGATCCATCATGTTAGGCTCGTCAGAGTCCGCATAGAACTCATAAACCAGACCATCGGTAATGACACCCATTTTTACAGTGTGGGCTGCATTGAAATATGATTTCAGTTGGCCTCTGTCATCTTTGAGCGGCGCGCCAAGCGCCTTGCATTCGATAGCAATGACGGGATGACCTTCACGGAGAACCGCATAATCAACTCTGTTTTTATATTTTTCTGAAAAGTCTGCATGATGCTCCGGGCAGACTTCATCCGGGTTCATGATATCATAACCCAGGAATTGCAAAAATGGCAGCACAAGAAACATTTTAGTGGCTTCTTCATTGCTGCAACGTGGTGCGAGACCAACCATACGTTCTGAAAATACTTTAAATTTTTGCCGAAAATCGTCTGACATATCTGTCTCGCCTGGAAATTTTTTAAAAGTTACGAATTAAGGCGTTTTTATGGAAATCTTTTCAGGAAATTACAGATATTCAGTTTTTAAATATAATAATTCTTTAAGTATTTTGAATTTTCTGATAGGTAAATAATAAATACGGCAAATTACATTTTTATTGTATTTTATAAAAAGTAGATAAAAATATAGTTGGATAATCAATGATTATCCAACTATATCGTCTGAACAATAAATGATATTGAAAATATTTTATACCGGCTGCGCCGCAGGGGGCGTGAGGCGGCCGGGATTGGCTTTCCAGTCGCGCAGGGCTTCCTCGCAATAGGGCAGCACCTCGAACACGGCCATGGCCCCGAGCGCGCCCAGGGCATAGCGCAGGCCCAGCGGCACGCGCTTGAGGCGGATGGGGTGGGAGCGGATCACCTTGCGCCCCAGCAGCGCCTGAAGCTGCGGCCAGTGCAGCACGGCCACCAGCGCCACGGCCAGCAGCGGCACCATTTCCAGGAAGCTGTGCACATGCTGCTCGACGGGCTGCACCTCGCGCCGGGTTACGGCATAGCTTACATCCCACATCGCCGTGGCTTCATGCACGAAAAATGAGGCGATCATCAGTGACAGCACCGGGGCGTCGATTTCCAGGAACAGGCCCGCCAGCACAGGGAAGGCGGCCTCGCCGAGCATGAGCAGATGGATGCCGGTTTCTTTCAGCCCGGTCGTGTGCTCGATATCCGTGCGGCGGTGGCACCACCAGTCGGTCAGGCCCGCTGTCAGCCACAGCGGAATGACAAAATACTGTATCATCTTGCGCGCGACCTGCCGTGTCGTGTCGGTCTCGGCGGGTTCGCGCTCATGGGGTTCGGGGTGGGCTGCAGGTGGGGCGGCATGCGGCGTGGCCACGGGGGCATCGGCTGCAACCTTGCGCCCGCGCCACCAGGCCACGAAACCGGCCCCCAGCGTGGCAGCACCCGCGCACAGCATGGTGGAGGCATAATAACGCAGGAAAGTCGGGTTCTTCATCATCTCGCTGCCCTCCGTTTAATGTGCTGCGCGGTGGGGAGCCTGGGCAAACAGGGTGATGATGGCCGGGCAGAACGCCTTGAGGTCATGCGGGTTGCGCGACGTGACCAGCGTGCCATCGCTTACCACCTCGCGGTCCACCCAGTGCGCGCCTGCGTTGGTCAGGTCCATGCGCAGCGAGGGCCATGAGGTGAGCGTGTGCCCGCGCACGCCCCCGGCGTTGATCAGCGTCCATGCGCCGTGGCAGATGGCGGCAATGGGCTTGCCAGCCTGCACGAACGCCCGCACGAAGCCTACGGCCTGCTCGTCCATGCGCAGGTGATCAGGGCTGGTCGTGCCGCCGGGCAGGACAAGACCGTCAAAATCATCGGCCTTGGCCTCATTGACCGGCATGTCCACATGCAGCCGCCGGGTGGGGTTTACATCGGCCTTCATGGCCTGGATTTCACCCGCTTCGGGCGCCACAAGCACCGTATGGGCGCCCGCCGCGCGCAGGGCCGCCGCCGGTTCGCTCAATTCCACATCCTCCACGCCATTGGTGGCCAGGAAGGCAATGGTGCGCCCGGCCAGCGTGCCGTGGGCCGTGGGAGCCTGCGGGCTGGAATTGTGTGTGGATGAGGCTGACATCGCGCCGGATGCATGGATGGCCATGACTGTTCTCCGTGTGCTGTAAAATAGAATGTTACTGTGGGCTGGTGCCTGCACAGGCATGAACCGCGCCCGCAAAAGGGCGGGATGCTCGCGTTCCCGCCTCGAAAGGGTCTGGCAGGCAGAGGGCCTGCCTGCCGCTAAAAAGTTTTTGCTGAAGCTTTTTCAAAAAGCTTCGAAAAAAGGTGGCGCCCTTTTAACGGCTATCCTCATCTTGAATGAGGATGACGGCTCACTTCGTATTGTGCGGCTGTGAGCGCGGACCGGTGGTGCGCCCCTGCGAGGGTGGGTCACTGGCCGGAAAGCTCTCGTCAAGCGCTTCGTCGCGGCCCTCGTCTTCATGTTCCTCGGCGGGGGTGGGCGGCTTTTCTTCCTTGGGGTCGGGACTGCTGTTCATGATCATGCGTCCTTGTTCTGCAGTGGCGGGGGTGGGGGCGGCGGATAGGCATAGACCGGGTAGGGCGGCGGCGGATAGCCGTAAACCGGAT
>NZ_QQBI01000026.1 GCF_004302915.1 Komagataeibacter xylinus | reverse complement strand
CCCGGCGGAGCCTGCCAGCCATATCACCACCGAGGGTGAACTCATCTGGCTTATGGACAAGGCGGCGGCGGGGCAATAAGTGCGGGAAGGTGTCGTGCCCGCACGGCACTGTCAGGCAATAAAAATGACGGGGCACCCGTAGCCGGGATGCCCTGCAGGAAGAGGAAACAGCGCATGTCCACCCATAACGCGGACCCACGGGCAGAACTGAAGCGGCAGGCCGCCATCGAAGCCGCCGACATGGTCAAGGACGGCATGGTGGTCGGCCTTGGCTCGGGCAGCACGTCGGCCTTCATGATCGAGGAGCTGGGCCGCCGCTGGGCGGAAGGCCTGCGCTTCTGCGCCATTCCCACCTCCGAGCGCTCGGCCGAGCAGGCGCGCTCGCACGGCATCAGGCTGGTCACCTTCGCCACCCATCCGCAGATCGATATCGACATCGATGGCGCCGACGAGGTCGAGCGTGGCTCGCTCAACCTGATCAAGGGGTTGGGGGGCGCGCTATTCCGCGAGAAGATCGTGGCCGCCGCCGCGCGCAAATTCGTGGTGGTGGTCGATGACAGCAAGCTTGTCGACCGCCTTGGCACGCGCGTGCCGGTGCCGGTGGAGGTCGCCAATTTCGGCTGGACCAGCACCGCCCGCCAGCTCGAAGCGCTGGGGGCAAAGATCACCCAGCGGCTGGACCGGGGCGGCAATGTGTTCGTGACCGATGGCGGCAACATGATCCTTGACTGCCACTTTGGCCCGATTGCCGATTCCGCCTCCCTGCAGCGCCAGCTCGAGCAGATCGTGGGCGTGATCGAGACCGGGCTGTTCATTGGTCGCACGTCGGAGGTGATCGTGGCCACCGCCGATGGCCTGCAGCGGCTGGGCGTGGCATGACCGGGCGCACCTTGCAGGATCAGGGCATCAGGCCGCTGGTCCTGGTCATCATGGGGGTTTCGGGCTGTGGCAAGACCACGCTGGCCGAAGGGCTGCACAACGTGCTGGGCTGGCCCTATCAGGAAGGCGATTTGCTGCACCCGCGCGCCAATGTGGAAAAAATGGCCGCGGGTATTCCCCTGACCGATGCCGACCGCCTGCCCTGGCTTGAGCAATGCCATAAATGGCTGCTGGGGCGCGTGGCGTCAGGGCAGGGGGGCATCCTGACCTGCTCGGCGCTCAAGCGTTCCTACCGCGACCTGCTGCGCGCGGACGGGGCGGCGGATATCGTGTTCATCTATCTCGAAATTCCTGAAGATACGCTCTACGACCGCCTCAAGCGCAGGCGCGGGCATTACATGCCGCCCAGCCTGCTGCCCAGCCAGCTTGCAACGCTCGAGCCGCCTGCGGCGGATGAGCACCCCATCGTGGTGCATCTTGAGGAGACGCCCGCCGCCCTCATTGCCGAGACGCTTGGAATTCTTGCGCAGAAATTCCCCGAGCGCAAAGAGGGCTAGATGACCAGCCGCCCTGCCGTCCTGTTCGTGTGCATGGGCAATATCTGCCGCTCGCCGCTGGCCGAGGCCGCGTTGCGGCAGGCAGCGCAGGCGGCCGGGCTGGAGGTGGTGGTCGATTCGGCGGGTACGGGCAACTGGCATGCCGGCTCGCCACCCGACCGCAGGGCCCGTGCCGTGGCGCTCCAGCACGGCATTGACATGGGCCGCTACCGTGCCCGCGTGGTCCGGCCCGCCGATTTTACCCGCTTTACCCACATCATCGCCCTCGATCACGCCAACCTTGCGCATCTGCGTGCCATGCGGCCGGAGGGGGCGCGTGCCGAACTGTCCCTGCTGCTCGACCATGTGCCCGGCAGGCAGGGGGAGGCGGTGGCCGATCCGTATTATGGCGATGCCAGCGGGTTCGAGACCACATGGCGCGATGTCAGCGCCGGGGCGCAGGCGCTGGTCAGGCTGCTGCAGGCCCGGCCATGAGCCGCCTCGCCCGCCATGCCGCCACTCTGGTGGGCTCAGGGCTGTGGAACTGGCATCCGCTTCAGGGCGGCGATATTGCCCAGACCCTGCTGGTCTACCTTAATGACGGGCGCACGGTGGTGGCCAAGAATGGCCCCGACCCGCTGGCCGAGGCCGCCATGCTGCGCGCTCTTGGCGGCAGTGGTGCGCCGGTGCCCGCTGTCCTGGCGGTGGATGCGGATGCATTGGTGATGGAATACCGGCCCATGGAGGGCACGCTGGCCACCTGCTGGGGCGATCTGGGCCGCGTGCTGGCACAAATGCATGAAGCCCGCCCCGAAGGTGGCATGATCCGCTATGGCTGGGCGGGGGATTACGCCCTTGGTGCGGTCAGCGTATGCAACACATGGGCCGATCGCTGGCCCGAATTCTGGGCCGCGCAGCGCCTGGGCGTACATCTGGCGCATGTGCCCATTGACGTGGCCCGCCGCCTTGAACAGCTCATGCGCCGCCTGCCCGACCTGCTGCCCGCAACACCTGCGCCCGCCCTGCTGCATGGCGATCTGTGGAGTGGCAACGTGCTGGTGGCGCACCGGCGCGTGACCGGCCTGATCGACCCGTGCTGCTATTACGGCCATGCGGAGGTGGATCTGGCAACCGTGGGCGTGTTCTCGCAGCCGCCGGCAGCGTTCTACATGGCCGGGGGCCCGCTGGAGCCGGGCCATGCGGTGCGTTTTGCCATTTACCGGCTGTGGATCGCGCTGGTGCACCTGCGCCTGTTTGGCGCGACATACCGGCCCATGGTGGCGCAGTATCTTGATGATGCCGGGGTGGGCTAAAAAACGGACGTTTTCGGGCGCTGCCTTTTTTCAAAAAAGGCGATGTTCTTCCTGATCTCTTATGGAGACAGTCTTGATTTTGGGAGGGCACCATAAAGTGGCGCGAGTGACGGGGCTCGAACCCGCGACCTCCGGCGTGACAGGCCGGCGCTCTAACCAACTGAGCTACACCCGCATCCGCTGCAACCCCGTGGGGTGGCAACCATTCGGTGAAAGGGCAAATAACAGGCTGGCCCCGCCATGGCAACAGGGCAGGCGAAAAAAAACGCCATGATCTTCCGATTTATGGCGTTTTTCAGGAGCGGACCAGTAATCAGGCAGGAATTTCCACGCCTTCAAGCACAACGGCCAGGCCGCTCACGGTTGCGGCAATGCGCACGGCGGTCTGGATCTGCTCGGTGCTCATGCCCGCCGCGCGGAGTTGCTGCTCATGGCTTTCCATGCACATGCCGCAGCCATTGATGGCCGAGACCGCCATGGACCACAGCTCGAAATCGGCCTTCTCCACGCCGGGCCGCGCAATGATGTTCATGCGCAGGCGCGCAGGCATCTTGGCATAGTCGCCCCCCACAAGGTGCACGAAGCGATAATAGACATTGTTCATGCCCATGATGGCCGCCGCCGCCCGGGCGGCTTCCAGCGCCTCGGGGGTGAGCTTGGAGCCATACTCGGCCACGAGCGCATGGGTCAGCGCCGTGTTGCGCGTGGCGATGGCGGAGGCGACAAACGTGCCGCCAAGCTGCTGGGGCGTAAGCGTTATGTCATTGGCCAGCGAGCCGAGGTTGAGCTTGAGGTCCTTGGCGTAGTCGGGCAGCGCGGCCTTGATGGAGTCGATCGACACGGGCTTTCTCCATGGATGTCAGGGGATATGAGGGGGCATGGCCCCGCCTGTCCCCACCCCTGTGTGCAGCATCTGGGCGCGGCAGGGGTCGGGGCAGGCGGCGCGGGCTGCCGCGCGGGCCATGACCCGCGCGGAAACCCGGACTGGAAAGGGATCAGGCCTTGATGAAGGCGTCGCCCTTGTTCCAGTTGCACGGGCACAGCTCGTCGCTCTGCAGCCCGTCGAGGATGCGCAGCACCTCCTGCGGGTTGCGGCCAACCGACAGGTCATTGACGCTGACATGGCGGATGATGCCCTCGGGGTCGACAATGAAGGTGGCGCGCAGCGCGGCGCCTGCCTGCTGGGCCATCACGCCGCAGCTTTCGATCAGCTCGCGCTTGATGTCGGCCAGCATCGGGATCTCGAGGTTCTTGAGGTCCTCGTGGTTCAGGCGCCAGTTCAGGTGCACGAAGGCGCTGTCGATCGACACGCCGTACACCACGGCGTCACGGTCCTTGAACTCGCCGTTGAGCTTGCCGAAGGCCACGATCTCGGTCGGGCAGACAAAGGTGAAGTCGAGCGGCCAGAAGAACACGACCTTCCACTTGCCTTCGTTGCATGCGTCCGTGATCTGCACGAACTCGCCCTTGAGCCCTTCGGGCCCACCGGGAACGGCGGTCAGGTTGAAGGCGGGAAACTTGTCACCGACTGTCAGCATCAGGAAATCTCCTGTTTGGGTTAAAATATGAAACGGGGCGTTATCACAACCCGGCAACTGTATCTATGACGGGGATGCTGCTATCATGCCAGTGAATAATTCATACGTATATTGATCGGCATTATCGATGCTTCCGATGCCTTCCGCCCAGCAGCTCCGTTATCTGGTCTCGTTGGCCGAACTGCGTCATTTTGGCCGCGCGGCCAAGGCCTGCGCCGTAACCCAGTCCACGCTTTCCGCCGGTATTCTGGCCCTTGAGCGCCAGATGGATGTGCAGCTGCTCGACCGTGAGGTGGGCAAGAAAGTCGTGTTCACCCCCCTGGGGGACAGGGTGGTGTGCCAGGCCCGCCACGCGCTCGAGGCCCTGCAGGGCGTGCTCGACATGGCCGTGGCCTCGCGCGAGCCGATGAGCGGGCTTTTGCGGCTGGGCGTCATTCCCACCATCGGGCCGTTTGTCATGCCCACCCTCGTGGCCCGCCTGCCGGGCCAGTACCCCCGCCTGCGCCTGTCGCTGAGCGAGGACCTGACCCATAACGTGATGGAAAAACTGGCGCGGGGGCGACTTGACCTCGTGCTGCTGGCCATGCCGTGCGACTGCGCCGATAGCGAGACCCTGCCGCTGTGGCGCGACCCCTTCATGCTGGTCATGCCGCGCGCACACCCGTTTGCCCGCCTTGACGTGGTGCCGGTGCCCGACCTTGCGCATGAGCGCATGATCCTGCTCGAGGACGGGCACTTCCTGCGCGAGCAGACGCTGGCCATGTGCCGCCAGGCGGGGGAGTGGTCGCGCCCGGAGGACGAGACACAGTGCGCCGTCACCTCGCTGTTCACCCTGGTGGAAATGGTGGCCGCGGGCATGGGGCTGGCCCTGCTGCCGCAACTGGCGGTCGAATCGCCGCTGATGGACTGGACCCGCCTGACCGTGCGCCCCGTAAGCGGCGCGCAGGCCTGGCGCACGATCGGGCTGGCCTGGCGGCCGCGCTCGCCCCGCATGGCGGATTTCCACGCCATTGCCCCGCTTTTTGTGCCAGATTCGATCCCGCAGGCGAATTCCCTGCTGTAAATGGCGCCAGAATCCGCCGCTGGAGTTGACTCCGGGCGCAGGTAAGGGTATTCGGGCGCCTCTTTTGCGGCACATCGCCGCTAGTCGAGGGTCGGATCATGAAAATCAGAAACAGCCTGAAATCGGCCAAGGTTCGGGACAAGGACTGCCGTGTGGTCCGTCGCCGTGGCAAGGTCTACGTCATCAACAAGAAGAACCCGCGCATGAAGGCCCGTCAGGGCTGATTGCCAGGCGGCCTTGACCGTCCGGTTCATCTTTGAACAGCCGCAAAGCCGCGCAGGCAGGTTTTCAGTAACCTGTGTGCGTGGATTTGCGTGCGTACTCATGCTTGCAGCCAGCCTGTTGCCCCTGCAGGCCCATGCGGCAGATGCTTCGGCCCACGGGCTTGACCGGCACGCAGGTCCTCCCGCCAGGGCGCAGGGCAGCACACCGGCCGAGCCATCGCTCGACAGCCTCGAGACGGAACTGGCCCATGCGGCCACCGCGCGCGGCGCGCGCGACCTGCTCGGGCGCATCGAGCAGTTGCGCCTGAAGGATCTGGCCCCCACCACCACGTTGCTTGTGCGCCGCGCGCAGGACGACCTTGACGCCCAGCGCCCGCTCGATGCCGAGCAGGACATGGATGATGCCCTGCTGCTCCAGCCCGATGTTGAGGTGCTGTGGCGCAACCGCGCGCAGGCCCGCCTGGCCGCTGCCAACCCCGATGGCGCGGTGGCCGACCTTGGCGTGGCGCTGCATCATGACGGGCGCGATGTCATGGCCTGGAAGATCCTGCAGGAGACGGAAGAGCAGCGCGGCGACTGGCAGGCCGCGTGGAAAGCATGGCAGCATGTGGTGCAGCTTGAGCCCACCATTCCCGATGCCGCCCACCAGACCGAGCAGTTGCGCCTGAAGGCCTTTGGCCAGCCCACCTGAAAAATCTCATTAAACGATAAAAGTTTTTGGTGAAGCTTTTTTCAAAAAGCTTCGAAGAATGCCGCCTTTTTGAAAAAAGGCGGCACCCAAAAACGTTTGATCCTGATCCTTGCCTATCAGCGGTCCGTCAGGCGGAACTCGATGCGGCGGTTGCGGGCATAGGCCTCTGCCGTGGTGCCGTTATCGAGCGGCTGGTAGTCCGAAAAGCCGGTCGCGGCCAGATGGTGCGGGTTGATGCCCTCGGCAATCAGCAGCTTGACCACCGTAATGGCGCGCTCGGATGACAGCTCCCAGTTGCTGGGGAAGGCGGTGTGGATGGGCAGCCGGTCGGCATGGCCATCCACGCGCAGGATCCACGGCACATCGGGTGGAATCTGGGCGGCGACCTGCCGCAGCGTTTTGGCCAGGATCTTGATCTGCTCCACGCCCTCGGGCGAGAGGTCGGCACTGCCGACGGGGAACAGCACCTCGCTTTGGAACACGAAGCGGTCGCCCACGATCTGCACGCCCTTGTGGTCCTGCATCACGCTGCGCAGGCGCCCAAAGAATTCCGAGCGGTACTGCTGCAGCTGCTCCACCTTGCGCGCCAGCGCCACGTTGAGCTGCATGCCAAGGTTGTCGATCTTGTGGTCGCGCTCCTGCACGGCCTGTTCGCTCACCTCGAGTGCGGCGCTGACGGCGCTGAGCTGCGCCAGCTGCGCATCAAGGGCAGAGGCGTGGCTCTGGGCGGTATCGCGCTCGCTGGTCTGCTGGTTGAGCTGGGCGTTGAGCGAGGTGGCGGTGGCCACGTCCGCCTCGTGCTCCTTGTGCAGGGTGGCGATCTCGGTCTGCAGCGCTGTGGTGTGGCTGTGCTCGAGCGAGAGCATCTGGGCCAGGCGGGCCACCTCGTGCTCGAGCTGGTCAAGGGCCTGCTGGCGCTTGTTCAGGGTTACGGACAGGAAAGCCTGCCCCAGAACAAACACCAGCAGCACGAAGATGATGACCATGAGCAGTGTTGACAGCGCATCAACATAGCCTGGCCAGGCATTCAGTTCGGAACGGATCGAGCGACGGGAACGGCGCGCCATGAAATAAACCTTGCCTTGATCTGCGGTCAGGAAGCGGAGTGGCCCGTTCCGGGCGTGCTCGCGGCAATGGTGCGCGCAAGCAGGCGCAGGTCGTTGCGGATGTCGGCTGCCATCTGCTCGCGGCCTGCCGCCGATTCCTGCACAAGGCGGGCCAGCAGGGATTCGATGCCCTGCAGGTGGTCCTCGCCCCGGTTGTCAGCCAGCTGGGCCAGGCGGTCGTTCAGCGCGGTCAGCAGGCGCTGCTCCTGCGCACGCGTCTCCTCGCTGCGGGCCATGAGGGCCTGCAGCTTTTCCATGTTCTCGGCGGTGTGCTCGAGCAGCGCCTGCACATAGGCGGGCACGCTGGCATCATTGCCGCCAACCTGCAGCCCGCCTGCCGAGAGGCGGGTGATGGTAGCCAGCCATTCCTCAAGTTCGTTGAAGAAGCGGGTCTGGGCCTGGCCTGCCGTGAGGTCCAGGAAGCCCAGCACAAGGGCGCCTGCCAGGCCGAACATCGAGCCCGAGAACGCGGTGCCCATGCCATGCAGCGGGCCTGCCAGCCCGGTCTTGAGCTGGTCGAACATGGCGTTGGTGTCGCCATTGCCCACCGACATGTTGCCAATCACATCGGCAATGGAGCCCACGGTCAGCAGCAGGCCATAGAACGTGCCGAGCAGGCCGAGGAAGATGAGCAGCCCGGTGAGGTAGCGCGAAAGCTCGCGCCCCTCGTCAAGGCGGGCGGAGAGGCTGTCGAGCAGCGACTGCATGACCGGGGCGGACAGCGTGAGCCTGCGGCCCTTGTCATGCGTGGCCAGCATCGAGGCCATGGGGGCGAGCAGGCGCGGGGGCGGCGGCGTGGTCAGCCCCTCACGCGGGTGGCGCAGGATGTTGACCCAGCGCACCTCGGGGATGAGGCGCAGGATCATGATGATGTTCCACGCCACGCCGAGCACGAGGATGCCGATGATCAGGCCATCAAGATAGGGATTGTTGCAGAACGCCTGATAGAGGGTGGGGGAAAGCAGGGCTGCGACAACCCCGACAGCCAGAAGAAACACAAGAACCCGTAAAAGGTAGGTCGTCGGTCGTGTCACGCAGTGGTTTCCTTAATGCGCCGGTGGCTCGGTTTGGGTGGTTGAGGCCACCACACCGGAACGGGTCACGTCAACACAATCCGCACCCGCGCCCTGGGCGTTTTCATCAGGCAGTCCGATGGCGCGCACATAGATGCGGGTGGGGGCCACGCCCGCATGGATCAGGACCGAACGCACGGCAAGCCCGCGGCTCAAGGCAACCCGCCGTGGCGTTGAGGGATCATCGGGGCGGCCTTCGCCATAGGCCACGATGTTGATGTGCTGGTCAGGCAGCTTCTGCATGAGTGTGGCAAATGTTTGCAGGGCCGCGATCATGCGCGGATTCATGTCGGCTGACTGGATGTTGAAGTGCAGGCGCGTGCCACCCGTCACCTTTTCCGCCCGGCCGCGTGCCTGCGGGTCGGGCTTGACCTCGGGCGGGGGCGTGAAGGGGTGCAGCGGCACATGTGTCTCGGGCGGGTGCAGCACCGGGTTATCGGGGGGCCTGACGGCTACGGGCGGCAGGGCGGCAATGGCGGCGGCGGGGGCCACGGTGTTGGTGCTGCTGCTTGGCATGGGTGCTGCGGCTGGAGCGTGCGTGCTGGCCGGGGCTGTTGCGGTCGGCGCTGCTGCCGCGGGGCTGGCTGGCTGCGGTGCCGGGGTCGCTACGTGGCGGGTGGCAGGTGGCGGGGTGGTGGCAGCGTTGCGGGGGCGGGAAGTGGGCGTGGGAGGCACCTGGGCTGCTGGCGGCGCGCTTGTCGCACTGTCCGGCGCATCAGGCGTGGTGGCGCCCGACAGGCTCATGCTGCCGCCATCGGGCAGCATGGCAGGGCGTTTTTTGGGCGCGCCAAGGGCATCCAGCGCGCTCCTGCTGGTGGTGACCTGTGCGTGCGCGCTGCCCAGCAGGGCGCAGGTGGCAACGCCCAGCACGGCCAGCACGCGCGCGGACCGGCGGGGAAGGGAGGGGAATGAGTGCTGCATTATGCCCGGCAGGCTACCGGGCCGCAGGCGGGGGCGCAATCGGCAAACGGGCCACGGGGGCCCGTGCCGTGCATCAGCCGATGCTGCTGGCCACGAGTTCGCGCAGCGGGCCGTGCATGTGGGGGTTGCCCACCACCGCATCGATGGAGGCGGGAAGATCGTTCAGATCCTCGCCCGCCGGGTCGGTTGCGTAGCCACCGGCCTCGCGCACGAGCAGGATGCCCGCTGCGCAGTCCCACGGCTTGATGCCCAGCTCCCAGTAGCCATCATACCGGCCTGCCGCGACCCAGGCGAGGTCGAGGGCGGCAGCGCCGAATCGGCGGATGCCAGCAACCTGCGGCATGAGCGCGCCCAGCGTGCGGGCAAATGACAGGCGGTTGCGCGCCGAGACCTTGGCGAACGGGATGCCGGTGGCGAACAGCGCCTCGTTCATCGACCGGCGGGCGGATACGCGCAGGCGGCGGTCGTTGAGGAACGCGCCCACGCCCTTTTCGGCCCAGAACATCTCGTTGACCACGGGGTTGTACACCAGCCCCGCCACGATCTCGATCGTGCCATCGGGCAGGCGGCGCTGCAGGCCGATGGAAATGGCCCAGTGCGGCACGCCGTGCAGGAAGTTTGTGGTGCCATCGAGCGGGTCGATCACCCAGCGCCATGTCCAGCCCTCGCTGCCCGAGGCCCCGCTTTCCTCCATCAGGAAGGCGTAGCCGGGCCGGGCGCGGGCCAGTTCCTCGTGGATGGTGGTTTCGGCCCGCAGGTCGGCCTGCGAGACGAAATCGCCAGGCCCCTTGATGCTGACCTGAAGCTGCTCGACTTCGCTGAAGTCACGCAGAAGGCGGCGCGCGGCCTTCTGGGCAGCGTTCTGCATCACCGTCATATGGGGAGAGAGTCGCATTGCCACGGTGATCGGTCCTGTCTGGTTCGGCGGTGGAACGGGTGTAGGGGGTGAAGGAAAGGCGGGTCGCGGCCTGCGGGCAGGCAGGCCACGGCCCCTGTGGGCTCAGGACTTGGCGCGCTCGACGTAGCTGCTGTCCTCGGTGCGGACCACGATGCGCTCGCCAGCTTCAATGAAGGGGGGCACCATGGTCTTGACACCATTGGACAGGCGGGCGGGCTTGTAGGACGAGCTTGCCGTCTGGCCCTTGACCACCGGGTCGGCCTCGACCACCTCGAGCGTCACCTGTGCTGGCAGCACGACGCCAACCGGGTCGCCTTCAACGAGGTTGAGCACCAGGGTCATGTTGTCCTGCAGGAAGGGAGCCTGATCGCCGAGCAGGTCAAGCGGCAGGAGCAGCTGCTCGAAGGTCTCGGGGTCCATGAGCACGATGTTGTCGCCGTCCATGTAGGAGTAGGTGTATTCCTTCTCCTCGGTCATCAGGCGTTCAACGGTGTCGGCAGTGCGCCAGCGCTCGTTGGTCTTGTTGCCGGTCTTGAGGTCGCGCATTTCCACCTGGATGAATGCGCCGCCCTTGCCCGGCGTGATGATCTGCTGCTTCAGGACCGTCCAGCGACGGCCGTCGTGCTCGATGACCTGCCCGGCACGGATCAGGTTTGCCTGCTGCTTCATGGTGGTCCCTGTATGGTTGTGGGAAGTATGGCGGTTCGGCTTCTAGCGCCCCGCGCGCGGAAGGGCAAGGTTTCGCGCCCCTCTTTTCAGCCCCGTTCGCGCGCAAGGCGGTGCAGCGTGCCATCAGGCGCCACTGCCGCGAGCATGCCATCGGGCCCGGTGCGCAGGTAATCCGGCCCGATCGGCACCTTGCCATGCCCACCGGGAATGTCGAGCACATAGGTCGGCCACGCAATGCCCGTCACCCGCCCGCGCAGGTCGGCCAGCAGGCGCTGCCCCTCGCGTATGGGCACGTGAAAGCGCGCGGTGCCGGGTGCCGGGTCAAGCTGGTGCAGGTAATAGGGGCGGATGCGGGCGGCGACCTGCGCGCGCAAAAGCGCCTCGAGGGCTTCAGGCGTGTCGTTTACGCCGCGCAGCAGCACGGACTGCCCCAGTACCGGTATGGCACGCGCCTGCACGCGGCGGATGGCGGCGCGGGCAGCGGGCGTGAGTTCGCGGGCATGGTTTATGTGCGCCACCAGCCACATCGAGCGCGTGGTCTCCAGCGCATCCGCCATTTCCTCATCCAGCCGGTCGGGGTCGGCCACCGGCACGCGGGAATGGATGCGGATGGTGTGGATATGTTCCATGCCCTCAAGGGCCTGCATGATCGCGCGCATGCGCCGCGGCGAGAGCATGAGCGGGTCGCCGCCGGTCATCACGACTTCATGAATGTCGGGGTGCGTGCGCAGCCAGTCCAGCGCGGTCTCGAGTGCGGCCTCATCGAGCACGCCGCCGCCGGGGCCGACATGCTCGCGGCGGAAGCAGAAGCGGCAGTAAAGCGGGCAGACCAGCAGCGGCTTGAGCAGCGCGCGGTCGGCATAGCGGTGCACGATGCCCGGCACGGGGGAGAGCGCGTCATCGCCAATCGGGTCGGGGTCTTCGGTGGGGTCGGTGTGGCCTTCCGCCGCATCGGGAATGACCTGGCGGCCGATCGGGTCATCGGGTGATTCGATCAGCTTGGCAAAGGCGGGGGGAATGGCGGTGGCGTAGTGTTGCGCCACGTTTTCCAGCGCGGGGGCCTCCGCGGGCGTGATCAGCCCTGCCGCAAGCAGGTCGGCCACGCTGCGCAGCGTGCGCGGGGGTTGGGGGGGATTGACCGGGAGTGCCATGCGGGGGCTGTACTGCGCGCCTTCCCTTGCTGCAACCCAGGAGCGTGCCCCATGCCCGAGTCCCTGTCCCCACGCCCCGACTGCGCCCGCATTGCCGACCGCCTGCCGCGGCTGCTGCGCCGCAACCTCGTGCTGCGCGGCGTGCGGGCCTTTTTTGATGCGCGCGGTTACACGGAAGTCGAGACCCCCTACGCCGTGCCGACTCCGGGCGAGGAGGTGCATCTCAAGGTGTTTGCCACCGAGCGGGCAGGCGCTGATGGCAGCCGCGAACGGCTGTGGCTGCACACCAGCCCGGAATTTGCCATGAAGCGCATCGTCGCCGCCACCGGCCTGCCTGTGTACCAACTGGCGCGGGTGTGGCGTAATGCCGAGGGCAGCAGGCTGCACGCCCATGAATTCACCATGCTGGAATGGTACCGCCCCGGCGCCACGCTGGGCAGCCTGATGGATGAAACCGAAGCCCTGCTGCGTGCCGTCCTGCCGCCGGTGGTGCGGGTGGGAGGGGATGAGATCAGTATTGCTACCCCCTTCGAGCGGCTGACGGTGGCCGAAGCCTTTGCCCGATATGCGGGCGTGGACATTCTGGCGCATGAGGGCGACGCCCCGGCGCTGGCTGAGGCCGCAGGCTGTGACCTGCGCCGCGATGAGACGTGGGAGGACCTGTTCTTTCGCCTGATGATGGCACGCATCGAGCCGCATATCGGCCGCACGCGCCCCACCTTCCTCACCCACTGGCCCGCAAGCCAGGCGGCGCTGGCCCGGCGTGACCCGGCGGACCCGCGCGTGGCGCTGCGTTTCGAGCTATATGCAGGGGGTATCGAACTGGCCAATGCGTTCGAGGAACTGACCGACCCTGCCGAGCAGCGCGCCCGCTTTGAGGCCGACCGGGCGCGGCGGCTAGGGCTTTACCCCGGCGAATCCGGGCTGGACTGGCCGATGGACGAGGCTTTCCTGTCCGCCCTTGGCAGCCTGCCGCCGTGTGCGGGTATTGCGCTGGGCTTTGACCGGCTGGTGATGCTGGCAGCGGGCACGAACCGCATTGCGGATGTGCAGTGGCTGGGAGATGCGTCGTAAACCATTCAAAATAAATAAAAGTTTTTGGTAAAGCTTTTTTCAAAAGCTTCAAAGAACACCGCTTTTTTGAAAAAAGGCAGCACCCAAAAACATTTGTTCTTTTTGGTATATTAGGATTTGCAACCTTCTGCCTCGCTGGTAAAAAGATCACCGGCCTCATGTCGGCAGGTATTCATCCCGTTCGGGATGCCTGAACCCGGTCATGGAGCATTTCTTACCATGTTGACGGATTACGACCTGCCCCCTGCGCTGGAGGCGGATCTGGTAGCGCTTGGCCAATGCCTGCTGGCGGGGACCAGACCGCCCATCGCCCTTGTCGCGGCGTGTGTTGCGGGGCTTGATGGCCTGCCGGCAGCGCAGGTTGTTACGGCGAGCGTGCGGATCAGAAACGCGCTGTGCTGTTTTTATTACCCCGTGGACCCTGAACAGGATCGCCGCCTGATATGCGGCGTGCTGGCCACCATGCCCATGCTGGCGCAGGTTCTCTTATTGCACCGCGATGGCCATGTGCGCGAGGCTGCCCTCAACGCGCTGGCCACCGTGCCGCGCTCGCCTTTCATGCTGGCGGCCCTTGCCATGCGCCTCAATGACTGGGCAGGCCCCGTGCGCGAGGCCGCTGCACGGTGCGCGGGCAGGCTGTTCTTGCAGGTTGCGCCTGATGTCGCGGTCGCCATGGGGCTGGCCCTGCGGGGGCACTGGCAGGAATGGACCCGTTGGGCGCCCGCGCAGGCTGTCTGCATGGATCGGCTGTTTGCCCGGCCCGCCGTGCGGGTGCAGCTGGTCGCGCGGTTCGCCACCGCATGCGATGGCCCGCTGGGCGTGACCCTGCGCGCCTTCCTGCGCACGCCGCTGCTTGATGCTGCCCTGCCCATGCTGGCGGGCATGGCACGGCAGGCCAGCGTGCGGGCCACGGCGCTACAGGTGCTGCTATGGGGACAGGCCCGGTGGAAAACGGGCATCCGGCGGGAATGGGTGAACAGGTTACTGGGCTTCAACCGCCCTGCGCCAGTACTGGCGCGGCGTGATATCAGCCTGCCCGTTGACCGCAATGCCCTGATCGCCTCGGCCCTGCATGACCGTTCGGCCATGGTCAGGCGCACGGCGCTGCGGGCATTGGCGCATTGCTGGCGGGATTTCCCTGATCTGGCGCTGATTGTGCCTGTGCTTGAGGCTGACCGGAGCCCGACCGTGCGGCGGTGGGCAGGTTACCTGCAGCGCCAGACAGGGGTCATGGATTAAAAGTTTTCGGGTGCCGCCTTTTTTCAAAAAGGCGGTGTCTTTCAAAGCTTTTATTCTTCTGCAGCTGCGATTGCCGTGTTCATGGCCTTTACGCCTGCACCCGGTCCATCAGGGTGCGACCACACCGCACTGATGACCGACAGGAAATCTGCCCCTGCGCGCACCAGCGTGCCGCAGTTCTCTGGCGTGATGCCGCCAATGGCCACGACCGGCAGTTCGATCATGCTGCTCCACCACGTGAGCAGCGCCGGGTCGGCCCGCACTTCGGTTTCCTTTGAGGGCGAGGGGAAGAACGCGCCAAACGCCACGTAGTCCGCCCCGGCCTCGCCCGCGCGCAGGGCCATGTCGCGGCTGTCGTAGCACGATACGCCGAGTTGCAGGCTGTCACCCAATATGCGCCGGGCGGTGGCCACATCGGTATCATCCATGCCCACATGCGCCCCGTCGCAGCCGCAGCTTACGGCAAGGTCGGGGCGGTCGTTCATGATGAAGGCCACGTCCCGCGCATGGGTTATGGGCTGGAGCACCTCCACCGCGCGGCGGATCGTGTCGTCATCGACGTTTTTAAGGCGCAGTTGCACCGCCGCAACCGGGCCTGCGTCCAGCGCCTCGGCCAGAAGGGGGGCGAAGGTGGCCGGATCAAGCGATTCGGGGGTGATGAGATAGAGCTGGCAATCGGTCATGTCGGGCCGATCCTATGCCACCGGGACGGCTGCGAACAGCCCCCGCATGGCCAGCCTTGCCATGCGGGGCACCGGCGGAAGGATCAGGCCTTCTGCGCGAAGATGCCGGTAATCTCGCCAAGCAGCTTCAGCGCCTCGGCACGCGGGCGCTGGAAGGTGTTGCGCCCGATGATCGAACCGAACCCGCCGCCCTGGTGGATGCCGCGGATGGTGTCGAGCAGGTGCGCGGTGGTGGTGTGCTCGCCACCCGAGAAGATCACGATGCGGCGGCCCGCAAAGGCCGACTGCACCACGTGGCGGATTCGCGCGGGCAGGGTGGCGATATCGACCTTCTCATCGATATAGACCTTCTTGGCCGCGGGCAGGCACAGGTCCTCGGTCGGGGGCTTGACCTTGATGATGTGGGCGCCAAGCTCGGCTGCGATATGGGCGGCATAGGCGCAGATGTCGATGGCCGTCTCGCCCGCCTTGTCCAGCATCGGGCCGCGCGGGTAGCTCCACACCACTACGGCAAGCCCCGCATTCTTGGCCTCGCGCGCCATCTCGCGCAGCTGCTCCATCTGGTGGAACTGGTAGTCGCTGGCGGGGTAGATGGTGAACCCGATGGCCGAGCAGCCCAGCCGCAGCGCATCGGCCACCGTGCCGGTCACGGCCTGGTTCTTCTGCGTGGTCAGGCTGTCGGAGCTGTTGCATTTGAGGATGGTGGGGATCTGGCCCGCAAACGTGCCGGCCCCGGCCTCGAGCATGCCCAGGGGCGCTGCGAATGCGTTCAGCCCGGCCTCGATGGCCAGCGAATAGTGGTAATGCGGGTCATAGGCGGGCGGGTTGGGGGCGAATGAACGGCCCGGCCCGTGCTCGAAGCCCTGGTCAACCGGCAGGATCACCAGCTTGCCGGTGCCCGCGAGCTTGCCGGTGTTCATGAGCCGGTAGAGGTTGGCTTTGGTGCCCGGCGTGTCACTTTCATAGTGGTCAAGGATGGCCTTGACCTGTGGTGTCAGCGTCATGTGTCGTTCCCCTTGGCAGATGGGTGTGCGTGCATCCTGCGCCTGCCCGGGCGGTCCTGTCATGGCATGCGGGGGGCACGCAGGTATCTTTCCAGCGCATCCCTCGCACCCTCTGGTGGCAGTTCCAGCGCATGCGGGCGCTGGTGCAGGACGTGGCCACCCGTCATGCGTGCCAGTGATGCCAGCGCATGGTGCTGCGGGGCCGTGGCGCTGACAATGACACCGCTCAATCCTGCGCGCAGGGCGGCTGCCGCATGGCCCGCCGCCTGCCCGCAGTCCAGCCAGGCGGGCAGCGGGCAGCCTGCCACCAGCGCCGCCCACCACGGCACCCCCATGAAACATCCGGCGCCCGGCGGGGAAACCACGGCGCACGCCATGCGTAGCGATGCTGCCGTGTTGGTGACCAGCGCCAGCTCTCCTGCGCCTGAAACTGTTATAAGCGGCATATAATGGTCATGTTTGTCGATCATGCTTGACGTTGAAACCGCACCGCGCGATCAGTTCAAGGGGAGGAATGAGGGAAAGGATGAACGTGTCTGATATTATCATGCCACCGGAACAGGACGCCGCGCGCTCCCCCTCGGAGGCTGGAGAGAATCCGGCTGACCGCCTTGAACTCGCCCTCAATCGCATCGCCTTCGCCCTTGATCGCCGCACGGCGGAGGCTGCCATCCAGCAGCCCCCCGCGCCCGATATCGACCTGCAGGCACTTGCCGCCAATATCGATGCGCTTATTGCCCGCGTGCGCGACGTGCTTGATGAAGGTGGGGAAACCACCAGCGGGGAGGAATAGGCCATGAGCCAGGTTACCGTGCGCATCAACGGTTTTTCCTACGCCGTGGGGTGCAAGGAAGGGCAGGAGAAACACCTCCAGGCCATGGCGCAGGAAGTCGAGCGCCGGATCGAGCGCATCCGCGAACTCGGTGGCCACAGCGGCGAGGGGCGGCTGCTTGCGCTCGCCGCCCTGCTCATGGCCGACGAGATCCATGACCTGACGGCGGAAAAGATGTCATCGGACACCGCCCACCAGCTTGCGCAGGGCCGGCAGGCGCGCATCGAGAACGCACGCCGCGCCGAGCAGCTTGCCCATCTTGTCGAGCGTGCGGAAAACATTGCGGACGCACTGGAAGAAGACTAGATAGAAAGGGCGGGGCTGCCGGGTGCGTCAGGCATGATTCAACCCCTGGGCCGATAAGCACTTCCTAGGGAGCTGGCACTGTCGTGATCGTGGTCACGTTATCTGGCGCCCACCTGCGTCAGCAGGTCCGGGAGGGCTGATCCGACCAACGGCCATGGCGGCTCCGTATCATTTCACATGACTTCCATCGCAAACGAATCGTGGTCCACCGCGCATGCCAAACAGGCCCTGCGTGGCGTCATGGCCAGCAGGCGGGCCGCCTTTGCCACGGCGCCGGGGCGCGAGATGGCCGAGAAGTCCCTCCAGCACCGCATGGTTCGCGCCCTGCGCGCCATGGCTGCCGCAGGCGATTCCGTAGCCCTTGTCTGGCCACTGCCCGGCGAGAGCGCGCTCCAGCCCGTCATGCACGCGCTCCACGCCGATGGCCTGTGCATTGCCCTGCCCGAAACCACGCCGAAGGGCCACAGGCTTGCCTTCCGCCTGTGGCAGCCGGGCTGCGCCATGCGCGCGGGCCGCTATGGCACATCCCACCCTGAAGGTCCCATCGTGCAGCCTGATGTGGTGTGCGTGCCGCTGCTGGCATTTGACAGGCGGGGCATGCGGCTGGGATATGGCGGGGGTTATTATGATCGCACGCTGGCCAGCCTGCCTGCGGCGCGGGCCGTGGGGTTTGGCTTTTCCTTTCAGGAAGTGGCGTGCATCCCGACCGGCCGGTATGACGTGGCGCTGCCCGCGATCGTGACCGAGCGTGAATGGATCCGGTGTCGTGGTGACGGGCGGACGCGGTAGATAAAGGCTGTTTTTTTGAGAATACTGTTTCTGGGCGATATTGTCGGGCGCGTGGGGCGCGAGGCCGTCATTTCCCGGCTGCCCGGCCTGCGGCGCGATCTCGCCCTCGACCTCGTGGTGGTCAATGGCGAGAATGCCAGCCACGGCTTTGGCCTCTCGCCCGCCATCGGCCGCGACCTGCTTGAGGCGGGGGCCGATGTCATCACGCTGGGCAACCATAGCTGGGACCGGCGCGACCTGATCGGCCATATCGGCAGCGAACCCCGCATCATCCGCCCCGCCAACTACCCGCCCGGCACGCCGGGGCAGGGCAGCGTGGTGGTGGAACTCGTCGATGGCCGCAAGGCGCTGGTGGTCAGCATCATGGGGCGGCAATTCATGGATGCGATGGATGACCCCTTCCGCAGCGTGACCGATATCCTCTCGCGCCACCGGCTGGGCGTGACCATGCACGCCGCCGTGGTGGACGTGCATGCCGAGGCCACGAGCGAGAAATGGGCCATGGGCCATTTCCTTGATGGCCGCGTGTCGCTGGTCATCGGCACGCACACGCACACGCCCACGGCGGACCACCGCATCTTCCCCCACGGCACCGCTTTCCAGACCGATGCGGGCATGTGTGGCGACTATGACAGCGTGATCGGCATGGGCAAGGAGGCTGCCATTGCCCGATTCGTGCGCAAGATGCCCGGCGAGCGCCTGCAACCGGCGGAGGGTGAAGCGAGCATCGCAGGCATGATGGTGGAAACCGATGATGCCACCGGCCTGGCCCGCCGCATGGCCCCGGTGCGGCAGGGCGGGCATCTGGCCCCGACACTGCCGGATTTCTGATCAACAGATCAAAGTTCTTGGTGAAGCTTTTTTCCAAAAAGCTTCAAAGGAATGCCGCCTTTCTGAAAAAAAGGCGGTACCCAAAAACTTTTATGATTTTAATGATTTAGCGGAAAGCGGGCTCGTCAAACCCGCGCAGCTTGCGCGAGTGCAGCCGGTCCACGCCCTGCGCGCGCAACTGCTGCATGGTCTCGATCCCCACCACCAGATGCTGGCGCACGCGCTCGCGGTAGAAGGCATTGGCCATGCCGCGCAGCTTGAGCTCGCCATGCAGCGGCTTGTCCGAAACACACAGCAGCGTGCCGTATGGCACCCGGAAGCGGAAGCCATTGGCCGCGATCGTGGCTGATTCCATGTCCACCGCAATGGCGCGGGATGTGTTGATGCGCGTGAACAGCGCACCCAGCCGCAGCTCCCAGTTGCGGTTGTCGGTGGTCATGACCGTGCCGGTGCGCAGGCGGGTCTTGACCTCGGCATCATGCAGGCCGGTCACACGGGCGGTCACGTCCTGCAGTGCCATCTGCACCTCCGCAATGGGGGGCACGGGCACCCAGGGCGGCAGGTCGTCGTCCAGCACGTGGTCATCGCGCAGGTAGCCATGCGCCAGCACGTAGTCGCCCAGCTTCTGGCTGCGCCGCAGCCCCGCGCAGTGCCCCACCATCAGCCAGCAATGTGGGCGTAGCACGGCCAGGTGGTCGGTAATGGTCTTGGCGTTGGCGGGGCCCACGCCGATGTTGATGAGCGTGATGCCATCGCCATCGGGGCGGCACAGGTGGTAGGCGGGCATCTGCGGCAGGTTCTGGCCAGCATGGGTGGCCGCGTGCGGGGCGTCGCGGGTGTGGATGATTTCGCCCGGCTCGACAAACGCCGTGTATTCCGACCCCGCATCCACCTGCGCATGCCCGTATTCACGAAATGCATCGACATAGCGCTGGTAGTTGGTGAGCAGGATGAAACGCTGGAAATGCCTTGGCGCCGTGCCGGTATAATGGTGCAGCCGCGCCAGCGAGTAATCGGTGCGCTGGGCCGTGAACAGCGCGAGCGGGCGCGGCACGCCGGGACGGGGGATGTAGTCGCAATTGGCGATCGAATCATCGGTCACGTGCAGGTCAGGCAGCGCGAAATGGGCCTGGATCCAGGCAAGGTCGGATTCGGTCAGCGAGGTCACCGCCTCCTCCATCACGTAGGAGAGCGGGATGGGCTGGCGCGACAGGCCGACCATGACCGGCGTGCGGTAATGGCGCAGCAGGCTTTCGATCTGTTCGCGCCAGTAGGCGCCAAACAGGGCAGGGCGGGTGAGCGTGGTGCCATAGAAGCCGGGCTCGAGCACCACGTCAAAGGGCGGGCGCGGCCCGTCGGCGGGCAGGGCCGTGGCGGGCATGAAGGCGAGGTAGGGATAGACCGCGTTTTCCAGGCCCGATGTATCGCGCGTGGCGAAGGCGCGGCGGATCAACCCGGCGGCGTGGTCATAGAGTTCGGTAATGCGGGCCACGGCGGCATCGGCATTGTCGAAGGCGTGGAAGTCATGCCCGGCCTGCTGCAGGAGTCGTGCTGTGTCCATGGCGATGAAATCTCCCGGCTGCCCGCGCGTTATCGGCGGATCAGGATGTAGTTGATGGTCAGGTCGATGGGGAAGGTATCGCCCTGCATGTCGGGTGGCACGGGGGGGAGCTGGGCGTTGCGGAACATGCCCACCGTTGCCGCATCAAGATAGTACGAGCCGGACTGCCCGGTCAGGCGCACCTTGGTCACGTGGCCGTCGCGGTCAAGTTCCACATGCACTGACGAGGGGCCTTCCTCGCCGGCCTGTGCGGCTTCCTGCGGGTAGTACATATGGCTGCGGATCCAGCGATCGAGTTCCGCGCCATAATCCTCGCTCACGCCCCTGATCTGGGTATTGCTGGAATAGGGGGCGTTGACCTTGCCATTCTGCACCACCGGCCCGAGCGAAAGGTCGATCGGCCCGCCGGTGCCGCCCGCGCGCCCCTGCTTGCTGCGCCGGGGCAGGGGGGAGGCGGAGAGCGACCAGTTCATCGGGTGCTGCAACGCCGCATAGGCATTGGGCGCGGACTGGCTGTGCGACTGCTGGGCCGGGCGGCTGCCATGGCCGGAGTTCTGCATGGCGGGGTTGAACTGGTCGTGCTGCTCCGCCTGCGGCACAGACAGGTCGGAGGGCGCATCGCTCATTGGCGGGGCGGAGGGGGTCTGCTCGCTGGCGGTGTTGGGGGAGGGTGACGAATCCTCGTTGTTCTGCTGCGGGTTGTCTGTCTTTTCCTGCGCGCTGGGTTGCTTGTTCTGCGCCTGCTTTGGTGCATTCTGCCCGCCCGCCATGTCGGGCGAGGACTGGCCCTGCAACCCGCTGGACGAGGGGGGCGAGAACACCATCTCCACCTGCGGCTCGGTCTGCGAGGCATCGGGCGTGCCGTGCTGGCTGTGATGGGCGGATTCAATCAGGATCGCGGCGAGGAGGGCGGCATGCAGCAGCCCCGATATGGCGATGGCGCGCCCTGGCCCGGGCGTTTCCACCGTGTCGGGCCGGATCAGGCCCGACATCATGGGGCGCAGCTTGCGGTAGCCGGGTGGTGGCGACACGGGGGTGCCGGGCAGCAGCCTTTCGCGCCCGGGCGGGTTGTACTGTTCCGTGCGGCCATTGCGTGGCAGGCCGCCCCCAGCAGGCGGGTCGCGGGGGATCAGTACGGGCTCCACGGCATCTGGCCGCCGGGAGGAGGGACTGAGTGTCACCGTCATGAAAGGCTGCGGGTCTCCGCCATGTGGATCTGTTGCCGGGGCCTGCCTGCCTGCCCTGGCATGTTGCCAGCATAACTGACGCCTGGGGGGGGGCTGTCAAGGACCGGATGCGTAACGGAGGGCTACTTCAGTAGCTTTCGACAAAGTTTTCCAGCAGTTCGGCGAATCTCTCCGGGTTTTCGACATGCAGCCAGTGCCCTGCCCGCTCGATCAGTTCCAGCCGGTAGCACGGAAAAAGCCTGCGCATGATGGCATAATGTTCGGGGCGGATATAGGGCGAATTCCCGCCTGCCAGGAACAGCGTGGGGCCGGGATAGGTATAGCCTTCGGGGATGTAGGGCCAGCTTTCGACATTGGACATCGATTCCACCATCTCGCGCAGGCCGATGCTCCAGCCGGGATTTTCCCCCACGCGGATGTTCTGCAACATCAGCGCGCGCACATCGGTGTTGGGGATGTAGTGCTGGAGCAGCCGCTCCGCTCCCGCCCGGTTGAGAAAGGGCGGAAACGGCACCCGCAGCATCTGCTCGCCCAGCGCGAACTGCCCGTGGCCGGTGCGCGCGGGCGGGATGTCGGCTACCAGCAGGCTGTGCACCATGCCCGGTCGGGTCAGGGCCAGGGTCATGGCCACCTTGCCGCCCATGGAGTGGCCGACCAGCGTTGCGGGCAGCGCGTTGTGGTGGGCCAGCGTTTCCAGCAGGTCGCCCGCCATGGTGTTGTAGTCCATCAGCCCGTGCGGGCTTTCGCCATGGTTGCGCAGGTCGATGGCCAGCGTGCGCCTTGTGCGTGCGAGCCTGCGCTGGAAGAAGCCAAGGTTGCGCGCCCGCCCGAACAGGCCGTGCAGCAGGACGATGGGGGGCCTGCCGGCCGTGTCGGGCCCGCTCTGCTCGGGTCCGCGCTCAATGACGTTCAGTAGCACCAGCTTGTGTTCCTATCGTCCGGTCGTCTGTCGGGGCAGGCTGTTGCAGGTCCAGCATGATCTTGCCCATATGGGTTCCGTTTTCCATGAGTTTATGGGCGTCGGCAACCCGCGCAAAGGGGAAGGTGGCATGGAGGAGCGGGCGGATGGCGCGCTGTGCCAGCAGCGGCCAGACATGGGCCTCCAGTTCGCGGGCGATTTCAGCCTTGTAGGCTGCATCACGCGGGCGCAGCGTGCTGCCGGTCACCACCAGCCTGCGGGTCATGATGCGAGCAAGGCTGACCCCATCGGCCTTCGCCCCGCCCTGGAGCGCTATGATGACCAGCCGCCCGGCAACGGCAAGGGATTTGAGGTTGCCCTCCATATAGGCCCCGCCAATCATGTCGAGGATGACATTCACCCCCGCGCCATCCGTCAGTTCCTTTATGCGCGTGGGGAAGTCCTCGGTGCGGTAGTTGATGGCGGCGCGCGCCCCCAGCGTGGTGCATAGCGTGCATTTCTCGTCCGTGCCGGCGGTAGCGTAAACCGTGCCGCCCAGCGCATGCACGAGCTGGATGGCCGTGGTGCCGATGCCGCTGGTGCCGCCATGCACCAGCACGCTCTCGCCGGGTTTCAGCCCCGCTGTCATGAACAGGTTGGACCATACGGTAAAAAATGTCTCGGGGAGTGCGGCCGCATGCAGCGCGTCAAACCCTGCGGGCCATGGCAGGCACTGGCCCACGGGCACGGTGCAGTACTGCGCATAGCCCCCGCCATTGACCAGCGCGCACACCCGCGCGCCCGGCATGGGAAAGGCATCGGGTGGCACGCCTTCGCCCACCGCCACGACCTCGCCCGCCACTTCCAGCCCCAGCAGGGGGCTGGCGCCCGGCGGCGGTGGATACAGCCCCTGGCGCTGCATGATGTCGGGACGGTTGATGCCTGCGGCCATGACCCGCACCAGCACCTCGCCCGCGCGGGGCCGGGGCACGGGCACGGTGGCGATGCGCAGGGAATCGGGGCCACCCGGTTCGCTTGCGGTCACGGCCTGCATGGTGGCGGGGGGTGGCTGGGTCATGGTCTGTCCTTGCGTTGGTGGAGGCTCCCAAGGTGTAGGCGATATGGCGGCTGCGACCAGTGCGCGGGCCGCGCAATCGAGCAAACGTGTGCGCACCAACAGGGCCGGACATGAAAAAAGCGCCGGAACCCGCAAGGTTCCGGCGCTTTTCATGTCGGTCCCGTTCCCCGTGGAGGGAGGCAGGATCAGACGGAGTAGTACATTTCGAACTCGGCCGGGTGCGGCGTGTGCTCGAACTTGTAGACTTCCTGCCACTTCACTTCACAGTAGCTCTCGATCTGGTCCTTGGTGAACACGCCACCGGCGAGCAGGAACTCGAAATCGGATTCCAGCGCGGTCAGGGCTTCACGCAGGGAGCCGGCCACGGTCGGGATCTGCTTGAGTTCCTCCGGCGGCAGGTCGTACAGATCCTTGTCCATGGCATCGCCGGGGTGGATCTTGTTCTTGATGCCGTCGAGGCCGGCCATGAGCATGGCGGCAAAGGCGAGGTAGGGGTTCGCGGTCGGGTCGGGGAAACGGACCTCGACGCGCTTCGCCTTCGGGCTGGTCGCATACGGGATGCGGCACGAGGCGGAACGGTTGCGGGCGGAATAGGCCAGCAGCACGGGTGCCTCGAAGCCCGGGATCAGGCGCTTGTAGGAGTTGGTGGACGGGTTGGTGAAGGCGTTCAGCGCCTTGGCGTGCTTGATGATGCCGCCGATGTAGTACAGCGCCTCATCGGACAGGTCGGCATAGCCGTTGCCGCCGAAGGTGGGCTTGCCGTTGCGCCAGATCGACTGGTGCACATGCATGCCCGAGCCGTTATCGCCATAGATCGGCTTGGGCATGAAGGTTGCCGTCTTGCCGTAGGAATGGGCGACGTTGTGCACGCAGTACTTGTAGATCTGCATGAAGTCGGCGGAGCGGACCAGCGTGTCGAACTTGGTGCCCAGCTCGTGCTGCGACTGTGCCACTTCGTGGTGGTGCTTCTCGATGGGCAGGCCCATCTCGCCCATGGTGGTCAGCATTTCGGCGCGCAGGTCGCCTTCGCTGTCAACGGGTGCGACCGGGAAGTAGCCGCCTTTGACGCCCGGGCGGTGGCCCATGTTGCCTTCGGGGTAGTCCTTGAGCGACGCGCCGGGGCCTTCGATGCTTTCAAGCTCGTAGGTGCCGAAGTTCGGGCCGGTGCCAAAGCGCACGCTGTCAAAGATGAAGAATTCGGCTTCGGGGCCGAAGAAGGCGGTATCACCCAGGCCGGTCGACTTGAGGTACTGCTCGGCCAGCTTGGCGGTGGCGCGCGGGTCGCGGTTGTAGAACTGCCCGGTGGAGGGCTCCACGATGTCGCAGATCAGGATCAGCTGCGGCTTGGCGGAGAACGGGTCCATCACCGCGGTGGTCGGGTCAGGCAGCAGGATCATGTCGCTTTCGTTGATGGCCTTCCAGCCAGCAATCGAAGAACCGTCGAACATGAATCCTTCGCGGAAGGTGTCATCCTCGATCGTGGTGACGTACTGGGTGGTGTGGTGCCACTTGCCGCGCGGATCGGTGAAACGCAGGTCAACCATCTCGACCGCGTTTTCCTTGATGATTTCAAAGACCTTCGCGATGGCTTCAGCGGAATGCGACGGTGTGGAAACCGAGGCTGAAGCCTGTGCTTTTTTTGCCATGTTAATTACCTGTCCTGACTTTGGTGTGCCGTTCCATGCGGCGCGGCGGTTATGGTTACGGAAACGCAGGGCCGCTGTCGATAGGCCAGCGGCCATGAGACCCATGTTTGCAGGCCAACCCTCAGATGGCGTCAGGCCCCCGCTCGCCCGTGCGGATGCGGATCACCTCGCTGACGGGGGTGATGAAGATCTTGCCATCGCCAATGCGGCCGGTGCGGGCCGCGGCCATGATGGCCTCGACCGCGCGCTCGGTCATGTCATCGGGGCAGACGATTTCAAGCTTTACCTTGGGCAGGAAGTCGATGATGTATTCCGCGCCGCGATACAGTTCCGTGTGGCCTTTCTGGCGGCCAAAGCCCTTGGCCTCGGTGACGGTGATGCCCATCAGGCCGATCTCATGGAGGGCATCCTTCACCTCGTCGAGCTTGAAGGGCTTGATGATGGCCTCGATCTTTTTCATGCCTGTTGGTCTGTCTTCCGTCTCATGGCATCTGTAGTGCATGCCGCCCGTGTTGCCGTGGCAGGGTTGCACGGCTTTCGTTTTCAGGCAATCGGGTGATATGGGCAAAAATGCGCATTGCCCGCACCCATGCGCACACGGACAGGATAAGACGATGAAACCCGCCAACGCGATGCTTTCAGGGCTGCCGACCACCATTTTTTCCGTCATGTCGGCCCTGGCCGTGGAGCATGACGCCATCAATCTCGGCCAGGGCTTTCCAGATACCGAAGGCCCGGCCGACCTTGTCGAGGCCGCCGCCAGCGCCCTGCGCGACGGGCGCAACCAGTACCCCCCGCTCGCCGGCCTGCCCGAGCTGCAGGGCGCGGTGGCGCGGTCGAATGCACGTTTTTATGGCATTGCCGTCGAGCCCGCGCGTGAGGTGGTGGTGACCTGTGGTGCGACCGAGGCCATCACCGCCTCGCTCATGGCGCTGGTCAACCGGGGCGACGAGGTGGTGGTGTTCGAACCGCTATACGACACCTACCTGCCGGTGCTGCGCCTGCTTGGCGCCGTGGTGCGCACCGTGCGCCTCGCCCCGCCACGGTGGGACCTGCCGCGCGCGGAACTTGCCGCCGCCTTTACCCCGCGCACCAAGGCCATCTTGCTCAACACGCCCATGAACCCGACGGGCAAGGTCTTCACACGTGATGAGCTGGAATTCATCGCGGGCCTCGTGGCGAAGCATGATGCCTATGCCGTGTGCGACGAGGTGTACGAGCACCTGACCTTCGCCCCCGCCCGCCACGTGCCGCTGATGGCGCTGCCGGGCATGCGCGGGCGCTGCATCCGCATTGGCAGTGCGGGCAAGAGTTTCTCCATGACCGGGTGGAAGGTGGGCTACGTCACCGCGCCCGCGCCGCTGGCCGCCCTCGTGGCCAAGGCGCATCAGCTGCTCACCTTTACCGTGGCGCCCAACCTGCAACGCGCCGTGGCGGTGGGGCTGGACAAGGACACGGCCTATTTCGAGCGGCTGGCCGAGAGCATGTGCTCGGCGCGCGACTGGCTGGCCGAAGGGCTGGGCCGGGCCGGATTCGACGTGCTGCCGTGCGATGGCAGCTACTTCCTGATCGCCGATATCGCGCCGCTGGGCTTTGCGGGGGGCGATGTGGCGTTCTGCCAGCAGATGACGCGCACGGTCGGGGTGGCGGCGATTCCCGTCTCGGCCTTCTATGATCAGGCGGGGGCGGATATTCCCGATCGCTACGTGCGTTTTGCGTTCTGCAAGAAAACGGGCGTCATTTCGCAGGCGGTGCAGCGGCTGCAGGGCGTGCGCGGACAGCTCTGCGCGGAAAATACATGAAAATGCAAAAAGGGTAATTGACGGGTTTGCCCGCCTTCTCTAAATAACCGCTCCAGTTGTGGCGGACGTAGCTCAGTTGGTAGAGCGCCGGTTTGTGGTACCGGTGGTCGCGGGTTCGAGCCCCGTCGTTCGCCCCAACCCGTATTTCCCTTAAAATCAGAACATTTTGTCCTGTGCGGCTTTTCAGCAGAAAGCCGTCGGCCCGAACGTGCGCGCAAGCCCCAAAGCCAGCGGCAGCGGCGTAAGGCCGAGCTGCGTGCGCATGGGGGTAATGTCGAAAATCTTATCTTCCATGAGCCGCCGGACCTCGGCAGGCGTAATGACGGGCAGCCCCGGCAGCCTGAGCCGCGCCAGCGCCATCAGCACGGCACCCGGCACCGGCAGCACCGGGCGGGGCCCCAGCCCGGCGGCCAGAGCCACCATGCGCGTAAAATCCCGGTAGCTGACCTGATCCCCGCCCGCGATAATCAGGCTATGCGGTCCATGCCAGTCGCGCCCGATGGCGGCGAGCAGCGCGCGGGTGACATCACCCTGCCAGATGGGCTGGAGCCGCGCGCGCCCGCCGCCAGGTAGCGGCAGCACCGGCAGGCGGCGCATCAGGGCGGCCAGGCGCTGCACATTGTTCTCGCCCGTTGCGCCATAGATCATGGTGGGGTGCAGCAGCACGCCGTTGCGACCCGACCGGGCCAGCGCCTGCGCGCCGTGCAGCACGCCGCGCGCATGCGCATCGGGCCAGCGGGTAAAGAGGCGCGTGCTGCCCAATGCAACGAGTCGCGCCTGCGGGGGCGCCACCGCCAGCACGGCGGGCAGGTGGCGGGCATGGGCGGTCAGGACAATGGTGGTGGCATCGCGCAGGGCGTGGCGCAGGCGGGCGGGATCATGCGCAAGGTCGGCCAGCCGGGCGGGGACGGGCAGGCGGGTTGCCTGCCAGCGCGCGCTGTCGCGCACGATGGGCACGAAATCCTGCCCCCCGGCCCGTAGCGCCTGGCACAGCGCCAGCCCCGAGCGGCCATTGGCCCCGATGACATGCACGGGGCCGGAGCAGGGCATCAGGGTGTGGAAATGGTCAGGCCCAGCGGGGCCGCGACCGACGGGTCACCCGCCATCGACAGGGCAACGCCCAGCATCATCAGGTTGACCGGCTTCATCGGGCGCAGTGCGATCTGCAGCGGGTGGTCCTGCGGGGATTGCAGGAACCGGCCCATGGCGCGCAGCGAGGCATCATCGGACGTGGCCAGGGCTGCCAGCAGGTTCTGGCGGTAGACCTCGGGGTCGGTATTGCGGCTTTTCGCCAGGCCCGCCAGCACATGGCTGGCCAGGGAGTGGTCCTCCCACGTCATGGCGGCGGAGACGATGCGCGCGGTCTCGGGGATGATGGCCATGTCATCAAAGGGAATCTGGTCCAGCTCGGCCACCACGGTCAGGTTGCCCATGTCGGCCGACTCGATGGTCATCGGCTCGAGATGCACGCGCCCCGCACTGCGGTCGCTGGTGCTGTTGATATGGATGTTGCCGTTGAAATGGTCATAGCCGAACGCATTGAGAATCGTCTGGTTATCATTGCCGGTGGACCACAGCGTGAGGTCGCCCAGCGTCGTGTCCATCTTGTCCTCTGTCGCGGTGGAGAAGCTGGAGGTGGCGACATGGTCGATCTGGAGCATGGGGTGGGTGCTGTCGATCTCCACCTTTTTCAGGTCCATCGTATGCGGATGGCTTTCATGGATCAGGTGGCCCGACTGGATCAGGCTTGCGACCTCGCTGGCAAAATCCGGTCCGTCGATCTTGAGGTGATCGACCGAGATGCGCCGCGTGGGCGTGAGGTTGATCTGGGTGGCCAGCCGGTCGAGGTCGAGATGCGAGGCGCGGCCCACCCCGTACTGCTCCACGGTCATGCGGGCGACGGTGACATCGGTCTGGCTGGCGGGCACGGCAAGGTGCATGTTGGTGAACGTGCCATCATCGAGCACGAGGGAATCGAAGCCGAGCGGGCGGCTGGCATCGGCACTTGCGCGGGCGGTGTTGGGCAGCACCAGGTTGCGCAGGTCCACCTCATCAAGCGAGATGGTACTGCTCTGGGTCATGATCTTGACATCGCGCAGCACGATGCTGCCGATCTTCTCGCCCTGCACGTTGTTGCCGCTCAGCCCCCCCAGCCGCACGTCAGCCGCGATCAGCGTCATGGCGGGGTTGCGGTAGGTGACGGCTGTGAAATGCGCGCCCCGCGCCAGCGTGCGCGGCCGGGCCGTGGCGTAGCTGAACGTGGCGTTCGGCCCGATGGAGGCGCGGAAGTCGGCTATGCCGGCTTCAAGCCTGTGCTGGGCAAAGTGATGCACCCCCCAGCTGCCAACCAGCAGCACCAGTACAAGCAGGGGAATGGCGGGATAGAGTTTCTTCACGAGGCTGATATCCGTAATGACCTTGAACTGACTGCTATCGCATTGTGCCCCCCCTCGGCAATCGCCCGTGGAAAGGTCGTGATGCGAAAGGTGGCGGTATCATGATACCACACACGATTTTTTAGCGGAAAAATGCCGCCGTTGCGGGATTATGTGCTTGACGTTTGCACATGATGCGGCTGATAACGCGCCACCTGTTACCGCTACATTACTGGACGGAACACTAGATCCATGAAGACCACACTTTCGCTGAAGCCCGCCGAGGTGACGCGTGGCTGGACCCTGATCGACGCCGAGGGCCTCGTTCTGGGCCGTCTGGCCGCCATCGTTGCCCAGCGCCTGCGCGGCAAGCACAAGCCGCAGTTCACCCCGCACGTTGATTGTGGCGACAATATCGTCATCATCAACGCCGAGAAGGTTCGCCTGACCGGCAACAAGGTTGACCAGAAGCTGTTCCATTATCACACCGGCTACCCCGGCGGGATCAAGGAGCGCACCATCACCCAGCGCCTGACCGGCAAGAACCCCGGCCATGTCGTGCGCAAGGCGGTCGAGCGCATGATCACGCGCGGCCCGCTGCAGCGCGCGCAGATGAAGCACCTGTATGTCTATGCCGGCGCCGAGCACCCGCATGAGGGGCAGAAGCCGCAGGTTCTCGATGTTGCATCGCTCAACCGCAAGAATGCCGTCAACACCCAGAAGGTCGGGGGCTGAACCACATGTCTGAAACCCAAGAACGTACAGGCACGCTTGCTGACCTCAAGGAAGCCGTTGCTTCTGGCCAGGTGACGTCCTCGCAGGAAGCTGCTCCGGTTTACGAAGCCAAGCGCGATGCGCAGGGTCGTGCCTACGCCACCGGTCGCCGTAAGGATGCCGTGGCCCGCGTGTGGATCAAGCCGGGCAAGGGCGACATCATCGTCAATGGCCGTCCGGTCGGCACCTACTTCGCGCGCCCCGTGCTGCGCATGCTGATCACGCAGCCTTTCCTCGTGGCTGACCGCTACAACCAGTTCGACGTGTACTGCACCGTCGTTGGTGGTGGTCTGTCCGGCCAGGCCGGTGCGGTCCGTCATGGCATCAGCCGTGCGCTGACCCACTACGAGCCCGCGCTGCGCAGCATCCTGAAGGCTGCTGGCTTCCTGACGCGCGATTCGCGTGTTGTTGAACGCAAGAAGTACGGCCGCGCCAAGGCCCGCCGTTCCTTCCAGTTCAGCAAGCGCTGATCCGGTTTTCCCCGCAGCCCTGTGCTGCGGGGAACAGGTTTTTCAACGGGGTCGGTCCAGCAATGGACCGGCCCCGTTGTGCGTTTGGGAGGTTTTACACGAAGGGATTGTCCACCTTGGCGGGTTTGCGCGGTGGCAGGGCATCGGGCAGGTCTTTCTGGGCCTCAAGCGTCGTGACCACCTGTTGCATGAACGTCAGCAACGCCTGTGCGCGGGCCAGCCCGGCCTTGTCGCGACTGAAATCCGTCTGGCCATAGAACGCGATGCTGTCGGTGCCGTTTTCCACTGTCATGCCGCCAATGGTGCGGCTGGCGCTGTTATCGGCAAAGGGCACAAGGGCGGGGGAGTGGGCGGTCATGGTCATGTCTCCTTCTCCAGAATGGTCCTTGCAGGCAGGTGCAAAATCAGCCCACGAACAAGCAGGAGTTTTTGGTGAAGCTTTTTTCAAAAAGCTTCAAGGAACGCCGCCTTTTTGAAAAAAGGCGGCACCCAAAAACTTTTATTTTTTTATCAACGTTATCTTACCAGCGATAATACACACGCCGCCGGGTATGCCGCCGCGCGTGCTTCGTGGTCGCGCGCGCATGGCCAAGCGGCAGCGCCATGCAGCTCTGCTTGACGCTGGCTGGCAGCGCGGGGAAGGGATCGACGCCGGTGATACGGGTCAGTTCCGCCACGCTGACATGGCTGCAACCGGGGCTGCGCGCCACATTGTGGCAGACATACACGCCCGATAGCTGCCTGTGGGGGTCATAGACCGCCTTCCATGTAGAGGTGGGCACCAGCACCCGGTCTGGCCCGATGGCCGACAGGCTGCTTGCGTGGAAAGCCGGGCCGGTGACCACGTAAAGATTGCCCGTGCGCAGGGCGAGGCCCCGCACGGCGGATTCGATCTCGGCCCAGCGGCCCCGGTTCAGCACCGCGCGCTGGGGCACGATGTTGGAGAGTGCGAAGGTTTCCTGCTGGCTCTGCCGGTCGGGCATGTCGCCCGAGGGGGCCATGTGCCCGCGATCGAAGCCGGAGCGCACGTAATCCTCAAGCTGTGCGCGCGCGCCGGGGGCAATGCGCGTGTCGGGGTGGAATTCGCCTTCGCGCGGGGTCTGCATGGCGGCGCGGACCATGGCGGTGTCGAGGTGCTCGGCCGCCCAGAGTGGCTCACGCGCCAGGGCGGAATACAGTACGGCGAAGCGGGTGCTGCACAGGAGTTGCGTCCCACGCGCCAGTTTCGGGTTATCCACCACGGGCAGTTGCTGGCCTGCGCCGAGTTCCGCGCAGCCTTCGGCGCGTGCGGGCAGGGTGGCGACAAGGGCCGTGGCAAAAAACAGCGCGGACCAGGCCATGCGCGGGCGGAGAAAGGGGAGGGGCACGCTCTGGTGTTATCCATCTGTTCTGGTAAAACGGCGGCTTATCCATGAAACATCTGGTGGAACAGGGCAATGGCTGAACGACCCGATCAAGGCAATCCGCGCCAGTCGCAGCCCTTTATCATGAATCGGCGCGAACTCGCCCCCACCCCGCGTGAACGCCGGTTGCGGCTGGTGCTGCGCGTGGTGACGGTGTTGCTGCTGGTAGCAGCCCTGATTGACCTCGTGCTCCAGTACGTAAAGCACCCCGCCTAGCGCACGCAAAGAAGAATGATAAAAGTTTTTGGCAAATCTTTTTTCAAAAAGCTTTGAAAACAAATGCTTTTTAAAAAAGACAGCACCTTCAAACCGGGGGCAGCCGGTTACCGCGCGGCCTTGCCCGCGTTTGAGGGGGGCGGCAGGTCGGTCTCTGGCGTGGCGCGACCGAGCGCAATGGTTACGTCCACCGTCTCCTGATTGACCAGCGCATCGAACCGGGGGTCGATGACCGGGTTGCGCGTGGCCGCCGCCATGTCGCCAAAGCGCAGATGCGCCCAGTCAATCCGCGCATCGGCCGCGCGGGTCATGTCAAAGCCCACCATCGGGTGGCGGGTGCCATCGGGGGCGGTGTAGAACCAGTCGAAATGGCAGCTTGCGGGCGCGCCGCGCTGGGTAAAGAGCGCATGCACGAAGCCCGGCGTCACATCGATCTGCAATGTGTTCATGAGGTAATGGGGGATCTGTTCTTGCAGCGCGGGTGTTACCTGCGTGTTGAACAGCCCTACCTGGATCATTTCGGGCATGTGCGCCAGGAAGGTCGTCTGGTTGATGCTCATCTCCACCCGGCAGGGTGTGCTCTGGGCAAAGCGGGTTTCAATGCCCCAGGCATGGGCCGTGGTCTGCGGCCCCATGATCGGGGCGGGATAGGCCGGTGCCGCATGGCCCGGAGCAGGCGGCAGGGCCATGGCAAGACAGGCCCCGGCAGCCCCGATCAGGCGGCGCAGGCGTTGCAGGTGGGGGAGGCATGCAGGGCGGTGCAAGGCGGGAGCGGTCCGTATTCAGGGTCAGGAAAACAGTTCTGGCCTCTTTCCTGTCATGAAGTGCGGCTTCTTGCCAGCCCTGCCCGGCAGGCGGGGTATGCCTCATGGCAGGGTTGCATATCAAATCTATGTAATTGAAACCCATCTTTCCGCATTTATTAAAAATATATTATATCTTCCATGTATTGTTCCAGTATCGATTTATCATGCCATAAAACCGGCCCTTGAAATGCCACAATAATGCTCTTTCTATCCTTGTCGGCAAATGCTACAGCATGCGGCAACACGATACGGCGCGGCGCTCCGAAATCGGACGCAAGTGTCTGTAAAAAAATGTTTTTAAGAGCCAATTCGCCGGGCAACCCTTCGCCCCGGGCCGCGTTGGCGCGTTACGACAATAGCAAGAAACAGGCCATGGCCGGCATGCGGGTTTTCTTCCCCCCTGGGGGGAACCGCACGGCGCTGGCGCAAAGGGCCGTTCAGGGCAGGAAGTCATGTTTGATTCAAAGATTATAGAAGTTGATGGCGTGTTCGTGGGGGCGGCCATCATCACCGGGTTGGCCACGTCGCTGCGCTTTTATGCCACGCATGAAAGCGTGCGCTCGCTGCATAACGCCATTCTGCCCGACCTTGCGGCGCTACGGCACCATGTTACGGCCACGTTCCGCCGCATGGGGCGCGGCAGGGCCTGCCTGCCGGGCGCGTAAGGCATCTCTTGAAAAACAAAAGTTTTCGGTGAAGCTTTTTTCCGAAAAGCTTTGAAAACGGGGTGCCGCCCGCCTGCAGGCGGGGGCACCCCGAACCGTTTTAGCGGCTGGTGCGGCGGCCAAGCTGGCTGACGTCGCGCACGGCGCCACGGGCAGCACTGGTGGTCAGCGCGCTATAGGCCTGCAATGCGACCGAGACCGTGCGGGTGCGGTCAGGTTGCCAGGCGCGGTCGCCGCGCTCTTCCATCGCGTCGCGCCGGGCGGCCAGTGTGGCATCGCTTACGGTGGTGCGCAGGATGCGGTTGGGGATGTCGATCTCGATCGTGTCCCCTTCCTCCAGCAGGCCGATGATGCCGCCTTCCGCCGCCTCGGGCGAGATATGGCCGATCGAAAGCCCCGAACTGCCACCCGAGAAGCGGCCATCGGTAATCAGGGCGCATTTCTCGGCCAGGCCCTTCGATTTGAGGTAGCTGGTGGGGTACAGCATTTCCTGCATGCCGGGGCCGCCCTTGGGGCCTTCATAGCGGATCACCACCACGTCGCCCGCCACGATCTCGTTGCCGAGGATGGCCGAGACAGCGGCATCCTGGCTTTCAAAGATGCGGGCCGGCCCGGTGAAGGTGAGCAGGTTGTCAGCCACGCCAGCGGTTTTGACGATGGCGCCATCCTCGGCCAGGTTGCCAAACAGCACGGCCAGCCCGCCATCGCGGCTGTAGGCATGCTCCGCATCACGGATCGCGCCATTCGCCCGGTCGGTATCAAGCGCCCTGTAGCGGCTGGACTGCGAGAACGCCTGCGTGGTGCGCACGCCACCGGGGGCGGCGCTGAAGAAGGTGCGGGCTGCCTCATCCGCCGTTTCGGTGCTGATATCCCACCGGGCCAGCGCCGTGCCGACATCGGGGGCATGCACGCTTGGTGCGTCCAGGTTGAGCAGCCCCATGCGGGCCAGTTCGCCCATGATGGCGGGAATGCCACCCGCGCGGTGCACGTCCTCCATATGGATGTCCATGCGCGAGGGCGAGACCTTGCACAGGTTGGGCACGCGGCGCGAGAGGCGGTCGATATCGGCCATGGTGAAGGGCACTTCGCCCTCGTGCGCTGCAGCCAGCAGGTGCAGCACGGTGTTGGTCGAGCCACCCATGGCGATATCGACCGTCATGGCGTTTTCAAACGCGGGCTTGGTGGCGATGCCGCGCGGCAGGGCGGTGGCATCATCGTTTTCGTACCACCGCTTCGCCAGCGCCACGATGTCGCGGCCCGCGCGCTCGAACAGGTCGCGCCGGTCGGTGTGGGTGGCGACAAGGCTGCCATTGCCCGGCAGGGCCAGGCCGAGCGCCTCGGTCAGGCAGTTCATGGAATTGGCGGTGAACATGCCCGAGCACGAGCCGCAGGTGGGGCAGGCGGAGCGTTCGATCGTGGCCGACTGCTCATCGCTCACATCCGGGTTGGCCGCCGCCACCATCGAGGTGATGAGGTCGACCTGCTGCTCGGTGCCGTTATTGAGGATCTTGCCCGCTTCCATCGGCCCGCCAGAGACGAAGATGGTGGGGATGTTGAGCCGCATCGCCGCCATGAGCATGCCCGGCGTGATCTTGTCGCAGTTGCTGATGCACACCAGCGCATCGGCGCAGTGGGCGTTGACCATGTATTCCACCGCATCGGCAATCAGCTCGCGCGAGGGCAGGCTGTACAGCATGCCGCCATGGCCCATGGCGATGCCGTCATCGACCGCGATGGTGTTGAACTCGCGGCCGATGCCACCGGCCTCGGCCACGGCGCCCGCCACGAGCTGGCCCATATCCTTGAGGTGGACATGGCCGGGCACGAACTGCGTGAACGAATTGGCGATGGCGATGATGGGCTTGCCGAAGTCGCCATCCTTCATGCCGGTTGCACGCCACAGGCTGCGCGCACCGGCCATGTTGCGGCCATGGGTCGTAGTGCGGGAACGATAGGCGGGCATGACAGTGACCTCTCGCGTCAATCTGGTTACAGAAGGGGATAAAGTTGCCTGATCGCATACAGGACGCACGCCCCCCGCGCCACCCCAAAGCGCACGGGCCTGAACCAGCCGTTAACCGGTGGCGTGCAAGGCTGCGGGGGGTGTGGGCGCAACTCCACCCCGCAGCCAGTCGTTCATCTGATGGCTGACCCCCATCTGCACAAGGAGCACAAGCAGCAATGCCGCAACCAGAACCCAGGAACATCACGGCACGGCGCAGCGTGCTGGCACAGATACGTTTTCCGGTTCTGGGGGTGCTGGCTGTCGCGATCATGGCGCTGGTCATCTTCTGGTCATGGGACTGGTTCATTCCCATCGTGGAGCGCAGGGCGGGCGCCGCCCTTGGCCGCAGGGTGACGGTGGCCCACCTGCATGTGCATGTCGGGCGCGTGATCCGTGTCAGGGCCGATGGCGTGCGCATTGACGAGCCGGACGGGTTTGAAAAGCTGCCGCCCTTCGCCACCGCCGATCACCTGACGGTGGGCCTCGACCTGTGGCACCTGCTGGGGGGGCGGATCGACCTGCCGGTCATCGCACTCGACAGGCCGGTGGTTGAACTCAACGCGCAGCGCGGCGGCCGGGCCAACTACCAGTTTCCTGATAGTGGCGGCAGTTCATCGGGCGGCATGCCGCAGATTGGCGAACTCAACATCAATGACGGCCAGCTCCACCTCGTGCATGCGGGCCTGCGCAGCGACATGCGGGCGCAAGTGCACACCACGCCCGGCAAGGGCGACGTGCAGCCCCGCATCGTGGCCGACATACGCGGCACCTATACCGGGCAGGCGATTATCGGCCATTTCTCGGGTGGGGCGCTGGTCTCGCTGGCGGACCGCACAAAGCCCTACCCGGTTGACGTGGACGTGCGCCACGGCCCCACGCGGCTGACGCTGGTGGGGTCGGTGGATGATCCGCTCTCGTTTCGGGGCGCGCGGCTGCGGCTGACGCTGGCGGGGCCGGACATGTCGCTGCTTTACCCGCTGACCGGCGTGGTGATTCCGCAAACTCCCGCCTACCATGTGGCGGGCGGGCTTGATTATGTCGATGGCCGGGTGCGCTTTCATGAATTCGAGGGCACGGTCGGCTCCAGCGACCTGGGCGGCACGCTCAGCGTGGACCCGCACCAGGCCGTGACCTTTGTCGATACCGACCTGCACTCCCGCCACGTGGACCTTGCCGATCTGGGTGGTTTCTTTGGCGCGACGCCGGGCGATCATCCTTCCACCGCGCAGCAGGCGGCAGAGGCAAAGGCGCATGAGGCCAGTGGCGCCGTGCTGCCCACAACGCCGATCAACATGCCCAGGCTCAGGGCCACCAATGTCCATCTCGCCTATCATGGCGACCATATCGAGAACCGACACGTCCCGCTCGACAATATCGACGTGCTGGCCGATATCCGCGATGGCACGATTGACGTGCATCACCTGAATTTTGGCGTGGGCCGGGGGCGGCTGGCCAGTAGCGGCACCTTCGTGCCGCAGGGCAACGGCGTGGATGCGCGCATCCGCATCGACATGGAGCAGATCGACCTTGCCCGCCTCATGCAGGCCATGGGCCGCAACCTGCACGGCCAGGGCATTATTGGCGGGCACATCATGGTGCATGGCCATGGCCAGTCGCTGGCCCAGATCGTGGGCAGTGGCAATGGTGGTATTACCGTGGCGCTGGATGAGGGCGGTGACATTTCGGCCATCCTGCCCGACCTGCTGGGGCTGGAACTGGGCAAGGCGCTGCTTTCCGCCCTTGGCCTGCCCGCGCGTACCGACCTCAAATGCCTCATAGCCGACATGCCGCTCAATGAGGGCGTCTTCCACACCCGCACCATGCTGCTCGAGACGGGCGATACGCGCACCGTGGGCAAGGGCGACATCAAGTTCAGCAACAATACCATCGACTATACGCTGCTCACGCATTCGCGGCATTTCGCCGTTGCGTCCTTTCCCGGCCCGCTCTACATCACCGGGCCGCTCAAAAGCCCCAATATCCGCCCAGGCGCCGAGATTATCGGCCGTGCCGTGGCCTCGGTGCTGACGGGCTTCGTGTTCTCGCCCATCGGCCTGCTGCCCACCATTGAAGGCGGCGTGGGCAAGAACTCGTCCTGCGCCAGCGCGATACGGGATGTGAATGAGAACCCGGCGGCAGGCATTGCGCCGCATGCCACGCGCCCGGTGCGCCACGGGCGCCATGCGCGGGCAAGTGCTTCGCCTGCACCGGCCCCGGCGGTTGGCAGTGGCGGGCTGAGTGCGGCCGAACGCGCGCGCATTCATGCCGCCTGGGCCAGGAAAATGGCAGCGCATTGAGGATTGCGTCTAATTAAATAATTGATATTAAATGATAAAAGTTTTTGGGTGCCGCCTTTTTTCAAAAAGGCGGCGTTGCTTGAAGCTTTTTGAAAAAAGCTTCACCAAAAACTTTCTTCTGTCTGCGTGCCGTTTTCCGTTTGGGTTTTTCGTGCAGTCGCCAGCCCTGCGAATCCCTGCTTGACCGTGCAGGCCATTTCGGCAAAAAGGGGGAACAGCATGGCAGGAATGCTATAATGCCGGGTTAGCACAGTGGTAGTGCAGCGGTTTTGTAAACCGAAGGCCGGGGGTTCAAATCCCTCACCCGGCACCATGATTGCCTACAAAAATCGCGGATAAACCGCCACGGCGATTTTTTGGGGCTGATAGCAACAACAATTCAACAACAAATCAGGGAAACATGTTTCCTTGGTGTTCTGTTGCTGTCCGATTCGCCTGGCCTGTCAAACCCGTCACATCGGTCCGGCATGTGTGGGTGAAGCGTTTTTCTAAAACTTTGAAGAAACGCTGCCTTTTTTAAAAATGAAGGCAGCGTGCCGGGTCTTTTGCCCTTTATGGCCGGTCAGGCAAAAATACGCGCCATCCATTGCGCCACCGTATCGCCGCTGCTGATGGCGGGGTCGATCAGGCCATCGACCATGAAGGTGGGCGAGACGTGAATGCCGTTCTGGCGCGAATATCTGCACTGCCACTTGATGGCTTTCTGCAGGGCGGGCACGGCAAAGGCCGCGGCGAGTTTCAGCCCGCTATAACTTTCGATCCGGCGGATGATGTCGTTGGGGGTCGCATCCATGTTCGGTCCGGCGCAATGGTCGGTGAACTCGAATTCCTCACGGTGCGCGCCCACGGCCGCCATGACGGCACGGGCGGCGTCCCGCCCGTCGGGCAGGGTTGCGGCAGCAAGGATGCAGCGCACGATCACGCCCGAGAACATATGCCACGGCTGCGACTGGAGGCGGATCTTGATGGTGATGCGCTCCGGTCCCGCAGCATCCAGCAATTCGGGCAGCTTGCTGAAGGCCCGGACGGAAAACGGGCAGGTCGGCTCTAAAAACGCCTCGAATATTTTTGGGCCATGGCCCCATACGAGCGGGTCGACATGCAGGGTATCGGCGGGTGCTGCCATGTTGGTAACTCCTTCAGGGTTGGGGGCAGGCCGGTTTCAGAATTCTAGAAACCATACCCGTTCGCGTGGTTCCATGGGCATGGCACGCAAAATGCGGCATAAGCATGCGTTTTCCCGTTTCTGTATGGTGGTGGCCCATGGCGCGTACCCTTTTGCTCAAGAATGCATTGCGTCTCGTGACGATGGATGCCGCGCGGCGCGAGATCGAAGGTGGCTGGGTGCTGGTGCGTGACAGGCAGGTAGCCGCCATCGGCACGCCCGCTGACCCGCTGCCCGCCGCCGATGAGGTCATGGACATGACCGGCCACGTGGTCATGCCCGGCATGGTCAACACCCATCACCACATGTACCAGACGCTGACCCGCGTCATTCCCGCAGCACAGGATGCCTCATTGTTCGGGTGGCTGCAGGCGCTCTACCCCATCTGGGCGGGGCTGACGCCGGAGATGATCCGCGTTTCCGCCTGCACGGCCATGACCGAGCTGCTGTGGTCAGGCTGCACCACAAGCAGCGATCACCTGTATCTGTTCCCCAATGGCGCGCGGCTGGATGACGAGATCGAGGCGGCACGGCAGATGGGCCTGCGCTTTCACGCCGCCCGGGGTGCCATGAGCGTGGGCGAAAGCAAGGGCGGCCTGCCGCCAGACAGCGTGGTGGAGGATGAGGATGCCATCCTGGCCGACACCCAGCGCGTGATCGCGGCCTATCATGACCCTGAACCGCTGGCCATGCAGCGCATTGCGGTGGCGCCTTGCTCGCCGTTTTCGGTCAGCCGCGACCTCATGCGCAATGCCGCCGCCCTGGCGCGCGCCACCGGCACCATGCTGCACACCCATCTGGCCGAAAACGCCAGCGACATCGCCTATAGCCGCGAAAAATTCAACATGACGCCCGCCGAATACGCCGAGGATACCGGCTGGATCGGCCCCGATGTATGGCATGCGCACTGCGTGCGGCTTGATGATGCGGGCATTCACCGTTTTGGCGCCACCCATACCGGCATGGCGCATTGCCCGTGCTCCAACATGCGCCTTGGCTCTGGCATTGCTCCCGTGCGGCGCATGGCGGCGGCGGGCATGCGGGTGGGGCTGGGGGTGGATGGCTCGGCCTCGAACGATGGCAGCCACATGCTGGGCGAGGCCCGGCAGGCCATGCTGCTTGGCCGCCTGCTGGATACGCCCGATGGCCAGCCCATGATGCAGGCGCGCGAAGTGCTGGAACTGGCCACGCGCGGTGGGGCGGCCGTGCTGGGACGTGACGATATTGGCCATCTCGCGCCGGGCATGGCGGCGGATATCGTGGCGTTTGACCTGCGCGGCATCGACCATGCCGGCGCGCAGGCCGACCCGGTGGCGGCCCTTGTGTTCTGCACGCCCCGCCGGGTGGCCTGCACCATTGTCAACGGGCGCGTGCTGGTCCGGGGCGGGCAGTTTACCGAACATGACCCCGCACGCCTGGCCCGCCGGCATAATGAACTGGCGCGCGAACTGCTGCAAAAGGCCTGAACCCGGCCCTGCCGTGGCTCAGGGCCGGGGGGGGAGGCCGCGCTGGTAGCGGCGGTAGCCCCTGCGCCCGAGCAGTTTCATGATGGGCAGGCTCAGGTTGAGCAGCCGCATGGAGGTGAGGCAGGCATGGGTGAACAGCTTGTCGAACACGGAACTGAAGATCTCGCGGCTGCCGCGCTCGCAGCATTCAAGGATGCGCCCTGCCGTGACATCAGGTTCCTGCGGGGGGTCGATGAAGTTGTATATCGAGCCGCCCGCCGCCATTTCTTGGCTGAGCATGGAGGTATTGACGCTGGCGGGATAGATGGAGGAAACCTGTATGCGCCGGGGCCGCAGCTCCTGCTCGAGCGCGCGCGCAAACCCGCGCAGGCCGAATTTGGCCGCTGTATAGACGCTGCTGCCCGCAAGCGGAAAAGCGGCCGCCATGGAATTGACGAAAACAATATGCCCCCCACGGCCCATGAGGGGCAGCAGGGCATTGGTCAGTTCGATCGGCGCGGTCAGGTCAACGGCAATCTGGCTGGCAATCGTGGCGCTGTCGAGTTTGCCCACGGCCTGCGGCGTAATCACGCCCGCGCAGTGTACCAGCACATCCACCCTTGGCGTATGGGTGGCAATGTCGGCTGTGGCCTGCTTTATGCTCTTGATATCGGTCAGGTCACACATGACGGTGTTGACGCCGGGGCTTGCGGCCCGTGCCTGGCGTGACAGGATGATGATGGTGTATCCCCGCGCGCGCATGCGACGGACGAGAGCCTGCCCGATACCGCCCGTTGCCCCCGTAACAACGGCAACCCGGCCTTCACTTGAACCGGGTTTTTCGTTTAACGCACTCTTTTCCAATGATCTTCGTACTTCCCTGAGCGCAATGCCTGTAGTCGCGCCTGATACGCGCCAGACCGGATATTCCGCAAGCTGTTTTGTCGTGCCATGACGGAATCATGGCATTCCCGTGACCTGCAAAGGGGCATGCTATCTGGAATAAAATAATCCGTCGATAAGCGACAGTCACTCTTTGTTACGATGTGATCATGCGGATTGACGCAACGACAACGCATGCGCGCCTGAAAAGCCCTTTTCCGGTCAGTAAGGGAAAGGAGAGAAGCATGGGCAGGAGAATATCGTATTTTAATAATACTGATATACTATCATCTATTATTTATATTGAATATCAAAATTCTCAGTATTTGACCGTTTGTAATGTTCTGTTACTGTAAAATGATAGAATTAATTGTCGCATCACGCTTTCTGATCCGCGTGGTCAGAGGGCACGGGCCTGCCGGTTGGTGGCGCAATGCCGGAAACCGCCCCGATAATACAGGAACAGGAATTCGCATGTCAGCGCCTGCGACACGAGATCATGTCGCGCGTAGAAAGCTGACTGATTTAATCAGGGGGAATCACAATATGGCGGAGAGAGTGGGATTCGAACCCACGGTACGCTATTAACGTACACACGCTTTCCAAGCGTGCGCCTTAAGCCGCTCGGCCATCTCTCCAGCCGTATCGAAGTCTGGCCACGCCCGTGGGGTGGCGGTATCCGATGGGTGCGGAACATATCACCAAATTCCGTCCGCGCAAGCGAAAAACGGCATGCCCCGACCGCCTGCCGCAATTCGGCCCGGCAGGCGGTTGGGGCAGGGGTTACTGGTCCATCTTGAGTGCTGCGAGGAAGGCGCTCTGCGGGATCTCGACCTTGCCGAACTGCCGCATGCGCTTCTTGCCTTCCTTCTGCTTTTCCAAAAGCTTGCGCTTGCGCGAGATGTCACCGCCATAGCATTTGGCGGTCACGTCCTTCGACATGGCGCCAATGGTCTCGCGCGCGATGATGCGGCTGCCAATGGCGGCCTGCACCGCGATCTTGAACAGCTGGCGCGGGATCAGTTCCTTGAGCTTGGCGCAGATGGAGCGCCCGCGCGTCTCGGCGGCGGAGCGGTGGGCGATGAAGGACAGCGCATCCACCGGCTCCTGGTTGACGAGGATGGAAATGCGCACGAGGTCGCTCTCCTCGTAGCCATCCATCTGGTAGTCGAAGCTGGCATAGCCGCGGGTGACGGATTTCAGCCGGTCATAGAAGTCGAACACCACCTCGTTGAGCGGCAGGCGGTAAACCGCCATGGCGCGGTTGCCCACGTAGGTCAGGTCTTCCTGCACGCCGCGGCGTTCGCTGCACAGGGTCAGCACGGCCCCCAGATATTCATCGGGCACCATGATGGTGGCCTTGATCCACGGCTCCTCGATCTTCTCGATCAGCGACAGGTCGGGCATGTCGGCGGGGTTGTGCAGTTCCGCCGTCTCGCCATTGGTCAACTGCATCTTGTAGACCACCGAAGGCGCGGTCGCGATCAGGTCAAGGTCGAATTCGCGGCTCAGCCGCTCCTGGATGATCTCGAGATGCAGCAGCCCAAGGAACCCGCAGCGGAAGCCGAAGCCCAGGGCGGCGGACGTCTCGGCCTCGTAGTGGAAGGAGGCATCATTGAGCCGCAGCTTGGCCAGGCTGTCGCGCAGCTTTTCAAAATCATCGGCCACGATGGGGTACATGCCGCACCACACCACCGGGATGGAGGGCTTGAAGCCTGCCAGCGGGGTCTCGGCGGGGCGGCGGTCATCGGTAATGGTGTCGCCCACATTGGTGTCGGCCACGGTCTTGATGGCGGCGTTGATGTAGCCGATCTCGCCCGGGCCAAGCTCGGCCACGTTGGTCATGCGCGGGGCGAACACGCCCACCTGGTCCACAAGGTGCACCACGCCGGACGACATCATGCGGATGCGCATGCCGCGCTTGAGCCGGCCTTCCTTCACGCGCACCAGCGTGATCACGCCCAGGTACGGGTCGTACCAGCTATCGACCAGCAGGGCCTTGAGCGGAGCTTCGGCATCACCCGTGGGCGGCGGCAGGCGCTTGACGAGGGCTTCAAGCACGGCCTCGATGTTGAGTCCGGTCTTGGCCGAGACCTCGACGGCGTCCTCGGCGTCAATGCCTACAACTTCCTCGATCTGCTCCTTGACGCGCGGACAGTCGGCGGCGGGCAGGTCGACCTTGTTGAGCACCGGCACGATCTCGTGGTTGGCGTCGATGGCCTGATACACATTGGCCAGCGTCTGCGCTTCCACCCCCTGCGATGCATCGACGACAAGCAGCGAGCCTTCGCACGCGGCCAGCGAGCGGCTGACTTCATAGGCGAAGTCGACATGGCCCGGCGTGTCCATGAGGTTGAGCACGTAGGTCTTGCCATCTTCCGCCGGGTAGGTCAGGCGGACGGTCTGCGCCTTGATGGTGATGCCGCGTTCACGTTCCAGATCCATGTTGTCCAGAACCTGATTGGTCATTTCCCGCTGGGTCAGCGCGCCGCAGGCCTGGATCAGGCGGTCGGCCAGGGTCGATTTGCCATGGTCGATATGCGCGATGATCGAGAAATTGCGGATCAGGGAGAGGGGCGTGTCGGTCATGGGCGAGACATAGTGTAAATTTGCATGAAAGTCAGCCGCTACCTGTCATGCCGGGCAGGAAAATATCGGGGCGGGACCGCGCGGCTGCCTACATGCACGCCATCGTGATGCGATGGATGCGCGTGGTGCCATCGAGAATGATTTCCTGGCCATCAATGGCGCCAAGGCCACGGATGCGCACAAGCTCATGCAGCGGGGCAGTTATGGGGGCGTCATGCCAGCGCTCGACCACATGCCCGCAGCAGGCCATGCCCTGCGCGGTATGGAGCAGCACGCGGTCGCCCACGCGTATGGCCGCCGTGGGCGAGATGATCAGCGTGCCATTGCGGCGGAAGATCGGCTCCATTGAATCGCAATCAACATGCACGGCATAGGAGTGGTGGTCGGCCATGCCATGAAAATCCCACTGCTCCCACCGTTCGCCCTCGGGCAGGCCGGTTTCATCAAAGAGCTCGGGATGGGCGAGTTGCGAGAACGGGGCGATCTTGAGGTGGGAATGATGCACCTTGCCGGCCGCCTCGGGGTCGCCGTGGCCCGCGAGCAGGCGGCTGAACCCCTCGAAGGATATGCCCGTGGCGCTGAGCGTGCGGGCAAGGCTTTCGGTGCCCGGCCAGCGCGGGCGGCCCGAGGGGGTGATCCGCTTGGAGGGGTTGAAGGTGGTGCTGTCCAGCCCAGCCGCCCGCGCAAGGCCTGAAGGGGTCAGTCCGCGCTCGGAGGCCAGGCGGTCGATTGCGCGCCAGATGTCGGCATGGGTGATCATGGGGCCAGTTTCAGTATTTCGGTCCGGTGGCGGGCCTGCCCCTGCTCGGTCATGGTGAAGCGGGTTCCGCCGTGCACATGGGCCAGTCCCATGCCCGTGAGCCTGCGCAGGCAAGGGTCATCGCGCAGGCCGGCCGGGCGTCCGTTTTCACCACTCAGCTTCAGCCGGTGCAGGGCGGAGCGGCAGCAGGTTTCAAGGTATGGTTCATTCCACATTGCGGCAGGGACCATTGCGGGCAGGCGGCAGCGTTGCCGCAACGCGGGCGGCGGGATGCAGCCGGGTTCAGGGGTATAGTTCGTAATAGTATGTGTTTATGTGTCACATAGTGCCATTATCGCGGGCTGTCCACCATGGGGAGTGGGGTCACCTGCGTTTGTAGGGCAGGTGGCATGTGCTGCATGCGCTACGCTTTCAGCTTCTGATTACTATATTCAGGAATGATGACAGTGCATTGTCATGTTTCTGACCGGAATCTGACATATGTTTCTGTAAAGTTTCAGGTAGAAACCATTTTGTACAAGGCTCCGTTTATGAAGTTTCGTGAATATATGCTTGTTCTGGCAGTCGTCGCGGCAGGCGCGGGCGTTTGTGTAACTGTCTGAATCAAAAAGCGACCTGATTGATTTTCCGCAGCACTCTGCGGATATGAGCGATCATAAGCCAAGCTT
>NZ_QQBI01000025.1 GCF_004302915.1 Komagataeibacter xylinus | reverse complement strand
GACTGCGTTTCATTCGTCCGTATCCTTCTCGATCGGACTCTACTTTAAAATGGGCACATTTTCGGGGGGCACGTCAGGAGCGCTCGGTGGCGGGCCTCTCCTGATGGGAATGATCATGATTTTGGACATGGAAACTCTCCATTACTGGACGCACGTCAACAGGCCCGGCGATGCGGGGGAGCGCGAACAGCTTGAAAATTGGAATGTCTGGTTTCAAATGCGGGAACGGCTGTTGTCAGCCATCCCCGCACTCTCCATCATCGGGTTTGCACAGACTCGATGAGGAAACCAAAGTGACCAAGGAAATAACCCCAGAAATCAACGCCGCCCTTATTCAGGCTGCAGCGACTCTTGCGAATAGAGACCATGAACTTCTTTTGCAGGAATACTTTGACTCTCAAGAATTTGAGCATGGTGTCACCCGAAAAGAGGCAATATCGACCCCTATTTACAACCATCTTGTTTCCCGAAAATACCGCATGGAAATATTTGCAAGGGTGCTGGATGATTTAAAGGCATTGGCGCAAAAAGGTTATTTCCCCATTTAGGAAAAATCTGGTCTGGCTGCCTATCCCCCAGCGGAAAATCTGGGGATCTCAAGCCGTTGACGCGCTTTTTCGATAGTGGCCCCTGTACGCAGACTTTCTTCATTGATCAGGGCCTGTTCCCAAGCATTGAACAATGACTGCAGTACATCGCGATCTATGCCCGACGGCGGTTTTTCATTCGTGCAATGATTGCACAGAATGTCGGCCAGTTGGATCGCAGCGCGCCGCCGAACGTTCATGGCGTCGATCAGATCCTGTTCTTTCCTGTCAGGCAGTGATTGGGTGGCCTTTGCTGTGCCGGGCCCGGATATGGTGGACATGAAAAACCTCCATCACGTGGTGTGATAGAGGTTATTAATAGCCGAAATGGCTATATAGTCAAGCGGAAATATGTCCAAAACGGCTACAATTATTTTGTCTAGAATATATCTTCTGGCTCTAGGATACGGTGGCAAGAGACGACGTCAGATATAGACCATTCGATGGTTTTGGGTGGATTATACTGAATAACCACAAGATGATCATCAGTCTTTTTCACATACTCTTTAATATAAGCATGATTTATTCCACGCTTGTCATCTCGGATGACAACAACCACACGGTCGCGTTTTGACGGCGCCCTGACTGGGTCAACGTAGACGAGTTGTCCGGGCCTCTTCCAAGGCTCCATACTATCGCCCTCGATGTAAAGACCATAAACTTCCTTACGATGCTGGATGCCCGGTGCTAGAGGAGCCCGGTCGACCACTTCCCCTGATAACAATAGAAACGCTCCATCCCCCGAACTGCAGGCCGCAGTACCATACACAGGGACATGCAAAGGAAGTGCGACTCTCGGCGACTCAATAGATACTATTTTTCGACCGATAGTGTCATCGGAAGGCGCGGGCTCCGTGTCTTCCATTTGCACTATAGGCGCCCCGACGTCCGCATATAAGTCCGCGATATTAACTCCAAGTGCCTCTGCAAGGCGTGGGGCCGAATTTTTCGTAACACTCCGCTGCCCTAATTCGATTTTGCTGAGCGTCGGTGGAAGAATGCCGGATCGTCTAGATAGCTCTGCAGACGTTAGCCCGCGCGCCTCTTTAATTTCACGGACACGTGTAGGGGTTGGTTCAGCCTTCATGATGGCCATTTTGGCTAAATTCATAAGGAAATTAATACATCCATTTTGGCTTTACATTCCTAGCCATAATGGCTACGTCATGTGACATGACCCTTGCCGAATACAAAAAACATCATGGCCTGACCTATCAAGGTCTCGCGGAAATGTTGGGAATTTCCAACAGTTCTGGTGCCCGCACAGTGCAGCGCTATGCGGAAGGGTCACGTTTTCCTGCTCCGGATATGCTGGCGACGATCCGTAACATAACGAATGGGGCCGTCACACCGAATGATTTTGTAGAACAACACACTAAAGGTCGCACCTTTACCAATGAGGTTGCGGCATGAGTTTAAAAATCTACCAAATTAGCAATCGCTGCATCACCCCACTTAAGCCGTTGGGCCTCTGCGTCACGCTTAGCGTGCCGAATGCGTCGTGCCCCAAGCAATGCTTGGGCCAGATTGGGGATATCCTCGCCCGTTTCGGCATTAGCTGCGGAGCGTATGCGGCTCCGAGGGACCCAAAGTTCAGCTTGCGTAGCTTCCTGACGTATTTTCAGAAATGCGATTTCTGGAATGTATTCTTTTGTAAAAACAAAAGACCCTTCTGTAATAAATACAAAATTATCAATACATTCTCCGGTGTTATCCATATATGCAAGATATATTTTCATATTACTGAGAATGAAGCCGTAGCGCTGGCGAGGGAAGTCCACGCCTGCGCGGGGCATGTGATCATTCGTTTGTTCGACTGCCTTGGTCACTGGCAACTCCTTGAAAAAGATTGGTCCTTGGTTTTTGGCCCCGAAACAACGCAAGAGCGAGGTGCGGCATGACTGCCTTATCCGTTCCCGTCGGCTTTTTTAGCCTCGGCTGCAGCCTTGGTCAGTTTGACCCGCTCAGGAAGTTCAAAGAGGTAGGTCAGGATCAGCCGGGTAATTTCGGCAATTTCTTGTGCTTCTTCCTTGCTGACCGGCTCGACCGTGTGCACGTCTTCGTTCGTGATGCCGCGAACGCCGTGAGCCCAGTCTTTCAAGTCGGTCGTAAGCAGTCCCGCTTTCGCCAGCATATCGATGCGGTTGCTGAGGTTTTGGGGCGTTTTGTTGCCCAGGCAGCCGGGGTTTCGTGCCAAAACTTCCTTGGTCGCGACATCCAGTACCGTGCGAAATGCAGTGCGTGCAATGCGTGGAGCTACGTCGACGATAAGCGTTTGTTCTGCATCCAGCATGCACTGACGAACCTTTTCAGGAAGAAGTTCGGAGACCCAAGCCTTTTTGCCTTCGGGAACCGTCTTCCAAATACGCCATGTGCCGCCGCCGAAATGGATCGGGCCCCGATTGTGAATATCATTCGAGCGAGAAATGTTGAAAACCACCATTTCTCCGCAATCAGGATTTCTGCACGTAGCAACGGCCTGTCTTTCTGGAGGCAAGCTCCATGTGGAAGTCATGCTGCCTGTATGGTCAAGCATTTCTTCATTCAATACTTCTCCAATACGAACATTGTGAAAAGTCACGTATCCAGCATTGCAGCACGGACAGTGATACTGAAATTCGTGAGCTTGGTGCAAACCCATGTCTGATAAATCGCTTTCCTATGAACGCCGCATTATCGCTGATGCGGACAATGAGATTCGGTCTGCTCTGGCGACAAGGTCGCCGTCTGAATGTCAGTCGTTATTACAGAAACAATACCAGAATACCTACGGAGAAACACGGGAGGCATTCGTGCAACTGCTGATGTTTCAGCTTTCCCTTACCTGTGTCCGTCATAATGAGCGAGGTGCGGCGTGACTGACAAATCCCCTCTTCGGACCCAGTTGATCGCCGGTATCGAAAAAGCCCGTGTTCGTGCCGTCCAGGCACGTACGCTGCTTGGCGCTGTCGACGAATTCAAATCCCGCATGCAGCGTCAGTTGGCTGAATATGCGCGACTGGAGGCCGAAGCCCTGCAGATGCTTGGCAGCATAGACCCTGACAAGGCTGCGGAAATCCGTGATGCCCCGATTGATACCGCCGAGCGGCAGCAGGTTCGCAGCGCGGTGGTTGATCTGGGGGATGTCCTGTTCAGCATTCCCTCAGTTAGATCGACCATTTTTGCAGCCGAATATGAAAGCGCGGCCCCTACTCCGCCCGTTTCGGCTGCCCCCGCAGAATAGTCGCCAACTCATCTGCCAATCCATTTTCGGAATCGTTCAGTGATGCACCCGATCCTTCCAGTTCAGAAATCAGGGCTTTGCGGGCTTCTGGCGGCAGGTCCGTCCGGATTATCCGGCATATCCTGTACAGCACGTCCTGTAACGCATTCACTTGCTGATCGACGCGAGCGAGGCGTTTTTCCAATGTTTCTTGTTCCGTCATCTGAATCCTCCATGGTTGGTTGTGGTGACTCCATGGTGGTCCGCACGGGTCGGCCTGACAATGGGCTGACCCGTAAGGGCGGATATTTCGCGCCTGCCGGTAACGGCAGGTATTCATCGGTGAATACCTGATGGGCGCGAAGGTTGATTGGGATGCGGCGCGGGCCGAACTGGTGCCGCTGCTGGTTGCGGGGCTGGCCTATGCCGAGATCGCGCGCAGGCTGGGGCTGACCTATTCGGCCGTCAATTTTCGCGTGGGGTTTCTTGGCCTCACGCATCTGCGTCAATGCGGGCGCAAGGGGCGCGTGCCGAACCATGTGGCCTCGAACCTGATCACCGATGCCCTCGGCACGGAATATGAGCCGAAGGTGAAGAAAGAGCGCATCAAGCGCTCCTGCTCTCGCTGCCGGGCGCCGTTTGTGGCTGAAAGCCGCTTCCTGTTCCGCTGCGCGCCGTGCCGCAGGGTGGCTGAGTGATGCCTGTGCTTTGTCATGTCCATTCAGGGTGGGCAGGCCGCCAGCTTTCCATGCGTGTCCAGCGCGCTGGCGGCCTGCCCTTCCCTGCCTTGCTCGTTACCCGAGGGAAACGCCCCTCTGACATCCATGAAGATGTCAGGGAGGGCGTCCGAGGTGTCGGGTATTTTGCCGTTTTTGTCCGAGCGCGCGGGTATTTTGGCCGATTTGTCCGAGCGCTCGGACGTTTTGCCCATTTCACCCGCGCGCGCGGGTGCATCCAGTCCGGATCAGGAGGCCAGATCTAAGATGTGCGCCGATGCGCTGCGCGATGAGTTCCAGAACCTTGTCAGTGCCGAGGTCAGCGCGTGCCGCGACCGGCTCGGGCTGGCTGGTGCCTTTGCTGAGGTGGCGCGTGCGCTCGGCTTTACCGTGCGCCGTGTGCGCGCGTGTTGGCACCATGAGGTGCGTGCCGTAACCCTAGCCGAATGGCAGGCCGTGCGCGCGCTCGGCGCAGCCCGCCTGGCGCAGGAGGAAAGCCGCCTGCGGCATGAAGATGCGCTGATCCGCCAGCGGCTTGAAAACATCCGGCAGCGGCAGGCCGCACTGCGTGATCTGCTGTGACGCACACCTTTTACGTCTGGATCAGCGCGTCGGTTTTCGGCGTGCCCGTGTGCCTGGTGCTGGTCATGCGCCGTGGGCGCGCGTGGATCGTATTGAAGTTTTTCCGCCTGCTCGTTGGCACGCTCGATGCCTGGGCACTGCGGGAGTCCGCCATTCTCGAGCGCAGGACCGAACGGCTTGAGCGCATTGCGCGCCTCAAGATTCGGCTGCGCCGGAACCTGTTTCACTGATGGGCCGAGGGCGCTGCCTGCGCCCGGCCTGTGCTAGGAGAAGATGATGCCAGCCATATCGATTGACTGGGAAAGGCTCGACCCCATGCTGCGCCAGCTGGCGGGCATGGGTGTTTCGGTTTCCACCATGGCGCGGAAGATGGGCGTCTCGGCCCGCGCGGTGCGCTCGCGCATGCAGGTGCTGGGCGTGAGCAATCAGGTCAGTGTGTCCATCACGTCCTCTGGCCGCACCTATCTGGGCCGGGCGCGCGCGACGTATTCCTTCCGTAGCGGGAGGCGTTCGTCATGAGCGGCCCCATGCTGACCACAACCGAAATGTATGTCGTGCTGAACGCGCGGGTGCGCGAGGCAGGCGGCGTGCAGAAACTGGCCAATAAAACCGGCCTGAACATGCGCACGCTGGCCAACGCGGTGAATGGGCACAAGGGGCTTGGCACATCGGTGCCGCTGGCGCTGGGCTACCGTCCGGTCACGGTCACCATGTACCAGCCATTCTTCCCTGTTCCGGCCAAGACGGATGAACAGCCATGAACGGCCCGGCTCCCCTGTTCGGCTCGGCCATGCGCGAGCGCCCCACCAACGTCCCGGCCGAGCAGGCGCTGCTGGGTGCGATCCTGACCAATAACAAAGCGTTCGGGCGCGTGGAGGAAATCCTCCAGCCCGAGCATTTCTATGTGCCGCTGCATGGGGCGATTTTTGCCGCCATGCGCACGCTGATCTGGGCGGGCAACGTGGCTGATCCCGTCACGCTGCGCCCCCGGTTTGAAAATGACCCGCTGCTGTCCATCGACATGACGGCAGCCAAGGTGTTCACCACGCTGCTGGGCTGCATGGTCGGCATTACCAATGCGGCCGATTATGCCCTTGCCATCCGCAGCGCGTGGTTCCGGCGCAATCTGTTTGATGTATGCGCCGAGACGGCCGATCTGTGCTGCATGCCGGGCGACCGGCCTGACAGCGCATTGATGGAAATGCTGGAAAGCCGCATCACGCGCATTGCGTCCGGCAGCGTGGAGATCCAGCCCACGGTGCAGATTGGCGATGCCATCGGGCAGGCCATCCTCAATGCGCGGGCTGCGGCCGAGCGTGGTGACGGGCTTGCGGGCATCACGTGGGGTTACAAGGCGCTCGATCGCATGACTGGCGGGCTGCATGCCGGTGATCTGACGCTGCTTGGCGCGCGGCCCGCCATGGGCAAGACCGCGCTGGGGCTCGGCATTGCCGTGCGTTCCGCAGCGGCGGGCAATTCGGTGCTGTTCTGGTCAGGCGAGATGCGCGCGGCCCAGCTGGGCGCGCGTGCCGGTGCCGCGTGGGCCGGTCTTTCCACGCTGTCGGTCTTTACCGGCCGGCGGTACGACATTCCGCCCCATGCCGACACCACCCAGCGCGAGCCACTGGCCGACTATCAGTGGCGTGAACTGGAGGAAGGCGAGCACGCCGCCGCCAGCCTGCCGCTGCGCATCGATCACCGCTCGGGCATCACGGTGGCGGAGCTGCGCACGCAGGCCCGCGCCATGAAGCGCTCGAAACAGGGGCTGAACCTGATCGTGGTCGATTATGTCGGGCTGCTCAGTGCCTCGACTGATTCCCGCTCGTTCAACCTGACGCACAAGATGACGGAAATCAGCAAGGACCTGAAAAACCTTGCCGGTGAACTGGAGATCCCGGTGCTCGCCCTGGCGCAGCTCTCACGCGAGAGCGCCAAGCGCGAGGACAAGCGGCCGGAACTGACCGACCTGCGTGACAGTGGATCGCTGGAGCAGGATGCAGCCACCGTGCTGTTCCTGCACCGCGACCATTATTACCTGAACAAGCAGCTGGGGGACGGCAACATCCCCCGCAATGACCGCGAGACGGATGAGGCCTACAGCGCCCGTTGCGCCAGCCTGATCCAGCGCACGCGCGACAGCAAGGGCAAGGCCAGCGTGTTCATTGCCAAGAACCGCCACGGCGCCACCGGCGGCTGCGCGCTCCAGTTCCAGGACGAAACCACGTGGTTCCGCGATGTGGATGAGAGCGAAAACGGTCCGGCCTGGACCATTACGGCGCCGGAGTTCTGATGATGCGGTATCGCGTAATGGCATCGATTGCCGACTGTGGCCGCGCCGCCCTGCTGGGCACCGTTTGCGGTCTTGCCGGATGTGAGGTGACAGGCAGATGGCCTGCCGCGCTCATGATGATGTTCGGTTTCCTGCTGGGCTATGGGCTGCTGTCAGCCCTCGTTCAATGGGGCCGAAGGAAAGGATGACCTTGCAATGAAATCGCCGCGTCAACGCCCCGGAAAACATGCCCGCGTGCTGATGACAGACCGCCGCTGGCGGCTGCTCGGCCTCTCGGCCCGCGCCATGTGGCTGGAGCTGACCGACGCGGCCGATCTCATGCCGGAACTGCGGGCACCCGTGCGCACGGCACCTGACAGGGAACAGTTCACCCGGCTTGTGGCGGCTGATGCCGCCGAAGTCGGCACCGCAATCGAGCAGCTGGTGCAGCTCGACATTCTGGAGCCCTTCCGGAATGGCTACCGCCTGAAAGCTTACTGACATGGCCCGCGTGACAACCGAACAGAAAATGCTCCAGATGGCGACGCACAACATCCGCCTGCGTGCGCTGGGGCATGCCGCCATCGGGATATGGGTGCAGCTCATCTCCTACATCATCGAATACGGAACCGACGGCGTGCTGGTGCCCGGCAGCAACGGCGCGCCCACGCTGGCCGAGATTGCCGAGGTCGGGTTGCGCATGGATGTAACCCAACTGGTAACCCATCTGGAAACCTACGCCGAAACCCAGCTGGTAACCCACGACGCCGCCAGCGGCACCATCGGGCTGCCCGGCGCGCTCATGCCCTCACGCAAGGCGCTGGCCGCGCGTGAGAACGGGAAAAAGGGCGGAAGGCCGCCAACGAAAGCCAATCCGAAACCGCAGCACGATCCGCGCCAGCGCACCGCCATCATGGGCATTGCAGGAGGAAAAGACATGGCCACCGAAACCCAACGCGAAACCCACGATCCTAAGCTTAGCTTAGAGGTTAGTAATAATCTTAAAGCTAAGCCTGCGGCACAGGACGTTGATGCGGTGTTCAAGGCTCTTGGGCGCAAGGCATGGGAGGCGGCCGGTTTCGATCCGGCGCGTGATCGCGGCAACTGGGGTCAGGTGCGCCAGTGGGTGGCCGATGCGCTGGCCGAGGGGCTAAGCGCTGCCGAGACCGAGCGGCTGGTGATGGACGTGGTGGCCAAGGTGACCGACCGCCAACGCCAGAAAGGCCTCGCGATCAAGCACATGGGTTACTTCAACGCTGCAATCGAACAGGCGATCAAGACCCGCGACATCCCTGCCCTGGTCTGCACCACGGAAGCCGAGTTCGCGGCGGAAGCAGCCTACGTGGAAGCGCACCGCCAGTGGGTGCTGGCTGCAGCCAACGGCAGCGATGCGCCCCAGCCGCGCCGCGAGGACTTCATTGCCAGCGCGCGGGCAGCGGCATGAGGCCTTCCCTCACCATCCCCGAGGGTCTGGCCGTGGCCGATGTGGTCGGCCAGCGGCTGTTTGAGGCCGGATGCACGCTGGCAGCCCTGCCTGCGCACGGCCTGAAACCCGGCGGCGTGCGCGTGGCATGGCCCGAGATGCTGGAGGATGCCGACCTCGACTGGATCAACGCCTGCCCGGCCGAGGACATGCGACCACCCCGCCCCGGCTCGGCGGCCATCACGCGCATGGATGAAGCCCTGTCATGGATCGGCCTGATCGGTGATGACCGGCTGAACTGGCGCAAGGTGATCTGCCTGCGCTTGGTCGTGCATCCGATCTCGCATCGATACCGCTGGACGTGGCGGAAAATCGCCAATCAACTGCACATTGACCATCACACGGCCAAGTCATGGCACCAGCTGGCCGTAGCGGACATAGCCAGAAAAATCGCACAATCTGCATTTTCCACTTCCCATATTCCCCATTTTGCCGCATAGCGGTTGTTATGTTGAGGCGGCGTGCATCCTTCGGGGTTCACGCCGTTTTTCGTTGTGGGACTGGTCGCCTCTCCCTGCCGGTTACATGCCGCCGAGTCATGCGCATGGCGCATCGACTGCCCCGCAACCCCATGCCCTGACGCATATCTCGTGGGTCCCTCCTGGGAGGGTAGCCCACCGGGGGTAATTCGCACCCTGGTGTGTCTCTGTATTTGATAAAATCAAAAAAGGCTTTGTGTTGTTGTTGTTGCTGTCGGGGGAATACTGATGGACCAGCCTGACGGAAGCGGTGACACCCCGCCTGTCAACAAACGCGAGCTTGCCAAGCGCCTGCGCGTTTCGCTGCCGACCCTGACCAACTGGATCGATCGCTGGGAGGATTTCCCCGTCGTCTCGCGTGGTGGGAATGGTGTCAGCTGGGCATTCTCCCTCGAGGAGGTCTTTGCCTTTCTGGCTGACCGGCGTGAAGAAGAGGCGCAGTCCAAGGCAGGCCACGACCAGCAGCTGCTCGACCTGCAGCTCTCTTTCGATGCGCTCCTGCCGCCAGATCCCCAACCGGCACCGGGCAGCCGCATGTCGGTCAAGGAACAGATCGACGCATGGAAGCTGCGCGACCTCAAGCGCAAGGAAGCCGAGCGCTGCGGCACGCTTGTCATCGCGGCGGACGTGCAGGAGATGTTCACCTCTGCCGTGGCCCGGCTTTCCCGCGATATTGCCGTCTACATCCGCCAGACCGGCCGCGAGCAGGGCTGGCCTGACGCCATGATCCGGCAGGCCGAGGCCAAGCTGGCCGATATGCAGCGCAAATCCGTAACTGACGCGCTCCGCGCGCTGGAGACTGACGAACCCCATGCCGATGATCGACAGCTACACCTCGCCTGATGAGGTCCTGTTTGCCGATCCCCGCGCCATCATTGCCGCCGCCCTGCGCGCCTTCCTCCCGCCCGAGCAGATCAACGTGGCGGATTACGCCGCCAGCAACCGCTACCTCGACAACCGGGGCGGCGGCTATGTCGGCAGATGGAACCATGATGAGGCCCCCTATCTCGTCGGCCCCATGTGCTCCCTCACCGATCGCAACCGCCTGACCACCGCCGTGGTGGGGCCTGCCCGATCCGGCAAGACCGCGCTGGGGCAGAACTGGATGCTCCAGTCGGTCGGCGTCGACCCGGCAGACATGCTGGTCTACGCCCAGACCGAGGGCTTCATAGAGGAATACGTCAAGGCCGAGATCGAGCCCATGATCGAGGCACACCCCATCCTGCGCGACCGCCTTGGCCGCAGGCCGAAAGACCGGTCTATGGGGTTCAAGAAGTTTCAGGGCATGTGGGTCCAGTTCCTCGGCGGCACCTACAAGAACCTGATCGGCAAATCCGCCCCGCGCATCGTCATGATGGAGCTGGACGCATTCGACACGGCCAAGGGTGATCCGTTCGAGCTGGCCGATATCCGCCGCCAGACCTTCGGCTATGAGTCCATGCTGCTGGCCGAAAGCCATCCTGACAGCGCGGGTGGTGCGGATCCGTCTGACTGGAACGCGGGCATCATGAAGCTCTATGCCGACAGTGACCGGCATGTCTGGTACTGGCCTTGCCCGCACTGCAACGCCTTCTCGGCCCCGCTCAACCCGACGGCCGCGCGCGTCATGACGCTGGACTGGCCGCAGGATGCCCCGCTGGATGAGATCGAGCAGGCCGCCCGCCTTGTCTGCCCATCCTGCGGTGGCCTGATCGAGGACCGCTGGCGCCGCGCCATGAACCGCGACGGCCTGTGGGTCGGTGCCGGTCAGGAAATCAGCGAGGATGGCGAGGTCACCGGCCAGCTCACCTCGAGCAAGGTAGCGGGCTACTGGATCACCGGGGCCATGTCGCCCTTCGTCATCGGCGGCATCGGCGCCCTGGCGCGCGTCATGGCCAAGGCCCGGCGCGCGGTCGAGGCCTGTGAGGAAGGTGCGGTCCAGCAGCTCAAGGACGTAACCGTCAAGCGCTGGGGCCTGCCATTCCAGCCGCCCAAGGCCGTGGGCAGCCTCGATGCGAAGGCGCTTGCCGATCGCGCCGAACCCGGCCTGCGCCTCGGCTACGTGCCCGAGGGCGCGCGCTTCATAACGGCTGCGGTCGACATTCAGGGCAACCGTTTTGAAATTCTCGTCCGCGCGTGGGGCGTCGGCGGCGAAAGCTGGATCATCGACTACCGCAAGGTAACCGCTGATCCCGCGACCAGCCCCGGCGACTGGGATGACATGCTCAAGAGCCTGGAGGATGCGCTCTACCCCCTGACCGACGGTTCAGGCCGCGCCATGAAGATCATGGCCATCGGCTTCGACAGTGGCGGGCAGGAAGGCGTGACCCTGCAGGCCTATGATGCCTGGCGCCGTGCGCGCAAGCGCCGCACGGCCCGCAAATACGGCAGTATCGACGGGCGTCACGCGTGGTCCATTCTGCCGCTCAAGGGCAATGGCAGCGTCAACGCCCCGCTCCTGAACCTGACCTACCCCGAGAGCAAGCGCCGCGACCGCACGGCAGGCGCGCGGGGCGAGGTGCCGGTCGGCCTGTTCAACCCGAACGCCTTCAAGGATGCCGCCTCGACCCAGATGCAGGTGGCGGAACCGGGACCATGGTGCGTGCATTTCCCGGCCGGGCTGCGCGCAGCCGAGCCCCCTCACCCGTTCTTCGACCAGCTGGTGGCCGAGCAGCGTTCCAGCGACGGGCGCTGGGCCAAGGTATCGCCCAACGCCCGCAACGAAGCCCTCGACCTCATGACCATGACCAACGTCATGGCCTTCCTGTTCGGCCTCCCCCGCATGCCGTGGGAAAGCCCGCCCGGCTGGGCCGCGCCATGGGATGTCAACACCCTGGTCGTGTCCATGGAGGAAGAGACGGCGGCACGAAACGCCACCGCCCTCGCGGCTGGCATGAAGGCCGCAGCGCAGGCCGTATCCACGTCTGCGCCATCCGCCACATCGCGCGAGGAACGCCGCAAGAGGCTGGCCTCGCAACTGGCCCGCTAGAATGGGAGGGCACCGTGCCACTCGATCTCAAGGTATCCGTCGATGGCTCGGCCCTGTTCCAGGCATTCGCCCAGCTCACGCAGGATGAACTGCCCGGCGCCATCGCCCATGGCCTGAACCGCGTGGCAGGCGTTGCCAAGCGCGCGGTCCAGTCCCGCATGGAAGAGGTATTCAACAACCCCAAGCCGTGGACGAAAAACGCCTTCTTCGTGCGCACGGCAACGCCGCAGGACCACACGGCATGGGTCGCCACCCGCGACTTCGCCCCCGGCGGCACCGCAGCCTATGACTACCTGCGCCCTGAAATCTTCGGCGGCCCGCGCCCCATGAAGAAATCAGAAAAGGCGCTCCGCCCCATCGTGGGCGACCAGTACTGGGTGCCCGGTCGCGGCGCGCCGCTCGATGCCTATGGCAACATCCAGCGCGGCGAGATCGTGCGCATCCTCAGCCGCCTGGGCCTGATGCAGGACCCGCTGCAGAACATGACCGACCGCACGGCAAAACGGCTAGCCCGCAAGGGCCAGAACGCCCGCGCCCAGCGCTCGGAATACTTCATCGCCCGCGAGAAAGGGAACGGCCGGGCCAAGGGCATCTACAAGCTCATCGGCCCCGGCAACGTGGTGCCCATCCTCATCTTTGTCCGCCAGCCCACCTACCGCGCCGTGCTGCCGGTCGAGCAGATCGTGCAGGACGCGGTCGACCAGAACACCGAAGCCATGATCGGCAAGGCCGTTCGCTACGCCATACGAAAGCGCCTCGAATGACATTCACAGCCTATCCGCCCATCAGGCCGCAGCAGACCATCCTGTCCGGCCTCACGCGCGAGCAGCTGCAGGCCAACCTGGCAGCGGCCCAGCAGGCCATGCATGACCTCATGATCGGCGGCAAGCCGGTCTCGGTGTCCTTCTCGCAGGTCAACGGGTCGCGCTCCGTCACCTACACCTCGGCCAACCGGGCCGACCTCACCGCCTATATCCAGCTTCTCCAGACCACCCTGGGGACCAACCGGCGCAGGCCTGTCAGGTTCATCTACCGATGACACAACCCACGGTCAGGATACTCGGGCCGGATGGCAGGCCGCTACCGCCGGTCCAGCGCCCCCGCCCGCGCCGGGCTTCGGCCCTGTCCGGCGGTTTCGGCCAGACCCCATACGATGCGGCGGACATCACCAGTCCGCACATGGCGGCATGGAACCCGCTGCTGTGGTCGCCCGATGTCGAGCTCAACGTCTTCCGTGACCGCATCGTCTCGCGCATCCGCGACCTGGTGCGCAATGATGGCTGGGCCTCGGGCACCGTCACCCGCGTGCTCGACAACGCCATCGGCGGCACCTTCCGCCCGATCACAAAGCCCGATTACCGCAGCCTGCGCGTGCGCACCGGCTACAGCTTCGATGCCCTGTGGGCCGAGGAATGGGCGCGCGAGGTCGATGCCCACTGGCGCTGCTGGGCCGAGGATGAGGACCGCTTCTGCGATGCAGGGCGCCGCCTGACCTTCACCCAGATGATGTGGGTGGCCTTCCGCCATTACCTTGTCGATGGCGACTGCCTGGCGCAGGTCTGCTGGATCCCCGAGCGCGTGCGCGCCGGTGGCGCGGAATACGCCACGGCCTTCCACCTGATCGATCCCGACCGCCTCTCCAACCCCCAGTATAACTGGGACCTCAAGCACATCCGGGGCGGCGTCGAGATCGATGATTACGGCGCGCCCGTCGGCTACCACATCTGCCGCGCCCACCAGGGCGACTGGATGCAGGCCGCCGATACCGTGATCTGGGATTACATCCCGCGTGAAACCGACTGGGGCCGGGCCAATATCGTCCACTACTTCCAGACCGAACGCGCCGACCAGCATCGCGGTGGCGCGGGCATCCTCGCCCCCGTGGTCCAGCGGTTAAAGATGCTGATCAAGTATGACGGCACCGAACTCGATGCCGCCATCATCAACGCCATTTTCGGCGCGTTCGTGGAATCACCCTATGATCCCGCCCTGGTGGAAGACGCACTGGGCGGCGATGAGGTGGTCAGCGGCTATCAGGCCCTGCGCACGGATTTCCACGGCGGAAATTCCGTCATGCTGGGCAATGCCCGCATGCCGATCCTTGCCCCCGGCGAGAAAATCGGCACCGTGTCCGCTGCCCGGCCGGATTCCAATTTCGAGCAGTTCGAGAACGCCATGCTCCGCAATGTCGCATCCGGCGCAGGCGTGGCCTCCATGCAGGTCAGCAACAACTGGTCGGATGTGAATTACAGCTCCGCACGCGGTGCGCTGGGCGAGGCATGGAAAACCCTGTCCCGGCGGCGCGAAAACGTCTCCAAGGGCTTCGCATCCGGCATCCGGGCCGCATGGCTTGAGGAATGCGTGGCGCTCAATGACCTGCCGCTGCCTCGCGGCTGCCCGCCTGATTTCCTCTCGCGCTACTTCGCGGCCATCAAGACCCCGCTGGCGCGCTGCCGGTGGCTCGGTCCGGGCCGTGGCTGGCTCGATCCCGTGGCCGAACGGCAGGGCTCGATCCTCGGCATGGATGCGGGCCTGTCCACGCTCGAGAATGAAGTGGCGGAAAACGCCGGTGGCGATTGGGAGGAATATGTCGACCAGCGCGCCGTCGAGGTCCGCAAGTTCCAGGAATGCGGCCTCACCCCGCCCGACTGGTCCGGCGGCCAGAACCAGACCGCCACCCAGACCGCAACACCACCACAGAAACCGGATGCAAGCTGATGCACCCCTCCACCCTGCTGCTCAACCAGCCGCTGGCGCTCTCGGCCAGCCGCACGGCCATCATGGCCCGGCTGTTCCGTGATGGCGCATCGGCTGAATCCTTCTTCGGCGACAAGGTGAATGACGATACCCCTTACGAGATCCACAAGGGCATCGCCGTCATTCCCGTCTCCGGCGTGCTGCTGCCCGGTCGCGGCTGGTCGTGGTCGGGCGTCACCTACTACAGCACCATCCGCTCATCCCTGGCCGATGCGCTGGACAACCCCGACGTGTCCAAGATCGCCCTGCTGATCAACAGCCCCGGCGGCACGGTGTCGGAATGCGCCGATACGGCGGATGTGATCTACGCCGCACGCGGCCAGAAGCCCATCTGGGCCGTGCTCGATGACACCGCCTATTCCGCCGCCTACGCGCTGGCCTCATCGGCTGATTTCATCACGGTGCCCCGCGTGGGCGGCGTCGGTTCCATCGGGTGCGTCGGCATGCATGTCGACATCACCCAGGCGCTGGAAAAGGCGGGCATCCTTGTCACCACCTTCCAGTATGGCGCCCAGAAGACCGACGGCGCCTCCACAACCCCGCTCACCGATGGCTCGCGCAAGCGCATGCAGGCCATGATCGATGAGATGGGGGAGCTGTTCGTCTCCCAGGTCGCCCGCAACCGCGATCTCGACCCGGGCACCGTCCGCGACACGCAGGCCGGGACCTTCCTCGGCGGTCGCGGCATCGATCTCGGGCTGGCGGACCAGATCGCCACGCCCGAGGAGGCCATCGCGGCCTTCATGAAGCTCTGACCGCTCCCGGTCACCCCCACCATGCAGGCCCCTAACGGGGCCTTTTTTTATGGAGCCCAGCCCATGTCCATGCGCAAGACATCCCGGTTTGCCCATCTGTTCGGCACGCCCCGCGCCGCCACGGATGACGAGGACGAAGACCAGAACGCCCGCCGCGCCGAAGGCGAAGACCCCGAGGACGGTGAAGACGAAGACGGCGAGGATGATTCCCCGCCCCGCAAAAGCCGCAAGTCCAAGAAGGCGAAGAAAGCCGGTAAAGCGAAAAAGGCCGAGGACGATGGCGAAGACGCAGGCGACGACGATGCAGGCGATGATGACGCCGATGCGGAAGATGAGGACGATGAGGAAAAGGCCAGTGCCCGTGCCCGCGAGCGTGGCCGCTGCGCCGCCATCTTCAGCGATCCCGCCGCAGCCCTGAACCCGGTCGCGGCCGCCGAACTGGCGTTCAACACCAACATGCCCCGCTCGGCCGCCATCAACCTGCTGCGCGTCACCGCCAGCGCCATGCCGCAGGCCCCCGTGCAGGCCACCGCACCCTCGGCGCTCAACCGGCTTGATGAGCGCATGGCCAGCAGCCGGGTGCAGCCCGTGCCCACGCGGCGGGAATCGAGCCGTCAGAACGGCGGCGGCGATGACGCCACGGCCCTCGCCAACCGCATGATGCAGCGGCACAAATCCCTCACCGGCAAGTAAGGACCCCAGACCATGAGTGGTTCCACCACAGTTAACGGCATCTGGCCGCAGACCCCTGCCGCCTTTGACGCCACCTACCAGCCCGACCAGCTGATCGCGGGCGTCTACCCGCGCGTGACCGAAAACGTCACCCTCGCCGGTGCCCAGGGCGTGCTCGTGCGCGGCACGGTGCTCGGCGTGGTCACGGCCACCGGCAAATATGTCGTGTCCACTTCGGCTGCGACCGATGGCAGCCAGACACCCATCGCCGTGCTTGCCGATACCTATGACACCACGGCAGGCGATGTGGCCGGTGCTGGCTGCTACTTCAGCGGCGAGTTCAACCAGAACGCCGTCACCATGGGCACGGGCTGGACGGCCGCCACACTGGCCGCCGCCCTGCGGCCTGCCAACATCTACCTCAAGAATGCCGTGACCGCGGCAGACCCGACCTGACGGAGCAAATGCGGTGAGCTTTCCCACAATTTATGACACCAACGTGCTCGTGCAGGTCGTCAGCAACCTCAAGGTGGCCCAGACCTTCTTGCTCGACACGTTCTTCCCCAACATCGTCGAGAGCGACACGCAGTATGTCTCGATCGACGTGGATGTCGGCAAGCGGCGCATGTCGCCCTTCGTCAGCCCCATGGTCGAAGGCAAGCTGGTCGAGCAGCGTCGTATCGCCACCTCCACCTTCGAGCCGCCTTACGTCAAGGACAAGCGTGCCCCCGACCTGCTGCGCCCCGTGCGCCGCATGCTGGGCGAGCGCATCGCGGGCGGCGAGATGATCAACGGCGGCGGCGAGATGACACCGCAGGAGCGCATGGAGGCCAACCTGGTCTTTGAGCTGGCCGACCAGGTCGACATGCTCAAGCGGCGGCAGGAATGGATGGCCGCCCAGGCGCTTGTCACCGGCAAGCTGACCGTCTCGGGCGAGGGCTTCCCCACCAGCGTCATCGATTTCGGGCGCGATGCCAGCCTGACCGTGGTCAAGACCGGCACCGGCCTGTGGGATGCTGCAGCCACGGTGGCCAACCCCACCGATGACGTGCGCCTGTGGCAGACCATGGTGCTCAAGATCAGCGGTGCGCGCGTGACCGATCTGGTGTTCACGAGCACGCCCTACAACACCCTGATCAAGGATGACGAAGTCAAGAACGCCATCCTGAACACCTCCATCCGCGCCAATGACGAAGCCCGGCTGATCCTCGGTCCTCTGGCCGATATGGGTGCCGTGCTGATGGGCTACTGGGGCACCTACCGCGTATGGCTGTATAACGACTGGTACGTCGATGACGACAACGTCGAGCAGCCCATGATCCCCGATGGCACCGTGCTCGCCGTCTCCAGCCAGATGAATGGCACCCGTGCCTATGGCGCGATCAAGGATCCCGCCTTCGCTTATGGCGCCATGGCCTACGCGCCCAAGTCGTGGCTGCAGCAAGACCCGGCCCAGCGGTTCCTCATGCTCCAGTCAGCACCCGTCGTCATCCCCAGCCGGGTCAATGCGTGCCTGGTGGCCACTGTCACATCATCGGCGGACTGATCATGCCCGAAGCCACGAAAACAGTCGTCAAGCTGCCCGGCCGCACCCTGTTCAACGGCAGGAAAAAGGTTCCGGTCGGCGTGCCTTTCGACCTGCCCGCAGATGAGGCGGATCACCTGATCCGCCTCGGCCATGTACGCCTGTATGAACCGGACACGCCGCCGCAGCAGGAAACGCCTGCCCCTGATGCGCCGCCTGCTGGCGGCACGGAAGGTGCATGAGTGTTGATTTCGATGCCCTCGCCCTTGGTCCCTGCATGGGCACCTTCGGCGAGGACATCGTCTATCAGCCAGCCGCAGGCGGCTCATACACCATCACCGGCATACCGGATGTGCCCTACAGACCGGCCTTCGCTGACCAGATCGATGGCCTTACGCCCACCAACATCATCAGCGATGATGCGGTCGTGGGCATCCAGCTGTCGCAGCTCGCCTTCACGCCCGCGCAGGGCGACCTGCTGACCATGGGGGGCATCCTTTACCGCGTGCGTGAAACCCAGCCCGATGGCCGGGGCGGCATGCTGCTGACCCTCAACAACGCGGACCATGAAAATGACCCCATACCGGGTAATCCTTCGTGAGGCAGCGGCTGCGGTCCTGCTGAACGCGGGCACCATGGCCGGGCAGAAAATCTATACCGCCCGCAGCCTGCCCTCCACGATCGAGGACCTGCCCAACGTCTACCTGCAGGTGCCCATCGATCAGGGCACCAGTCTCGGGCGGTCGCAGCCGGGTTTCCGGCGCGTGGCCTATCTCCAGATCGAGGGGCGCGTGACTGGCGGCACTCCGGCCAAGGTCGAGGACACGCTCGACCTGCTGGCAGCCCAGATCGAATACGCCCTGATGCAGGATGCCAGCTTTCAGGCCCAGATCCAGCAGGTCACGGAAATCGATACCCGTCTCTCGATCGACAGCAGCGGCTCGCGCCATCTGGGCGTGGTCACCATCCGCATGGGGCTGGAGTTCGACGAATACTACCAGGCCAACGGCCCTGCCCTGACCGAGATCACCGGCACCATGACCGCGAACGGCAACACGGATTTCGCCGGTATGCAGGTCCCCACCACCTAAAACCGAGGCCCTTCCCCATGTTTGTAAAACCCGCCCCGAGCCGCGCAGTGCGGTGGCCCGGCACGATGCGTCTGCTCAAGGCGCAGGGCGAGACCGTGCCCGAAACCGGCTTCTGGCTCCTGCTCCTGCGCAATGGCGATGTGGTGCAGGCCACGCCGCCCGCCGCATCTGCAGCACCGGCCATCCCGGCCCCCTCGCCTGCGCCCGCCAGTGGCGGCGCAACCGCCACCCCTGAACCTGCCGAGGCCCACGCATGAGCGGCTCCATCACGGTGCCGGGCTACCCGACCAACAACCGGGTGCCCGGCTTTTATTTTGCCCTCGATAATTCCAAGGCGAATACCGCCTCCTATGCCCGCCGCGTCCTGATCGTCGCCCAGACCACCACGGGCGCTGCCCTTGCTGGCACGGCGCGCCTGTCCGCAGGCATCACCGATGCCGAGGGCCTGTATGGCGTGGGCTCGCAGGCCGCGATCATGGTCGCGCAGTATTTTGCCATCGACCCGCTGGGCGAGGTCTGGGTGCTGCCGCTGGCCGATGATGCCGCATCCGTGGCAGCCAAGGGCACGATCGCCATCACCGGTCCCGCATCCGCGTCCGGCACGCTGTGCCTGTATGTGGGTGACCAGCTCATCCCCACGCTGGTTACGGCAGGCGACACGGCGGCCACCATTGCCGAGAACGTGGTCACCGCAGCCCAGGCGGTCACCGGCCTGCCGGTCACGCTGGCGGTCGATGCCACCACGGCAGGCCAGATCAACGTCACGGCGCTGAACAAAGGCCTGTGCGGCAATGACATCCTGCTCGGCGTCAACCTGCTTGGCACCGCTGGCGGCCAGTCCCTGCCCACGGGCGTTGCCGTAACGCTGGGCCAGATGGCAGGCGGAACGCAGAACCCCACCACACTGGCCATGGCACTCGCCGGGCTGGGTGACCGCGTCTATGACCTGTTCATCCATCCCTACACCGACACGGCCAGCCTGACCGCGTTCAAGAACGTGTTCAACAATACCGATGGCCGCTGGGCACCGATGGAGCAGCTCTACGGCCACGGCATCACCGCCTACCGGGGCACGTATGGCGAGGCCACAGCCTTCGGCCAGACCCAGAACGACCCGCACACCACCATCATGCCCATCTCGGACAGCCCCTCCAGCCCCATGGTCTGGGCGGCCCAGATCGGCGCGCAGGTGGCGGCCAGCGTCCGCATCAACCCGGCCCTGCCGGTCACGGGCGTTGCCCTGACCGTCATGCCCCCCACCGATGCCGGGCGCTTCACGCTGCCCCAGCGCAACAGCCTGCTGTGGGATGGCATGAGCACGTTTACGGTGGATGACAGCGGCACGGTCAACATCGAGCGCCTGCTCACCACCTATCAGGAAAACGCCGACGGCGTGCCCGATAACAGCTACCTCGACATCGAGACGCTGATGACCGCCATGATCTGCCTGCAGGACATGCGCATCTTCCTCGCCTCGATGTTCGGCGGCTTCATCCTGGTAGCCGATGGCACGAAGATCCCGGCAGGCGCGAAAGCGACCACGGCCCAGCTGATCGGCAAGGCCTGTGCTGCCCGCTACCGCTGGCAGTGCACGCAGTTCTGGGCACAGAACGCCGCCACCTTCGCGGCCAACCTGCAGGCGCAGAATCAGGGCGGCGGCCAGGTCTTCCTGCTCATGCCCTATGACTTCGCCAACCAGCTCTGGGTCATTGCTGGCAACTGCCAGTTCGTCAAATCGTAAGGAGCCGCCATGTCCGGAACCGTCTATCGCGGGCCGCTTGGCGGCCTCGCGACCCTCACCATCAACGGCATCCCCTTCAATGTCGTGGGCGAAGCCCAGTGGCAGGCCTCGGGTGATGTCAATGAAACCGCCAAGGGCCAGAGCGCGGTCGAAGGCTTCACCGCCATGCCGGGCGAAGGCTTCATCCAGGCCACCCTGCGTGACCGGCGGGACTTTGCCGTCAGTGCCCTGCAGGGCGCATCCGGCCTGACCGTCGTGCTGGTCAACGCCAACGGCAAGGTCATCACCGCCAACGACGCCTGGCACACCGAGCGCATCGCCGTGAACACGCAGGAAGGCACCTTCGAGTTCCACGTCGACAGCGCCACCGTAACCGAGGACACCGTCTCGTGACCCATCCCCACCCGAAAAACATGACCGATGCGGAAGTCATGGCAGCGCTGGGCCAGCCCGATGAAGAGCTGCCCGCGCGCACGGATGACAGCGTGATCGTGCTTGATGACCCGATCACCCTCAGGGATGGCCGGGAGTATGCCGAGATCGACCTGGGCGAGCCCAACGTCTTTCACATCCTCTCGGCAGCGCAGGTCATCGGCAAGCGCCCCAGCATCGAGACGGTCTACAGCTCCCAGATCCGGCTGGTCGAACTGGTCAGCGGCTGGCCGCCGCTGGCCACGGGCGAACTGCCCAGCCATGTGCTGGACCGCGCCGTCGCCTACGTCACGCATTTTCAGGATGAGGCCCGTCGGCCGGATGATGTGCCGCCCGACCTGTCCCCATCCCTGACTTTAATTTTCGATGAGCCGATCGAGGCGGTGGGGCGCACCTTCACCACCCTGGAGCTGCGGCCGCCCAAGGTGAAGGAACGCCGCACGGCGCAGGCCTTCGAGGCGCGTGGCACGCCAGAAGGCTTCATGCTGGCCGAGATCGCCCTGGTCGAGGCCATCGGCGAATGGCCCAAGGCTGCCGTCCTCAAGATGCCGATCAGCAAGTTCGCGCGGGCGGCGGATTACCTGACCGGTTTTTTTCGCAGTGGCCCGGCAACTGGGCCGACATAGGCCCGGATCTGTGCGTGTTCTGCCCGGGCTTCACGCTCAGGGATGTCGAGGACCTGACCGGTGAGCGCATGCTCGACCTGTTCGACAAGGCCATCCGGATAAACGAACACCGCAAGCGGGAGGCTGCACGTGGCAAACAGCGGCGTTAAGGTTACCATCTCGGCAGCCGACCGGGCCAGCTCCACACTGGAAAAGATCAACAAGCGCATTGCGGGTCTACAGGCCCCCGTGCGCCGCGCGCAGGCCGCCTTCGGGCGGTTTGCCTCGCTGTCCGGCCTCACACGCCTGAAAAACGGCTTCGTGGGGCTGGCGCGCGAGGCGCTGGGTGCCTTCCGCTACATCGGCCAGATCGTGCCGGTGCTGGGCGCCATCACCGGCTCGGCCAGCCTTGCGGGCATGTACCGGCTCGTGGGGGTATGGGGGCAGTTCGGCACCCAGCTGCGCACGGTATCGGGCAGCATGGGCATGGCGCCCCAGAAGCTGCAGGCCATGCAGAACGCCGCCCGCCTGTCCGGCAGTTCCGCCGAGGCCATGACCGGCGCGCTCCAGACGCTGTCACAAACGCGGTGGAATGCCCTGCATGGCATGGATCCGCGCGCGGCGGCGCAGTTCAGCGCCATGCATCTCGATCTCGAAAAGCTCTCCAAGGAGCCGATAGACAAATTCTTTGATCGCGTTGCACATTCTATTCGCGGCTTACGTGATCCTGTCGCCCGTACAATAGCGGCAACCGCGCTTCTGGGTGGTGCGGGAGAACAGTTGCAGACAGTCCTGCAAGAAACGGACGAAGCATGGCAGCGTCACCGTAAAGAGGGCGAACGCCAGTCATGGATGACAAAGGAGATGGCCGATCGGGCTGACGCCTATCGGGAATCCCAGTCCGACCTGACCCTTTCTGTCGAACATTTCGGCGATGTCATAGCCGATGCCGCTTCTCCTGCCCTGGTTGACCTCAACCACTTCCTGACCGATCTGATCGACACCAACCGTGACTGGATCGCGCAGGACATAGGCAGCTACGTCAAGCAGTTCTCCTACTGGTTCCGCAACGGCGGATGGGACAAGATCAAGGCCGACATCGAAGGCGCGGCGCATGCCGTATCTGATGTGGTCGATAAGTTGGGCGGATGGGAATCAGCGGGGAAAAAAGCCCTGATCGCCATCGGGCTTCTATATTCCGTGCCAGTTCTGGCGGGTCTGGCCAGTCTTGCGCTGTCAATTGTGGGGATTGCCCGCGCCTTCAAGGAAATGGGCGCAGCGGCAAGGGATGCGCAGGTTGCCTCTCAGTTTCCGCCCGGTGCCGGTGGGCGTGGTGGCGCAGGGCGCGCGCCGCTTCGCCCTTCTGCCGCAGGCATGTTCGGGCTGCTGAATTTCGCCACCACTCTCTATCAGGCCCACAGGGATGGCGTTCAGATTTCAGGCGAAGGGGAAGGTCTGCTTGATCACGTCCCCGGTTATACCCGCTTCAGTCGGTGGTGGGACCGCATGTCCGGCGCGGCTGTTGCTCCGCTCGATCAGCCGGTGCAGGCCGCAGCGCTTCAGGCTGCCCAGAAATATGGGCTGGACCCGAATCATTACGTGGCCCTTCTCCGCAAGGAGCATGGAGGGATGCGCAACGTCTCGCCAGCAGGCGCCTTCGGCCCCAGCCAGCTTATGCCCAAAACCGCGCGGGACCTGGGGCTGCCAGACTCGGTCGATGCGCCAGGTTATAGCTGGCAGCAGAACCTCGATGGCGGCGCGCGGTATTACAAACAGATCCTGACCCGCTACCGGGGCGATTATGCTGCGGCGGACGCGGCATACAACGCAGGCCCGAACAGCAGGGCCGTGCAGCAGTTCGCCCGGACGCATGATCTCTCGGCCCTCCCGGCCGAGACGCAGGATTATGTCAGCTCGATCGCCAAGATGTCCGGCTTCAAATCCGGGCCGCCGGTCTCCCTCCCCTCCAGTGGGAGCGATGGCGGCAGCGCCGCGCCAGACCAGAACATGCACATCGTGGTTGAAACCCGGGGCGCACCCGGCACGACAGCCAAGGTAACCCGCGCGCCCCCGGGTGCCAGCGTCACCCATCAAACGCAGGTCCAGCGGGCCATGCCACCCGAGATAACCGCAACAGGAAGCTGACATGTCCGGCACCCTCACCACACTGGCCGAGGAATACCTGCAGGCCTCCTTCCGGGGCGTCCCGTTCGTGGTGGTGGGCAGCGGTGGCCAGAACGGTCGCAACACGGCGCTGCATGTCTACCCCTACAACCCCACGCCGTGGGTGGAAGACATGGGCCGCGCCCCGCGTCCCTACCGCTTCCGGGGCTTCCTGATCGGGCCGGAATGCTGGGCGCAGCGTGACCTGCTGGTCATGGCGGCCGAGACCAGTGGCACGGGCCTGCTGATCCATCCGGTCATTGGCGCCATACAGGCCAGCCTGCTGCGGTGCGACTGGTACGCCCGCGATGGAGTGATGCATGTCATCGACATCGAACTGGAGTTCATGGAGGCCAGCTCCTACCTGTCCTCCACCATCCTGCTGGCACTGCATGCTGCCGTAGCCGTTGCCGCCGTGGCGTTCGGCTCGGCCATCTCGTCCGATTACGCCGCCACCACGCTCACCCCCTACAGCTATGGCGCAACCGTGCTGCATGCCGGGCGCGATGTGGCGTCCGACTGGGGCAACGGAGCCAACAGCGCCATCCGCTCCCCCCGCGCCTTCGCTGGTGCCATGGCGGCATTGCCCGGCAATATCGGGCGCTACGCCAACGGCAGCGGGGCCGTGGTGGATGAAAGCGCTACGGTCGATACCATCCTCGCCGGGCTCACCGCCAGCGCCCAGACGGTCAGCGATAACGTGGCCGCGCTGGCCGATGCGGGCGATGCATCCGCGCTGGCTGCTGCCATCCTCGTGGTGCCTGAATCCATCCGCTCGGCCATCGCCGATCCCGCCGGACAGATTGCCGTGCTCATGCCGCTGGCCACCTACGGCCCATCGGTCGTGGCCTCGGGCGCACCGATCGGCGGCGCGATTGCAACGGCACAGACCGCCACTGCAACGCTGTGCAGGCAGGCCGCCCTGCTCTCGCTGGCCTACGCCCTGGCCGACTGGCAGCCCGCCACGTCGGATGAGGCGCAGGCCATGCGCGCACGCATCGGCGCCATGCTCGATGATGAGGCGGTAATCGCGGCCGATGCCGGTGACGGGACCACCTTTCAGGCCCTGCGCAACCTGCGCGCACAGGTATTGCAGGACCTGGCCGACCGTGCCGCCCGCCTGCCCGATCTGGTCACGATAACCCGCAACGCCCCCCTGCCCGCGCTGGTGCTGGCCCAGCAGGTCTATGCCAACGGCTCCCGCGCGCCCGACCTGATCCGGCGGGCAAACCCCATTCACCCGGCTTTCATGCCCACCAGTTTCGAGGCGTTATCATCATGAGCGGCGCACTCTCTGCCCTGTCCGACTTCGTGGGCTGGACGCCCGAGCCGTCCGACCAGGTCTCGGTCATCATCCTGCGCGGCACGAAGGCATGGGCCATCAGCACATGGACGGCCGCGACCATCCGCATGGGCGTGGAAATCATGCCCTGGACGGCAACCCTGTCCATGACCACGCAGGGGCCGGACGCCGCCACCACGATCGACCTTGTGGAAGGCGATAGCTGCCAGCTCCTGATCGGCAGCACGCTGGTATTCACCGGCTATGTCCAGACCATTGTGGAGGACATCGCACCCGGCCAGCACAGCATCGAGGTGCAACTGGCGTCGAAAAGTATCGACCTGGTGGAATGCGCGGCGGAGTTCAGCACATTCCAGATGAACAGCACGAACGCGCTGGCCATCGCCCGTGCTGTCTCCGCCTTCGCGGGCATACAGGTGATCTCGGTGGATGGCGCGGGGGACACTGACATCAAGGCCTTCTCCGCCATCCTGACGGAAACCGCCTATGAGATGATCGAGCGCGTCACCCGCCTCGCCGCCGTGCTGTTCTATGACCGGCCGGATGGAAACATCTGTATGTCGCAGGCAGGTTCGCGCCGTGCCGCCAGCGGCTTCGTGCTGGGCGATAATATCGAGCGCATACAGCGCGTGCGCAGCATGGCCGGGCGCTTTTCCAGCGTGCAGGCCATTAATATCGGGGCCATCACCCTGTTCGAGACGCCCGATGAAAGCAATCTGGTCAACCAGATGACGGCCAATACCGCGCCCTTCAACGCGCAGGCCTTTGACAAGGGCGTCAATCGCACACGCAACATGCTGATCCCGGTCGAAATCGGCGACCCTGATTACGCCATTGCCCGCCAGCGCGTGCAATGGGAGGTCAACCGCCGGTATGCCCGCGCCTATCCCGTTATGGTGACAAGCGACAGTTGGCGCGACAAAGCAGGAAACCTCTGGCTGCCGAATACATTGGTGCCTGTCTCGACCATGGGAGGCACGCAGCAGCTTGAACTGCTGATTGGTGAGATGGTCCTGCGGCAGGCAATCGGGGAAGGCACGCATGTCGATGTCACGCTGATGGACCCCAAGGCCTTCCTTCCGCAACCGGTCGTCAACCCGATCTATCAGGATCCATTCTACCAGGCATGGCTCTCCGGTCAGGGACAGGCCACGCAGGGATCCTCATAATGCCGTCCCTTCCCCGCATCGCACGCGGCCTGATGATGCTGGTGGGCATCGGACGGCAGACATCCGACACGAACGAACAGACCGGCACGCCAACGCTACAGGCCGCAATAACGGCAGGTGAACTGCGACCTGACATGCCGATGGTGCAGGAATACGGGCTGGCCAGTCGGCCGGTGCCCGGGTCTGACGTGGTTACGGTCTTCATTGGCGGCGACCGCAAGCGCGGCGTTGTCGTCGCCACGGGCGACCAGCGCGGCAGGCCGACTGACCTGCAGCCCGGGGAGGTCTGCCTCTACCACCCCAGAACCGGCAGCCGGATCTGGCTCAAGGCGGATGGCTCCATCGCCATCATTCCCGCCAACGGCAAGACAGCCCTGACCGGCGACCTGACGGCCACCGGCACCATCACCGGCAATGAAGTCGTGGCGCAGGGCATCAAGCTTTCCACACACCCGCATGGCGGCGTCACGCCGGGCAGCGGCAAGTCCGGTGCGCCCGAGGCCAGCTAGGCCGCAGAATACAGGCTTTCTCCATGGATATCGCAATCACCTGGAACGTCCGCGAGGCGCGCGGCGACTGGCCCATCGTGTCCGGTGACCTGGCACTCGACAACCCGCTGCGCACGGCCGTCATGGTCTCGCTGTTCACCGATCGCGTGGCCCCCGAGCAGCCCTCATCAGCCGACACGGCGGCAGGCATCCAGTCGCCCGGCGGCGCGCCCGGCACGGCTGCGGCTGACCGGCGCGGCTGGTGGGGCGATGCCTTTGCCGACCTGCCCATCGGCTCGCGCCTGTGGCAGCTGAAGCGCGCGGTGAAGGTCGGCACCCGGGCTATCCCGCGCGAGATCGAGAGCATCTGCACCGAGGCCCTGCAATGGCTGGTCGATGATGGCGTGGTGTGCTCGATCGCGGTCAGTGCGTGGTGGAGCGCCACCATCCCCACCATGGCCGAGTTCTCCGTCACTCTCACCCAGCCGGGCAACAGCACGCCCCAGACATTTACCTTCTCATGGGCCTGGGAGGGCCTGACCTGATATGGCCTATCCACGCCCCACCCTGTCGCAGCTGCGCCAGCAGGCCCTGCAGGATGTTGTCAGCGGTGGCATCCCCGGCGTCGTGGCCGTGCTGCGCTTCTCCGTGCTGTATGTGCTGGCCATGGTGCTGGCCGGGCTGGCGTGGCTGCATTACGGCTATATCGACTGGGTTTCCCTGCAATCCGTGCCGTGGACGGCCACGGATGAATACCTGGCCGCATGGGGCGCGCTCAAGGGCGTGTACCGCAAGGGGGCCACGGCTGCGACCGGCACGGCCACCTTCCCCGCCACCGGCACCAGCACCATCCCCGCAGGCACGCAGTTAGCACTCCAGGGCGGCGTGCTGGCCACGGCCTCGGCCGAGAGTGTCACGGCCGATGGTGCGACCGTGGTCAGCTGGACCGCCAGCAGCACCGGCAGCGCGGGCGTCACGCTGGGCACCATCGTCACCCTGTCCAGCCCGGTGCCCGGCATCCAGACCAGCGGCACGGTCACGGGGGTGACGGTCAGCGGGGCCGACATCGAGGATGAGGATGACTTCCGCACCCGCGTGATGGAGGCGTTCCAGGCGCAGGGGGAGGATGGCAAGCAGGCGGATTACGTGGACTGGGCCGAGGCCGTGACCGGCGTCACCCGCGCCTGGTGCGTGGGCAACGGCTTCGGCGCGGGCACGGTAGTGGTCTACGTCATGCTCGATGAGGCCAACGCCGCCACGGGCGGTTTCCCGGTCGGCACCGATGGCACGGCAGCAGGCGATCCCCGCTACACCACCGCCACCGGCGACCAGCTGACCGTAGCCAACGCGATTCAGGACGAGCGGCCCGTCACCGCGCTGGTCATTGTCTGCGCGCCCATCGCCCAGCCGGTGGACTTCGTCATCACCGACCTCGGCACGGGCGATACCACGGCCAACCATACCGCCATCAAGACCGCGCTGGCCGACATGTTCCAGCGCGTATCCGCCCCCGGCGGCACCATCAACCCCAATGACTGGCAGGAGGCCATCGCCGCCATCGGGCTGGACAGCTTCGAGGTCAAAAGCCCGACCGATCCCGTGGTCGGCGCCAACCAGGGCAGCATGCCGGTGCTGGGCACGGTCAGCGGCACGGATGGCGTGGCATGGTAGCGCCCATTTTTGCCACGTCGGATTTCCGCACGGCCCTGCTCAACCTGCTGCCACGCGGGCGCATCTGGTCGCGTGAGCCTGACGGCATGCCCTACCAGATCGCGGGCGTGTGGGCGCCCACCTTCCAGCGCAGCGGGCAGTCGGCCGGTGAGCTGATCGCCGATGCCTTCCCCTCGACTACGGCCAACCTGCTGCCGGAATGGGAGGCCACCCTCGGCCTGCCCGATCCCTGCGCGGGCGAGAGCCCCACGGTGGAGCTACGGCGCGCGCAGGTGGTGGCCCGGCTGACCGATAATGGCGGGGCGTCCGTCGCCTACTTCATCGCGTTTGCCAAAACCCTCGGGTTTGACATCACCATCACCGAGTTCGCGCCCAGCCGCTTTGGCCGGAAGTTCGGCACGCCCTTCGGCGGCGATGCCTGGGCGCATACGTGGCAGGTCAACGCCCCGCAGTTCACGGTCACCCCCCTGCGCTTCGGCAATGCCTTTGGCGAGCCCTTCGCCACCTGGGGCAGCACGGTCCTGCAATGCGAGCTGACCGCGCGCAAGCCCGCCCACACCATCCTGATCTTCAACTACAGCGAAGGATAACCGATGGACCTCATCATCGGCACCGGCACGGTCGCCGAGGCCAGCCGCGACACCATGCCCGCCACCGGCACGCCCGGCTGGGCCACGGATGGCAACCCGGCGGCCACCATCCCCGCCACCGACTTCCCGGCCGCGCACTACAACATGCTCATGGCCGAGGTCATCCAGCCCATCCTCGATGCGGGCCTGACGCTGGACCCCGCCAACTGGGGGCAGCTCTCGGCCGCCATCAAGGCCCTGGCCAAACAGGCCGCGAGCGGCGCCGTGCTCGGCTCCCCCGGCGTTCTGGCCACGGGTGATGTAGCGGGGGCGGTGCTCTACTATTCCGCAGCCCTGGCAGCGCCTGCCTTCACCTACGGCAGCACGACCGTGGGGCTGGCCACCACTACGGCCCTGACCTCGGCGCTGGGCGATTACCTGCCGCTGGGCGGCGGCAACGTCACCGGCGCGATGGACTGGGGCCTCAAAACCGCAGCCAATACGGTCACACACCGCTTCTGGTCGGCAGGGGCACCCACCACGGGTAACGCCACGCCTGACGCCACCCTGACCGCGACCGGTGGCACGCCGGGCACCGCGAACGCGGGCACGCTGGCGCTCGAAACCGGCACGCTCGACCTGTCCGGCGTCAAGTCCACGCTGCTCCCGGACGCCACGCTGCCGCAGCAGCCGGTCGTGTTTGGACAGCTTGCCGGGCTGACGCCGGGCAGGCTGCTGAACACGCAGGTGTTCGACACTGCGGGCACCTACCCTTACACGCCCACGCCGGGCACGACCCGTATCGAGGTTGATATTCAGGGTGGCGGTGGATCCGGGGGCTACGCATACGGCACCAGCTCCGCATACGTTTCATGCTCGACCGCTGGGGGTGCAGGGAGCTTTTGCCGCGCCGCCTACAAAATCTCCGACATACAGGCTGACATTACTGCGGGCCTCAACATTACTGTCGGTGCAGCGGGTGCCGTCTCGCCCCTGAATGAGTCGGGCGGTAATGGGGGAGCGTCCTCATTCGGTAGCCTGGCAACGGCTCCGGGCGGATACGGGGGGAAATACGGCGTTGCGGCGAATGAGAATGCCTATTTCCAGTTCGCGCTGGGCACGCCCGGCGATGCGCCGACCGGGACGGGAATTGTATTTTCCGTGCGCGGCGGCCCTGCGGACATGCAGTTCGATCTGGGCGGCGGCATCATGAGCGGACAGGGCGGCAGCAGCCTGTTCGGAACGGGCGGCGGCCCCATTTCGGCTGGGGGCGCCTATGGCGTAGCCAATGTCACGGCCCAGAACGGGAACGGCCCTGGCGCGGGCGGTTCCGGACTGCCCGCAGGGGTTAGCGCAACAGGCGGTCCGGGCGGTCTGGGCGTGGACGGGATTGCTATAATCAGGGAGTTCGCATGATGGCGCAGAAAACCTACGCATGGATCAACGCGCGAGGAACGGTTGGCCAGGTCATTACGACCGATGCGGACCTCTCCACCCTCTACGCGCCTGATTTTGTCGCGGCCTGCGTGGATGTGACGGCAGTCACCCCGCAGCCTGCCGATCACTGGACCGCCACGAAATCAGCGGCGGGCGTGTGGTCGTTTGCAGCCCCGGTTGCGGCAACGGTTTCCCTTGCCCAGCAGGCGACAGCGGCGCAATCGTGGATCAGCCAGCAGGCCAGTCTCGCCACCGCGATGGGTGAAACCTTCACGGCAGACATGAAGGCCTACGTACTGGCCATCGCTGCCATCGCCAACGGCACCGACACCACCAGCACCGCGCTGCCCGCCCAGCCCACGGATGTGATGACGGCCAGCACGGCCACCACCACGACCTGACCCGGCCGCATAACCCGCGCCTGCCCGACCGCCCTTTGAGGCGGTTTTTTATTGCCTGGAAATCTGATGTTCATTCTGTGGAGAGTGCTGGGGTTCGGTGATGACCCCCAGCTGCGCGACCGGCTGGTCCGCGTCGAGACCAAGGTCGAATCAACCGAGACCGACCTGCGCGCCCTGCGCGGCGAGGTGCGCGACCTGTCGACCGAGATGCGCGAGTGCATGGGCCAGATCATCGGCGGCATGAAGGCCATCAAGCAGATCGGGGCGGCCATTGTCGGCCTGATCACCGTGATCGGCACCGTCGCCGCCGCCCTGTTCGCCTATCCGCCGTTTTGCGACTGGTTCGGCCAGCTCCTGCACGGTGGACATCCATGAGCCCAGGCAATGCCCCGAATAAGGAACCTGACGCCATGAGCGAACTCCCGCGCGGCATCCGCAACAACAACCCCGGCAATCTCGACTTTGCCCGCCAGCCCGGCGCGCATCTGGAAACCGGCGTGCCCTGCCCGCGCTTTGCCGCCTTCCCCACCATGGCGGATGGCATCCGCGCGCTGCGCGAGCAGCTGCTGCACTACGGCCAGCGGGGCCTGAGCACGGTGGCCAGCATTATTTCCGTCTATGCGCCGCCCGGCGAGAACCCCACCGGGGCCTACATTCATGTCCTGTGCAGCCGGATGGGCGTGCAGCCCGGCACCGTGCTGGACCTGAACGATGCGCAGACCATGCGGCAGCTGATCCTTGGCATCACGCTGATGGAGAACGGGCCGGGGCACATCACCCTGCCCCAGATCGACCAGGCGCTGCACGGCCTGCCTGCCCTGCCCCAGCCTGCCGAGGCCTGACATGGACCCCTTCTCGCTGCTGCAGGATGTGCTCTCGATGCTCCCGGCCCAGTATGCCGGGGATGTCGTGGTGGTCCTGTCGTTCCTGATCTCGACCTGCGCGCTGATCGCGCGGTTCTGGCGGCCGCCTGACCCTACCTCGAAATGGGTGCTGGTCTGGACCGTGGTCACCGCCATTGCCCAGGCGCGCGGGTGGAACCTGCCTGCCTACCAGCCGGGCAAAAAGGCCGCGATGGTCCCGGCAACAGTTCCGCGCAGCGCGGTCGAGCAACGCCTCGATGTGCCGCCCGGCTCCACGCGCCCCGGCAAGCCGCCAGCGCGGGCTTCCCCGCCTGCCTGACTGGCGCAGCCCCGGCCCCATGGTTGGATGGCCGATAAGGGCCGGGACTGCGCGGGCACGATACGCAACCTGAGCGCGACTTCGTGCAACAAAATACAACCTAAAGTAACCGCCCGTGAGGCGGTTTTTTATTGGGAGAGACCACCCATGGCTGACGCAACCACCGCCATCCCTGCCCTCGAGACCCTGATCGAGACCGCGCTGGGCAAGCGCGACACGGCTACGGCACAGGCCGACATCCAGCTGACAGGCACCCTGCTGCAAACGCTGGTGCCGGTGATCGTGGCCCGCGCCGCGCCCAACCTCGATCTGGCGGGCATCGATGCCGCCGTGACGAAGATCCTCACCGGCATCACCGACCTGAAAACGGCGATCGAGACCAAGCCTGCCACGGCCAGCGCGACCCCGGCCGCAGCGCCTGCGGCGGAAAAGGTCGAGGCCCCGCGCCCGGTCGTGCCCGGCCAGCCGCTGCGCTGAGCGGCGGGCCTGAACGGTCGCAGAATTTAAGGAAGACAGCCCCGGTGCTAGGTGGATGGCCGATGCACTCCGGGGCTGCACTTCTCATCATATGCAACTTTAGGGCGAAAATATGTCCTGAATTGCAACCCAAAGTAACCGCCCCACAGCCGGGCGGTTTTTGAACGGGAGTCCTCCATGCATAACCCCACCCGCCGCGCCTTCCTGCGCGGTTCATCCGCCCTGGTCGCAGGCGTGGCCCTGACGGCCTGCACGGTCACGAAAAACGGTGACGTCACCACCCTCACGCTCAACGTGGCCGCCATTAAGGATTACGGGCAGGCAGGCCTCAATGCCGTCTCGACCATCCTGAGCATCGCAGCCCTCGCCAGCGCCATCGGCACGCCGACCGTGGCCATCATCAATGCGGGTGATACCGCCCTGGGCGCGGCCCTGAACGCCTTCTCCAATGCTGCCGGATCCACGCTGACCATCACCTACGATGATACGAACTGGAAAAGCCGGGTGGACAGCGTGCTCTCTGCCCTCGGCACGGTCGAGAAAGACCTGAGCGCCGCCATCACCGGCGTGGAGACCAAGGTCGCCAGCACCGATCTCTCCAACGCCAACACCGCCCTGAACGCGCTGGCCACCATCGTGTCGGCCTTCAAGGCCCTGCTGGACAGCGTGGCCGTGCGGCGCCCTGTCGGGGCCATGGCCAGCGCCACGCCTGCTCCCTCGCAGGCACAGGTGCAGCAGGCGCTCAGGGTGCTGGGGGTGACGGCATGACGCGCACCGGCATCTTCGCCCTCTGGGCCGCCAGCACCATCGGCGGCGTGCTGGCGGGCTTCATCCTGCTGGCCTATCTGGCGAGCAATTCACGATGACGCCCTTCATGGAGGGCGTCATCTCCGGTGCGGGCGGCGTTGTCGTCCTCATCGGGTTGCTGGTCACGGTCCCGCTCAAGCTGCATGCGCTTTATGTGGCGGCGCAGTTGCGGAATCGTGGGCTGGAGTAGCGGTTAAAAATACCGCCTTTGCTACCACCTCGTTGTGGATAAGGTGAATATCGATACGCTCCAATACCGATGAGAGGCACCGCATGGAATACTCATGTTGCTACCCTTTCGTAACAGATGTAAAATTCTATGCCTGTCGTTATGTACTGGATCAAAAAAAGGACTGATCATGAACAAGAAAAATATACCGGTAAGTGAATATAAAAATGTTCGCGATCTCCTTGAGAGATATGTCGAGGCCTTACGCACTGGCAGTGTCGATATGATGTCCGGCATATTTCATAAGGATGTCGTGACGCATGGCATTGTCGATGGTGAACTTGTGGGGGGAACGGGCAATCTGGCAGCCGAATTCGTCAGGATCAACGGAGCTTCCCCAGAAATTACATCTCATATCGATATACTCGACATAACCCCTGTCACGGCGGTGGCACGCATTATCATCGAAAATGATGCTATTGGCTCCGACTGCTGTGAATATGTCAATCTGATCAAAACAGACGGAAAATGGTCAGTATTTTCCAAAGCTTTTCTTCAGTTCGACAAGTAAATACCTTGGGAGGCGCTCAGGATGCTGGGGGTGACGGTATGACGCCCGGCGGCATCTTCGCCCTCTGGGCTGCCATTACCATTGGCGGCGTGCTCGGGGGCTTCATCCTGCTGGCCTATTTGGCGCGCAATTCACGATGACTGTTCACGCACTCGGCAGAGTGACAGAAGGCCCGGCGCAAACGCCAGATTGACGACACGCTTGGGCCGCCTGCGCCAGAACCATCGAACGATTGAGAAGAATGTAGCGTCCGCGCTATTCCGCCGCCATATCCAATGCCCGGCGCGCCGCATCTGGTTCCCGCCCCAGAATACGCAGCAACGCCTGCACAGCCGGATCCAGCCCCACACGCCCCTGTTCCCAGTTGCGCCATGTCGCCACAGGTATGCCGGTCAGATCCGCGATCTGTTTCTGGGTCATGTGCAGGGTCTTCCGCACGGTTGCGGGCGTCGGGTATGGGGCGGACAGATGGCTTGTATCATTCGTCCCATCCTCACGGGCCTGACGGTCGATATCAGCTTCCGTGGTGGCGTTCACCTTGTCCCGGTCGATGGTTCCACCGTGCCGGGCGATCTGATGCAATGTCATCCTTGCCATTTCTTCCACTCCTTCTCGTGCATGCGGCGCGCAGAGATGATCCACGTCACATCGCCGCGACGCGTGTAGACGACCATGTAACGGCATCCTTCGATCATCCCGACTGCCTGAATCCGTGTTTCACCGTAATCCTTGCGGGTGTCTTCGCGTTCGATCACGTCCCCAAGAAAAATGCGGGCAGCGTAAATGAAATCGAAACCACGGGTGGAAAGGCACGCTGCGCTTTTTTCATCGTGCCAGTCAAAGGCGTGATGTGTTGCCGTCATAGGCATCCTATACGCTAGAAGCGTATAGTTCGCAAGGGAAACAGTACGCTAACGGCGCATATCCGATCAGAACAATCAATCGTATTATACAACCACAAGGCGGCTCTCCGGAGCTGCCTTTTTTATTGGGGTCTGTTGGGAATTATGCTTTTTTCAAGCATCTGAATGTGATTCAAACGCCGCATGGATCGCTTCATACTGACAGATGCCCAATGGGCGAAAATGGAACCGCTGTGCCTTGGCAAGAAAACGGACCGGGGGCGCAGCGGGCAGGACAACCGTCTTTTCATCGAGGCAGTCTTATGGATTGCCCGGACCGGCAGTCCATGGCGGGATCTTCCGACGTATTTCGGACATTGGAATTCCGTCTATTCCCGTTACAGCGACTGGATGAAAGCCGGTGTTTTCAAACGGCTTTTTGAAGCTGTTTCTGACGAGGCGGACATGGAATATGCGATGATCGATGGCACGGTGGTCCGGGTTCACCGCCACGGCCAGGGCGCAAAAGGGGGACCCGAAACCAGGCGATCGGACGCAGTGTAACGGGGTGGTCGACCAAGATCATCGCCATGACCGACGCCGTGGGCAATCTGGTCCGCTTTACGCTTGTCCCCGGCCAGCATTACGACACGGTCGGGGTGGCGCCGCTTCTCAAACCGGCAGATTTTGGGGCGCTTCTTGCTGACAAGGCATTCGATGTGCACTGGATCGTGGACGCCCTGCGCGCGCAAGGGGCCCGCGTGGTCATTCCCCAGCGTCGGAACCGCCTCGACAGGCGCCCCTTCGATGGAGCCCTGTTCAAGGCGCGCCATCTTATCGAGAACTTCTTCTGCAAGCTCAAGGAGTTCAAGCGCATCGCCATGCGAAGCGACAAGACAGATAGATCTTTCGCAGCGATGATTTATCTCACCGCCGCAATCATCAATTCACAGTAATTCCCAACAGACCCTGGAAACACCATGACAAATCGCAAACTTGCGCAAATCCGCAAGCTGGGCTGTCGCCCTGCGCAGACGCGCCCGGGTCAGCCCTCCATGTCGGCCATGCGTGGCTTCATGGCCCGGCAGGCCCCTGCCCGGCTGGACCGCAGCCATATCGATCCTGCCCCACTGCTGCTGGGTAATGACGTGCTGGGAGATTGTACCTCGGCCGGGATTGGCAACCACATCCGCGCCACGTCCGCCCTGAACGGGTTCCAGACCGGCATCACCACGTTACAGGCCGTGGCGTTCTATTCCCGCTCCACTGGCTACGTGCCGGGCAACCCGGGCACGGATCGCGGCGGCGTGGAGGTCGATGTACTGACCACCGCGCTACGCGATGGGTATGCCGTGACCAACCAGACCCTATTCCCCCTCTGGGGCAGCGCGGATCCGGCTGACCTGAACGGCGTGCGCAATGTCATGGCAGGCCTATCGACGGCCTATCTCGGCGTGCAGCTGGCCGACGCCGATCTGTGGGAGGATGAGAACGGCGCGCTGGCTCCGGTGTGGGATACAGACATCCCGGCCGGACACGGTGACCCGAACCCCAACCCCGCGAACGGCCATTGCCTGCTGGGCTGGGATTACACCGGCACGGATGACACGGACATCGTGACCCTGCTCACCTGGGGCACCACGCAGCGCGCGACCTGGCGCTGGGTGCGCAGCAGGATCATGGAAGCCCATGCGCTGGCGTGGCGCCAGCTGCTGCCCGCCTCGGCTCTGGCACCGAGCCAGCCGGACTGGGAGGCGCTGGTCGCGGCCAATGATGCCTATCTGCGGGGGGTGGCGTGAGGGCGGTCTTGGCACTGGCCTGCGCCCTCGGCCTATCTGCCTGCGCCCATCAGGCGCCCGTGCAGACCACGATCCCGGCAGCCATGGCGGGCATCCAGTCCAGCTTGGCGCAGGCTGGGGTGGTGTCGGTATCGCATGCGGGCGACTGGACGGCGGAGCAGGATGCCCGTTTCATGCGCGCCGTGCGCGCCGCCCAGTGCAGCCAGCATACGCCCGACCCGGTGGTGGGCATGATTGCCGGAGATGTGACGCTGCAGCTCTCCGGCCAGTTTACGCAGGACGGTCAGTTCAGCGTAAATGCGGCCACCACAGTGCCCACGTTCGGGGTGCAGGCGGATGCCAGCCGGACGCGCGGGCAGACGATCAGCCTGCCGGTGGCCTATGCGCCGTTGTCGTCCATGCCTGACGTGGAGATGTCCCGGCAGATTGCTTACGAGACCGAGATGCTGGCTCAGAACGATGATACTCGCCATAGGGAAGCGGATCGACTGATCGCCGACCGCGAACACCTTAGAAAACGGATGCAGCTGCTTATCGACACTTGGGTCGCCATAAAGTGTGTCAGGCACAAGCCCGACGTTCCGTTCGTAGGGAATCGACAATGATCCGCTGCTAGCTTCATCGGCTTGCTTGCGAAGGCGGGTGAAGGAAAAAATATTCTTTATTTTGGTACTTGACGTGAGCTCATCCGCTGATTCGGAAAATGCGCCATTTATCGTCGCCGACAATAGTTTTTTGGCGCCAACATTAGCTAGTGCAAAGCAACATTCATGCCGGTATTATTGGAAATATCAGCAGCGATAGAGCTAGTTGAGCCGGGCGCAAGGTTGATGTTTTGACGGACCTCACCTTGCTGCCCGGGAGCCGGTCTCGATTACCAGTCGAGGCCTAAGAAAACACGTTAAGCAAGGAACGCAATTTCCTATGGGTGACCCTAACATATCCCTTTCCGTTCTGGGAACCTCAATTCGCCAGGATAGCGAAGGACGCTACTGCCTAAATGATTGCCATAAGGCAGCAGGTGGCGAGCCGGGCAAGGCTCCATCTGAATGGGTAAAGAACGCACAGACTAAAGCTCTCATCGGAGAAATAAGGGTGTCGGGAAATATCCCGACACCCATCAATGTGGTTACTGCAGGGCCAAACGATAGGCGCGGAACCTTCGCTTGCAAAGAGTTGGTATATGCCTATGCCATGTGGATCAGTGCCAAGTTTCACCTGATGGTAATCCGAGCTTTCGATGATCTAATGCAGGGCAATATATCAGCCGCGAATAGCAATCATGCATTCGATCCGACCAATTTCATCGCTTTAGTTCTTTCTCAGTTTCCCAACCTCTCCCAGATTAGCCGCCAGTGTATGATTGCCAATGTGGCCGAGGTAGCGTTTGGACGCCCAGTCCTGCCCCTGCCTACGATTGATGAACGCACCTACACGGCGACAGAGGTCGGCAAGATGCTGGGCGGTATCTCTGCCAACCTGGTCGGACGCACCGCGAAGGCTCATGGTCTCAAGACATCTCATTACGGAATTTTCGTGATGGATAAGTCTCGACACTCTACAAAGCAGGTTGAGGCATTCCGATATAACCAAGCGGGTATCAATGCGCTGCGCGATATTTTTTTAGCACGCGATAAGGCCGCCTAAAGCACGAGTCGAGACGGTAAAAACGTGAAGTGCCTGCCGTCTCGGCTTAAAAGGTTGTGGGGAAAATTGTGGGGATGCGCTCTATTTATTTAAGCGTTTTCTGCATTTCCTGCGTTTTAAATGTATTTAATATCAATAAGTTATTGGTGCCTTATAATCTATTTCTGGTTTGCTAAACCGTTATACGATGTCAAGTCGTATCGAGGGTTCGAATCCCTTCCCCTCCGCCAATTTTCCTTCTCAGACAATGTGAAATAGCGTCAAAAAGCTTGGTTTTCAGCCAGTTTTGGCGCATTCTTCATCTCGAAAGTTCCTGTTTTGTCTCATCCTATCTCGTCAGAAAGCGGGTATGGAGCGGGTATGAAGAACAGGCATAGCGGGTATGGAGATTGCGATGCTGACCGACGCAAAAATCCGCTCGGCCAAGCCGGCAGACAGGGCCTGGCGACTGGCAGACACGGGCGGACTATTCGTGCATATCACCCCGGCGGGAAAGAAGATCTGGCGGTACCGCTACAAATTCGAAAAGCGGGAGAAACTGCTGACGCTCGGGCATTATCCTGGTGTCTCGCTGGCCGAAGCGCGGGCCGAGCGGGAAGAAGCCCGGCGTATTCTTCGCGAAGGTCGTGATCCTTCGATGGAGGCAAAGATCGTGCGCCTTGCCGCGCGTGTGAATACGGCAACGACCTTTGAAGCTGTCGCGCGCGAATGGTATGAACAGCGCAAGGTTCTGTGGGCCACGCGCCATGCATTTGATGTGATCCGCAGTCTGGAACGGGATATTTTTCCCAAACTCGGTCATGTTCCGATCAATGGGATTACCCCTCCCGTCGTCCTTGCAGTGCTGAGGCAGATCGAGGATCGTGGGGCAATCGAGACGGCCCACCGCATCCGTCAGCGCATGAGCGATGTGTTTGTGCATGCCATCGCATCTGGTTGTGGTTCCTCCGATCCTGCTGCGGTTGTAGCGCCTGCCCTTCGTCCCGTCATACGAGGTCGGCAGCCCGCCATTACGGATCTGGAAGGCTTACGCAGCCTCGTCCACAGGACAGAAGCCGAAGAGGCTCATCCCGTGACCCTTCTGGCCTTGCGGCTGCTCTATCTCACGGCTGTCAGGCCAGGCGAATTACGGTTCGCACAATGGGCTGACTTTGAGGGTCTCGATGGACCAAAGCCCCTGTGGAATATTCCGGCGGAACGGATGAAAATGAAGCGCGACCATCTGGTGCCGCTTTCCCGGCAGGCCGTTGCGACCCTTGAGGCGCTCCGGCCATTCAGCGGGCGATGGCCGCATCTGTTTCCCAATACGCGTCGCCCCAGACAGGTCATGAGTGAAAATGCACTGGGTTATCTGCTTAACCGTGCGGGTTTCCATCACTGCCATGTACCGCATGGCTTCCGGGCATCGTTTTCCACCATCATGAACGAGCGTTTCAGAAGTGACCGGCAGGTGATCGATGTGATGCTGGCCCATTCGCTCAAGGATAAAGTGGAAGGCGCGTACAATCGGGCGATCTATCTGGAGCGGCGGCGTGAACTGGCGCAGGTCTGGGCTGACCTGGTCAGCGAAGGCCAGGTCAGCCTCGGGGAACTGATTGCGACAAAACGCCGGTCAGGTGCCTGATGTTCCAGCGGTGTTGATCCAGTCCTCGATAATGCCGGAATGCCAGCGAATTGTGCCGCTGGACAGTTTGCGTGGTCTGGGGAACGTCCCTTTACTGATATGCCGGTAAATGGTTGCCCGGCTCAGTCCGGTTCTTTCAGTAACCTCCCGTAGACGTAGAAGTCTGTTGTCGGGTCTGTATTCCGTTGCGTCCATGTTCAGATCCTCCATGTCTTGTCTGTTGGGATCAATCTGTTTCGTGTTCCTGATGTCTGCAGGACTTCCCGGTATGAATGGCGATGCCATGCTGCTTCCGGGGCATACCGGAGTGTTCCCGACTGCCTGTGAAGCAGTTACGGAACGGAACTGATTAAGACGGCACGAAGCTACGCGGCCGCAACCGATCTGGCCGGTGATAGGGGAACCGGATAGAAAGACTTGCAGGCGGCAGCCTGCTTGGACTGCAGGATCTCCATGGGAATCCTGTCCGGTTTCGGTCTGAAAAACGGTCGTGCCGGATGTCCTGCCCCGAGTTTTCGGGTTGCAGGCCGATTGCCTGACTGATGAGGCAGAAGTCGGATATCGCACATCGGCTTTAACGGATCAGACAGGGGCCTGGCTGATCCAGGCATTCGGATCGTCATGACGGTGAACTCCATGACGGGCGCAGGCGAGCCTCTCTCCCCTCTTCTCATCCCGTCACGAACTCCCGCGCAGCCCTCTGACTCTATGTCGCGACTGTACTGTATATGCGACATGAGAACTGATCATTTCCATTCAGAATGGATATAAGACATGGATCAGTTCACGGACCGATGCGGATGCCGGATACGTCTACCGTATCGGGAACCTGCTGGACCGCAGGCTGGGTTGGCGGGGTGGTCGTCTGGTGGGCGGAACTTTGTGCGCGCATGGGGAAATCAGGCGGCATGCAGTCTTTTGGCAGGCTGTTCCTAGCGGTCTGTTCTTCCGTGAAGGGACTGCTCTGCTCCATGCCGGGCCCCATACCCGTCGGCATCGGGCCGGGCATACCGCCTGCGCCTGTCATGCCGCCCATGGGAAAACCACCCATCATGCCGTGCCCGCTGCCGACGCCAAAGCCCGTGGTTATGCTGCCATGCACGCTACTATTGTGCGACGATGGCGCGCGCCAGCATTTATCGGTATGGTCGGGCAGTTGGTGACAGCCTGATATAGCCATCACGAGGACAGGTACGAAGAACGTGAAGACACGTCCTGTATTATGGTTGGACATGGAGAGTAGAGGCATCTCACCTGTTGGAACCCCAACCTTAATCCGCTAACCGGCTGTGTTCCCGTCACGAAATGTAAACCCGCAGCTTACCAGTCTTCGACGCTTCCCCTGTCTTTCTCATTGGGTGCAAACGGATCAAGCGGGTCATCCGTGGGCGGATCAAGCGGTTCGTCATCACTGCCCCAGTCCGGTATATCCGGTTGGGGATCATCCAGCGGACCGTCATCCGGGTCAGGCCCGGGATCCGGAATGGGTGTGGGTGGTGGCACCGTGGTCGGCGGTTCAGACGGCACGGGAATATCCGGATTATTTCTGACCTGCATCCTGAACATGACGTTCCTCCTCTGACAGGTCCACGTGCAACGGAAAGGGCCGGTGACAGGTTGCATGCGCGTTCCTGCCTGTCAGCGTGCTTTTCTGCCGGGTGTGTTCACAATGACCGGGCAGCATGGCGCGTCTCCGGTGTTTTCAACAAAAAAGGCCCGGCAATACGCCGGGCCTTCCGCTTGAGGGACGGGATCAGTTGGAACTGCTGCTGTTCTGGTTCCAACCGCCATTGCGGTCGCCGCCACGACCACCGCCGTGTTCACCCCAGTTGCCATTCTGGCTGCCGCCACCACGGTTGCCGCGCTCGCCGGGGCCATTGTTCTGGTCGCCGCGGTTTTCACCACCGCGATCATCACGCTGGCCACCGGGACCGTCGTTCTGGTCACCACCATTCTGGCGGTCGCCGCCCTGGCCCCCATGGTTGCCGTGGCCGCCATGCCTGCCACCGTGATGGCCGTGACCGCCATGGCCACGATGTTCGCCCTGCCCGCTGCCCTGGTTCTGGTCAGGGGACTGGGCCTGGGCTGCCAGCGGAAGGGAGATGCCAAGGGCAAGGGCAAACAGAATTGAACGCTTCATGATATATCCTTCAATCCGACCTCGGGTCCGTCGCGCCATGGGGACTGGAATGTGAGGTCGTATGATGTAATGGGCAGTATCGGGAATATCCGGGCCGGAACTGATGTTCCTTCATGGGCCAGGACTATTGCGGTGAATGTTCCAGATAGCCGGATGGATATTCTGGAACGTGAGCAACGTTTGTCCGGTTACTCACAAACCACGCCATGACATTCCATAAACAACAGATCCATACATGGCGGGATTATGGGGGGTTCCCTGCCCGGGCGACCTGTTGGCCAACCGGGGCAGGAAATCTCGCTTTCAGACCTGTCCGATCGCCCGGGCGGCGTCATCCAGCAGGGCTGCGATCTTTTCTTCGGCTTCCGTATCAAGGCCGCCGTTGCGCAGCCTCAGGCGCAGTGCCGTGCGCAGGTTTTCCATGCCGCGCATGACCGGCATCGGGACATCCTTGCGCCCACCCCTGCCCTCTGCCGCGCCGGTCGCGGCGCGGGCCAGTATTTCCTCAAGGGCCGCACGGCTGGCGGCAAGGAAGGCCTCGCCTTCCGGCGTGATGCGGTAGTTCTTGCGACCGTCGGCTTCGACAATCCGGGCATAGCCCGCTTCATCCAGCCAGGTCAGCGTGGGGTAGATCACGCCGGGGCTGGGGGCGTAGCTGCCACCGAACTTTTCCTCGATCATGCGGATCAGTTCGTAGCCGTAGGTTGGTTTTTGAGCGATCAGCGAGAGGACCAGAAGCCGCATCTCGCCATAATCGAACAGCCGGTGACGCCCGCCACGGCGACCACCGCCGTGGTGTCCACCGCGACCGTGATGGCGGCGGGGTTCCCCACCGCTGGCCATGCCTTCGGGGGAGAAAGTCTGGCGGTTACGACCGCCTGCGTGTCTGTTTCTGTGTTTCATGCTTACCGATATACGTTCCGATATATCTTACGTCAAGATATATCGGAATATATTTTTATCATTCCCGATAAACCCGCCCTTTCAGCCGCCGCAGGCAGTCCATCCGTCAGTCCCCTGCCCTGATCGCATGACCGGAAAATCTCATGATGTTTCTGCTTTCCTGAAAAAAGAGGCGCATCGCCCCACCAACAAATACAGGGCCGGCGTGGTGAACATGGTCTGGGCCTGACTGACGAGAAGGCCACCGATCAGCGCGATCCCGAGCGGTTGGCGTAGTTCCATCCCGTAGCCGCCCATCAGCACCAGCGGAAGTGCCCCAAGGGCCGCCGCAAAGGTGGTCATGACAATCGGCCGCAGCCGCAGCAGGCAGGCCTCACGAATGGCGTCCCGCGGCGTCAGGCCGCGTTCGCGTTCGGCGTGGATGGCGAAATCCACCAGCAGGATCGCGTTCTTGAGCGAGATGCCGGTCAGCAGCAGCATGGCGATCACCGCCATGCCCGAGAACGGTAGCCCGAACAGATTGAGCGCCAGGATGGCTCCGATCCCGGCCGAGGGAATGGTGGAGAGAATGGTCAGCGGGTGCCACACGCTTTCATAGAGCATGCCCAGCGTGATCCAGACAGCCAGGATGGCCGCGACGATCAGGATCTCGCTGTCATGGGTGCTTTTTCCAACATCCCCTTCATCGCTCTGCAATTCCCCGGTGATGGTCTCCGGCAGATGCAGGCTGCGCCATTCCTGATCGATAACGGATTGTGCCTGCGACAAGCTGACACCCGGCGCCAGTTCCAGCGCTAGCGCGGCGGAACTGGCGTAGCCGATATGGGTCACGGCCACCGGGTCGAGACTGGGGGTAATTCGCGCCACCACCGACAGCGGCACCAGCGTCTCCGCCCCCGTGGCGACCGCAGATCCGGTCGACGCATTGGCGCCACCCGCCAGCGAATTGGCGATCTGGTTCCGAAATGCCGTCGCACCGGTCGAGGCCGTGGCGCTGGCCGTGGCCGACGTGACCACCCGGATGGTGTTGGACGCCGAACTGCCCGAGGCCGATCCACCGGACGGGCTGACCCAGAACTGTTTCAGGATCTCCGGATCACGCTGGAAGCGGTTTTCCACGGTCAGCACCACGTTGTATTGCCCGTGTGTGGTGTAGACGACCGAGGCCGTAGTCTGACCAAGCGCATCGGACAGGGTGTTGCCGATCACCTGCGGCGTGACGCCAACGCGGGCGGCGGTGTCGCGGTCAATCGCGAGCGTGATCCCCTGTCCCGGTGGATCGACGTCCGGGTCCACGTCCGTGAACTCCCGATGACGGCGCAGGGCTTTCGCCAGTTTCCGCGTGGCTGGCCCCAGCAACCGGTCATCCTCGCTGCGCAGGATGTAACTGATCCCGCTGCTGTTCGAGCCCACCCGCATCATGATGTTGCCGGGTGCCTGGGCATGGTATTCGGCGTGGATGTCTTTCCCCATCCGGGCCACGACGCGAGCGGCCACCTCTGTTCCCGACGCCCGCCCGGTGGACAGGTCGCGCAGTGTGGCGAATATCATGCCATGGCTGGAGCCTTCGCTGGTATCCAGATAGGCGATCACATGCGTCACGGCGGGATCCTCCAGCAGCACCCTGCTGAATCGCTCCAGCCGGGCCCTGGTCTGCGCCAGTGAACTGCCGCTGCCGCGCGAACCGCCTGAGACGATGCCGATATCCTGACGCGGGAACACGACCCTGGGCATGCGGGTGAACAGAAAGACGCCCACTAGCAGGGTCAATGGCAGAAGCAGCGCGGTCTTGCCGGGGTGGGTCAGGCAGACTTCCAGAGTGCGGCGATACTGACTGCCACTGTGTTTTTCATGATCCAGAAAATCGGCGGCATCCACTTCCGGATGAATGGCGGCGCTGTTTTCGGCAAACCGCATGCACAGCGCCGTCAGGCACGGCGTCACCACACAGGACAGGATCAGCGACACCGTGACGGCAATGCCAACGGTGCCCGCAAACTCCCGGAACAGCCGTCCCGTCAGCCCCGAGGCCAGCCCGATCGGCAGGAACACCGCCAGTACCGACACGGTAATGGAGAGCAGCGTAAATGCCACCTCGCTGGCCCCGGCAATGGCAGCCTCGTCGATGGGAAGACCCCGCTCACGCATGCGGATGATGTTCTCGATCACCACGATGGCGTCATCCACCACCAGCCCTGTCACCACTGTCAGCGCCATGAGCGAGAGATTGTCCAGCCCGAAGCCCGCCAGATGCATCGGCCCGAGGCTGGCGATCAGGCAGCACGGCACGATGACCGCGGCTGCCACGGATGCCGTCCATGACCGCAGGAATACCCAGACCACAGCCAGCGCCAGCAGGCAGGACGCCAGCAGCGTCACCAGTGTATGGTGCAGGGAGGAGCGGATCACCGCCGAGCCATCCCGCGCCACGGCAATATCGGCCCTCGACGGCATGAGCGTGCGCAGTTGTGGCAGACGTGCTTTCACCGCATCGACGATGCCGACCAGATTGGCCCCCGGCTGGGCACGGACCATCAGCGTCAGGGCCGGTCTGCCATCAAAGAACGCGGCCGCGTTTATACCAACCATTGTTTGGCCTGACTCACGGGGTACCCATCGGTTTAAAAATGTGATTCACAGGATGCTGACCATTCT
>NZ_QQBI01000024.1 GCF_004302915.1 Komagataeibacter xylinus | reverse complement strand
TTTGATCTCATCAGGTTGTCACAAACCCATGAATCATAACCTACTGAAATCACTCAACTCATTTTCGGTCAGACACTAACGGCGCGGGCCGCTGATTGCGACAGCAGCCAGACCACCTCCAAATGGGATGTGCTTGGCCGCGTGGCGCAGGCTGGTGACTGCGCCAACACCCGGCTGCAGGACCGTGAGCAGGCGTGGAAGGACAAGCAGCAGAACGTGGAGCAAGGCTATCAGGACCGCAAGGATGCGCTGCGCCAGAATACGGTAGGCCGGTGGGACAATGAAAAGCAGAATCTGTCCGATGACCGCGACCGTGTGGACCAGAAGATCCAGAACGGTCGTGACCGGCTTGATGCGATTCGCAACGCGCCCAAAAATCGCCTCGACAAGCTGCGTGACGCAGGCAGCGAGGAACGCCAGCGCTGGGATAACCTGAAAAGCCAGACCGGCTCCGACGTGAGCAGCCTGTTCGGCGGCAATAGCCAGAACAACCAGTAAAGAACTGTTTAAGAACAGGTTTTTTAGATAAAAAATACCAAAGTCTCGGAATGCCACCTTTTTTGGGAAGGTGGCATTTTTTTGTACCCTCCAGCAGAAGCATCAGCACAAATGCCCTGACTATTAAGGTTTTTTCAAACAGGCTGTCTTTGTGAATTTCTTTGGAAAAAGCGCGTCGCCAGCCGCTGCTTGCCCGTGGCCCGATACCCGCCGTGTTGCGCGACGCTCACGCGGCATGGAAAGTGGCGCCGTTCAAGGCCCTGAAACACAACATGCCCGGACGATGCCGGGCATGAAGGAAACGCAGGGAGATGTCTGGCGCTTACGAACGCGGCGGCCGCTTGCGCGATGAAGCCGCCCCGCGCGGTCCGCCGCCAAACCCGCCACCGGGGCGGCCACCGCCACCACCGGGCTTGCGGGCGAAGGGGCGGCCACCACGCGGCGGGCCGCGGCGGGCCGGGCCCGCGCCACCGGCAGGGGCCGCAGCGGGCGAGATCTGCACTTCGTCATTCTCGATCGCGGCGATGCACGAGCGGAACTTCTCGGTCGATTCCGGCGTGATCTCGAACAGCGTCTGGCTGTCATTGATGCGGATGGCGCCGATATCCGCCTTGCGCACGCCACCAAGGCGGCAGATCAGCGGGATCAGCCATTTCGGGTCAGCCTTTTCCTGGCGGCCCACATTCATGGCAAACCAGGCACCCGGCTCGCCGCTGCCATAGCTCTCGCGCGGGGGGCGGGGGCCATCGCGCTCGGGGCGCTCACGCACGGGGCGCGGAGCATCGGGCGTGATGTGGCGCACGTTCTCTGCCGCGGGCAGGCGGGCGCGGTACATCTGCAGCAGGGCTGCGGCGAGCTGTTCGCTCGTGCGGCCTTCCACAAGCTGGCCCACCAGTTCGGCATCGGCTTCCGCCACGTCCTGGTTCAGCACGGGGTCGGCCAGCAGGCGCTTGGCGTCATTCGCGCGGATTTCGGCGGCCGTCGGCACGCCGGACCATGTGGCCGTGATCTTGGCGCCCTGCATCAGGCGCTCGGCGCGGCGGCGCTGCGACATGGGCACCATCAGCACGCACACGCCCTTGCGGCCCGCGCGGCCCGTGCGGCCCGAACGGTGCAGCAGCGTGGCCGAATCAGTCGGCAGGGTGGCATGCACCACCAGCGCCAGGGCCGGGATGTCGATGCCACGGGCGGCCACGTCGGTCGCCACGCACACATTGGCCTGGCCCTTGCGCAGGCTGTCGATGGCGCGGGTGCGCTCGTTCTGCCCCAGCTCGCCCGAGAGGGCGACCGAGGAGAAGCCACGCTCGACCAGGGCCGCCTGCATGTGGCGCACCATCTCGCGGGTTGCGCAGAACACCATGGTGGTCTGGCTGTCGGTATAGCGCAGCACGTTGACAACGGCGGGGATCAGTTCGCGCGCATCGGCCACGATGGCGCGGTATTCGATATCGGCATGCTGCTTGGCGCCCGAAAGCGTATCGATGCGCACGGCGTCGTTCTGGTAACGGCGCGCGAGGGATGCGATTTCCTTGGCGATGGTGGCCGAGAACAGCAGCGTGCGGCGGGTCTTGGGCATGGCGTCGAGCAGTTGCTCGAGTTCATCGCGGAAGCCGAGGTCAAGCATCTCGTCGGCTTCATCCAGCACGACCACGCGCAGGTCCGACATGTCCAGACGGCCACGGGACTGATGGTCGCACAGCCGCCCCGGCGTGCCGACCACGATATGCGCGCCCATCTGGAGCGCACGGGCCTCGCGCCGCGCATCCATGCCGCCAATGCACGACACGATGCGCCCGCCTGCCGGGGCATACAGCCAGGTCAGTTCACGCGTGACCTGCATGGCCAGTTCGCGCGTCGGCGCAATGATGACGGCCAGCGGCGGGCCTGCTGGGCCAAAATGCTCCGCGCCACCAAGCAGGGTGTCGGCCATGGCGATGCCAAAGGCAACGGTCTTGCCCGAGCCGGTCTGGGCGGAGACAAGGAGGTCGCGCCCCTCGGCTGCGACATCCAGGACCGCTTTCTGGACGGGAGTCGGGTTATCGTACCCACGCTCGTCCAGCGCGCGTTGCAGGGCGGGGTGGGTTTCGGGAAACGGCATGTATCGGGCAATCCGGACAAAAACATGAAGAACATGGGCGACGCAGGAAGGAAACTGGCCGCCGGCCGTGTTCATGCGTCAGGGGAGAAGGCCGGTGCATAAAGAATGATTGCCCCAAAAGCCAGAATTAATAATGGCCGGGGCATTTTTGCACGCGCGCCCAGGCACCATCAGTGCGGGGCAGGGGGAGGGGAAAAAGTTTCCGGATGCCGCCTTATGTTCATAAGGCGGCGTTCTTTTTGGGGCTTTTTGCAAACCGCTTCACCAGAAACTTGATCAGTTTTTCAGGGCACCAGCACCGCAGCGCCTTCAAAGCGGCCGTGGCGCAGGTCATCAAGGGCCTTGTTGGCGTCCTTGAGCGCATACGGCGTGGTAGTGGTGCGGATGCCCACGCGCGGCACGAGTTCAAGGAAGTCGATCCCGTCCTGCCTTGTCAGGTTGGCCACGGATACGATCTGGCGTTCCTCCCACAGCAGGTCATAGGAAAAGGCCGGGATCTCGCTCATGTGGATGCCCGCGCACACCACGCGGCCTGCCTTGTGCACGGCCTTGAGTGCGGCGGGCACGAGTGCGCCCACAGGGGCGAAGATGATGGTGGCGTCAAGCTGTTCGGGCGGGGCCTCATCCGAGCCACCGGCCCATACGCAGCCGAGCGAGCGGGCGAATTCCTGCGTCTTTGTGTCACCGGGGCGGGTAAAGGCATAGACCTTGCGGCCCTGCCAGGCCGCCACCTGCGCAATGATGTGGGCTGCCGCCCCAAAGCCATACAGCCCGATGCTGCGGGCCTCCTTGCCCGCCATGACCAGCGAGCGCCAGCCGATCAGCCCCGCGCAGAGCAGCGGGGCGGTGGCCACGTCGTCATCGCCGTCAGGCAGGGGGAAGGTGAAATGCGCATCCGCCACCGCCTTGGTGGCATAGCCGCCATCACGCGTGTAGCCGGTAAAAAGCGGGTGGTCGCACAGGTTCTCGTGGTCGGTCTGGCAGTAGTGGCAGCAGCCGCAGGTATGGCCGAGCCACGGAATGCCCACGCGCTGGCCCATGTGCAGCCCCTCCACATTTGGGCCGATGGCGTCGATCCGGCCCACGATCTCGTGCCCGGGCGTGAGGGCATGGCCGGGAAAGGGCAGGTCGGCATCGACCACGTGCAGGTCGGTGCGGCATACGCCACAGGCCCCCACGGTCACGCGGATCTGCCCCGGCCCCGGCTGCGGGTCGGGCAGTTCGGTCCATTGCAGGGGGGTGTGGGGGGCGAGCAGTCGCATTGCGTACATGGTGGCGCTCCTTTGTCTGTACAGGGGCGGCCTGCTGGCCGCTGGTGCCATGACGTGCAGGCTAGCATGGCTGTGGCCCCTGCGGCATGACCTGCATCATCGCGCTGTTCGGCTTCAAAAAAACAGAAGTTTTTGGGTGCCCCTTTTTTTTAAAGGCGGCGTTCCCTGAAGCTTTTTGGAAAAAAGCTTCACCAAAAACGTTTGAATGAATTCCAGATTTATTCTTCTGCGCGGTAAGGGGTCATGGCCTCAAGGGCGGGCAGTTCGGCCCGTATGGCCGCGCGTTCATGTTGCAGGAATTCGGCCACGGCCTCGCGCAGGCCGGGGTGGCTGATCCAGTGGGCGGAATGGGTCAGGCACGGGCGGTAGCCACGTTGCAGCTTGTGCTCGCCCTGCGCGCCCGCTTCCACCCGTTTCAGCCCATGGGCGATGGCGAAGTCGATGGCGCGGTAATAGCACAGCTCGAAGTGCAGGAACGGCCAGTCCCCCTCGCGCCGCCCCCAGTTGCGGCCGTACAGCGTATCGCGCCCCATCAGGTTGAGCGCGCCGGCCACCGGCACGCCGTCCTGCCTGGCGATCATCAGCACCACCCTGTCGCCCAGCCGCTCGGACAGGAGCGGGAAGAAGGAGGGCTGCAGATAGGCGCTGCCCCATTTGCGGTCCACGGTAGAGAGGTAGAAGTGATAAAAATCATGCCACAGCGCCTCGGTAATCTCCGCGCCGCGATAGGTGTGGAATGTCAGCCCGCAGGCATTGGCATCGCGTCGCTCGCGCCGGATGGCCTTGCGCTTGCGTGAGGCCAGCATGCCCAGAAAATCGTCAAAGCTGGCATAGTCCTGGTTATCCCAGTGGTACTGCACGCCAAGGCGCTGCAGCCAGCCGCCTTCGCCCAGCAGTTCATATTCATGCGTCGTGCAGAAGGTGACATGCACGGAGGAAAGTCCCATCTCGCCACAGGCCTGCCGCAGCGCGCGGCCCGCCAGCAGGCGCAGGCTGTCGGCATCGGGGGCGGTGGGGTGAACGAGCAGGCGCGGCCCCGGCACGGGCGAGAACGGCACGGCGACCTGCAGTTTGGGATAATACTGCCCGCCCGCCTGCTCGAAGGCGCGGGCCCAGGCATGGTCGAACACGTATTCGCCAAAGGAATGGCCCTTGGCGTAAAGCGGGGCGACTGCAAGCAGGCTGCCTTCGCCGTCGCGCAGGGCAAGGTGCTGGGGCATCCAGCCGGTCTGCGGGCCGGTGGAGCCGCTGTCTTCAAGTGCCGAGAGGAAGGCGTGGCTGACAAACGGGTTTTCATCGCCCGCGCAGCCATCCCACTGCGCCGCCGGGATCTCGGCAATCCGGCGGTGCAGGGTCATGGTGGTGCCGGTCATGATGCCTGCGCCGTGGTGCAGGCTGTGCGGGGCGGTGCGGTCATGACAGGCTCCCTTTGTTATGCGTGGTGGTTACATCAGCCGATTTCGAACAGGCCTTCGACCTCGACAGCGGAGTCGAGCGGCAGCGAGGGCACGCCCACGGTCGAGCGCGCATGGCGGCCCGCATCGCCAAATACGGCTACCGCCAGGTCGGAGGCCCCGTTCATGACGGCGGCATGCTGCGTAAAGTCGGGCGTGCAGGCAATGAACCCGCCCAGCCGCACCACGCGCTTCACGCGTGAAAGGTCGCCAAGGGCCGCCTTAACCTGCGCGATCACGTTGATCATGCTGTAGCGCGCGGCTTCCACCGCCAGTTCCACCGCCACGGTGCCGCCGAGCTTGCCGGTGGTCAGCAGCTTGCCATCAACCAGCGGCAACTGGCCTGACACCACCAGCGATGACCCGCTGATGACGGTGCCCACGTAATTGGCCACGGGTGTGGCGGGGGTGGGCAGCATGATGCCAAGCTGCTTGAGGCGCTGTTCGGGGGTTGTATCGGGCATGGGCAACAATCCTTGCATTCAGGCGGCGGGGTACGGCGCCGGGTTATCCGACCAGCCGCAGCCCGCGCCGCCGGGGGGGCGTGTCATCGCCATCGTCATTGCCGGAGCCGGGCAGGTCGAGCGGCAGCATGGGGGCGGGGCTTTCGGCCAGCGTCTCCTCATGCGGGGCATCGGGTAGCCTGCGGCCCAGATAGGCATCTGACAGGGCGCGGAAGGCGTAGTCGAGCATGGATGTGGCGTAGGATGCAACCGGGTCGCCCTCCACCGTGCCCGCGGGGCCGAACTGGGTGTAGGCAAAGGCCTCGACATAGCTTTCCAGCGGCGCGCCATATTGCAGGCCGATGCTTACGGCCTGGCCCAGCGTGTCCATCAGGCCGCGCACCATCGGGCTCTCCCGCGTGGGCGTCAGGCTGATTTCGCCCAGCGACCCGTCGGCATATTCCCCCGTGCGCAGGAACAGGCGGTGGCCGCCGATGCGGGTTTTCTGCGTAAAGCCGCCATGGCGTGCGGGCAGGTGGCGGCGCACGCCGCGCTCCAGCCCCGCGCGGGTGGCCAGCGTGTCACGCGTGGCATCGGGGCGGGCGGGCACGCGGTCCACAAACCCGCTGAGCGCGCGGTGCATGGCCTGGTGCGAGGCGGCGGCGGGCAGGGGCAGCACGCTCTCGCCCGCAAGGGTGGCGGCGAAGGCTGCCTCCAGCGTCAGGCCCCGGCTGGCCAGTCGGGCCAGCGTGCTCATGGCCAGCCGCCCGTCAGGCCGCAGCGGGGAAAAGACGGGGGCCAGCCCGCATGCTTCCACGCCCAGCAGCGCATCGATGGGGCCGGGGGTGGAAAAGCCGGTCTCGACACGGGCGGCGGGCTGGTCGGTCTCGACAGCCGCTTCCTGCCATACGCTGCGTGCGATCTGGCTCACGCCGGGCAGGATGCTGCGCACGGGGGGCAGGGGCATGGCGTCCGCCCCTTCGCCCGCATGGGCCACGAGGGTGGCAAGGGCCACGATGCTGCATGCCGCGTCGCGCCCGGCCTCGCTGTCATAATCGAGCCCCAGCCCGGCCAGGCAGGCATCGAGGTTGGTCAGCAGCAGCGCACCCGCAACAGGGGCGCGCTCATGGCTTTCGCCAGCAGGAGGCAGGGTGACGGCACGCAGGTGGGCCACCGCGCCGCCCGCAGGCTCGGGCAGGGGCAGCTCGCCATTGCGCATGTGCAGCTTCTGGTGCGCAAGGGTGCGCAGCACGCGGGCCAGCAGGCGCAGGGCCGCTACGAAGTCGCGCGCCATGAAGCTGTTATCGGCCTCGACAAAGGCGGCGAGGTTGACCACGAAGGCGGGCCTGCGGTCATGGTGGCCATGCCACAGGCTTTCGCTCGGTGCGGCCTGGCGCATGAGCAGCAGGCACGACAGCGCGCGCGCGACCGGTCCAATGACCGGGCCGGACACCTCGCCCGCGCACAGGTCATCGATCCATCGCGCCGCGAGTTCGGGCAGGTTGGCGGGGCCATGGCCGGGGGCCAGCCGGGCCACGGCCTCGGCTGCCGTGTCATCCCAGTCGGCGGGCAGGGTTACGGAACGCGGCGCGTCGTCTGGGTCCGCTGCGGCTTCAACGGTACGCATACGCACGCCGTTCCAGTGGCTTCGTGCTGTCATGCTTTATGTTTACCGGGCGGCAGCACGCTGGCGGAACCCGCTTGCGGCGGAGTCGCAACTATACATGCCCCTGAATACAGTGGATATGGGGGATAACTGTGCGGCGACCATGCGCGTGGCCATCACCGCGCCGTGAGGCGGGGGTCTTTGAAATGCCTTTGACAGGGTGCGGGCTGCCTCGACGCCCCCCCGCCGATCCCGCAGATGTGACGGTCGCGCACGCATATGCGCGTGGACCGCGCGACCACGGGCGGATTAGGCTTGCGGCATGGCAAATCTAGGCACCCGCATCTACACCCGCTTCAGGGGGCGACTGGTCGGCAAGGATGCCGACGGGCGCTGTTATTATGAGGCCCGCACGCCCAACCGCACCGGCGGCGGGGAAAAGCGCCACGAGCGCTGGGTCATCTATCACAGGGGCGAGGACGCATCCGCCGTGCCGCCCGAATGGTGGGGCTGGCTGCACCACATGGAGGCCGCCCCCCTGCCCGAGAGCGCGCGCCAGCCGTGGCAGCAGCCCTGGCAGCCCAACCAGACCGGAACAGCGGGAGCCTACCACCCGCCGGGCAGCGACTGCCGGGGCGGCCAGCGGGCTTCAACCACCAGTGATTATGAGGCATGGTACCCCGAGGGATGAAACCCGTGGCGTAACCTGCTAGGGTGCGCGCCATTGGATATTGGGGAAGCTTTGCCACCATGGTTGCTGCTGTTTCAGGGCGCGCGGGCCGTCAGCCAGCGGAACTTCTTGCCGGTTTTGCCGTGCTGGCCGGGCTTGCGGGGCTGCTGGCCTATGCCGTGCTCGACAAGGGCCGCCCGCATGAAACCGGCTACCGGCTCAATGCCGGGTTCGCCCATATCGATGGCCTGTCCATCGGCTCGGATGTCAGGCTTGCGGGCATTACGGTGGGGCAGGTGGTCGATGAGCGCGTCAACCCCAGGACGTATGCCGCACAGGTCACCTTTACCGTACGCCCCGACATCAGGCTGCCTGATGATACGGCGGCCATCATTACCAGCGACAGCCTGCTGGGTGGCAAATACATTGCCCTCTCGCCCGGTGGCGATGACAAGATGCTCGCCCCCGGCGGCACGATTGGCGAGACCCAGGGCGCGATCAGCCTTGAGCAGCTGCTCAGCAAGTTCATCTTCTCGGTAACCGATACCCTGACCAAGGCCCGGCAGGACAAGGCGAACCAGCCTGCTGCCCCCGCGCCGGGCGGAGACGCGCCATGAGCGGTCAAGACGCCCTGCCCGCCATGTGGCCACAGCGTGATGGCACGCCGGTTTCCTGCCGTGACAAACTGCTGGTCCTGCGCGAAAACCATCAGGAAGTGCGGGGTGTCCTGCAGGATGCGTTCGAGGATGCCGTGCTGATGGGCGTGGATGAGGCGGCCATGCGCCAGATCCTGATCGACGTGGTCAACACCCTGCGGAGCCCCCACGCATGAGGCGCGTGCTCCGCTCCCTGCCCGCCCTGCTGCTTGCTGGCCTGCCGGGCCTTGCCCATGCCACCGAATGGCTGGCGCCCCCTGCTATGTACCCACCCGATACGTGGCAGGGCCGCACGGTGGCGGTGGTGCGCGTGCTCGACAAGCTCGATGCCCATACCGAACTGCTCAACGTGCCCGTGGGTCAGGACATGCCCTACAAGAGCCTGACCCTGCGCGCCACGTCATGCCTGCAGCGCCCCGCCACCCTGCCAGCCGATAGCGCTGCCTGGCTGGACGTGCATGACGCGCATGAGGGCATGGCCGCCTTCCAGGGCTGGATGGCGGTGGCCGAGCCCGCGACCGGCGTGTTCCAGAACCCGCTTTATGATGTGCAGCTGGTCGGTTGCGCGGGTGACAGTGTCGCCCCCACCCCGCCGCCACTCGCCGCTGTGGCAGCCCCGACGGAGGCCGCGCCCGTAGCCCCCGCCATGGCCACGCCCGATGGCCAGCCCGCGGCGCCTGAAGCGGGTGGAGCAGGTGCGGCGCCAGTCGCTCCGGCAGCCCCCCCGGCCGCGCCGCAGCCGGTCTCCCCGCCGCTGCCCGCCATGCCGCCCGAGCCCGCCGATGAGGGCGCCGCCCCCCTGATGCTGCATTAGAAAATAATTTAATTTGTGTCGTATAAATGCTGCAGCCCTGTATAGCGCGCTTGTGGGCTTGCGTATTATCCAGCTTTGCCAGAGGCTAGACCCACCATGAGCAAGACACCCTCCCTCCCTTCGCTCGATCGGCTGCCGTCTCCCGCGCGCGCGGCCTTCCTCCTGGACTTTGACGGCACGCTGGTGGATATCGCGCCCACGCCCGAATCCGTGGTCGTGGCCCCGGGCCTGCGCGACACATTGCGCCGCCTGCGTGATAAATGCGGCAACGCGCTCGCGGTCATCTCGGGCCGCCCGATCGACCAGATCGACCATTTCCTGCCAGATGTGCCCTATGCCGTGGCGGGCGAGCATGGCATCGCCATCCGCCACGCGCCGGGTCAGGCTGTGGAGCGCGCGGCGCTGCCGCCAGTGCCGAAAGCATGGATGGATGAAGCGGAGAGGCTGGCCGCGGCCCATCCCGGCGTGCGGATCGAACACAAGAAGGCGGGGCTGGTGCTGCATTACCGCGGCGCGCCCGATGCGGGTCCGGCGCTGGGCCGGATCGCGGATGAATGGGTGGACGCCACCCACGGCGCGTTCCATGTGCAGGCCGCCAAGATGGCGTGGGAAATCCGCCCCGCCGGCATCGACAAGGGCCATGCGGTCGATGCGGTGATGAAAAGCGCGCCGTTTGCGGGCCGGCTGCCCATTTTCGTGGGCGATGACGTGACCGATGAGGATGGCATGCGCGAAGCGGTCAGACTTGGTGGCGTGGGCCTGCGCATTCCCAATGATTTCCCTGACCCGGCGGCTTTCCGCGCATGGCTGGCCCAGTTGGCACAGGGGGGTGATGGCGCATGGGGCGGCTGATTATCGTATCCAACCGCGTGCCTTCCCCGCGTGAGCGCAGCCAGCCCGCCGGTGGGCTGGCGGTGGGGCTGAAAGATGCCCTGCGCGAGGGGGAATCGCTGTGGTTTGGCTGGTCGGGCAAGCAGGTGCAGCTCCATGGCGGCGACCCGGTGCCCCGGCTCGACAGGGTCGATAACGTCACCTACGCCACCATAGACCTGACCCCGCTGCAGTATGAGGGGTTCTACCAGAATTTCTCCAATGGCATCCTGTGGCCGCTGTTCCATTACCGCGTCGGGCTGATGAACTATTCCCGCACGGACTGGAAAACATATCTTGCGGTCAACGCCATGTTCGCGCGCACGCTGCTGCCCCTGCTCAAGCCTGATGATACGATCTGGGTGCATGACTACCACCTGTTCCCGCTCGGGCAGGCGTTGCGTGACCTCGGGGTGAAATGCCGCATCGGCTTCTTCCTGCATATTCCGTTCCCGCCATGGAGCCTCGTGCGCTCGCTGCCCGGCGCAGACCTTCTGCTTGAGGACATGCAGAGCTACGACCTGATTGGCGTGCAGACGCCCGAGGATGCAGAGAACCTCAACCATTCCCTCCAGGCCAACGGCCTTGCGGCGCGCGGACAGGCCTTTCCCATCGGTATCGACCCCGACGAGTTCCGCGCACAGGCTGAAAAGAGCATGGAAGGCCCGGAGGTCGAGCGGCTCGAAGGCAGCCTGCGCGGCGCCAAGCTTGTGCTGGGCGTGGACCGGCTGGATTATTCCAAGGGCCTGCCCGAGCGGTTTCGCGGCTATGAGGCGCTTCTGGCGCGCTACCCCGAGCATCGGGGCAAGGTGACCTTTCTGCAGGTCGCCCCCATCTCGCGCGGCAGCGTGGAGGAATACCGCCAGCTGCGCCGCCAGCTTGATGAACTGACCGGGCAGATCAACGGTGCCTATTCCGAATTCGACTGGACACCGATCCGCTACATCACCCGTCCGCTCCCGCGTGAGGTGCTGGCCGGGTTCTACCGCCGGGCCGAAGCCGCCCTGATCACGCCGCTGCGCGATGGCATGAACCTTGTGGCCAAGGAATACGTGGCCGCCCAGGATCCGGCCAATCCGGGCGTGCTGATCCTGTCGCATTTTGCCGGTGCCGCGCCGGAAATGGATGAGGGCATCCTGGTCAATCCCTATGACCCCGATGAGATTGCCGATGCCCTGCATGCCGCCCTGACCATGGGGCTGGCGGAGCGGCGCACGCGCTGGCAGGCGCTGGAGCAGGAAGTCAGCAGCACCACGGCCATAAGCTGGGCGGCTGATTTCCTGCAGGCGCTTGAGGCCGCACCGGTTGCGGGGCGGCCGTAACTACCCATGCGTTCAACTGCTTTATTGATGGTGCTGGCCGGGTGCGCCGCCCTTGGCGTGGCCTGGTGGAGTGAATACACGCTGGGCCATGTGCCTTGCGGGCTGTGCCTGTGGGAGCGCTGGCCCTATCGGGTGCTGGCGGGGCTGGGGCTGCTGGGGCTGGTGCTGCCGCGTGATGCGGCGCGCGGCGCGTTGTGGCTGTGCATGCCGGTGCTGCTCGTGGCGGCTTTCCTTGGCGGCCTGCATGTAGGGGTGGAGCAGGGCTGGTGGCCCAGTCCGCTGCCCGAATGCCGCGCGCCCACGTTTCATGGCGGCAGTTTCGCGCAGCGTCTGGCGTCCATGCCGCGCCGCCCGGCCAAGCCGTGCGATGCGGCAACCTATCTTGTGCCCGGCGTGCCGCTTTCCATGGCGGCGATGGGCGGGATCTACGCGCTGGCGCTGATCCCTGTCGTGCGCCGGGGGCTGCGGATCAGGGCGAAGTTCCGCGGCCGCGGCCGAAAAACAATCCAAGGATGAACAGCACGATGAAGATGAAGAAGAGCACCTTGCCGAAATAGGCAAACGTGTCCGAAATGCCGCCGAAGCCAAAAACCGCGGCGATCAGGGCGAGAACAAGGAATGTGATGGTCCAGCGTAACAGGTCCATGATCCGGTTCCTTCCGATCGATGTTGTGACAGACGCGGGCATGACATCCGCCCCTTAACAATGCGCCAGAGGGCGACGGGTTCATCGCAATACGTTATTTTGGCCCCGGCGCGGTCGCGACCCGAGCGGGGTTGCGCGCAGATCAGGCGGGAGGCAGCCCATGAAAGACAGCACGGACACGGCAGGTTTTTACAGCCTGTACCATCATGGCTTTGCCCGGGTGGCCGCCTGCACGCTGCCCGTGGTGCTGGCCGACCCGATGGAAAACGCCCGCCGCACGCAGCATGCCATTACGGCCTGCCACGAGGCGGGGGCCGTGCTGGCGGTGTTTCCCGAGCTTGGCCTGTCGGGCTACGCCATTGATGACCTGCGCCAGCAGGATGTGCTGCTTGATGGCGTGCGCGAGGCGATTGGCTGGCTGGCCGGGCAGACGGCGGGCCTGCTGCCGCTGGTGCTTGTCGGCGCGCCGCTGGCCGTGGGGGATGCGCTGTATAACTGCGCCATCGCCCTGCATGACGGGCGCGTGGTGGGCGTGGTGCCCAAATCCTACCTGCCCAATTACCGCGAGTTTTACGAGGCGCGGCAGTTCACGCCCGGCGCGGGCCTGCGCGGTGGCACGGTCACCCTTGGCGGCGAGGCCGTGCCGTTTGGCACCGACCTTCTGTTCCACGCGCCTGCGGTGCAGGGGCTGGTCGTGGCCGCCGAGATCTGCGAGGACATGTGGGTGCCGCACCCTCCGGGTGTCGATGCAGCCCTGGCCGGGGCCACGGTCATTGCCAATCTTTCAGCCAGCAACATCACGGTGGGCAAGGCGCGCACGCGCACGCTACTGTGCCAGTCGCATTCGGCGCGCTGTCTGTGCGCCTATGTTTATGCCGCGGCGGGCGAGGGCGAATCCACCACCGATGTGGCATGGGACGGCCAGACCTCGATTTTCGAAAATGGCGAGACACTGGCGCAAAGCGCGCGTTTCCCCTCGGGTCAGGTCACGCTCATGGCCGATGTGGATCTTGACCTGCTGCGACAGGAACGCCTGCGCATGGGCACCTTTGCCGATAACCGTGCCCAGGCCGCGGCAGGCACGTGGCGGCATGTCAACCTGTCCATCACCCCGCCCACAGCCGATCTGGGCTTGCTGCGCAACATTCCGCGCTTCCCCTTCGTGCCCAGTGACCCGGCACTGCTCGATCAGGACTGCTACGAGGCGTTTACCATTCAGGTCACCGCCCTCAAGCGCCGCCTGCTCGCCTCACGCGCCAAAACGCTGGTCATTGGCGTATCGGGGGGGCTGGATTCCACCCATGCGCTGCTCGTCGCCGCGCGCGCGGCAGAGGAATGCGGGCTGGGGCGGCAGGCGGTGCTGGGCTACACCATGCCCGGTTTTGGCACCACGGGCGCCACGCGCGACAACGCGCATGAACTCATGGCCGCCCTTGGCGTGCAGGCGCGCGAGATCGATATCCGCCCCGCAGCCCGCCTCATGCTCGAGCAGATGGGCCATCCCTTCGCCGCGGGCGAGGCGGTATATGACGTGACATTCGAGAACGTGCAGGCCGGCCTGCGGACCGACTTCCTGTTCCGGCTGGCCAACCAGTCGGGCGGGATCGTGATTGGCACGGGCGACCTGTCGGAACTGGCGCTAGGGTGGTGCACCTATGGCGTGGGCGACCAGATGGCGCATTACAACGTCAATGCAGGCCTGCCCAAGACCCTGATCCAGCACCTGATCCGCTGGGTCATGGCCAGCGGGCGCGAGCAGGCGCGTACCTGTACGGTGCTCGAGGCCATCCTGCGTACCGAGATCTCGCCCGAACTGGTGCCCGCCACCGCGACACAGGCGGTGCAGAGCACGGAATCGCTGATCGGGCCCTACGCGTTGCAGGACTTCACCCTGTTCCATGTGCTGCGCCATGGTTTCCGCCCCTCCAAGATCGCGTTCATGGCGCGGCATGCCTGGGGCAATGCCGCGGGCGGGGACTGGCCCCCCGGTTTCCCCGCCGAGGGCAGGCGGGCTTACACCCTGGCGGAAATACGCCACTGGCTGGAGGTGTTCCTCAACCGTTTCTTCGGGTTCAGCCAGTTCAAGCGCTCGGCCATGCCCAACGGGCCGAAGGTGGTGGCCGGTGGCGCGCTGTCGCCACGCGGTGACTGGCGCGCGCCATCGGATGGCAATGCCCGCCTGTGGCTGGAAGAACTGGAGCGGCGCGTGCCACAGGATTGATCCAGATCAATCCTGATTCCGAATTTCTTAACCCATTCCTGACAGATACGGTCCTGAAAGAATGCTTTCTCCGCCCCGCCCGGGCGGCGGGGCAGCGGATCATCTGCGGCGAGGCCGGTTCCTGCCGCCGTGAGACAAGGAACGGAATGAATGGGATACGTGACCGTAGCCGGTGCCACCGGGCTCACGCTGGGGCTTAACCAGGACACGACGGCAGTAATACAGAGCCTGCAGGATACGGCCGCCGAGAAGGCCCTTGGAGCCCTTGTTCCCTATGCGCAGGAAGAAGGTATCTCCCCCAGCGAAGTGAATTCGCTGGATGGGGAAAAAAGCGCTTCCGCCTGGGGGGCCGTGCAGGCGGCCCAGGCCCTGAATGTGGTGGCTGTGGACGGGGCGCTCAAGGATGCTTCAGGCGGCAGTATCGAAACGCTGGCCGGAGCGGGCACCTATGATGCCACTGCCGGCACGGTGGAGATTGGCAGCGAGACGGGCAGCGCGCTTGACCAGACAGTCAACATCCGCGGCGGGTCTGGCGCGACCAATGTGATGGATGGCGACGAAGGCACGGTGGTCTATGTCGGCGGGTCAGGCAGTGTAGATTATTATGCCGCTGCGGGTGACACGTTCTTTCTCAGCGGGCAGGGGCAGGATGTCATTCACACCATGGGTGGCACGGATACCATCTATGCCTATGACAGTACCCCCACCGTGACCGGTGACTGGAATGCCCCCGGTGCCGCGGCCAATACGCCCCAGCAGTTCGGCGGCACGGAGAGCACGCTCGATGTGTACAATGGCGTCGTGGTGCAGGATACCGAGTTCGATACGGTCAATACCGCGGATAGCGAGGGTTTCTTCAACAGCGGATCAGGCAACGCGGCCGTCACCATCAATGGCGGCGCGTATGACACCATCAACGCCGGCACCGCGCTGGTGGTGAGTGGCCTGGATGACAGCACGATCAACGCCAGCGGGTCGGCCACGCTGACCTTCATCAGCCCAGGCACGGCTATGCCTGTGGCCGATACCGTAACAGGCGGTAACGCCACCATTTTCGGTGCGGCCGGGGTGGAGCTGAGCGCTGCCACCAGCGGCACGACCACGTATTATGCCGGTAGTGGCAATGAAACGCTCGATGGCGGAACGGCGGGCGCGGTCTATGCCGTGGCAGGCAGTGGCAACGATATGCTTGTTGGTGGCACGGGCAACAATACGCTGGTCGGTGGCATGGGTAACGATACGCTGGTGGGCGGTAGTGGTGCGACCGAATTCGAGTTCATCAAGGGCAAGGATAGCGGCACCGACATCATTCAGGATTTTGGCAAGTCAGCCGGTAACGCCATTCTCCTGTCCGGCTATGACGCGACTCCGGCTTCCATCCAGTCCATGCTCGACCAGGCCACCATCAGCGGGGGCAATACAACCGTAAGCCTCGATGACCAGACCCAGATCACCTTCGTGGGGGTCACCGACCTCAAGGCGCAGAATTTCAAAAGCTGACACCGGGGGGCGGAATCGCCCCCCAACCAGGCTGTTGCGGCCCCTGAAGGTGGTCGCAACAGCATGCCAATGAGAGATTGTGCAAATTAAAAGAAGTTTCCGGGGAAGCTTTTTTCATAAAGCTTCGAACAACACGGCTTTTTTCAAAAAAAGAAAATTCTTGAAAATTTTTATCTTTTTTATCAATGGGTTGATTTTGAATAAATTCCTGATGATGCTTTATCGATATGAAGTTTTCACAGTGGAATAGAGCGGTGGCCAGAACTGCCATTTTGTGAATTCGGCCGGTTGTTGCTGCGTATATCAGCGATAATTTTCATGTGATAACAAAAAATTGCTGGTCTAACCTCAGTCAGCAGGTTACAAGCCGCGACCGTCCGGCCCGGTGGGGCAAACTCGCCTGTTTTCAAGACGGGTGCAGGATATTTACGAAATTCATTTCCAGCCCGGAAGGAGTAGGCAGTTCCGATGAGTAAGGCCTTCATTGCAGCCGTCATTCAGGATTCGATTGATTGCACTGGCGTCGCGGCCAATCAGGCCGCATCTGACCTGATTGCGGCCATTGTCAAGGAACTGAAGCGCGAGGGTGGTTTTACCCTGCCGTCTTTTGGCACGTTTACGGTCAAGAAGACCAAGGCCCGCAAGGCGCTCAACCCGCGCACGGGCGAGCCGGTCAAGGTCAAGGCAGGCAAGACCGTGCGCTTCAAGGCCAGCCCGAACCTGAAAAAGGCGGTCTGACCTTGTAAGGCCCGGCCCCTTCCCGCAGGGAAGGAGCCGTTCTGGCGTTCAGGTAAACCAGACCGAAAGCGAACGCACGCCCTGCGCGCCACGGATCAGCACGCCCTGAATATCCGCCGTGGCGGAGGGGCCGCTCATCAGCACGCCGTAATTGGCGGTCTTGAACTCGGGCCGCTCCTGATAGGCGGTGTGCATGTTGGCGGTCAGTTGATCGGCTGCCAGGAGCACCACGATGTGCTGGCCCAGATGGGCAAACGAGTTGATGGGCAGTTGCGCCTCGCTCAGGAAGATCGAGCCCATTTCCGCAATGCCGAAGGGCGCGCGCACCACGGTTACGTCGATGGTGGCGGCATCCTGCGGGGTCTTTACTTTCTCGACCGGTAGCGTGCCTTTTGCCTCGGGCACGTTGGAGCAGATCACCTTGGCATCGGGGTGGCGGCGCATGATGGCCTGATCGAGCGTTTCACCCTCCACCGGCTCAAGCACGTCACCACCCAGGATCCTGAGGCTGGTGATGAAGCGCTCACGGCTGGCATCAAGGTCGCCAAGGGTGGCGACCGGCGGCAGCGGATGGTTTTCCGGCGTGGGGCGGTTATTGCGCAGGGCCTGCAGGATCTCGTCGCGTGCGGTGCTCATTTCTTGGTCTCCGGTGCGGCGGCGGCGGGCTTGGCGGTCTCGCGGTTCTTGCGATACCAGTCATTGAAGGTCTGCTTGACCGGATGCGGGTTTTCGCGGTGCTTGCCCCACGGGTTGAGCCAGTTATAGAGCACGAAGCGCGGCATGGTGCTGAGCGAGACCTCGGTGGCCTTGATGGCGGCGCGGTACATCTTGGGCTGCCCCATCAGCTTGCCCGCCATGTGCATGATCTCGCGCTTGACGAACGGCATCTCGTGGTGCTGCACCAGCACGCGGCGCCATTTGTAAAGCTGCTCGTGGATGTTGATCTTGACCGGGCAGACATTGGTGCAGCTGCCGTTGAGCGTGGAGGCATAGGGCAGGGTGCTGTATTTCCGCTCGTTGAAGGTCGGGTCGATGATCGCGCCGATCGGGCCGGAATAAACCGCCCCATAGGACAGCCCGCCCGAGCGGCGATAGACCGGGCAGGTGTTCATGCACGCGCCGCAGCGGATGCATTTGAGCGAGGTCCAGAAATCTTCCATGCCCAGGCGTGCGGAACGCCCGTTATCGACCAGCACCACATGCATTTCGCCACCCTTCTGCGGGCCACGGAAATGGGTGGTGTACTGCGTGATTGGCGAGCCGAGCGCGCTGCGCGAGAGCAGGCGGATGAACACGCCCATATCCGCCATGCGTGGCACCAGGCGCTCGATGCCGATTGTCGCGATGTGCAGGTTGGGCACTGTCGCGCTCAGGTCGGCATTGCCTTCGTTGGTGCAGACCACGAAGGTGCCGGTCTCAGCCACCACGAAGTTGCCGCCGGTCATGCCCGCATCGGCATGCAGGATCACGGGGCGGGCGGCCTGGCGCTGGGCCTCGGCCAGCAGGTGCGGGTCGCGGATGTCGGGGTCGGTGTGGTAATCCTTGGCGAAGATCTTGGCCACGTCGGCCGTCAGCTTGTGCACCGCCGGCACCACGATGTGGCTGGGCAGCTGGTCATCAAGCTGCTGGATGCGCTCGCCAAGGTCGGTCTCGGTTACCGTCACGCCCTGTTTGGCAAGATAGGGCCGCATGTCACACTCTTCGGTGACCATGGACTTGCTCTTGATCAGGTTGCGCGCATTATGGGCCTTGAGGATCTCGCCCACGATGCGGTTGTGCTCCGCCCCGTCGCGCGCCCAGTGCACGTGAATGCCGTTCTTCTTGGCATTGGTCTCGAACTGCTCAAGGTATTCGGGCAGGCGCGAGAGCGTGTGTTCCTTGATGCGCGAGGCTTCCTCGCGCAGTTCCTGCCATTCGGGCAGGATATGCATCTGGGCATCACGCTTCTGGCGCATGTCCCACAGGCGTTCATCATGGAACTGCAGGTGGGGCGCATCCTCGATGAAGTGCTCCGCCGCCCTGGCGTGATTGACGGGCTTGTCGCTCATTGGGATGCTCCGTTGAGGATCTGCGCGATGTGAATGAAGCGGATCGGCACGCCCGCGCGTTCAGCGCAGCCCTGCTGGTGCATGATGCATGAGGAATCAGCCGAGACGATGTATTCAGCACCCGCCTGATGGTGGTCGCGCACCTTGTCCACGCCCATCCTGGCCGACACGGCTTCTTCCGTGACCGAGAAGGTGCCGCCGAATCCGCAGCATTCATCGGGCCGCTTTGGGGTGGCGAAGCTTATGCCCTTGACCTTGCTTAGCAGGTCCATCGGCTTGGAGAAGGGCTTTTCCCCCAGTTCCGACATGCTGGCCGTGCGCAGCGCGCGCAGCGTGCCGCAGCTGTTGTGCAGGCCTACGGTGTGGTTGAACTCGGCCCAGGGGAAGGCATCGACCTTGAGGATATCATGCAGGAATTCCACCAGCTCATAGGTGTTTTCACGCACGTGGCGGACTTCATCCGTCTGGGGAATTGCATCGAAGTTGTCACGCACATGGTGCGTGCAGCTGCCTGAAGGCATGACGATCTTGTCGTATTTGGCGAAGTTGCGCACGAACAGGGCTTCCGCCGCTGCGGCATCCGAGTTGCAGCCGGAGTTGCCCATGGGCTGGCCACAGCAGGTCTGGTCCAGCGGGTATTCGACATCCTGCCCCAGTTTTTCCAGCAGCTCCAGCGTGGCGATCCCGGCATCGGGATAGAATGCGTCGATATAACACGGAATGAACAGGCCAATTTTCATCAGGGGATACTCATCCTCAGCACGGTTGGCGCGAAACGTGGCGCATGGCATGTTATTTCGTCAAATATATATTGAAGAAGATTCCCATATATAATTTATATGGGATATGGATTTAAGGCATTTACGATATTTCGTGGCGGTTGCCGAGAACGGGAGCTTCACGCGGGCTGCAGAGCAGATAGGCATGGAACAGCCACCTCTGAGCCAGCAGATCAAGCAGCTCGAAAATGAACTGGGCGTGCTTCTGTTCCAGCGCCTGACGCGCGGCGTCAAGCTGACCGATATCGGCCTTGTGCTGCTTGACCAGGCCCGCGCGCTTTTAGGCATGCAGCAGCAGTTCATCGCGACCGCCACAGGGCTGGCGCGGGGCGAGAAGGGGCATATACGCGTGGGGCTGGCGGGTGCGGTCTCGCTGCTGCCCATGATTCCGCTGACCGTGCGTCGCTTCCGTGAAGTGTGGCCCGATGTGACCATCTACCTTGAGGAAAGCAACACCCCTGCCCTGCGCAAGGCGCTGCATGATCGCGCGATCGACATCGCCATCGTGCGCCCGCCGGTGCCTGATGGGGCGGGGCTGCTGGTCTCGCCGCTGCTGGAGGAGGAAACGGTCGTGGCCCTGCCCAAGGGGCACCCTCTGGCCGTCCACCCGCATCTGGAACTCGAGATGCTGGCCGATGAACCCTTCATCATCTTCCCGCGCGAGCTGGGGCCGGGGTTTCATGATGCCATCCTGTCCGCCTGCCACAATGCGGGCTTTACGCCGCGCATGGGCCAGCAGGCCCCGCAGATCGCCTCGACCGTGCCGCTGGTTGCGGCGGGGCTGGGGGTTTCGGTCGTGCCGCGCTCGCTGCACCAGATCCATTCCGGCGGCGTGACCTATCATTCGCTTGGTGCCAAGGCGCCGCGGGCGGAGCTGGCCATTGCCATGCGCGCGGGCCAGCATGTGCCGCTGCTGTCCAATTTCATCTCGACCCTGCGGGCATGCTGCCGCGACATGCATGCCGGAACGCAGACCATCGCGCTGGGTGAGGCTGATGGGGAATGACAAAAGTTTCTGGTGAAGCTTTTTTCAAAACGCTTCGGAAGACGTCGCCTTTTTGAAAAAAGACAACATCCGGAACCCAGCCGATTACCCCACGCGGCTCTCGCGGATCAGGTCGTGGATGAAGGAAAGCTTGCGCAGGATGTCGGGCGTGAGCACGAAGGGGTAGAAATCCGGCAGGCCCATGGAGCGGTTGAGGCTGTTGACGGCATAGGTCAGTGGCAGCCAGCCCTGCGTGATTTCGTCAAAGGTCATTTCGGTATAGGGGTCGCGCGTGACGCTGGCGCGCAGCGGCGGGGCCTGCGCGCCCCGCGCGTCGAGCGACATGCCATAGGCCCAGGCGGTCTCGAGTGTCGAGATGATGTGCAGGTAATGCGCCCATGTCTCGGCAAAGTCCTCCCACGGGTGGGAGGTGGCATACTGGCTGACATACCGCCCCCGCCATGCGGTGGTGGCGCCCGTGGCGTAATAGGTCTCGAGGCTTGCGCCATAGTCGCGCCGGTCATCGCCAAACACGGCGCGGCAGGCGGCCTGGCGGGCGGGGCCTGCGTCGCGGATGAGAACGTTCCAGTAATAATGGCCGATCTCGTGGCGGAAATGGCCGAGCAGGGTGCGGTAATATTCCCCCATTTCCAGCCGCAGGCGTTCGCGCTGGGCATCATCGGCCTCATGGATGGCGATGGTGATGATGCCATTCATGTGCCCGGTCATGGCGGGCGTGCCATCGGGCAGGCTGTCCAGAAAGTCGAACGCCAGCCCGCCCTCGGGGTCCTGCCTGCGGTTGCGCAGCGGCAGGCCCAGGCGCAGCAGGGTGTAGAACAGCCGGTGCTTGGCCACCTCCAGCTTCTGCCACCGTTCGATATTGCCGGGCACCGACAGGTTGGGAATGGTGCGGTTGAAGCTGCAGGCAATGCAGTAGGCCTGCCCCGGCTGGGCCAGCCAGTTGCATGCGCTATGGGCGTTGTTGGCGCACAGCGCGCGCGCCTGATCGGGGGCGGCGAGGGGTTTCCACAAATCGCCGCCAAGGGCATCGAGCGCGCTGAGTTCGGTCTGCTCGGGCAGGTAGCCCAGCGTGTGGCCACAGCGTTCGCAGGCCGTATTCTCGAAAAACAGGATCTGCTGACACGACTGGCAGAAAAACAGCTTCATGAAGACAGGCTCGACCGCAGCTTTGTGCATGCGGCGTGCGGGGGCAGCACGGTGGTGCGCATCGTCGCCTCGAACGTCGCCTCGCACTGGTCAAGCAGCCCGCTCACGGGGGCGGCCTGCTGCGGGCGGGGGGCCGCGGCCAGCGCCACATGCCCCTGCGCCGCCCGCAGGCCCGATGTCGTATCCAGCCCCACCCATCCTGCGCCGGGCACATGCACCTGCGTCCAGGCATGGAGTTCGCAGCCCAGTTGCCCGGGTGCGTCTCGCTCGGGCTGGAACAGGTAGCCGGACACGAAACGCGCGGCAAAGCCCAGGCGGCGCAGGACGGTAATGAGCAGCCAGGCGGTATCGCGGCATGATCCGGCACCGTGGCCCAGGGTTTCCTCGGGCGACCACACGCCAGCCTCCGGGCGGATGCGGTAGGTGATGTCGGCCGCGATGGCGCGCGTCAGGTCCATGAGCAGCTCGGCCGTGGGGCAGGGCAGGCGCGCGCGCCATTTTGCCGCCAGCGCGTCGAGATGCGGCGTGGGCGCGGTCGGGGCATCGGTCGTGGCGGGGTGCCGGTAGGCGACAAGCGACGGGCCGTCATCCACGCTCTGCGCCGTCCAGACCCGCGCGGCAGGTGCCACGACAAGGGTGCGGGGAATGATGGGCGTCTGGTCGGTGGTGAGGGTTGCGGTAATATCGAAATGAGTGACACGCTCATTGAACGTGATGCGGGCAACGCGGTTGCCAAACGGGTCATGGCACCATGCCTGCGTGCTGGGCGCGGGGCTGATGCTGAGTTCGTGCGCGAGCATGGTGGCGCAGCCGGGCAGGGGGTGCAGGCGGATGGTCTGCGGGCCGAGGTGGACAGGCCGGTCGTAGCGGTAGCGTGTGTGGTGGACCAGCATGGCACGCGCGTTCATGTAATCCTGAGCCTCGGTAAACTGTTCTGCCTGCCGTCGTGATCCCGGCGATGGTACGGTTTGGACATGGTTGGTATGCCGCCCCACGGTATCAGGATTGGCGGTGGCAGCAATATCGTATTTTTTCGGCATTTTGACCGGAAAGGGAAGGGATTGCAGATTCGTTCTTGGCAAGAGATGATTTTCTTGCTCCGCTAGTACTGGATCGAAATGAAACAGCAGGTGGGTGGACATGATTCCTTCACGCCTGATCCTCCTCCCCGCAAGCGGAGGCAGGGCATGAGTGACATGAAGATGGCGGCACAGGCCGCCGGGCTGTTCGCGACGTATGATGTCCCGGATTTTTTCTGTGAACTGCTCAACCGCAAGGACATCCCGCCCGCCGGGCTGCAGCAGGTGCGCGACCGGCTGGCCTGCTTTGACCTGGCCGAGCTGCGTCGGCGTGCTGCAGCCGTCGAGGCGCAGTTCTACCGCCTCGGCATCACGTTTACCGTCTATTCCGACCGCGAGGCGATCGATCGCGTGCTGCCGTTCGATGTCATTCCCCGCGTGCTGACAGCGCCCGAGTGGGATCATGTCGAGCGCGGCGTGCAGCAGCGCGTCAGGGCCATCAACCTGTTCCTGCATGACATCTATCACGAGCGGCGCATATTGCGTGATGGCGTGATCCCGGCCCAGCTGGTGCTGGGCAACGCCAATTACTGCCAGGCCATGGTGGGGCTGGACGTGCCCGGCGGGGTGTACGTGCACATCAACGGCACCGACCTCGTGCGCGACCGCGATGGCCGCTTTCTGGTGCTTGAGGATAACGCGCGCACGCCCTCAGGCGTGTCCTATGTGCTCGAGGACCGGCAGATGATGCTGCGCCTCATGCCCGACCTCGCCTCCGGGCTGGACCTGCGCCCGGTCGATGAATATGGCCCCCGCCTGCACCGCGCGCTGGCCGAGGTGGCGCCTGCTGGCGTGGATGACCCACAGGTGGTCCTGCTCTCGCCGGGCATCTACAACGCCGCCTATTTCGAGCATGTGTTCCTCGCGCGCGAGATGGGCATTCCGCTGGTGGAAGGGCGCGACCTGACCGTGGAGGACGGGCGGGTGTACATGCGCACCGTAGCCGGGCTGCGGCCGGTGCATTCCATCTATCGCAGGCTCAATGACGACTTCCTAGACCCCGAGGTGTTCAACCCCGACAGCCTGCTGGGCGTGCCGGGGCTGGTCGATGCCTACCGGCGCGGCAATGTCACGCTGGCCAACGCCATCGGCACCGGTGTGGCCGATGACAAGGCGGTCTATGCCTACATGCCACGCATCATCCGCTACTACCTTGATGAAGAGCCGATCCTGACCAATGTGGAGACGCATATCTGCGCCGAGCCCGAGGGGCTGGCCTATACGCTGGCCAACCTTGAGCACCTTGTGGTCAAGCCGGTGGGCGAATCGGGCGGCTACGGCCTGCTGATCGGCCCGCACGCAACCCAGGCCGAGCTGGAGGATTTTCGCGGCAGGCTGCGCGCGGACCCGGCCAATTACATCAGCCAGCCCGTCATCAGCCTGTCGGTCTCGCCCACGTTGTGCCCCGCAGGCGTCGAGGCGCGGCATGTGGACCTGCGGCCGTTTGCCGTAACCGGGCGCGAGACATGGGTGCTGCCGGGCGGCCTGTCGCGGGTGGCGCTGCGCAAGGGGTCGCTTGTGGTCAATTCCTCGCAGGGCGGCGGGGCCAAGGATACATGGGTGCTGGCGTCATGACACAGGTTTCGGTTTTTCCCACCCCGGTGCTGCCGGGCCTGCGCAACCTGCTCTCGCGCTATGCGGAAAGCACGATGTGGCTGGCGCGCTACATGGAGCGCATCGAGAACATGGCCCGGCTGATCGAGGTCACGGGCACATCGGTGCATGCCAGCAACATGGATGCGGGGTGGGATAGCGTCATCCGCATCAATGCCGATGAGGAGACGTTCTTCCTGCGCCACAAGGTGGCGACCGAGCGCACCGTGGTCGGCTTTTACATCACCGATCCCGATAATCCGGATTCGATCGTGTCCATGGCGCGGTGCGTGCGCGAAAACGCCCGCGTGCTGCGCCCGCTGATCTCGACCGAGATGTGGATGCACCTCAATGTCTTTACCCGCTGGGCCATGGACCTTGGGCCCGATGATGTGGGGGCAAGCTACCTGTCCACGCTATGCACGCGGCTCAAGCAGGAATGCCAAACCCATTTCGGCATAACCGAGGGCACGCTCTACCGCGACCAGGCATGGCTGTTCTACCTGCTGGGCAAGAACCTGGAGCGCGCGGACCAGATCACGCGGCTGATCGACATCAAATACCACACCCTGCTGCCCTGTGGCGAAGGGGTGGGGTCGGACATCGACCTGAGCCAGTGGACTTCGGTGCTGCGCTCGGCTGCTGCCTACCACGCCTTCCGCCGCGTGCTGCCCGAGGGCATGACGCCTGCCTATATCGTGGGCTTCCTGCTCAAGAATGACGGGTTTCCCCGTTCGCTCTCCACCAGCCTGCGCTGTGTTTACAGCGTGCTCGGTTCCCTGGCGGGGGAATACCGGCTGCGCCATTGCGGGCCGATTCTGGAGCGGGTGGAGGAACTGCGCGTGACATTGGCCGAACAGACGGTGGAAGACATCATCCTGCGCGGGCTGCATGAATACATGGACTGGATCCAGCGCGAACTGCGGCTGATCCAGAACGAGATCGCGGGTGCCTTCTGGCCGCCCGTGGCCTTGCAGGTGGCGGGTAATGGGCAATAGCTTCCAGGCACGCCGCCTTCTTGAAAAAAGGCGGTTTAATTTCTAGCGCCAGCACAATACGGGCCGGGCATGTCACATGCTGTTTTTCAGGAAGGAACTGGCTGGGGCGGGAGGGTTCGAACCTCCGCATGGCGGAATCAAAATCCGCTGCCTTACCACTTGGCTACGCCCCAACAGGCAAACGCTCCGCGATTCGCGTGGCGTGATGCTGTTCTAATATCTCAGGCGCGGTTTGAAAAGTCTGCCTGCAAAACATCGCGCCCATCGGAAAGAAGTTTTTGGTGAAGCTTTTTTCAAAAAGCTTCAAAAGCACGTCGCCTTTTTGAAAAAAGACGGCACCCAAAAACTTTTATTCTGTTTTACCAGTATGTTGTTTTTAACAGCGCCCTGACACGTCAGGCTGAAGGTTCAAGCGGCAGGTCCACCAGCGGGTCGGTGTCGTGGCCTGCGGGTGCCGTGGGTTCGCTGGGCTCAGGCCCGAAGGAGACGAAGCGGCCCGCGCGTTTGAGCGCCTCCTCCAGTGCCGCCATGGTCTGGCCCATGTCGGTGCTGTCATCGCGGTCCCATGTGCGCAGGGTCAGGGTCCATACGCCCACCAGCGCCTGCAGGCGCAGCGCCCCGGCAAGGCCGGTGGTGTCGACGCCTGCGGCGGTGGCGATCCACTGCATGCTTTCCAGCGTGGCGCCACCGAGCAGCACGGCCAGAACAGGGTCGGTGGGCAGGGCGCGCAGCACGCTGCGCACGCCCTCACGGTATTGCTGGAACACATCGAGCCTGCGCATGAGCATGTCGAACAGTTTGTCGCGCACGCTGCCTTCCGTCCCGTCTTCCACCAGTGCTGATTCATCGGCCAGGCGCCCGAGCATGAACAGCAGCCCGGTCTTGCATGCAAAGCGCTTGCGTGCGGTCTCGAGGCTCAGCCCGGCATCACGCGCGGCATCAACGACCGTGGTGCGCCGCCATCCGTGCGAACCGGCACGCTCCAGCGCGGAGCGGAGAAGGGTGGCGTCAAACAGGTCGTTATCCATGGAGGGTCTGATCTTCCGGGTTGGGGATGGAAATGGTGGCCGCAAGCTGCCGCTGTATCATGAAACGGGCTGCGGGCCTGACAGTTCACGCGCGCGCCGTGCGGCGGCGGCAAGGGCTGTCTCGAGCGTGGCGGGCCAGGCATCGGGCGCCATCAGCACCGCAAGGGCCTGCTGTGTCGTGCCGCCGGGGCTGGTCACGTTCTGGCGCAGGGTGGCGGCATCAAGCCCGCTGGCCTGCATGAGCGCGCCGGAGCCTGCCACCGTCTGGCGCGCGATCTGGCGGGCAAGGGGGGCGGGCAGGCCGTGCTCGATGCCCACCTGCTCGAGCAGTTCGGCAAGCAGGAACACATAGGCCGGCCCACTGCCTGAAATGGCGGTGACCATGTCCATCTGGTCTTCATGGTCGATCCAGGCCACTTCGCCCACGGCGCTCATCAGGCGCGCGCAAAGCCTGCGGTCGGCCGGGGTTGCGGGTGGCGGGGCGTAACACACCGTCATGCCCTGCCCGATGGCGCTGGGCGTGTTGGGCATGGCGCGGATCACGGCAGGCGGCGGGCTGCCTGCGGGCAGGCAGGCACTCAGGGCCGAACTCAGGCTCCCCACCGTGCGGCCTGCCAGCACGGACAGAACGGGGGCGTGGGCGGCGAAGGGGGCGAGGGCGGGCAGCACCGCGTCCACCTTCTGGGGCTTGGTGGCCAGCACGATCATGCCGGGGCGGAAACTGGCGGGAACCGCGTCGAGGCTGCGCACGAGCTGATGCGGCGGCGGCACCGAGTCGCGATGGCGATCGACGATGAAGGAAGGGGCAAGCCCCTCCTTCAGCCAGCCATCGAACATGGCCCCCCCCATCTTGCCGCAGCCAATGAGGAGCAGCGGCGGAAGGAGTTCGCCCATTACGCCATCCCCGCGCAGTCAAGCATGGCCGCCTCGAGGGCTTCGGCCGGTTTCTTGCCGCCCCACAGCACGAACTGGAAGGCAGGGTAGAATCGCTCGCATTCCGTCAGGGCGATGTCGATCATGTCCTCAAGGCTTTCCATCGAGGCCCCGCGCGAGCCGCGCAGCAGCACCGCGTGGCGGAATACGGGCGTGCCGTGGTCAAGATCCATGCCGAAATGGCCGATCCACAGCCGCTCATTCGCCAGCGCCACGAGTTCGAACAGGTTGCGGCGCTGCTCGGGCGGCACCTTGAGGTCGAACGTGCAGGTAAAGTGCATGGCGTTCACCTCTTCCGACCAGCAGAAGAACAGGCCGTAATCACACCATTTGCCCGGTGCCTCGGCTGCCATTTCCGAATCGCTGCGGCGCTCGAAGTTCCAGTCGTAGCCGCCCACGATCTGTTCCATCTGGTCGAGCGGGTTTGTATTACGAGAGGTGGTGATCTGAGTCAGAGCAGGCATGTGGCACTCCCCGAAGCCGTCGTGGAGGAGATCCGGCCGTGACGCCGGATTCCGTGTCTCTGCAACCCGGTCCGTGTCCTGTTGCGGGGAATCAGGGCGCGGACCGTCCTGTTACACTATGGCCCGCAGGCACTGGCTGCAAGCCTCGTTCAGCTACCGGCATGCGGGGTGGGGGTGGTCAGGCTGGCTTCCAGGTCGGATACGCGCTCTTCAAGGCGGGCGATGCGGTTTTCCATCTCGCCCTGTGCCAGGCGCGCGCGGGTCGCGACTTCGCGCACCACTTCAAATTCATCGCGGCGCACGAGGTTCAGGCTGCCGAGTGTTTCATCCACGCGGGCACGGACCATGGCGCCGATTTCCTCGCGCACGCCAGCAAGGGCGGAGAACGCGCCGCCGGCCACACCGGCAAGGTCATCAAAAATGCGGGGCCTGTCGGACATAGTGGATACTCCATGACGTTCCGCGCCGCCACCGTGACCCGGCTGCCGCGCGAAGGGGAAAGGCGCTACTATAGACACATTGCCGCCTCAGGGCTATCCGCACGATTGTGGCGGCCATCGTGTGCCGCAATCAATGTGCAGGCAGCAGCGGGGTGCGGAGCAGTGATCGTGATTACGGGGGGCGCGGGCTTTATCGGCTCGTGCATGCAGCAGGCCCTGCACGCGCGCGGGGTCGACACGGTCGTGGTGGACTGGCTGGGGAGTGCTGGCAAATGGCGCAACCTGCGCCACCATGCCCCCGTGCAGGTCGTGGCCCCCGAGGCGCTTGAGGGGTGGCTGGCCACCCGGCCCGATGTGTCGGCGGTGGTGCATCTCGGTGCGATCAGCGAGACCACGGCAACCGATGGCGACCTCGTGTGGCGCACCAACGTTGATCTGTCATGCCGCCTGGCGCAGTGGTGCGCGCATGAGGGCGTGCGCTTCATCTATGCCTCATCAGCCGCGACCTATGGGGCGGCCGACAAGGTCGAGCAGTTCAGCGATGACCCGGCGGGGCTGGACCGGCTCAGCCCGCTCAACCTGTATGGCTGGTCCAAGCAGGCGTTCGACCAGATTTTGCACCGCCGTCTGGGCCGTGGCGAGCTGTCGGGCCTTTCATGGGCGGGGCTGAAGTTTTTCAATGTCTATGGCCCCAACGAATACCACAAGGGGCGCATGATCTCGGTGGTGAAGGTCAAGTATGACGAGGCGCGGGCAGGCGGGCCGCTCACGCTGTTCCGCTCCGACGTGCCGGGCCTGGCCGATGGCGCGCAGGCGCGTGACTTCATCTGGGTGGGGGATGTGGTCAATGTCATGCTGTGGCTGCTGGACCATACGAATGTGTGCGGACTGTTCAACTGCGGCACCGGCATTGCGCGCACCTATGCCGACCTTGCGCATGCGGTGTGCGATGCGGCGGGTGTTGCGCCCAGGATCGAGTTCATCGACATGCCGCAATCCCTGCGCGGGCAGTACCAGTCCTTTACCTGTGCCGACATGCGCAGGCTGCGGGCTGCGGGCTACAGCCATCCCTTCACCACGCTGGAGGATGGCGTGCGGCGCTACGTGCACGACTATCTTGCCACCCCCGATCCCTATCTCTAGGCATCGGGTGCTGCCCCTGCTCCTTTCCTGATTACTGAAAGTCGGCCCATGCTGCCTGTTCTGGTCTTTCCGCAGTTTGATCCGGTAATGGTCCATTTCGGGCCGTTCGCCATACGCTGGTACGCCATGGCCTATATCGTGGCGCTGGTGGCGGGGTGGCGCATTGCCCGCCGCCTCGCAGCCCTCGCACCCCGGGCCGCCACGGCGCTGCAGGTCGATGACTTCCTGACATGGGCCACGCTGGGCGTGGTGCTGGGTGGGCGGCTTGGCTACATCCTGTTCTACCAGCCCGGCTATTACCTCACGCACCCGCTGGCCATATTGCAGGTGTGGCATGGGGGCATGTCGTTCCATGGGGGGGCTGCGGGCGTGATCATTGCGCTGATTGCATTCACGCGGCTCAACGGTCTGAGCTTCCTGGCCTTTTCCGACCGGATCACCACGGTGGTGCCCATCGGGCTGGGGCTGGGGCGCATCGCCAACTTCATCAATGGCGAACTGTGGGGCCGCCCCGCTTCGCCCTCGCTGCCCTGGGCCATGATCTTTCCCGATGCCGGGCCGGAGCCGCGCCATCCATCCGAACTTTATGAAGCCTTTGCCGAGGGGCTTTTGCTGTTCACCCTGCTGTGGTGCGTCTCGCGCAGCCTGAAGGTGCGCCAGCACCCTGGTTTCATTGCCGGGCTGTTCCTGTTTGGCTACGCGGTGGCGCGCACGGTGTGCGAATGCTTCCGTGAGCCCGATGCGTTCATCGGCTTCCTGCCCTTTGGCGTGACCATGGGGCAGGTCCTGTGCGTGCCCATGGCCATTGGCGGGCTGGGTCTGATGCTTAATGCGTATATGCGCCCCGCCCGCACCGTGGTGATGGCGGAACCGGCGGAAGATGACGCCGGGGCCAAGGCATGACCGGGCAGCCCGAACGGCTGGACCACTTCATGGCGCGGGCCAACGCGGCCTATTACGCAGGCCGCGACCCGTTTGCCGATTTTACGACCTCGCCTGAAATCTCGCAGATGTTCGGTGAATTGCTGGGCGCGTGGGTGGCCGTGGTGTGGGGGCAGCTTGGCCGCCCCGCCTCCTTCGTGCTGGCCGAGGCCGGTCCGGGGCGGGGCACGCTCATGGCCGATGCCCTGCGCCTGCTGCGCAGCATTGCCCCCGCCTGCCACGAAGCGGCACAGGTGCACCTGATCGAGACCTCGCCCCGCCTGCGCGCCTGCCAGAACGCGGCCCTGAAGGCGGCCACGCCCAACCCGGTCAACTGGCATGATGGATTGGCCAGCCTGCCCGAGGGGCCTCTGGTCCTGCTGGCCAACGAGTTTGTGGATGCGCTGCCCATCCGCCAGTTCGTGCGCCACGGGCAGGGCTGGGCGGAGCGCTTTGTGCAGGCGGGGCGGTTTGTGGAGCAGGCGGCTGTCCTGCCATCCGGGCACCCGGCTTGTGCGCGGTCCGTTCCCGAGGGCTGCGTGCTGGAAACCTGCCAGCCCGCGCTCGATTTTGTCCGTAACCTTGCCGCCCGCCTGCAACGCGGGCGCGGGGCGGCGCTGCTGATTGATTACGGTTATGACGCCCCGGCCTGGGGTGACAGCCTGCAGGCGCTACGGGCGGGCCAGCCTGTCGACCCGCTATGCGGCCCCGGCACGGCGGACCTGACCGCCCATGTCGATTTTGCCAGCATGGCGCAGGCGGCTTGCGGGATGGATGCATGGGGGAGTGTGGAGCAGGGCGATTTCCTTGCAGCCCTCGGGCTGGGCGCGCGCTGTGAGCAGCTTGCGCGCGCGGCACCCGACCAGGCACACGACATCAGGGCGGCGGCAAGGCGGCTGGCCGCACCTGAGCTGATGGGGCGGCTGTTTCGCGTGCTGGGGCTGTCGGTGGGGGTGGCGGGTCTCCTGCCGGGTTTTGCGGGATTGCGCGAGGATCGCTCCCCGCAGTCAGCATAGGGAAGTTTTTGGTGAAGCTTTTTTTTCAAAAGCTTCAGGGGGCGCTGCCTTTTTGGAAAAGGGTGGCACCCGGAAACTTTTATGACTTTAAGCCAGCCCGTCAGGGGTAAAGGGAAAAACAGTGATGACGGATAGCGCGATCACGGATGCGCAGGTGGTGCGGGCCCCGGCCCCGGCCCTTGAAGGCATGCGGCATGGATTTTTCACCCGCCTTGGCGGGGTCTCCACCGGGCCCTATGCCACGCTCAACTGCTCGACCCGCTCCGCTGATGACCCCCGCGCCTTGCACGAGAACCGCCGCCGCGTGGCGCGGTATGTCGGTGTCGCGCCCGACCATCTTCTGGGCCTGACACAGGTGCATGGCGACCGGGTGCTCACGGCAACAGCTCCCTGGCCCGCAGGGGCCGGGCCGGAGGGCGATGCGCTGGTCACCGCCACGCCCGGCCTGGCGCTGGGCGTGATTACGGCGGATTGCGCGCCGATTCTGTTCAGTAATGCGCAGGGCACGGTGGTGGGCGCGGCCCATGCGGGCTGGCGGGGCGCGTGTGGCGGCATTATCGAGGCCACGGTGGCGGCAATGGGCGCGCTGGGCTGCGCCGCAGGTGAGATCACCGCTGTGGTCGGTCCCTGTATTGCGCCGGGCAGCTACGAGGTCGGGCCGGACATGCGCAGTGCCGTGCTGGCGTGTGATGAAACGGCTGGCGCGTTTTTCCGCCCGGCTGGGCGGGCAGGGCATTTCATGTTCGACCTGCCGGGTTTCTGCGTCATGCGCCTTGAGCGGTGCGGGGTGGGATCCGCCGTGGCGCTTGGCCTCGACACGCTGCGTGATGAGGCGCAGTTTTTCAGCCATCGTCGCCGCACGCTGGCAGGGGGTGGGCCGATCGGGCACCAGATTTCCGTTATCGCCTGCCGGGCGGTATAAGGGGGCCATGATGTCAGACGTTCTTGCCCGCCGGTCGGGCGCGCTCGCGGCCCTTGTGGGGCTTTCCCTGCTGGGTGGCTGCGTGGATGTGCCGCACCCCTTCCGCCATGATGGCTCCGGCGCGCAGCCCCCCACCGCGCGGCTGGCCGTGCCGGTTTCCAGTGCATCGGGCACGGATGAGGCCGGCGCGCAGGCCTGGCAGCATGCCATGGTCGAGGCCATGCTCGCGCAGTCGGTGCCCGCCCTGGGCCAGCCCGCCAAGCCGGGTGACTGGTGGCTGAAAATGACCACCACGGCGCAGGGTGACACGGTCATTCCCACCTATGCCGTCATGACCCCCAAGGGCGAGGAACGCGGCCATATGAGCGGCGCCGCGGTGCCCGCGGCGCAATGGCAGGCAACGGACGGGCAGGCTGAGACCCGCTCGGCGCAGGAGGTGGCCCCCGGGGTTGCCGAACTGCTGACCGGCATCCAGGCCGCCCAGATGCAGAAAGACCCCAACAGCCTCAAGAATCGCCCCGCCCATGTCTATTTCGCGGGCGTGCAGGGCGCGCCGGGCGATGGCGACCGCGCATTGGCCCGCGCCTTTACAGCCGCCTTCCCCGATGCGCATGAAGACCTGCGGCATGCGGCGACGGGCGCGGATTACACGGTGCGCTGCACCGTGGTGCTTAATGATGCGGTGACCACTACATCCACCACGCCGCAGCAGCATATCGTGCTGACATGGAAGGTGCTCGACGCACAGGGCACCGAAGCCGGTGCTGCCACCCAGATTCATGACATCGCGGCCCATTCGCTGGATTCCCGCTGGGGCGATGTGGCCGTGGCCGCTGCCGATGAGGCGGCAGGGGCCGTGCGCCAGATCATCACCCGCTATTCCGGCCGCGAAAACGCGCCGCTTGCCGCCGATGGCACCCTGCCCGCGCCAGGCAGCGCACCGGCTCCAGCCCCGGCGGCCAGCGCATCTTCCGCGGCTCCTGCGCAGCCCTGAATTTGAATGGGTCTTTAAAAAACAAGGCCCTGATAAAAAATAATAAAAGTTTCCGGGTGCTGCCTTTTCTCAAAAAAGGTGGCGTTCTGGCGCGGCCTGTAGAAAAAAGCGGCCCTGCTGCCCGGCAGGCCACAAGGGTGTGACGGATCGGCAACGGGGGGCAGACGTGCAGGTTTGCAGACCCTTAGGCAGGTGACAGGCCATGTGCCGGTTGATAGAACGCCGCACATACACGACGGGGGCGGAAAAACCGCCCTCCAGCGCCTCTACCGCCGCCCGGGAGCGTCACACGATGAAAATTGTCGCCTGTAACAGCAACCTGCCTCTCGCCGAGAAAGTTGCGGCGGAGCTGGGCCTACCGCTCTGCAACGCGACCGTGCGGCGTTTTGCCGACATGGAAATTTTTGTCGAGATTCATGAAAACGTGCGTGGCGAGGATGTGTTCGTCATCCAGAGCACCTGCTCGCCCACCAATGACAACCTCATGGAACTGCTGATCATGCTCGATGCCCTGCGCCGGGGCTCGGCACGGCGCATCACGGCGGTCATGCCGTATTTCGGCTATGCCCGGCAGGACCGCAAATCCGGCCCCCGCACGCCCATCAGCGCCAAGCTCGTGGCCAACATCCTGGTCGAGGCCGGTGCGAACCGCGTGCTGACCATGGACCTGCACGCCATGCAGATCCAGGGCTTCTTCGACATACCGGTCGATAACCTTTACGCAGCGCCCCTGTTCACGCGCGACATCCGTGGCCGCATGAAGCTCGAGGGCGAGCCCCCGCTGCCCTATGACGCACCGCCGATGGACATTCCCGGTGGCCCGCACAACCTCATGATCGTCTCGCCCGACGTGGGCGGCGTGGTGCGCGCCCGCCAGCTCGCGCAGCGGCTGAACGTGGATCTTGCCATCATCGACAAGCGCCGCGAACGCGCGGGCGTGTCGGAGGTGATGAACGTGATCGGTGACGTGCGGGGCCGTTACTGCATCCTGGTCGATGATATCGTCGATAGCGGCGGCTCGCTGTGCAACGCGGCCGAAGCGCTGATGAAGCACGGGGCCGCAGCAGTCGAGGCGTATGTGACCCACGGCGTGCTGACCGGCAGCGCGGTCAGCCGCGTGGCCCAGTCACCGCTGGGCATGCTGACGCTGACCGACAGCATCAGGGCGACCGAGGCGGTGAAGGAATCGGCCAATATCCGCCAGATCAGCACGGCGGCCCTGATTTCGCGCGCCATGCAGGCCATATCCGATGAAAGCTCCGTTTCCTCGCTGTTTGACTGAACGCTTTGGGGCAGGGCGGGATTGACCGCCCCGCCCGCGCGGCGCTACCCCCAAGGGTGTAGTAGAGTTGAAGGAACGACGCATGACTGACCTGATTACCCGGCCATACTGGTACCTGCGCCATGGGGAAACGGACTGGAATGCGCAGGGGCGCTCGCAGGGGCGCACCGATATTCCGCTCAATGCCACGGGTGTTGCCCAGGCCGAGGCGGCAGGGCTGCTGCTGGCGCGGCACTGGCGCGACCACGCGCCCATCGTGCGCATTGTCTCCTCGCCGCTGGTGCGCGCACGCCGCACGGCCGAGATCGTGGCCGACCAGCTTGCGGCACATGGCGCCCCCCGCCTGGAGGTCGCCCTTGATGACGGGCTGAAGGAAGTCTGCTTCGGGGCGGAAGAAGGCAAGCCGATGGGCTCGTGGTACGATAGCTGGATCGCGGGCGACTATACCCCCCCTGATGGCGAAAGCTTTGCCGACCTGCGCGAGCGCGCGGTCTCGGCCGTCAATCGCGCGCTTGAGCAAGATGGCGTGCCGCTGATCGTGTGCCATGGCGCGATGTTCCGCGCGCTGCGCGCGGCCATGCACCTCAAGCCCAACGTGCGCCTGCCCAACGCTACCCCCATGTGGGCCGAGCCGGGGGCGACGCAGGTGTGGAGTCTCACCGCGCTTTCCTGAAAAACCGGGGCTGTCCGGGCTTGGTGATTGCATAAGGCGCGGTTTTCCGTTAAACGCCGCGCACGCGCTGGCACCCCTGGAGGCCCGCGCGCTTGTGTTTCAGGAGCAGACAAGTGACCAAATTCACCAAAATCGAAGTCTCTTCGCGCGCGAAGGCTGGTAAGGGGGCAGCGCGTGCAACGAGGCGTGCCGGCCACGTGCCCGGCGTAATCTATGGCGGCGGCCAGGAACCCACCCTGATCGCGCTCGACCCCCGTATCGTGAAGCGTGAGCTGCACAAGTCCGGCTGGCGTTCGCGCATCTATGACATCTCCGTTGAAGGTGGCGCATCCGTGCACGCCCTGCTGCGCGAGATCCAGCTGCACCCCGTAACCGATGCCCCGATCCATGTGGATTACCAGCGCCTCGCCGCCGGCCACAAGGTGCATGTGGAAGTGGCAGTCCGCTTCACGGGTGAAGATGTCTCCCCGGGTGTCAAGCGCGGTGGCGTGATGAACATCGTCCGCCACACGGTCGATGTCGTGGTTGATCCGGCTGATATTCCGGAATTCTTCACCGCCGACCTGTCCAAGCTCGACTTCCACGACAACGTGCGCTGGGAAGACCTCAAGGGCACCGAAAAAGTGACCCCCGTGCTGCAGGACAACAACTTCGTCATCGCCAACGTGGCGCCGCCGAGTGTTGATGAAGAGCCCGAGGCTGCTGAAGGCGCCGAAGGCGCAGCCGAGGGCTGATTGCCCGCCCACCGCCACGAACCCTGACAGGAGACTGAACGATGCTGCTCTGGACCGGTCTTGGTAATCCCGAGGCGGGGATGAGCCGGAATCGTCACAATGTCGGCTTCATGGCGGTGGACCGGATTGCGCAGCGCCACGGGTTTGGCCCGTGGCGCAAGCGCTTCCGTGGCGAGATTGCCGAAGGCATGGTGGGGCGGCACAAGGTGCTGCTGCTCAAGCCCATGACCTACATGAACCTCTCGGGCGAGAGCGTTCAGCAGGCGGCGGCCTTCTACAAGCTGCCGCCCGAGGCCATTACGGCCTTCCATGACGAACTTGACCTCGAGCCGGGCCGCATCCGCGTCAAGCGTGGCGGCGGGGCGGCGGGGCATAACGGCCTGCGGTCGATGGACCGCATGCTGGGCACGAAAGAATACTGGCGCGTGCGGCTTGGCATCGGGCATCCCGGCAGCCGCGAGCGTGTGACGGGCCATGTGCTGGGCGATTTTTCCCGCACGGACCGCGAGTGGCTGGACCCGATGCTTGATACGTTGGCTGATGAAGCCACGCTGCTGGCGGATGGCAGGCCGGAACTGTTCATGACAAGAATGGCCGCGCAGGCCGGGGAGTAAGGGCGTATGGGCTTTAACTGTGGCATCGTGGGCCTGCCCAACGTGGGCAAATCGACCCTGTTCAACGCCCTGACCGAGACCGCGTCGGCGCAGGCCGCGAACTATCCGTTCTGCACCATCGAGCCCAATGTCGGGCGCGTGGCCGTGCCCGATGCGCGGCTGGCGGAACTGGCGCGGATTGGCAAGTCGCAGAAGATCCTGCCCACCAGCCTCGAGTTCGTGGACATTGCGGGCCTCGTGCGCGGCGCCTCGCGCGGGGAGGGCCTGGGCAACCAGTTCCTGGCCAATATCCGCGAGGTGGATGCCATCATCCACGTGCTGCGCTGCTTTGAAGATGACGACATCACCCATGTGGAAGGTGGCGTGGACCCCATCCGCGATGCCGAGATCATCGAGACCGAACTGATGCTGGCCGACCTCGAATCGCTGGAGAAGCGGATCGTGGCGCTGCAGAAGAAGGCGCGCGGAAATGACCGCGAGGCGGCAGCCCAGGTTGAACTGATGGAGCCGCTGATCGAAGCCCTGCGTGAGGGCCTGCCCGCGCGCAAGGCCATCCCGGCGGGGCAGGAGGAGGCCGTGCGCCGCCTGCAGCTCATGACCTCGAAGCCGGTGCTGTATGTGTGCAACGTGGATGAAGCCTCGGCTGCCACCGGCAACGAATTTTCCGAGCGCGTGCGCGCGCGGGCGGAAGAAGAGGGGGCGGCGATGGTTGTCGTCTCGGCTGCGATCGAGGCCGAAGTGAGCCAGCTGGGCGCGGAAGACCGGGTCGAGTTCCTGGACGGGCTTGGCCTGAAGGATAGCGGGCTCGACCGCGTCATTGCCGCAGGCTACCGCCTTCTGGGCCTGAGCACCTACTTTACCGTAGGCCCCAAGGAGACGCGGGCCTGGACCATTACCGAAGGCACGAAGGCCCCGCAGGCCGCCGCCGTCATTCATAACGATTTCGAGCGGGGCTTCATTGCGTGCGAGACCATTGCATATAATGATTACATCGCCTGCAATGGCGAGGCCGGTGCCCGTGAGGCGGGCAAGCTGCGCATCGAGGGGCGGGATTACGTGGTGCAGGATGGTGATGTCCTGCTGTTCCGCTTTAACGTCTGATACGGGCACAGTGCCCGTTCAGGAATAGATCAGGGAGTTACGGATCATGGACCAGGCTGTTGCAACCCCCACGCGGGCCGACGCACCGCAGCCGGACGTGATCCGCACCATGGCGCTCGCCTCCCGCACGGCGGCCCGCGTGCTGGCCCGCAGCACGACCGAAACCCGCAACAAGGCCCTGGGTGCCGCCGCTGCCGCCCTGCGCGCGGCCCAGCCGGAACTGCTCGCGGCCAATGCGCGTGACGTGGCGGCGTTTACCGGGGCGGCTGCCTTCCGTGACCGGCTGACACTCAACCCCGAGCGGGTCGAGGCCATGGCGCAGGGGCTTGAACAGATTGCCGCCCTGCCGGACCCCGTGGGGCACATCATGGCGGAATGGGACCGGCCCAACGGCCTGCGCATCCGCCGGGTGGCAACGCCCGTGGGCGTGATTGGCATGATTTATGAAAGCCGCCCCAATGTGGGCGCGGATGCGGCGGGGCTGTGCATCAAGTCCGGCAATGCCGTGATCCTGCGCGGCGGGTCGGACAGCCTGAACAGCGCGCGCGTGATCCATGCGGCCATGCAGGCGGGGCTTGCGGCTGCGGGGCTGCCGGTTGAATGCGTGCAGATCCCGCCCGATGCCGACCGCGCCCATGTGGCCTCCATGCTGGGGGCCGCCGGGCTGATCGACCTCATCATTCCGCGTGGTGGCAAGTCGCTGGTCGAGCGTGTCTGTGCCGAGGCCCGCGTGCCGGTGCTGGCCCATGCCGAAGGGCTTTGCCACACCTATGTGCATGCGGCGGCTGATCTGGAAATGGCGCGGCGCATCGTGCTCAACGCCAAGCTGCGCCGCCCCGGAATCTGTGGCGCGACCGAGACGCTGCTGGTGGACCAGGCCATTGCGCCGAAAATCCTGCCCGGCCTGATCGAGGATCTGGCGACCCGCGGCTGCACCTTCCGTGCCGATGATCGCGCGCGCGCGATCATCCCCGACCTGCCTGCCGCCACCGATGCGGATTTCGCCACCGAATGGCTTGATGCCGTGCTCTCGGTTGCCGTAGTCGATGGCGTGGAGGATGCGCTGGCCCATATCGCCCGTTATGGCAGCGCCCATACCGAGGCCATCGTGACGGAAGATGCGCAGGCCGCCACCACCTTCCTCAACGGCACGGATAGCGCGGTGGTGATGTGGAATGCCTCCACCCAGTTCTGTGATGGCGGCGAGTTCGGCTTTGGCGCCGAGATCGGCATCGCCACCGGGCGCTTTCATGCCCGTGGGCCGGTCGGGCTCGAGCAGCTTACCACTTTCCGTTACGAGGTGATCGGCACGGGGCAGGTCCGGGCCTGATCCTGTTGATACCGGCGCATGGCGATGGCCGACGCATGCGCGTGGGCCTGCTTGGTGGCTCGTTCAACCCCGTTCATGAGGGACATGTGCAACTGGCCTGCCGGGCGTTGCGGCAGTTGCGGCTGGATCAGGTATGGTTCCTTGTCTCGCCGGGCAATCCGCTCAAGCCGGTAGCGGGCATGGCCCCGCTGGCGCAACGGCTGGCGGGGGTGCGGGCGCGTATTGATGGTGTTGCGGGCAGGCGGCTGGTGGCCACCGATATCGAAAGCCGCATTGGCACCCGCTATACGGTCGATACGCTGGCGCGGCTGAAGCGGCTCTTCCCGCATGTGCGTTTTGTCTGGCTGATGGGGGCGGATGGGCTGGCGCAGATGAACCGGTGGCGGCGGTGGCGCGATATCGTGCAGATGGCCCCCTTCGCCGTATTGCCGCGCCCTGGCTATAATCCTGCCGCATTGCACGGCCAGATTGCCCGCAGGCTTGCGCGCTGGCGGCTGCCCGCGCGCAGGGCGGGAACGCTGGCAACATGCACGCCGCCCGCATGGGTCTTTCTTCCCGCGCCGCAGAACGCTATATCAGCTACAGAAATACGTGCATCGCAGGCCGCGCATGGCCGCCGACGGGAGTAACAGCCATAACCAGAAAGCCTATAGCCGAGAGTGGCGCCAAGCGCCGTACCGGCAGCCCCCATGCCGCGCCGCGTGCCGTCACGGGTTCACTGGGCAGTGCCGTGCAGGTGCCGGGCACGCCGCGCAAGAAGGCTGCCGTGGCCGGCCCGGCCCGTGCCGAAACGCGCGAGCCTGACCCGCGCGTGGAACAGTTTCTGGAGATCATCACCACCAGCCTGGAAGATGACAAGGCTGAGGATATCGTGGTGATCGACCTGACGGGCCGCGCTTCCTTTGCCGACCGCATGGTCATCGCCACCGGTCTGGCTGACCGGCAGATCGCTGCCATGGCCGCGCATATCGAGCGCAAGCTGGGCGAGGCCGGGCTCAAGCGCGTGCGCACGGAAGGGGCGACCGGCTCCGACTGGGTGCTGCTGGATGCAGGCGATATCGTGGTGCATCTGTTCAAGGCTGAAGCCCGCGCGCTTTATGGGCTGGAGCGCATGTGGGGCGATGACCTGGACGTGCCGCCGGAGGCGCCCGCAGGCCCGGTGGCGTAAGCCTTGTTTCACCTGATTGCCGTGGGGCGCATGAAGGACCGGGTGGAGCGCGACCTGTTCGAGCGTTATGCCACCCGGCTTTCGCCCCGCATCAAGCTGGTTGAACTGCCTGAAGGGCGCGGCGCGCCCAACGAGATCAAGCGCAGGGAAGGGCAGGCGATTCTGGCTGCCCTGCCGGATCGCGCCATTGTCGTGGCCATGGATGAAGGCGGCCGCACCTACGATAGCATGGCCTTTTCGCGCGCGGTGGAACAGTGGATCGAGACGCCGCGGCCGCTGTGCTTTGTCATTGGCGGGGCGGAAGGGCTTGATGGCCCGGTTGTGCAGCGTGCCGACCATACGCTCTCGCTTGGCAAGATGACGTGGCCGCACATGCTCGTGCGCGGCATGCTGGCCGAGCAGCTTTATCGCGCCCGCGCCATTTCAGCCGGGCATCCCTATCACCGTGCGGGCCGTCCTGACTGAAAGGCTGCCCGTGTGGTCGTTATGGAAAATGAGCATGAAGTTGCATGACCTGACGCACCACTTTTTTAAAAAAGCAGTGTTATCTCAGGTTTTTTTTGAAAAAACTGCCTGAAAACAGGCCCCGTGCCGGGTGTGCGTTTTAGCGTAGCGAACGGTTGGGCGCGTCATCCGAATAGGCGAGGGATGAGGAAGCCCGTCCGGCAATGCCCTCAGGCGCTTCGGCCACTTCCGTGCTGTTGCGGCGGGTAGTGGTATGCGCCTGCGCCATGACGGCAGGGTTGCGCATGGCCTTCTGGTAGGTGCTCAGCATCATGTGCGAGGTGGTGTCAGGCCGGGCGTAGATGAAGCCGTAGGTGGGGTAGATGCTGCCAAAGGCGCCGTTGCGGCTGTTGAGCGCCACGCGCACGGCCGACCAGTCATTATTGGGGGAGACATCGATCACCGGCACGTCGCGGCTGATGCCGCGCTGGCCCCAGTGCGACTGGTCAATGACGATGGTGCGGTTATTGACCACCTGGCGCACCACGGCCACGTGTCCAAGCGGCATGCGGCGCGTGCCACGGAAGTTGAGCACGCTGCCCTCCTCCGGTGCGTTGCCGCGTGCGTAGCGGCCTGCGGCGTTATACCACCAGTCTACCGCGTTGCCGCGAATCTCGACATCGGATGCCGCCTTGGCGAAGGCCACGCACTGGATGACATGCCCGCGCTCATGGCTATGGGTGCCATGGTAGGCGGCATGATGGACGGAAACATGATGGGAAGGGGTGGTCGGGTGCACATGGCTGACATGCCGTACGGCATGGGCCTGACCCTGTTCAGAAAACATGAATCCGAAAGTGGCCGTAAGGACGGAAAGCAAGACGCCACGCTTCATGTTTCTGATCCGCATTTTTCGCAATCTCTCCACCGCATCCGGGTGATTCTCAAAATGATCCGCTCACATCGCGTTCATCGAGTAGCAAGCCCATTGCAAGTCTGACAAGCCTGCGCTGTGGAGGATGAAGAGCAACATTGCATATTTCCCCCAAAAACGTGCTCAGATTAAAAAAATAGGAATATATTCTTTATTCGGACTGTTTACGCCCTGATTTTCCGTCGCTTATCCCAAGGATTCCAGCGGGGAGAACAGAAGTAGAATGATTCTGGGAAAGCGGGAAAGTTGCAAAAATGTGACATGTTTCACAGGCTCCCTTCCCGCTGCCCCGGGGTCTTATTTGGTCGCGATGACCATGATTTCGACCAGCACGTCCGGATGCGCCATCTTGGCCTCGACACAGGCGCGGGCCGGTGCGCCGCCCTTGGGCAGCCAGGGGCCCCATACGGCGTTCAGCGCATCACGGTCATTGATGTCCTTCAGCCAGATCTGGGTCTGCAGCAGGCGGGTGTTGTCGGTGCCATGCAGCTCCAGCGCCGCGTCGATCTGGGCCAGCACGTCCTTGGTCTGGGCCGTGATGTCGGCGGACAGGTCGCGCGCCACGAATCCCTGCGTGAACAGGAAGCCATGATACTCCACCACCTTCGACAGGATGGCGTTGGGCTCGGTGCGAATGATCTTGCTCATGTTATGGGTCCTGGTTGGTTGGTTGGCATGCGGCGCGCCACATGCGCTGCCTTCCCTCTTCGCGCTGGCCCGGGCTGAGGTCAACTGCTCCGCGCCGAAAAGGCGGCTGAATTCCGCCAGCCGTTCCGGGGTATCAAAATCCGCCGTGATTTCCGCACCTGCCGCCACCCGGGGCATGGCGGTGGCATGCCGTGCCAGCAGGTGGCGGGCCCCGCTATCGCCGTGGCCTGCCGTCAGGGCGGCAAAGAGGCTGCGGCTCCACAGCACCGGGTTGCCACGCCTGCCCTCATGCGTGGCCAGCACGCCGGGGCAGCCGGGATGGGCATGGAATGTGGCCATCATGCGGTCGAGCAGTTCCGTGCCGACCAGCGGCATGTCACCAAGGCAGATCAGCGCACCTGTTATGGTGGGGTCATCCATGACCGCCCCCACACCTGCGGCCAGCGTGCGTGACAGGCCATGGGCATGGTCGGGCGCGATGATGAAATGGGGCAGGCGGCCCGGTTCCAGCCCCAGCATTGCCGCCTGCCGGATCTCGGCGGCCCGGTGGCCCAGCACGACCACAACGGGGTCGGCCCGGCTGGCCATGACCGCGCGCAGGGTGCGGGCGATCATGGGCAGGCCGGTGGCATCCGGGGCAAGCAGCTTGTGCGCGGGCGCCGTGCGGCTCGAGGCGCCCGCCGCCAGCACGATGGCGGCGATGCGCCCCGGTGCGGCGGTCACGCCCAGCCCGATACCCGCCCCAGTGGCTTGTTGTGCCGCACGGCCACGATCTCGGCCAGGATCGAGAGCGCGATTTCCGCCGCCCCGACCGCGCCAATGGCAAGCCCAACGGGGCCGTGGATGCGCGCGATGCGGCCTGTGTCAAAACCGGCCTCATGCAGCCGGGCCACGCGGGAGGCCTGCGTTTTGCGCGAGCCGAGCGCGCCTATATAGAAGGCCTCGCTGCCCAGGGCGTATTGCAGCGTCGGGTCATCGAGCTTGGCGTCATGCGTCAGGGTAACGATGGCGGTCTGGTTATCGATACCCAGCCGTGCAAGGGCTTCATCGGGCCAGTCGGTATCCAGCGTGATGCCGGGAAAGCGCTCGGGCGTGGCAAGCTGCGTGCGCGGGTCAATGACCGTGACCGAAAAGCCGGTGGTCTGCGCCATGGGGGCCAGCACCTGCGCGATATGCACCGCCCCCACTACCAGAAGGCGCGGCGGCATGGGCACGAGATGCAGGAACCATATGGCCTGCCCCGCTTCATCTTCCAGCCGCAGGCTGCGGCCGGTTTCAAACACCTCGCGCGCGCGGGCGGCCAGGCGGGCTTCAAGGTCCGTGGCGGGGGCGGTGGCGGGGGTGCTGGTATCATACAGCAGGCGGCACGTGCCGGTGGCAAGTTCGGTCGCCATGATGACCGGCACGCGGGCGCGGCGCTTTTCGGCCACGGTTTCCAGCATTTCCAGCGGCAGCGTGCCCTGCGGGCGGGCCGGGGTGCCGATGGCGGCCACGTACACATCAAGCCGCCCCCCACAGGCCAGCCCCACCGCCCAGGCATCATCGCTCGATACGCCATGGGACAGGGCGGCCGGCGTGCCGGTGTGCATGACGGTGGCGGCTTCTTCTATGACGGCGCCTTCCACGCAGCCGCCGCTGACCGAGCCTTCGATGCGACCATTCTCGCACACGGCCATCATGCTGCCCGCAGGCCGGGGGGAACTGCCCCATGTCGAGGTGACGGTGGCAAGGGCGCAGGGCAGTCCCGCCCGGGCCCATTCAATCAGGAGATCCAGAGGATCGGGCGTAGAGGAAAGCTTTGTCATGGCAGCTTTACTTTATCAGCACGCATGTGCGCCTGTCACCCGCTGGACATGCATGCCCGAACACCCCATGTAATGTAACAACACGTGGGCCACCACAGGGTGGCCCGATGCATGAACGGAGTATTTTACATGAGCTATGTCGATCCGGTCTGGTATGTTGTGGCCGATAGCATTCACGCCCGCATCCTCAAGCACGGCGAACACGGCCTGGCCACCATCACCCACCTCAAGAGCGACGATGCCAAGGGCATGGATGCCCCGCGCAATGGTGCCTATGGCAAGGTGATTGCCGAGTTCCTGAACAAGGCCATCCGCGCGAAGGAAACACCGGGCCTGGCGCTTGCCGCCCCCGGCGAGGTGATGCACCAGATCCGCGAACATCTGGACGTGGAAGCCCGCCCGCTGGTGGTGAAGGTTGTCGAGCATGACCTGACCAACACACCGGACAACAAGCTGGCCCCGCATTTCGATATTCCGGCCACCGGCTGGCCGCTCGCCAAGGAGCGCTGAGCCGCCTGCGTGGTTCAGTAACGGTGCGCCCCGCGGTAGCGTGGGGCGCATTTTTTGTTTGTAGGGCTTTTTATCATGCCAGCACCCCTGTCACTCGAAGTCGTGCCCGTGACCGCATTCGGGCAGAACTGCTCCATCCTGTGGAACCCCGATACGCATCATGCGGTCGTGGTTGATCCCGGGGGTGATGTGCCCCGCATCATGGCCGCCCTGACGGACAGGGCCCTGACGGTGGATGCCATCTGGCTCACCCACGGCCATCTCGACCACGCGGGCGGGGCCGATGCCCTGCGGCGCGCGCTCTCGGCCCGGCAGGGGGCTCCCGTGCCGGTGCTGGGGCCGGATAAGGCCGATGCGCCCCTGCTTGAAACCATTGTGCAGCAAGGCGCCCTGTTCGGCCTGACCGGGGTGGAAAATGTAAGGCCCGACCGGTTTGTAAAGCATGGTGAAACGCTCGAAGCGCTGGGCCACAGCTTTGAGGTGCGTCATGTGCCCGGCCATACGCCGGGCCATGTCGTGTTTTATGATCCCGCTGCCCGTTTCGCCTTTGTGGGCGATACCCTGTTCAAGGGCGGCGTGGGGCGGACCGATTTCCCCTATGGCGACCATGCGCAGCTGATTGGGGCGATCGGGCGGGAATTGCTTACATTGGATGATGATGTCACGATCCTGCCCGGTCATGGTCCCGCAACGACAATCGGCGCGGAGCGGAAGGGCAATCCCTTCCTGACCTGACAGACAGATCAAAGGGTGCAGGAGAGTATTTGCTTATGATGTCCTTCAAGGCGGGCCGGTGGCTGGCCCTGGCCGTATGCATGGCCGCAGTGTCCGTTCCCGCCATGGCGGCGGAGGAAACGGGTGAACCCACCCACGCGCAGGCCCCGCTGCCCACCGTGCCGCTCACCATCACCACGGCCGATGGCGCAAAGCACGTGTTCACGGTGGAAAAGGCCATGACCCCGCGCGAGCAGCAGGTGGGTGAGATGTTCCGCCCGTCAGTGCCTGCCGATGCCGGGATGATCTTCGTCTGGTCCTATCCGCGCCAGAGCGACATGTGGATGGAGAACACCAAGGCCCCGCTCGATATCGTCTTTATCGGCGCGGATAACCGCATCTCCTCCATTGTCGAGAACGCCGTGCCACTCAGCCTGGCCCGCATCAGCAGCCACGGCCCCGTGCGCGCAACCCTGGAACTGCAGGCCGGCATTACCGAAAAACTGGGAATCGTGGTGGGTGACAAGGTCGATTCTGACGTGCTGGCCAACAAGCCCGCCGGTAAGTGATTCTATTATCTGGCTGTTTTCCGGGGGCTTGATGGCACCCCGGACCATATTTTTCATCTCCGGTGCGATTTTCTGATTGACGGTATGTGATGGTGGTCCTATATCCCCAATCACCGGCGGCGCTGAGGAAACTTCTTGAG
>NZ_QQBI01000023.1 GCF_004302915.1 Komagataeibacter xylinus | reverse complement strand
AAATTTCTTTTGTGCAAAACAGACTTTTTCATAATCTAACCCGATGTACAACCCTTCTGTGAGATTTCCGCGTCGAAACTGCCCTGCCGCGGGCCCGACGCGAATGGCCCGGACAATGGAACGCGGCGGCCGGCCCGCTAAACCAGCCCGACCGCCGCGCCCTGCCTTATGGCCAGGAGGTTTTCACCCCCTCAGCGGATCAAAAGAAGCCGCGCTTCTTTTCGCTGTAGCTGACCAGCATGTTCTTGGTCTGCTGGTAGTGTTCGAGCACCATCTTGTGGGTCTCGCGCCCAATGCCGGACTTCTTGTAGCCACCAAAGGCGGCATGCGCCGGATAGACGTGGTAGCAGTTGACCCACACGCGACCGGCCTCAAGGCCACGGCCCATGCGGTAGCAGGTGTTGGCATCGCGGCTCCACACGCCCGAGCCGAGGCCGAAGGGGGTGTCGTTGGCGATGGCCAGCGCTTCTTCTTCCGTCTTGAAGGTGGTCACGGCCAGAACCGGGCCAAAGATCTCTTCCTGGAAGATGCGCATCTTGTTGTTGCCCTTGAACACGGTCGGCTGCACGTAGCACCCGTTGTTCAGGTCGCCACCAAGGTCGGGGCGGCCGCCACCGGTCAGCAGCTCGGCGCCTTCACCCTTGCCGATGTCGATGTAGGACAGGATCTTTTCCTGGTGGCCGTGCGAGTTCTGCGCGCCCATCATGGTGTTGGGATCAAGCGGGTTGCCCTGGCGGATCGCCTTGATGCGGGGCAGGGCGAGTTCCATGAACTTCTCGTAGATCGATTCATGCACCAGCGCACGGCTGGGGCAGGAGCAGATCTGGCCCTGGTTGAGGGCGAACATGGTGAAGCCTTCGACCGCCTTGTCCAGGTAGTCGTCGTCCTTGTCCATGATGTCGGCGAAGAAGATGTTCGGCGACTTGCCGCCCAGCTCCAGCGTTGCCGGGATCAGGTGTTCGGCGGCGGCATGCGCGATCATCTTGCCGGTGGGGGTGGAACCGGTGAAGGCGATCTTGGCAATGCGGTCGCTGTTGGACAGGGCGGCGCCCACGTCGCGGCCCAGGCCGTTGACGATGTTGAGCGTGCCGGGCGGGAACAGGTCACCGATCAGCTCCATCAGCACCAGCATGGAGGCAGGCGTGCTCTCGGCAGGCTTCATGACCACGCAGTTACCGGCGACCAGCGCGGGCGCCAGCTTCCACGAACCCATGAGCAGCGGGAAGTTCCACGGAATGATCTGGGCCACGACGCCAAGCGGCTCATGGAAGTGGTAGGCGATGGTGGTCGCGTCGATCTCGCTCAGCGTGCCTTCCTGGGCGCGGATGCAGCCGGCGAAGTAGCGGAAATGGTCGATCGCCAGCGGGATGTCGGCGGTCAGGGTTTCACGGATGGGCTTGCCGTTGTCCCATGTCTCGGCCCGGGCCAGCAGGTCGAGGTTCTTTTCCATGACATCGGCTGCCTTGAGCAGGATCAGCGCGCGGTCGGCAGGCGCCATCTCGCCCCAGGCTTTCTTTGCCTTGTGGGCCGCATCAAGTGCCAGCTCCACGTCGGCTGCGGTGGAAGCGGGCACTTCGCACAGCACGCGGCCATCAACGGGGGAGGTGTTGGTCAGGTAATGACCATCGACGGGGGCAACCCATTTGCCACCAATGTAGTTACCATAACGGGACTTGAACGGCGGGGCCGCCGTGATGCTGTCTGCTGACACGGTGATTTTCCTTCAGGGTAATGGCGTATTCATCAGGCCAGGGCGCAAACATGCATGACGCACAATGCAAAGAGCCCAGCGCGAAGAAAATACAGTAAAAATATTTCGTTTTTGGTTTGTTTTTACTTTTTATGATGTTCCAGAATGCCAGATATTTGGAAATTCATTCTCATGGTCGTGTAAAGCATAAGTCTATGCCTTTCCTGCAAACCTGACAGTTCTGGATATACCCCGGTGGAAAGCCGGAGAATCATCTGTATTCATTGATATATAGACGCACCCCCTCACGCAAGGGAGAGGGAGATAACGTAACCGTGATATATGCATCAAGTGCCATTAGAACCGGAGTGTAAATATATATAAATCAATGTGTTAAACTATTATCAAAAAGGAAATATTTTATGATTTCATGCGACTTTCCCCGCATCGGGGGTGCGGGGATGAGAGGGGATGCATGCCCGGACAGCCACGACGGGCGTAGCTGTTCGGGCGCGAAGGAGGGCGCGTGGGCAGGCGGCCCTGTTTACTTGTCGGCCATTGTGGAGGGCGCGACATCGATCAGGCCCTTGAGGGCGAATTCGCCCCCCACGCCTGACAGGTGCTGGGAGTCTGCATAGAGCGAGGCGGATTCACGGCTGAACCGGCACCCCTGCGGTGTACAGAAGCGCTCATATAACGAAGCATAGGTTATGCCGCCAATTGTGGTGGCGGCCACGCGCACGGCATTTTCTATGGAAGGGGAGGGGGTGACGACCCAGGGCAGGGGCGCGATCCCGCCGGCGAGTGCCAGGGCAGGGTCAAGCTGGTGTTCGATCCATGCGCGCACGGGCATGAACGCCGTTACCGCCTCACGCGCGGGGTCGAGGCGGAAATGGGGTACGTCGCCCAGCACGATCACTTTCTTGCCTGCCTGCGTCAGGGTGGTTTCGGTGCGGATCAGGGCGTCGCGCATGCGGGCGATGCCAGCCACCACGCCGTCATCCACCGGATGTGCGGGGTCGACATAGGCGTCATTGCCCGCATCGGCTTCATAGGGGGCAGACCAGTAGCCGGTCAGCACCACCAGTTGCACTTCAGGGTTGCTGGCCACCAGTGCCATGGCGCGTTCGTTATAGAGCGCGCAGGTGGCGGCATGGCCCGGATGCTGCGGCATGAGGCGCGTGGCCCCCATCAGTGGCGGGCAGGATGATTTGGTGAACTGCACGAAATCATACCCGCCTTCATGCGCGATGCGGGCAAGGGCCGGGGCAAGGGCTGCGGCGTGGCTATCACCCAGCAGGGCTATCTGCAGGCGTCCGGTGTCATGCATGCAGGCGAAGCTGGTATTGGGCCGGGCATCGCCATAATTGGCCAGGCATGAACCGCCGCGCCCGGCTGCCAGGCTGGCTTCCGTTATCTGGAGGGCGGGATTGAAGCGGGCGGGAAAGCCGTGGCTCATGTAAATGGCTGCCAGGGCGACCCCGCATAAGGCGGTGGCGCTGCCATAGCGCAGCAGGACCGTGCGGCTGGGCAGGCGCACATGGCGGAAAGGCTGTTCGATATAACGCCATGACAGCACGGCCAGCCCCAGCGACACGAACGCCACCACCACAAGCTGTGCAGGCCGCGGGGCCTGCGCCATGCACAGCCATGTCAGCGCCATGAGCGGCCAGTGCCACAGATACCACGAATAGGAAATAAGCCCCACCCCCACGAATGGGCGCGCGGACAGGATGGTGCGATTGAAAACACTGCCCTCCGCCAGCACGAGCGCCAGCGTGCCCCCCACCGGCAGCAGCGCGGCCAGGCCGGGGAAGGGCGTATGTTCGTTAAAAAGACAGACGGACAGCACGACAAGCCCGATACCCGCAAAGCCCAGTATGTTGGCAGGCAGGGCAGGCAGGGGCCTTGTCGCCCCCGAGCGGGCGATGGCCAGGAAGGTTCCCGCCCCGAGTTCCCATGCCCGCGTGGGCAAAAGGTAGAAGACCGCCGTGGGCCAGCGGCCCATGCCGATGATGGCCAGGACGAGGGAACCAAGGCAGAGCACGCCAATGACCACGAGCACGAAAGAGCGCTGCATGCGGCGCAGCGCCAGTAACAGGAAGGGAAAAAGCAGGTAGAACTGCTCTTCCACCCCGAGCGACCAGGTCATGAGAAACGGATCAAGATGTGCATCGGGCGAGAAATAGTTGACTTGCCGCCAGAACAGGATGTTTGACCACCCGCTCAGGGCTGCCATTGCCCCGATTGCGATCTGCCTGTAGTCCTGCGGGCTTGCCAGCACGACGCCAAGGATCGTGACAAAGGCGATGACGGCCATGAGCGCGGGCAGGATGCGGGCGGCGCGCCGGGCATAGAAGGTATCGAAGCGAAAGCGCTTCGTCCCGACATCGCGGTATACGATGCCACCTATGAGGAAACCGGAAATGACAAAAAATATGTCTACACCGGTAAAACCCGATTTCAGCGGCGAAAGACCGGCATGGAACAGGACCACGGCGGTTACGGCAATGGCGCGCAGGCCATCAATATCGCGGCGGTATCGGCGGGAGGGATCAGGGGCCATGGGCTGGCTCTTTTCGTGCAGGAGTGAACGGTGCGCAGGCACTGTTCAGGGGAGGGGAATAGCTGCACGCAAACGCCAGTATTATTTAAGAGTTTTTCTTTGTAGTTGTTTCACGTAAATTTTATTTTAGTATATTTTACTGATAAATGAAATAAATCCCTGCATGCCTGTAAAAAGCGACCTATCGCTGGTCCGGATGCCGCGCGGCAATGCATTCGGTAGGATGAAAAAACCCAAAGAAGATTTTGGTGGGAAAATTCGTGTGTATAGGGTTTTCATAATAAAGTAATATCCATATTATAAAAATATAATAAATAATATGTTCAGATAATTTTTGTTTTTAAGCGATAATGTAAAGTATATTTGACAAATTTTTAATAAAATATGTCAAATTATTTCTGTAAAATGACCATAATACTTCATGAAAATTGTAAAAATTTTTGTGAATGTTTTCTGCTCTCCTTGAAATGCATGTAATTTCCATAAAAAGAAAAACCCGTTCCAAAATACCAGGCACACCATTGCCATATCCGCGCAGGTCTGCTCAGGATTGTTTTTGGCAGTTCCCCAGCCGGGCTGGCGTGGGTGCGCGTAGGATAAGGCCGTTTCATTCCATGCTTTCGACCATTATTGCCGCGATGTTGCCTCTCATTGTGGTGTTTGTGCTGGGGTACCGCGCCGGATGGCACCATGATTTTGATGGCACGCATGTCGCTGTCCTGAACCGGCTGGTCATGCTCTATGCGTTTCCGCTCAACCTGTTTGTGGGTATCGCCCGCATGCCGCGCACCATCCTTGCAGGCCAGATGCCGCTGGCGGCTTCGGTCTTCGGGCTCATGTGCGCCAGTTTTGCCGTGGCGTATGGGGTGTCACGCTATGTGGCGCGCCGTGGCGGGGCGGCGGCGGCGTTGCAGGGGCTGGCCATTGGCGCGCCCTCGGTGCCCTTTATCGGTTCCGCCATGCTGCCGGTCCTGATCGGGCATGACAGCACGGCGGTGGCCATATCGGCCGCGGTCTTTGCCATGGTGCTAGTCCAGACCCCGGTCTGCATGATGATGCTGGGCCATGATGCAACGGTGGCGGATGGCGCATCGGTCAGTTTCGTGGGGCAGGTGGGGGCCGCGCTGAAGGAACCGATCGTGTGGGCGCCGCTTCTGGCAACAGCGCTGGTGGTGCTGGACGTGCATATTCCCCGCTCGCTGCTTGGCGCCATGGGCCTGCTGGGCAATACCGCCACGGGTGTCGCGCTGTTCGCATCGGGCGTGGTGCTGTTCCTGCAGCGCGTGCACATTACGCTGCCGGTGGTGATGACGGTGCTCGCGCGCAACATTGTCGTGCCCGCCGGGGCCTGGCTGGTGCTGGTGGCGCTGGGCCTGCCGCATGATGTCATCCGCGCCACCGTGCTCACGCTGTCCATCCCGGTGGGCACGGTCGTGGTCATTCTCGCGGTCCGTTTCAAAACCGATGAGCAGGAGGCGGCGTCAACCCTGTTCCTCAGCGCGGTCGCATCCGTGCTGACCATGGTGCTGTTCATCCTGCTGACCGCGCAGCATTGAGGCTGCCTTCAGCCCCGATCGGGTTCATAGGTCTCGGCCCGCCGCCGGGCCGCGCGGCGTTCCTTCAGTACCAGTTCGCCGTAAAGGATATGCTGGCGGATCCAGTTGATCATGCCCGATAGCGTGACCACGATAATGCCCGCAAACGTCCAGCCATCAAGCGGCTGGTGAAACAGGAAGTAGCTGAACGCCACGGCCCACAGCATCTGGCTGTACTGGGGCAGGGCCACGCGGTTGGCGGGGGCGCGCGCGGTCGCCATCATCATGAATAATTGGCCAAGGGCTGCAAGAAAGCCGTAGCCGAACAGGAACATCCACGTTTTCAGCCCGTGTGGCCAGTGCGCGTGGGCCAGCATCAGCGCGCCGTCGCCCACCAGCGGGCCGAACAGGCTTGAGCCGAACAGCGAGAGCCGGGGCGTGTCATTGCCCGCCAGCCGGTAGGCAATCACGCCCACGGCATTGGCGATGGCGGCAACCAGCGCGCACAGATGCCCCAGGTGCAGCGCCCGCACGCCCGGCCGCAACACGATCAGCACGCCCAGGAAACCCAGAATGACCGAAAGCCACGCCCAGCCTGATACCTTCTCATGCAGCAGGGTCACGGACAGGATGGTGACGAAAAGCGGCATGAGGAACATGAGCGAGAGCGCCTCAGGCATGGGCAGCAGCATGAAGGCTTCAACGCTGGCGGCAGTGGCGGCAAAGGTGGCCACGGCGCGCACTACCCACATGAGCGGATGGGTGGGCGCGAAAATATCGCGGTAGGATTCGTTTTTGTTGCGGATGAAGGGAATGATGAGAAAGCCGAATACGCCACCGGAGAAGGCAACCTCGAACGGGTCAAGCTGGCCTGCGAGCAGCTTGGAATAGGCATCACTGATCGAGAATGAGGAAAATGCGGCAAAGGCCAGCATCATGCCCGAGGTAAGAAAGGCCAAGTTCATCTGTTTCCCCCCGTTTTGCGGCGTGCATTTGGGCATTATAGGGCAGTAGGCGCAAGGGCCGGTTGCCAGCAGATGCCTGAAAAAAAAGGCATGACGGGCATGCTGGCCCGCCAGCCGCCCCGTCTGGCCGTGTGCCGGGATATGCTGTTACACTAAGGCGACCTGTTTGATTTTCTGCCTGGACACCTTGCATGACCGACACGCCCGCCTTGCCCGCAGCCCGCCTTCAGGCCGCCCTGACCACCATCCGCGAAGGCGGCCTCGCGGCACAGGTCAGCATGTCGCCCTCGGTGCTTGAGGCCCATAGCCATGGCGAGGCCATGGAGGCCGCGTGCCTGCCCGGCGCCGTGGTCTTTGCCCGCAAGACAGAGGATGTGGCCACCGTGCTGCGCGCCTGCCATGCCAATGCGGTGCCGCTGGTGGCTTTCGGGGCCGGCACGTCGGTTGAGGGGCATGTGACACCTGCCGAACACGCCATCAGCCTCGACCTGTCAGAGATGACCACCATTGTCGAGATGAACCCTGAGGACCTGGACTGCCGCGTGCAGGCCGGGCTGACGCGGCAGGCGCTCAATGCCCAGATCCGCGATACGGGGCTGTTCTTTCCGGTTGATCCGGGTGGCGAGGCCACGCTGGGCGGCATGTGCGCCACGCGCGCCTCGGGCACGGCTGCGGTGCGCTATGGCACCATGAAGGAGAACGTGCTGGGCCTGACCGTGGTGCTGGCCACGGGCGAGGTGATCCGCACGGGCGGGCGGGTGCGCAAGTCATCCACCGGCTATGACCTGACATCGCTGTTCATCGGCTCGGAAGGCACGCTGGGCATCATTACCGAGGTGCAGTTGCGCCTGCATGGCCGCCCCGAAACGCTTTCCGCCGCCGTATGCCAGTTTGCCGACCTCAATGATGCGGTGCGGACCGCCATCGAGATCATCCAGTGCGGCATTCCCATCAGCCGGGTTGAACTGCTTGATGACGTGCAGATGGCGGCCTCGATCCGGTACTCGAAGCTGGATGGCTATCAGGACCTCACCACGCTGTTCTTCGAGTTCGGGGGCGCGCCCGCAAGCGTGCAGGAGCAGGTGGCGGCGACCGAGGCCATTGCGCTCTCCAATAACGGGCTGGCCTTCGCCTGGGCTGACACGGCGGAGGAACGCACCCGGTTGTGGAAGGCCCGCCACGATGCCTTCTGGGCCGCCAAGGCCATCGAGCCCACGGCCCGCGTCATTTCAACCGACTGCATCGTGCCGATCTCGAAGCTGGGCGAACTGATTGCGGGCGTGCGCGAAGATATCGTCGCATCCGGCCTGCGCGTGCCGCTTTTGGGGCATGTGGGCGATGGCAATTTTCACTCCCTCATCATCACCGATGATACGCCCGCCGGCCATGCCCGTGCGCTGGAGCTTGACCGCAAGATCGTGCACCGGGCGCTGGCGCTGGGTGGCTCATGCAGCGGCGAACATGGCGTGGGCATGGGTAAGCTCGAATTTCTCGAGACGGAGCACGGCACGGGCACGCTTGCGGTCATGCGCGCGCTCAAGCACACCATGGACCCGCTCAACATCCTCAACCCCGGCAAGCTGCTGCCGCCGGGGCGTGTCTATCAGGGCTAGGCGCTTTTCAGGAGGCGGGCTGCAGGCGTGATGGCGGCAGGTCGCGCTTGGCCAGCATGCTGCACAGGCGGCGGACCACATCATCCCACTGTCCGGTGCGGATCTGGCGGATGATGCGCAGGGTGGGGTACCACGGGCTGTCGGTGCGGCCCGAGAGCCAGCGCCAGCAATTGTCAAACCGGTCGAGCAGCAGCACCGGGCAGCCCAGCGCGCCAGCAAGATGGGCGACCGAGGTATCAACCGACACCACCACATCAAGGCCCGCGATGAGGGCTGCCGTATCATCCATGTCCCGCACGCTTTCCATGGGGGCGTGCAGGTGCATGCCGGCGGGCATGTCCATCATCTGCGTGGCGTAGGTGCCCATCTGCAGGCTGACCAGCGAGATGCCGGGCATGCCTGCCAGCGGGGCCAGGCTGCGCAGCGGGATGGAGCGCCTGCGGTCCATGGCGTGGGCTGCGGGCACGTCCGGCCTGCTGGCCCCGCCCCATACCAGCCCCACCCGCAAGGTGGGGCGCGGCGGCAGGAAAGGCGCCCAGGCCCGCACGCGTCCTGCATCGGCATGCAGGTAGGGCACCGCAACGCCTGCATGGCCCGGCATGCGGTGCAGCACATGGGGCAGGCTGAGGAAAGGGCAGTGCCAGTCATAAAACGGCACGGGCTGGCGGTCATTGAACACGCGGCGCACGCCATCCATGCGGCGGATCAGGCCGTGCAGCGTATCAGGGGCCTGCACGATCACGCGCGCGCCCAGGGCGGCCAGCACCGGCACGAAGCGCAGCATCATCAGCATGTCGCCCAATCCACCCTCGCGCGTGATGAGGATGGTTTTGCCCCGCAGGTCGGCATCCGGCGCCAGCACGGGCAGGGTGCTGGTAGCGGGCAGGCGCGCGCGGCCGGGGAGCTTGCGCCGCCATTCATATTCGGCCCAGCCCCGGGCCATCTGCCCGTTCTTGAGCAGGGTCAGGGCATGGTTCAGGCGCAGGCTGGCATCATCGGGGCGCAGCGCGAGGGCGCGGGCGTGGATTGTGAGCGACTCATCGGTGCGGTTCCAGCCCGCCAGCAGGTGCGCGAGATTGGCATGCGTCATGGCGCTGCGGGGGTGGTGTTCCAGAATGTAAAGCAGCAGGTCGCGCCCGGCAGCATATTCGCCCTGTTCCATCAGGCACACGGCCATGAGGTTGCCGGTGGTGAGCTGCGCGGGTGACAGGCTCAGCCCGTCAGTCAGCACGGCCTGCGCCTCCGCCGTGCGGCCGCGTTGCAGCAGCAGCTCGCCCAGCATGTCATGCGTGCGGATATCCTGCCCCGCGCGCTGGCGCACGGCGCGGAGCACGGCTTCGGCTTCATCCACGCGCTCATGGGGCAGCAGCAGGTCGAGCATGTCGCGCGCGGGGTGGCGGGCACCAGGATTGGCCACGGCCTGCCGGCACAGCAGGCGGGCCGCTTCCTGCACCCTGTTGCACCCCGCATGGGCATGCGCGAGCAGAAGCTCGACATTGGGGGAAGGCGTGCAGCCTTCCAGCACGGCACGGGCCTGGGCAAACTGGCCCTGGCGCAGCAGGCCGAGCGCATCGGCAAGCATGGCATTGGTGGCGTTGGCCATGCGGGGAGCTTTTCTGTTCATGCCACGCCATTGCCTGCGGATGGACGGCCGTGACATGCGACACGACAGGCACGGGCTATGGGCAGGCCTGCCTGCGCGGCATGAAGAAAGGAAAGAGGCATGAAAGGCGGATTTCTTTGATTTCAGGGGCGTGGGGCGCATAGTGTAGCGCTCCTGCCGCGCACGTCTAGGGCGTGGACAGGCCGAGATGCGCCTCCAGCAACGCCACGTTGCGCAGGTCGGCCTTGAAGGCGGTATCAAAAATATCGCCCAGCACGGGCACGAGGTCAGCCGCCGCCTCGATCAGCACATTGGCCAGCATGCGCGCCAGCACTGTCTGGCTTGCGCCAAGCTTCCAGCTTTTCCAGACGATGTAGAGGGAAGGGACAAGCATGATCGCCGTACCGCCCACGGGCAGCAGACCGATGACCGTATCAAGCCCCCAGCGCGCCTTCGTGCCGGGAATACGGAAGGCGGCGTCAAGCAGGGTCGCCAGTTTCCGCAGCCGTGCCACTTCAGCACGGATATCGGCAGGCCGCGCGCGGGCGGCCAAGGAAGCAGAAGCGTTCATGCTGTTATAATGGGGTGTGCCATGGCGCGTTACAATGCGGCCCGATTCAGGATGCGCGCCTTGATGGCTGATGAGGATTGCGGGTGAGGCTTTCCCTAACCGGGCGTGCCTCCATCGCGATCAATATGGCCCATGTCGCGCCCCGGCGCGATCACGTCGCGCACGCGCTGCTTGAGTTCCTTGGGGCCGGGAAAGCCGCCATCACGCTTGCGTTCCCATACAAGCTGGCTGTTGACCGTGACCTCGAACCGGCCGCCACTTGCCGGGATGAGGCTGACGCTGCCCAGTTCCTCCCCAAAGGTGGAAAGCAGTTCCTGCGCCATCCATGCCGCGCGCAGCAGCCAGTTGCAGCGCGTGCAGTACAGGATGGAAATGTCGGGGCGGCCAGTCGTGGGGATCGGGTCGGTCATGGAGCGTTCCTCCTGTCTCATCCAGCCGGACGGCGCCGCCCGGCTGCCCTGGTGGGTATCATGCACCGTGAACGGATATAGCGGCTTTCAGGCCATGAAGCACCGGAAACCTTGCGGGCCAGGAGTGCCAGGCGGGAATTCCACACGGTGGTTCACAACGTGCACGGGCAGGTCGAAAACATTCCGGGCCCAGCAACCAGGTTGGCAGCCTTCCGGTTCCACAAGGGGCATCCCGCCTGGCCCGTTTATGGGTTCTTGCCTTTGTTTTTACTGGCGAGACATTTGTTACGCGCCTGATCGGGGCGAGTTCGGACTGCCCCGCCCCCATTGCAGGTGGCGGGGCAGTGCAGCGTGTTCAGACCGCGTGGACCTGACCCTCACGCGACCACAGGCGCAGCGCCCCGCAGGTCTGGATGAAGGTCGTGGCGTCATCCGCGCTTTCCAGCGCGATCACGCCGCGGTCGCGTGCGCGGGGGTGCAGGCCGGCTGCGGCCAGCAGGATCTCGGCGGCATCATTATGCGCGATGAACTTGGCGTGGGCGAAGGCATCGGCAATGAAGTCGCGCATGGTGGCCTCATGGCGCAGCAGGTTCGCCCCTTCCACCGTGGGCAGCAGGGCCACGGCATCATACAGCACGGACGGGCCGCCATTGATCTTCTGCTGGGCCACGATCTCGTTGCCTGCGCTGTCGGTAATGCCCGCCACGGTGGGGGCGATCAGTTCAACCGTGCCATCCACGGCCTCGGTCGCGGCAATCAGGGCCGAGAGCAGGTCGGCATTCACGCCATTGCTCACCACGATGCCCAGCTTGCGGCCTGCAAAACTGTCCGGCCCGTTCTTGAGGATGCTCAGCGCGGGCGAGGGGGCCAGTCCCTCCACCACCGGGCGGGCGGCGCGGGCGGGCTCGGGCAGGGGCGAGAGGCCAAGCCCGCTGGCCACCCCTTCAGCCAGTGCCTGATCGACATGCAGCAGGTGGCTGACCATGCGCGCGCGGATGGCGGGGGTCTCGACCTTGCTCAGCTCGAACACGAAGGCATCGCGCATGTGGGTCTGTTCCACCGGCGTCTGGCTGATATAGAACTGCCGGGCCTGGCTATAATGGTCGGCGAAGGTTTCCGAGCGCTGGCGCAGCTTGGGGCCGGATTCGGGCTCGGGGTAGGAGGTATAGCCCGCAGGTGTCTCGCGCGGGCCGGCGGTGGGCTGCGACCAGGAATTGGGCTCGTAATTGGCCCGCCCCTTCGGGTTGTGCATGGCCATGTGCCCATCCTGCTGGAAATTGGCGAACGGGCATTTGGGCGCGTTTATGGGGATATGCGTGAAGTTGGGGCCGCCGAGGCGCTTGGTCTGGGTGTCGAGGTAGGAGAAATTGCGCCCCTGCAGCAGCGGGTCGTTGGTAAAATCGATGCCGGGGATGATGTTCTGGGTGCAGAACGCCACCTGCTCGGTCTCGGCAAAGAAATTGTCGGGCATGCGGTCAAGCACCAGGCGGCCCACGCGGCGCACGGGCACCAGCTCCTCGGGGATGAGCTTGGTGGGGTCGAGGATGTCAAAGTCGAAGCTGTCGGCAAAGGCATCATCAAACAGCTGCACGCCCAGTTCCCATTCGGGGAAGTTGCCTGTCTTGATGGCCTGCCACAGGTCGCGGCGGTGGAAATCGGGGTCGGCGCCGTTGATCTTGAGCGCCTCGTTCCACACCACCGATTGCAGGCCCAGCTTTGGCTTCCAGTGGAATTTGACGTAGGTGGACTGCCCCTCGGCATCGATCAGGCGGAAGGTATGCACCCCGAACCCCTCCATGAAGCGGAAGGAGCGGGGAATGGCGCGATCCGACATGGCCCAGCAGACCATGTGCGTGGCCTCGGGCGAGAGCGAGACGAAATCCCAGAAATTGTCGTGTGCGGTCTGCGCCTGCGGAAAGTCGCGGTCCGGCTCCTGCTTGGCGGCATGCACGAAATCGGGGAACTTGATGGCATCCTGAATGAAGAAGACCGGGATATTGTTGCCCACCAGATCCCAGTTGCCCTGGCTGGTATAGAGCTTGACGGCAAAGCCGCGCACGTCGCGCACCACATCGGCCGAGCCCTTGTTGCCCGCCACGGTGGAAAACCGCACGAAGGCAGGCGTGCGCTCGCCCACCTTGTTGAAAATATCGGCCTTGCACACATCGGCCAGGCTGTCGGTCAGTTCAAAATAGCCATGCGCGCCATAGCCACGGGCATGAACCACGCGCTCGGGGATGCGCTCATGGTCGAAATGGAAGATCTTTTCCCGGAAATGGAAATCCTCCATCAGGGCCGGACCACGCGCGCCCGCACGCAGGGTATTCTGGTCATCTGACACCGCCAGCCCTTGCTGGGTGGTCATGACCGGCGTATCGCCGCCAGCGGTCTGGTGGGTTTCGCCACCGGCGCCAGTATGGGTCGCCACGGCCTTGAGGGCTTTGGGTGTTTTTGTCATGAGGAGGTGTGTGTCCGTGCTGGAGAGCGGGAGATGTGGCTTTTCCAACGGGTATGGGTGAGCAGGGTTTCATGCATGTGTCGTATGACTGTTGCCAATCGTGCCGCTACAGGGCACAGGAGCGCATGAATCGCTTGTTGCAGGAGAGCTTTGCCATCCATGCGTAACCGTCCGGCCTTTGTTGCCGCATGCAGCCTGCTTGCCGCCCTGTGGTGCGGCCCGGCCACAGCCAGCCCCGACACGGTCGATTTTACGGACCTGACCTGGACCGAAATCCGCAATGCGGTGCAGGGGGGGGATACAACCATCATCGTGCCGGTTGGCGGCACGGAACAGAGCGGGCCTTACATTGCGGTGGGCAAGCATGACGTGCGCGCCCTGCTGCTCGCCCGCCGCATTGCGCGGGCAGCGGGGCATGCCCTCGTGGCCCCGGTGGTGGCCTACGTGCCCGAAGGTGGCACGGCGCCACGCACATCGCACATGCGCTTTCCCGGCACCATAAGCATAACCCCCGCCACGTTCCGCGCCTTGCTCAGTGATGCGGCCGAGAGCTTTCGCGTGCAGGGCTTTACGCGCGTGGTGCTGATTGGCGACCATGGCGGCTACCAGAAGGATCTGCGCGCCGTAGCCGATACGCTCAACCACCGCTGGCAGGGCACGGGGGCGCATGTGCTGTACGTGCCCGCCTATTACGACGTGGTGCCGGGCGCCTACGCCACCTGGCTGCGCCAGCATGGCCATGCGGCGGAGGTGGGCATGCACGCCGACCTGTCGGACACTTCACTGATGCTGGCCCTCGACCCGGCCCTCGTGCGCACGCAGGCGCTGCGGGCCGCCCCCCTGCCTGGCGCAGCCCAGGGCGTGTATGGCGGCGACCCGCGCCGTGCCGATGCGGCCCTTGGGCAGGTGGGGGCGGACATGCAGGTCAACGCGACGGTGGCGGCCATGCAACACGACCTAACAGGACGGAATTCGCCCTGATTGCGCCGCTGCCACGGCGTGCTATAGGGGCCGCGACGAACAGGATCACACTATGACACACAAGAAAAAACTACCGGTTCTGGGGCTGGGCATGCTGCTGCTGCAAGGCGGGGTGGCGATGGCGCAGGCTGTTGACACCATTCCCGGCATGCCGCCCGTGCTCGACCCCCACAACATCTATACCGAGACCCGGGCCAACAACCTTAACCCCGAGGTGGCCAAGGATCCGCCACGTATTTACGTGCCCAACCTGCGCTCGAACAATGTGTACGTGATCGACCCGCAGACCTATACGGTCATCTCGCGCTTCAAGGTGGGCAAGAGCCCGCAGCACGTCGTGCCCGCATGGGACCTGCGCACCCTGTGGGTGACCAACAATGCCGAGGGCACGACCAACGGCACGCTCACGCCCATCGACCCGCGCACCACCCTGCCGCTGCCTGAAGTGGCGGTGGATGATCCGTACAACATGTATTTCACGCCCGATGGCAAATCCGCCATCACGGTGGCCGAGGCGCGGCAGAGGCTCGATTTCCGTGATCCGCACACCATGGAACTGCAGGGCTCGGTCTCGGTGCCGCAGTGCAAGGGTGTCAATCACGCCGATTTTTCCATCGACGGGCGTTACGCCATCTTTACCTGTGAGTTTGGCGGCTACCTGGCCAAGGTCGATACCGTCAACCGCACGGTCATGGGCTACCTCAAGCTCTCTGGCGGCGGCATGCCGCAGGATATCCTGACCGCGCCCGACGGGCATAAATTCTACGTGGCCGACATGCATGCCGATGGCGTGTTTGTCATTGATGGCGACAGCTTCCGCGAGACGGGCTTCATCCCCACCGGCATTGGCACCCATGGCCTGTACCCCAGCCGTGATGGCACGAAGATGTACGTTGCCAACCGTGGCTCGCACAAGATCCACGGACCGCCGCACAGCAAGGCGGGTGGCGTGAGCGTGATCGATTTCGCGACCGACAGGGTGGTGGCCAACTGGCCCATTCCCGGCGGTGGCAGCCCGGATATGGGCAATGTCAGCAATGACGGCAGGACGCTATGGCTTTCCGGCCGGTTTGATGATGTCGTCTACGCCATCGACACCACCACGGGCGCCATGCGCAAGATCCCCGTGGGGCTGGAACCTCATGGCCTGACCGTCTGGCCGCAGCCGGGCCGTTACTCGGTCGGGCATACCGGAATCCTGCGCTAAAATATTATTATCAAAAGATAAAAGTTTTTGGGTGCCGCCTTTTTTGAAAAAAGGCGGCCTCTTTTTTTTGAGCCTGAAACAAAACTTTTGCATGATGGCCCGCTCTTTGCTGCAATACACGCCACACGCAATGAGGGTTGCCGGTCTCATGACAGCATCCAGACAGGACGCCGAGATCCGTTTCATCATCGGGCCTTCAGGCCTCGGCATGGTCATGGTGGCACTCGGCCCGGAGGGGCTCGCGGCCATCATGCTCGATACGGATGAGCGCGCGCTGCAAAAGGCTGTTCTGGCGTCTTTTCCGGCAGCACAGGCTGGGCGTGCGGATGATGCGGCGCTGGCACATTCCCTTGAGGTCGTGACCGCCTGCATCGAGGCCCCGTGGGCCATGCCCGACCTGCCGCTTGCGCTGCAGGGAACACCCTTCCAGCTTCAGGTATGGCAGGCCTTGCGCGGCATACCGTGCGGCCAGACCGTGACCTATGGCGAACTTGCGGTCCGCATTGGCAGGCCAGGTGCCGTGCGGGCAGTCGCCGGGGCCTGTGCTGCCAACCGGCTGGCCGTGGTGGTGCCCTGCCACCGCGTCATCCGCCATGATGGTAGCCTGTCGGGTTATCGCTGGGGTGTTGAGCGCAAGCAGGCCCTTCTGGCGCGGGAGCGGGCCTGGCGTGCAGGAGAGAAATGATAACGGTTTTTTGGTGAGGTCTTTTTTTAAAGCGGTGATCCTTCAAGCTTCACCAAAAAACTTCATTCAAAAAAAACCGCAGGGTGGCCCAAGGCCATCACCTGCGGTTCCAGTTTACGGCCTGTAGCCTGTTTTAGACGTGGGGCAACCCGCCATAATAGGTATCAACCTGCTGGCCATAGGTGCTATTGCTCCAGTCAGGCGACATGTCCTGCGCATAGGCCGGTGCGCCTTCAAGCTGCTCGCGCGTGAGGGACACGATGTAGCCGCCCTGGGCGGGGTCGTAATGCAGGGCTTTCCAGGGTAGGGGATGATAGCTGTTCCCCATGCCCATGAAGCCGCCAAAGCTCATGACAACATAGGCGACATCGCCTGAAATCTTGTCGACCATGAAATACTTGACCGTGCCCAGTTTTTCGCCCGCCGGCGAATACACGGCCGTGCCTTCAACCTGGTCAGACGAAATGAGGTCATGCTTGTTGGTCATTGTGTTGCTTGCCGTAGCAGACATGTAACTTCTCCTTGCCGGTTCTGTTCGTGCCGCGCCGCGCAGGGGCATGCCTGCCTTCTTGTGTCGCTGTGGCGCGGGTTCTGTTACAAAGGGGAGAGGAGGCACGGCACCGCCGTGGCCTCCTGCTGCCCTGGGCCGGTGCGTTCAGGTTTTGGTGTGACTGTGCTGGCCGCCCTTGCGCCCGGCCTGGGCCGCCCGCTCGGGGTCATCGGCAAAATTGCCGGAATGGTGTTCTGTGCCCTTGTGGCTGGCCTGCGTGGTTTTTCCCGCTTCATGGCCCGTGCCGCCGTGGCTGTGCTGGCCACCCTTGCGGCCCGCCTCGGCAGCGCGTTCGGGGTCACGGGCAAAGTTGCCAGAACTGTTCTGGCCCCCCTTATGCCCGGCCTCGGCCGCTTTTGCGCGGTCATTGGCGAAATTGCCGGGATTATGCGCGGCACCGCCACCCCCGCGGCTATCGGCAGGAGCCAGGGCGATACGGTTATGCAGGGAGATATGAGAATTCATGATCTTCACCTTTCGCTGGCAGCGGCTACAGGGGACCCTTGTTTTTCCCCCGTTCCCTCAAGGGGTATGACGGAGGAAGCGATCCCGGGAACGCCCGCTGTGAAGGGATCAACGATGCATCCCTTTCCCGGTTGCGGTCGGGTCGCATAAAATAAAACAGTGCCCATTACAATAAGCGGGCATGCCGGAATGAGTCTGTCTACAATAAAATAAGACCATATACCTTATAATTTATTCCAGAACGAGGCGGAAAGGGGGCAGTAAGGGGAAAAAATATTGCACAGGGGGCAGGTTCAGGGCATCAATACACCCGGCACCTTGTGTCGCCTGCGTTGCGACATGCGTCGGGCCCTGTCGTGGTCCGGTTCATGCGGGTGGTACGGATCCTGCCCGGGTCGGGGCGATAAAGCGGGCATACAGGTGGCGAGAGCGGCTTCGTGCCCTACTCGGCTGCCATCTGCGCCAGCATGTCGCCATAGTGCGCCAGCATGGCCACCACTTCTACCAGCACGGATTGCAGGCGCGCGAAGCCTTCATGGGGTTGCAGGCTGTCCTGATCCATATACAGCGCCCGGCTCATTTCCAGTTGCAGGGCCTGCACGCCGCGCCGTGGCCGCCCGTAATGGCGGGTCACATACCCCCCTGCAAAAGGCACATTACGCGCGACACTGTAACCGTGGCCTGTCAGTACATGCTCCACCAGCGCCGTCATCTGCTGGGTGCAGGCCGTGCCCCAGGCATTGCCCAGAACAAAATCAGGCTGTTCCCCGCGCCCCTTCACCACGGGCATGGAATGGGCATCGAGCAAAAGGCAGAAGCCATGTCGCGCCACGCTGTCCTGCACCAGATGGGAGAGGGCATCATGATAGGGCTGCCAGCAGGTGCGGACCCGCTTTTCCGCCTCCGCGAAGGGGAGCGGGCGGGCATAGATCGGCCCATCACGCGAGACGATGCGGGCAATGGTGCCAAACCCGGCCCTGACCTTGCGGCTGGTGGTGTTGCACCAGGCGGGCAGGGGCTCGCGGAACATGGTGGGGTCGAGTTCCCATGCCTCACGGTTCACATCGCAATAGGCGCGCGGAAAGGTGGCATGCAGCAGGGTGGCTCCCTGCCTGGGTGCGCCTTCAAACAGCTGCTCCACATAACAGTCCTCGCTGCGCCGCAGCGCAAGGGCGCCCAGCCGGGACAGGCTCAGGAATTCGGGCATGTAGTTGCGCCCCGAATGGGGGGACGCCACGATAACCGGCCGATGGATGCCTTGTGGCTCAATGACGTGAAAGGGCGGCACGGTGCGTTCCATCATGCGGGTTTTCCCATAGGGAACAGCCGCATACGAACCGGTAGCGGGAATGGGAAGGCAGCGCAGCGCATGGCCGCCATAGGGACAGGTGGCAGCGTGAGGGTCAATGCGTTTTTTTTGAAAAGAGGGGTTGCATCCGCCTGAAAGGGCCAGTAAAAGCCATTTCAGCGGACGCCGAGGGCGCATAGCTCAGCGGTAGAGCACTATCTTGACATGGTAGGGGTCACAGGTTCAATCCCTGTTGCGCCCACCACGGCGTCCCGCAGAAAACTCCCAAAAATTAAAGTAATGTGTGATAATTCCCTGTCAGGAAGAGTCCGTTATCGTCTATCCGTGCTTACGGAAAACGACCTAGATTTGTGGAATTTCCGTGGAGCCATTTTGACTCATCTAGAGTGGAATGTCTGGACAGCGCGCCACTCGCCGTCGCCGGTAGCCTCCCCAAAATTAAAATGATGTGTGATGCTTTCCGTTGAAGGGAAATTCATCACCCGTTTCCAGGTAATTCATGGCCCGTGCCGAAGCGAGGGGGAGGGGCCGGTCATATAATATGACCGGCCCCGTTCTGCGCTCACGCGGTTTTAGGCGCGCCACCGGCATCAGCCGGGGTCTGGGTATTGACGGCCTCGGGCAGCAGATGGGCCAGAACGGGCAGGATGGTCGCGGCGGGCAGGCCGGTCTTGTCCACCATGGCCTGAACCTGCTGGTTGCTCAGCAGCGTGCGCAGTTCATCGGTCGAAATGGGCAGGTTGTGGCCATTGCCAATCCATGAGCGCACCTTGTCACCCAGCCCGGCCTGTTCCGCCTGGTTCAGCAGGTTGGTGATGGTGGCGGGGGTAAGAAGCTCGGCCAGGTAGGAATGCACCTGCTCCGACAGGCCTGCCGCACCAGCCAGATCGCTCAGCTTGCCCATAACATCATTGAAGATACCGCTCATTCTGCTTTGTTCCTGTCATGTCATTTGGTCTATGCGGCATTATACTACACGACATAGAGTTATAGGAAATTTATATAAAAGCAGGACAAAAAAAAGCGGTGCATATGCACCGCTGAGTTTAGGGAGGAAACGTCCAAGAAGCAGTTGCACAAGGCAGGTCTGCTTCCGGTCGTTATGACAACCCTCACATTGTTGTGTCAACAAAAAAACGTACGTTCATTTTCGTGCCTGGTACATGTGCCATGAAAGCAACGTCTTGGCGTCTGTCATGCCGATATGGGGCAGGTCCGCCATGTTGATCACGCGCAGGCGGATATGTTCGTGCTCGCAGGCAAGTCCGGTCTGCCGGTCCGTAAGGCGCCGGGCCAGGGCCTCGTCTATGCGCAGTTCGGTATAGTACAGGCCAATCGCCTCGTCACATCCGCCCGGCGAGAGCCAGACACGTGTCAGTTCCACCAGATTTTCGGCGCGTACATGCAGGTCGGTCCCCACCTCCTCCGACAGTTCGCGTAGTGCTGTGCTCACAAACGCGCCGCCATCGAGCATGCCCGCGGGCAGGGCCAGCAGGTCGGGTTGGGCGACCGGCACGCGGGCCTCGCGCGTGAGGATGGTGCGGTCAGGGTAGCCGGGGCATTGCAGCACGACCATGACCGACACGGAATCACCCCGCAGCAGGGCGAGGCCCGGCACCGCCTTGCCTTCATGCAGGGCATCGGCCTCCACCAGTATGAAACCCATGCGCTCCGGGCCAAAGGCCACCGCGTCGCGCACCAGCACATGGCGCAACGTGAAGCGGGTGCGCATGACCTCATGCCACCGGCGGAAATGCGGGGCTGCCAGCACGCGGGCCTGCAGGGCGGCATCAATGCCTGGTGCGAAGGAAATATCGGTCATCGGGCCTCTTCATGATACGGGCCAGCGATGCGACCGGCCTCGGCAACTGTTGAAAAGCCGGTTCAGGATAACACAACCGCAACTTGAACAACGCGATGGCCCCATATCAAAGCGCTAATCCAGGCGCCCTCAGTCTGGCGTGAACAGGCTGTGCATGATTTCGCCAATCCGTTCCTGATAGGCATCCGGGGCGTGTTCGGTGGCAATGCGGCACAGCGCATTGTCGCGCACCGTATCCCATAGCGTCTGGTCACGATACAGCCGGATGACCTGTGCTGCAAAGGCGGCGGGGTCGGTTATGTCGGCGCAGAGCATGTCATGTCCGTCCTGCCAGCCCGCCTGCTGGCACAGAAGCGGCGAACCGACCACCGGCAGGCCATTGGCCGCCGCCTCGTGCAGTTTATAGGCAATGCCCGCGGCAAAACGGGTGGGTGCGACAAAGACGCGATACCGGTCATAGATGGGGGCGGTATCAGTCACCTGGCCCAGCATGCGCACATTGGGGTGCTGGCGCAAAGGGCCAAGGTCCACGCGCGGGTTGACATGGCCACACACGCCAAAGCGGATGTCCGGCCCAAGTTCGGCCACGAGCAGGGGCAGGACTTCAGCGCTGAACCAAGCCAGAGAATCAAGGTTGGGGGCCTGCCGGTCATGCACCGCGCCAAGGAACAGGATATCGCGCCGCGCCTCCCACCCCGGCCCCGTGGCGCGGGGCACCTGCGCATGGCCCAGAACGAAGACATTATCAAAGCCCGCCTCACGCAGCAGGTCGGCTTCCGCCCCGTTCACCGCCACGACCCGGCGGGCAAGGAACAGCGGGGCGAGTTCGGCCGCCAGCCGCGCGGCAAAAGGCTGGGGGCTGGCGAGGCCGTGCAGGCGCTCATAGGCCACGTCACGGCAGGTGGCCAGGGCCTCGGTGTCAACCACGATGCGGTCGGTGGGAATGCTGGAAGCCGCCTCGTTGAAGATCGAGGCGAGCCGGGCGGCATTATGGGTCCGGGCGATCCAGATGGCATCGAAGCAACTGCGGCGCTCGTGCAAAAAAGCACTCAGCTCGGGCAGTTCGCGATCGTGGATGACCTCGACCTGATCGGGAAAGGCCGCCCGGATCGTGGCCAGATCCTCAATCGGGCGGAAAATGGGGTAGACCGTGACACGGTAGCCCAGGCCCGCCAGCGCCGTGATGATATCGTTCGAGCGCGTGAAGCCCGAGCCCAGATACCGCAACGGCAGCCTGTCCTCAATGAACAGCACATGTTTGCTTCCCGCATCGGCATGGCGGGCGCGGGCCTGGAGCGGGTCATGCCGCAGGGGCCTGCGGCGCAGCTCCGGGCCATGGCGGCGCGTGAACAGGGCATTGTTGCGCGCGATCAGGCGCGCGGCACTGGTGGCATCCGACGTGCCGCATTCATAATGCACCAGGCACACGGTGGGGTCATACAGGATGCGGTAGCCCTGCGCGCGGATGCGCAGGCACAGATCCGTCTCCTCGAAATAGGCGGGGGCATAGGCTTCATCAAACCCGCCAAGGGCCTGCGCCACATCGGTGCGGACCATGAGGAACACGCCCGAGCAGAAATCAACCGCCCGCACGAAGCCGGCTTCGGGCACGGCGGGGTGGGCATCGCGCATGTAGCCCTGCACCGAGCCGTCGCGCCAGACAATGCTGCCTGCCTCCTGCAACACGCCATGGGTGCGGATGATGCGCCCGCCCACGGCCCCGGTCGCCGCATCGGCCGTGAGGCGGGCCAGCGCGTTGGCAATCGCGCCGTATTGCAGTTCCACGTCGTTGTTGAGGAACAGCACGGCGGGGGCCACCACCCTGGCAAGGCCCGCGTTGCACCCGCGCACGAAGCCGATATTGCCTGCAAAGCGCAGCACCTCGAGGCCTTTTACATGCTGCTCGATATGGGCCACGCCATCACGCGAGCCGGAATCCACCACGATCACCTGAAGCGCGCCCGCGTAATTGGCCCGCAGCGAGGCCAGCGTGGACATGGTCATTTCAAACTGGTCATGCGCGATGATGATGACGCTGAGCGCAGGCGGCCCGTCCGCGCTGAAATCGATGCCCGCTGCCAGCAGCAGCGGCAGGCGCACGGCGCACATGTGGCGGAACAGGGCACGGGCCTGTGCCTCGGTCACGGGGGGCGGGGCGGCAGGCCGCAGGTCGGGGCGGGCGGTAAGGTAGTGGCCAAAGCCATCGCGCGCGCGGCCGGCATTCACGTCGGCCTGAATGGCGGGGTCGCGCATGTATTGTGCCAGATCCAGCCTCGAGCACGGCTTGCGCAGTTCATGCACGCCGTGGCGCAAAAAGTGGGCATAGCCGTTGCGCAGTTCGCCCCGCTCCACCGCCTCGAGCACGTCGGGGTTGACGGCGCAGTAGAAGGATTCGGAAAACAGGGGGCCGGGGTCGAATTCCAGCGGCGTGGCATTGCACAGGTAGTGATGCAGGGCGGATTGCCATAACCCCTGCGCGACTTCCGCCTGCACGTCGGGGTAGGTGCGCGCGTACCATTCGGCGTCGAAATAAGGCGAGAGCGTGCACCATGGCAGGGCCACGGCCCCGCGCAGCAGGTAATCGGCAAAAGGGCGGGCGAGGGGGCCGGCTTCTCCCTCCGGCGCAAGGGCGAGGTAGGTGGCCGGGTCAAAAAAGCATGACCCGGTGCGCATCTGTGCATCGCCCGTGCGCAGGTAATGGTCGTAGCCATTGCGGTAGCCGGCCTGCTCGAGGTCGGCCTGCGTCATGTCGGGGTAGCCAGCGCGGTAGGCATGCTCGTCAAACAGCCAGTGGGGGTTGTGGTCGTTCAGGCCCACGTTCAGGTAATGGTCGAACCCGCTGCGCCATACGCCCTGCGCCACCAGTGCCGCCACGTCGGGATAGGTGGCGCAGTACCATGCCTCATCAAAAAAGGGGTTGGGGGCGTGGTGCAGGGCCGCGCCATGCTCGTGGTAGAAATCACATGCCTGCGCGGGTGTTATACCCATAAGGTCCAGCACCGCGGCGTAGCGGGCGTGGTACCATGCGGCATCGAAACTGGCCCAGCGGGCAGCCATTTCCGCATGATCGGGGGAAACAGCCATCATCAATCCCTGTCTCGTTCCTGCTCACGGCGTTATGCCCGCAAAAGGTTAAGAGACGGTTTGAAACGCCGGTTTTTGGGGCAAGGTGCCCATCATGCTGTTTCAGCCCGTGCGGCACGCCGCCGTGCCGGGTGGCCCCATGTGTTCATGACCACTACCCCCAGCATGACCACGCCCCCGCCCAGCAGGGTGCGGCCTGCGGGCACTTCCCCCGTCAGGGCAAAGGCCAGCAGCATGGTGACGGGGGGTAGCGTATAGAGCAGCGCGGAACCCCGCGCGGCCCCCATGTGGCTGATTACGAAGGTCCATGCGGCATAGCCCAGCGCTGCGGGGAAAAGGCCCAGCTCGATCACGGCCGCCATGCACGACCACGGTGCATGGACCACAGTCACGCAGGCGCGGGGCAGCCACGGCACGAGCAGCAGCGCCCCCGCAACAAGAATATAGGCAATGGTGGGTAGCGCCCCATAGCGCGGCATGAGCTGGCGCAGCATGATGGTATAGATTGCGGAGCATAGCGCTGCGGCCAGCACCATTGTCGCCCCGGAGCCAAACGCGATACCGCCTGCCTGCCCACCCGCGATCAGGATTACGCCCGAGAAGCTGAGTAAAGACCCCGCCCAGCCCCACCCTGTCAGCCGCTCGCCCAGAACGGGCATGGCGATCAGCGCGGTCAGCAGCGGAGAGGAACTGATGAGCAGGCTCGCAGCCCCCGCCGAGACCGTGACCTCACCGATGTTGAACAGTACATTATAAAGTGAAATGCCAATGCCCGCGCAGGCCAGCACGCGCGGCACGTCGCGCCATGCCGGTAGGGGCACGCGCCTGCAGGCCAGCCACAGGGCCGCCACCACCGCCGCCACCGCGTAACGGATGGCGGCCAGCGGCACCGGCGGCATGTCGCGCAGCGCAATGCGCACCACCGGGTAGGCGCTTGCCCACGACAGGATGGCCACTGCCGCGGCAAATGGCAGCATGCGGGCGGTCAGGGTCCTGTTGTTCATGCCCCTGCATAGCAGGGTTTGAACGCAAGGGTAATGGTTTCAGACCCTGCGCCGTGCCAGCCTGCGGCGCAGGCAGATCAGGGGCTGGTGGCGGGAGGCAGGGCAGAAATATCGGCCACTCTGGCGGCAACGACTTTCTGGGCGTCAGCCGGGGCGAGGCAGACGACAAGCCCCTGGTCACCTGCATTGATATAGACCGTGGGTTGTGTCATGGCCGCCGCCGACAGCACGACAGGCATGGGGTTGGCCTGCCCGAACGGACTGGTGCCCCCGGAGCGGAAGCCGGTCAGCGCCGCAGATATGTCAGGCGACATCATGCGGGCGTTGCGGCCGCCGAACAGGGCCGCCACCGCCTTGAAGTTGACCTTGTGGTCGGCTGGCACCACAAGGCAGACGGGTGTTGTGCGGTCCACCTCCACCACCAGCGTCTTGAGCACGCAGGCGGGGTCCGCCCCGATGGAGGATGCGGCTTGCATGCCGATCAGCCCGCCGCCGGGCGCGTATTCATACTGATGCACCGAAAAGGGCACGCCACTGGCGGCGAGAAATTCGGTAGCCTTTGTCTGCTGTGTCATGCTGTGTGTTTTCACCTTTGTGGCGCGGCCCGTGCCGCGTGCTGCAACACCAAGGATAAAATGGCACCCGGTGGCATGCAACAGGCGTTGGCCCTGCTGTTCATGCCCCCTTCCGGCCGCGCACGACAGCAGGCAGTGCGAGCACGATCAGCGCCGCCCCCAGTCCCGTAAGCGACCGCACGCCCCACGACCCGTAGCCCAGCGCGCCCGCGGCCCCTCCCAGCACGAAGGCGGCGATGATCGCGCCATGAAGGCGCAGCCGGGCTGCCACGTCAGGCGAGGGGGCCAGCCGGTTTTCCATCCATTGCGCCAGTTCCAGCCCGAGGTCGGTCAGCATGCCGGTCATATGCGTGGTGCGCACCCGCGCACCCGAAATATGGGTGACCGTGGCGTTCTGCATGCCCATGAGGAAACCCAGGCCATAGCCAAGCACCCCGGCACCTGGCCCCCTGGGCAGGCAGGGCGCCACAAGCCCCAGCGCCACGAGCGCCATGCCCTCCAGCATGATGATGCGGGCATGCATGCAGGCCACGCCCCGCCTGCATCCGGCCCTGAGGCGCAGCGTTGCCACCACGGCCCCCGCAATAAAGGCCGCGACCAGCCCCAGCCCACATAGCACGGCCATCCGGCCGCCCTGCACCAGCCCTGTCGCCATGGCGGAAAGGTTGCCTGTCATGTTCGCGGCATAGGCGCCAACTGCCAGGAAGCCGGCCGCATTCACACCGCCTGCCACCGCGGCGAGCGTGCAGCCCAGCCTGAGGTCGGTTCTGATACTGCGCGATGGGCCTTCGTGAACCAGCATATCCGTCTTCCGCCTAACGCGGGACAGTCCGCGCCATGTCGGTGGTATCGGCTAAGGAAGGCGGCAAATGCAACCTGCAATACCACAAGCCCCCTGGCTTGGTCCGGCGGGATCACATCGATGCGAGGATTTGAAGGTAAAACGCAACCGAAGGTAGTATTTTTCTAATGATGTTATAAATATTTCTTATTAAGGCATTGCGTGGATTCACACGCTTGTGCCCTGCCGCCATATCTCGCGCCAGGTGCGCGGGCTGCCTGATTTTTGCCATATTCCTCAAGTCGTTTTTAACCGGGCCATTGCATTACACGATTATGGCAAGTCAGAGGGCTGATGCTTTCATAAATATTGATAGCATATATATGAATATATGTTCATAATATAATATCTTTATCATGCTTATGATGCTGCTGTTCCAGTGCATGACCAGCGAATAGGACAGCAGCATCAAAATTGCAGGAAAATATACCTAAATGCTAAATTTCCTGTCAGAACCTATGCATTCTTGAAGTGAACAGGCGTTTCAAAAGTGATTTTTTATAGACTGATGTAAATAAAATCATAAAGCATAAAGTTAATATATATTAACTTAATATTTTGTTTCAACTTATCGCAAAAAAACACGGTTTCCACATTAATTCTATCCCTGCCATACAACCTGAAAGGGAAAGAGACCGGTCTTTAGGGTCTGTTTTTTGCAATCGCGGGTTGTTATTCTCATTTTGCCACATCAATATTCCGATCTATACATATGGACAGGCACGCATGATGATGGCATGTTCCGAAAAAATACCTAATGAATTTACTTAAGTGATGATAAAGCGTTTACGTCTCCAGCCAACCGGGATGAAGCGGGCCTGTGCCGGGCCTGTCCATGCCGGTAACTGGGGCAGCATGGGTAAGTAATGATCGATATCCTGATTTGTGATGCCCACCTCTACATCGACCGTGACTGGGAAATTCCCGATGGCTGGATTGCGATCAGGGAAAACCGCATTCACGCCGTTGGTGCCGCTGGCCAGCCCCGGCCTGAGGCCCGTCGCGTCATAAGCGCGCGCGGGCGGCTGGTCACGCCCGGCCTGGTCAATGCCCATCACCACATGATCCAGAATCTGACGCGCTCGTACGCGCCCGTCACGCGCTGCAAGCTCTTTACGTGGCTGCGCGTGCTGTATCCGCTATGGACCGTGCTGGATGATGAGGCCACCTATCTGGCCACCTACGTGGCCATGGTGGAGCTGCTCATGGGCGGGTGTACCACCTCGATGGACCACATGTATGTCCATCCCCGGCCCGGTCTGATCGATGCGCAGTTCCGCGCGGCGCGTGACATCGGGTTCCGTTTCTACGCAACACGCGGCAGCATGACCCGCTCGGTGGAAGATGGCGGCCTGCCCCCCGCTGGCCTCGTGCAGGATGAAGAGACCATCATGGCCGATTGCGAGCGGCTGGTCGGCCTGTTCCATGACCGCTCGCCGGGCGCCATGGGGCGGGTGGCCCTTGGCCCGGCGTCGCTGTTCTCCGCCTCCGAGCGGATCATGCGGGACTCCGTGACACTGGCCGAGCGCCATGACCTGCGCCTGCACACCCACCTGGCCGAGGACATGGAGGAGGATGATTACAGCCTGAGCATGTATGGCTGCACGCCGACCGAGCATTTCGAGCAGATGGGCTGGGCCAGTCCGCGCTCATGGGTGGCCCATTACATCTATCCGTCTTCATCCGAGATCGACCGCCTCGCACAGGCGGGGGTGAGCGTTGTGCAGTGCCCTGGCTCGAACATGATGATTGGCGGTGGCAGCGCCGACGTGCAGAACCTGCAGGAACGCGGCATGCGCGTGGGGCTGGGCTGCAACGGCTCTGCCACGACCGACCATGCCTCGATGTGGATGGAAACCCGTAACGCGATGCTGCTTGGCCGCATGCGGGGCGGCCCGGAATCCATGGGCGCGCGTGAGGCGCTGGACATGGCCACGCGGGGCGGGGCGGCCTGCCTGGGGTGGGAGGACGAGATCGGCCATCTGCGCCCCGGCGCCTGCGCGGATCTTGTTATCTGGCATATGTCTGACGTGGCGCTGGCGGGCGCGCTGACCGATCCGGTCGAGGCCTGGCTGCGCTGTGGCCCCGCCGTGGCGGGCACCACGATCGTCAATGGCCGGGTGCTGGTCAAAAACTGCGAACCCTGCCTGCCGGGGCTGGGTGATATCCTGCGCGACCATGCCCGACAGGCGCGTCGCATCCAGCAGCTCGACTGAGGACGCGCCCCGCATGAGGGCCTGCCCGCGCGGCCCGGCACCGCTGGCAGAACCATATACCCTTTGGAAAGATCGTTTATTTTACAGCATGAATGAAGATCTTCATGTTTTTTCCACAGGGTTATCTTTCTGACTATCCCCGGAATCTGTGGATAAGGCCGTGCCCCTCTAATTATAGCGGCAGGGCTGGTTCGTAACCGGCGGCGCATCGGACTGGATCACCATGAGCGTGACCGGACCATCGCCTATATTGCCTGCGTCATGGCCTTTCTTGCCGCGAAAGGGGCCGTGGGGCATGGGGCGCACGGCCTGGTCCTCGCCAAACAGGATGTCGCCGGGGCCCATTTCCACCCGCGTGCCATCCATCGCCCGCACATACCACCGCCCCTGTAGCGGAATGATCCATTGTGGCCTGGGGTCGGGGTGCCAGGTGCCATTCCAGTGCGCGGGCTGGACCGTCATCATGATGGTCGCCATCTGCGGGGCCATGGGGTCCTGCCATTGCGGCCCGGCCGGGGGTGACATGCTCTTGAGAAAGAAGGCATGCACCGGACAGGTGGCGATATGGCTCACGCCTCTGTCATCAGCCCAGAGGTGCCGGTAAACCCGCTGCGGCGGGGCCGGCTGGGTCGTATCGGGCAGGATGGCGGGCGCTGGTGTCGTGGGGGGCCTCGCAGCCCGTGCTCCCATGCCGGGCAGAATGAGCAGGGCGGCGAGCATGAGCGTTTTGCGCATGGACATGACATGCCTCCTTGGCTGGACTGGATGGGCCTGCGGCACTCATCCGCCGGGTTGTGGCGCCGCCGTTGCGCAAGGCGCGGAAGCGGCATTCCGTCGGCGGAGGAGGCAGGCTGGTGGTGCGGTTTACGGCGTGGGTGCGGCCTCGCCATAGCTCAGGCGATAGAGCGAGCCGGACAGGTCATCGCTGATCAGCACGCTGCCATCGGGCAGGGGCAGTACGTCCGCAGGCCGCCCCCATGCATGCTGCCCCTGCCGGAACCCGCCCACGAGCACCTTTGGCGCCATGGGCTTGCCATCCGCGCCAAACGCCACGTTCACGACCTGATAGCCCGCAAGCTGGCTGCGGTTCCATGATCCGTGCTCGGCAATGATCAGGTTACCGTGATAGGCGGCGGGAAACTGGGTGCCTTCATAAAACCGCAGGCCGAGTGCCGCCACATGCGCGCCCAGCAGCAGGGCGGGTGGCGTGAATTCGGAACAGGCATGCTGCTTGCCGAATTCGGGGTCCGGCACGTTGCCCTGATGGCAGTAGGGGTAGCCAAAGGACTGTCCGGGCGTGTCAAGCCGGTTGAGTTCATCCGATGGCATGTCATCGCCCATATTGTCGCGCCCGTTATCGGTAAACCACATGGTGCCGCTGCCGGGCTGCCATGTGAATCCGACCGTGTTGCGGATGCCGAATGCCACGTCGCGCCGGTCGGTGCCATCAGGGGCCATGCTGATGATCTTGCCAAAGTCGTGCCCCACGTCACAGACGTTGCATGGCGCGCCGATGGGTACGTACAGCCGGTTATCCGGCCCGAAGGCAATGAATTTCCAGGAATGGTCGCCAATGCGGTAGGGCAGGTTGTCTGCCACGGTTTCGGGTCTGGGCGGCTTGTCGAGGTGGTTTTCAATATCACGCAGCACGACAATGCGCTGTGAGTCGGACACATACAGGTCGCCATCATGGTAGGCTACGCCCACCGGCAGGGTCAGGCCCTCGGCGATGGTGCGCACCACCACCGGGCCGCCCCCATCCACGCCGGTAATGGCATAGACCTTGCCCGGCCCCCTTGTGCCCGCGAAGATGGTGCCCCGCGCGCCACGGGCCAGTTCACGCGCGTTTGGCGCCTGATCCGTTACCACGCTGATGTGAAACCCCGGCGGTACCTGCAGGGACTCAGGCTGGGGGGCTGCCTCGGCGGGAACGCACAGGCAGAGGGCTGTCATGGAGGCCATGCCGGAGAACGAAGCACGAAGAAGGCCGGAAAGACGTTTCATCAGTGGAGAATCTCCTTGAGGCAAAGAACGTTCGGATCACGATACGATCTGGCGTATTCTTTCGGCAAGGGCACGCGCTGAATAGGGCTTGCGCTCGACCGGCACGTCGCGCAGTTCGGGCGGGATCATGGTGCGGTCGGCATAGCCGGTTGCGAAGATGAAGGGCACGCCACGCGCGCGCAGGGTGCGCGCGACCTCAAGCGAGTTTTCACCACCAAGGTTTACATCGAGTATCGCCACGTCGGGCACCCGCGTGCTGATGGCGTTCATGGCTTCATAGACGGAGGCGACGGTGCGGACCTGCCCGATGTTGATTTCCTCGATCGCGCTTTCGGCTTCCATGGCGATGAGGAACTGGTCTTCCACCAGAAGGATGTCAGCATCGAGCACGGGATTCTCCTTTGGGGGCACGGCGTGGGACGAATCAGGGGGCGCATCCGGGGTTTCCATCTCCGGGGCGGGCCTGACATGGCGGCAGGGCAGGCGCATGATCATTTCCAGCCCGCCGGGATGAAAATGCGCATGCGTGGCCCCGCCAAGTTCATGCGGGAAGCCACGCTCCAGCAGCACCGAGCCAAAACCCCGGCTCCGGGGCGGGGTAACGGCCGGGCCGCCGCTCTCGCGCCATGTGATGCGCCACTCATCGCATGCCGCATCATGCGACCACGCCACATCAAGCCGCCCGCGCGGCTGGCCCAGCGCCCCGTATTTGACCGCGTTGGTGGCCAGTTCATGCACCACCAGCGCCAGCACCGACAGCGCCTGGCCCGTGAGCCAGATGCGCGGGCCGGTGCAGGTGATGAAGCAACGCTCGCGGTAGGGTGCAAGTTCCGCGTCAAGCAGGGCGCGCAGCAGGCCGCCGCCATCGCTGCGCACGGCCTGGTCATGCGCCAGCCCCAGCGCGCGGATGCGCCCGCGCAGGCGCGACACGTGCTGGGCGGGGGTCATGTCGGGTTCCACCGGCTGGCTGACCAGCGACTGCACCACGGCCAGGATGTTCTTGACCCGGTGGTTCAGCTCCTCGTTGAGCATGCGCTGGCGCAGGTCGGCGTTCGCGCGTTCACGCAGCTGCAGCTGCAGCTGGTGGTAGGCGCCCATGACCTCGATCAGCGCGGAACGGACCAGCGTTGCCGCCTCCATGTCATCGCCCGACCATGGCAGGCAGGTGCCGGTCACCTGCTGGGTCCAGACCGCAAAACTGCTGCGCGGGCCGAAATAGCCGTCCTCCCCATCGCTCCGGGGCGGGGCTGCGGGGTCGGCGGCCCATTTCATGCTGCGTATTTCCTCGCCACGGAACACCAGCAGGTAATCGCCCGGCTGCGACGAGATCGGCACGATCATCACGCCTGCCGCCTCGTGCACGTACTGCGCGGCATCGGGAATGTAGGCGGCAAGGCAGCTCGTATGCCAGATCTGGGTGCCTGCGCGGGTGCGGGCGAGTTCCAGCACGGCCGCCATGGCTGCGGGCGGCGGGTGCTGGCCGGTATAGGTCCACTGCCCGCCCACCCACAACGCCGCGCCATCGCACTGCACGAAGGTGAGCATGTCGGTCAGGTGCGCCATGAGGTAGGCGGGCATGTCCGCCACGGGGGCGGCGCCCTTGAGAAAGGTCTCGATCAGCCCATGGGTCTGGCGCGTCATGTCCAGCCGCTTGGTGCGCAGCAGGTTGGTGATCTGGAGCGAGACAAACTCGCCAAACATGCGCGCCACGATGCGCTCGCTCATGTTGAGCACATGGGCACTGTAGTGATGGCACACGATCATGCCCCACAGGCGGCCATCCACCATCAGCGAGACCGATGCGCAGGCCGCGACGCCCATGTTGCGCATGTAGCTGTAATGGTTGGGCGTGCCCGCGCGCAGATGGGTGTGCGACAGGTCGGGCGGCAGGGGGTGGCCCGGCGAGATCACGGGCACGGGCACGGCCGCCACGTCGCCGATCACGCGGATGAGGTTGGTGCTGTACAGCCTGCGCGCGGGGGCGGGCATGTCGGAGGCGGGAAAGTGCTGGCCAAGGAAGCTTTCGAGGTTGGGACCGTGATGTTCGGCCTCGACCTTGCCCGACCCGTCCTCGGCAAAACGGTAGAGCATGACGCGGTCATAGCGCAGCACGCCCGAGAGCAGGCGCACGACCGTGCGGAACAGCCGGTCGAAGTCGGTAATCTCGCGTATGCGGTCGATCATGGTGCGCAGCAGCGACAGGTGCGCCCCGTCGCGTTCGCTCAGGGCCGGCTCCCATTCCAGCATGATGTCGGGGCCTGCGGTATGGATGGCCACGTCATATCGCCCGCCACCGGGCAGGGCCTGGCCAAAGACCAGCGCCGGCCTGCGATGGGCCTCGCCATGCATGGCCAGCGCGTTGCGGATGTTGTGGGTGGCCTCGCGGCCGATCGCGTCGCGCAGCGGCAGGCCGACCTCCAGCCCGTCGCGCCCCAGATGCGCCGGCGCGTTGGCCGACCAGCGCACGATATGCCCCAGCCGCGCATCGCACGCCAGCAGCCAGCCATGGGGCTGGATGCCTTCGTCACCTGCCTTGTGGGATGCCTGTTCAGTCATGCTGCGTCATTTCACTTTTGCCCCGGCGGGTCGCTCGATGGGGGACAGGACCGGGCAGGAGCGCCTGACCGGTAGGGTAACGGAACCTCGATTGTGCCATACAGGCTCCTGCATGCGACGCGGGATGGTATGCTATACCTGCGGCACCGGTTTTTCCAGCAATGCACGCGACCCCACCATTAAGTGACAGCGCGGCGAAAAAAAGCGGGGAACGCTCCAGGCGCCCCATCCGGTCGCGCCTGGATATTCACGCCTCCCCTGTGGCGTCCTTCAGGGCTGCATATACCCTGTTTATTACATGCATGAGGTGTACAATATTTTATACGCCTTTGCATATACTCTTTATTAACACAGTCATGGGTATGAAACATCATGCTGGCTGTCACTTATTACAGTGGCCCGGAACATAAAATCAGGTGTCACGATTTCAGCCTTACCCCCGTTCGCTTTCAGCCAGCCGGAGACCTACAGCCAGATGCCCCGCGACATGATAGACGACATGCAGGTAACCGTCCTGCCCGCGCTGGAACAGACCATTCTTGGCGTTGTCCTGATTGATGAACATAACACCGTCACCTTTTTCAACAAGGCGGCGGAAGGCCTGTGGCACTGTTCGCGGCAGGATGTGATCGGGCGCAACGTCAACGTGCTGGTGCCGCGTAACATCCGTTCCACCCATGATGACCTGATCCGCCACAACCGCGAGACCGGAATCAACAAGATCGTCGGCACCAGCCGCGAGGTCTGCGTCGAGCGCTTCGATGGCACGACCTTCTGGGCCAACCTCTCGCTGTCGCGCATCGCGGTGGATGGCAAGATCGGCTACATGGCGCTGATCCGCGATATTTCGCAGGAAGTCGATGACCGCGAAAAGATCCGCCTGCTCTCGCTCGTGGTGCGCGAGACCGATCGCGGCGTGGCCATTCTTGACCCCGAATTCCGCATCATCTATGTCAACCGCGCCTTCAGCGACATGTTCGGCTTTGGCGCCGAGCGGGTGACGGGGCATGGCCTGTCGGTCATCCTGGCAGGCGATACGACCGATATCGGCATTCTCAACCAGTTGCACGAGGGCGCGCGCAACGCCAAGGGCTTCACGCTCGATATCCGCGCCCGCCACGCCAGCGGGCGCGATATCTGGGTCTCGGCGGCCATGAACCCCGTGTTCAATGACAGCGGCGAGATCGAGAACATCGTGGTGGTGCTGACCGATATTACCGAGCAGCACTTCCTTGACAGCCTGCAGCGTGACACGCTGGAAGCGATTTCAAGCGATCTGGGCCTGCATGAGGTCATGGACTTCATCTGCCGCCGCATCGAGCATTACATTCCCGATGTCATGCCCGCCATCTACCTGGTAGAAAAGGATGACCGGCTGAAATGCAAGGGCCGCGCCAGCCTGCCGCTCTCGCTGGTCAAGCTGTATGACACGCTGCCCATCGGCCCGGACGCCGCCTGCTCGGGCGTTGCCGCCAGCACCGGTTCCATCGCCGAAAGCCCGGACATCGCCCACGACCCGCGCTGGCAGCACATGCGCGAGCAGACCCTGCATAACGGCATCAAGGCCGCGCGTGCCACGCCCATCATCCTGCGCAACAACCGCGTGGCGGGCGTGTTCACCTGCTACTCGCGCACCAGTTCGCTGCCCGATGCCGCCTGCCAGAAAGCCGTGGCCACCAGCCTGCACCTGTGCACGCTGGCCATAGAGCGGCACGAGGCGAAGGAGCACATCAACCGCCTGTCCGACTTTGACCTGCTGACCAGCCTGCCCAACCGCCGCTGGCTGCGCCAGAACATGCCGCGCATGCTGCGCCGCGCCGTGCGGGGCAACCTCATGCTCGTGACCGTGGGCATAGACAACTTCAAGCATATCAACGACGTGTTTGGCCATACGGCGGGTGATGACCTGATCGCCCGCATTGCCGCCCTGCTGCGTGAGGTGCTGAGCATAGACGACACGCTGGTGCGCAGCGGTGGCGACCAGTTCACCATCGTGACCAATGGCGAGCAGCAGCATGCCTCCACGCTCAGCGCCCATATCCTGCGCGTGCTGGCCGTGCCATCGCATATTGGCGACGTGCCGGTCAGCCTCTCGGCCAGCCTTGGCGTGGCAGTTCACCCTGAAAATGGCGAGGACGGCGACACCCTGCTCAAGAATGCCGAGACCGCCATGTTCCAGGCCAAGGCGAATGGCGGCGGGCATTGCTGCTTCTTCAGCCCGCGCATGAACCAGCAGGCCAGCGACCGCCTCATCCTGGCTGCCGCCCTGCGCGATGCCATTGCCCATGACCGGCTGCGCCTGTTCTACCAGCCGCAGGTTCATGCTAGCAGCGGCAGGCTTTATGGCGTGGAGGCGCTTTCGCGCTGGATCGATCCCTCGCTGGGCTTTGTCTCGCCCGCGCGCTTCATTACCGTAGCGGAGGAAACCGGGCAGATCGAGGCCATCGGCAAGTGGTCGCTGCGCGCGGCATGCCACCAGATGGCGCAGTGGATTCGTGATGGCGTGGAGGTGCCGGTGGTCTCGGTCAACCTTTCGCCGCTGCATTTCCGTGATGAAACACTGCCGCAGTTCGTGACCGAACTGCTGGCCGAGACCGGAATCCCGCCCGAGAGCCTGACCATAGAAATTACCGAAAGCACCATGATCGACAATTACGAACGCACCATTCGCGTGGCCCAGAAGCTGCGTGAAATGGGGGTTGGCATGTCGATGGATGATTTTGGCACCGGTTTTTCCAGCCTGTCCAACCTTGCAGGCCTGCCGGTCAATGAGGTGAAGATTGACCGCAGCTTCATGACCGGGCTGGAAAGCATCGAGAAGGTACGCGCGGTGGTGATGGCCGTGGTGCGCATTGGGCAGAGCCTGGGCATGACCGTGGTGGCCGAAGGCGTGGAACATGAAGAACAGCGCCGCCTGCTGGCTGACATGGATTGTGATGTGCTGCAGGGCTACATGTTCTCCAAGCCGCTGCCAGCGGAGGAACTGGCCGCCTGGTTCTCCGCCTATCAGTCAGGCGGCGTGGTGAGCTGAAGGTGCGCAGCCAGGCCACGCTGGCCCGGCTGCGCCACGATGGGCAGGGCAGGGGCCAGCGGTTGGTCAGACCCGGCGGGGGCGGCCTCGTGGTGCGTGAAGAATAACCCGGGCCCCGCTTGCATGTGGTTCATGTCCATGCATCAACGGGCGGGACAGGCGGCATTGCACCTGTCACACGATGGCACCCCGCATGGGGAGGTGCAGCCCTTCACGGCGCGGGAAATATCGATCCGTCATGTAATGGCCATATTCTTTACAGGCAGGATATTTATTGTATCTGATACATATCTTATTCAAATCTTGATTGCGGGCGTATCACACAAGATATGGCATTTCAGGGTGCGGTGGGTTAACAGGACCATAATGTTTTCACCCCTTGCCCGATAGGGAACGCCGCACCGTGAATATTGATGGCCACATCGTACTGCCAGACCGGGTCATGCCGGGGCGCGTCGTGTTTGATACGACCATAACCGATGTGCGCCCGCTCTCGCTTGTGCCTGATCGCTACATTCTGCCCGGCTTTATCGATGGCCATGTGCATGGCGGGGGCGGGGCTGACATGATGGATGGGGTGGATGCCATCCGCCATCTGGGCATGTTCCATCTGGCGCATGGCGTGACCACACTGCTGCCCACCACGATCACTGCACCGTGGATTGATGTGATGGCGGCGCTGCATGCCGTGGCCGATGTCATGCACATTGGCATTTATGGCGGCCCCAGCATTCCCGGCGCCCATCTGGAAGGGCCGTTCATCAACCCGCACAAGCGCGGTGCGCAGCCGCCTTTTACCGTGTTGCCCACGCCCGCGCGGGTGAATGCCGTGATCGAGACCGGCGCCATCAAGGTTGTAACGCTGGCCCCGGAACTCGAGCAGGTCGATGCCGCCATCCAGAAATTCGTCAATGCGGGCATACGGGTCAATATCGGCCATACGCTGGCGGGTTACGAGCAGGCGGAGCGGGCCATATGCCGTATCTGCGGCATGGGTGGCACGGCAGGGGGCACGCATCTGTTCAACGCCATGCCGCCGGTCATGGCGCGCGCGCCGGGGGCGGCAGCGGCGCTGCTGTGCAGCGACATGGCCTATGCCGAGATGGTGTTTGATACCCATCATGTCCATCCCGCGCTGTTTCGGCTGGCGCATCGGGTCATGGGGAACCGGCTGGTGTTTGTAACCGATGCCATGCGCGCCACCGGCGCGGGCGATGGCCCGAGCGAACTTGGCGGGCAGAACGTGATGGTGGCCGATGGCGTGGCGCGGCTGCCCGATGGCACGCTGGCGGGCAGCGTGCTGACACTGGACCAGGCGTTGCGCAATGCCATGCAGGCGGGTGCCTCGCTGCCACAGGCGGCTGCACTGGTCAGCACGCATGCCGCCAACTGGCTGGGCCTGCATGACCGGGGCGTGCTCATGCCCGGCCGCCGGGCCGATATTGTGGTGATGGGGGCTGACCTGAGCGTGCAGGAAGTGTGGGTGAACGGCCGCCGCTGCGCCTGATGGCGGCGCGAAATGTAGGCGATCAGGCCGGAAAACATTCATAAAAGTTTTGGGCGAAGCTTTTTTCAAAAAGCTTCGGAAAAGGCGACACAAACAAAACTTTTCTTGTTTTTTATCAATGGTCTGTTTTCAGGCACGCTTCAGGACTTCGGGCCCGCAGGCTCACCAGCACCGCCGCAAAGCCGGAGGCCGCCGCCAGCCCCAGCCCCCAGCGCGGGCCCAGATGATTAGCCACCCACCCCACGATTGGCGCGCCAACGGGGGTGCCCCCAAGCGCCACGGCCAGGCGGATGGCCATGACGCGGCCCCGCATCTCGGGGGTGGCTGAAAGCTGCATCAGGCTGTTGGTCGTGGTGGTAAAGGTCAGGGTTGCAAGCCCCACCAGCCCGAGGGCCGCGGCAAACAGCCCGTAGCCGGGGGCAATGGCAGCCAGCAGGCACCCCACGCCAAACAGCAGCGCACCCGTGCGCAGCGTTGCCATCGAGACCTTTTCACGCCCTGCCGCCAGGACGGCACCCATCATGGTGCCCACCGCCATGCACGCACTGAGCAGCCCATACTGCCCCGCGCCGACATGAAACACGCTGACTGCCATGGTGGAAATGAACAGCGGAAAGTTCAGGCCAAACATGCCAATGAGCAGAAGCATCAGCACGATGGTGCGCAGGTCGGGCTGCCGCCACACATAGCGGAATCCTGCCAGCAGGCCCCGTGCGCCGCGCCTTGCGGGAGGTGCTACGGCCCGTCCGTTCAGGGCCAGCAGCGACATGAGCACGGCAATGAACGAAAGGCCGTTGAGCACGAACGCCCACCCCGTGCCCACCGCGGCAATGCATGCCCCCGCCGCGACCGGCCCCAGCATGCGCCCGGCATTGAAGGAGACCGAGTTGAGCGCCACCGCGTTGGGCAGGTCGTCGCGCCCGACGAGCTCCGATACGAAGGTCTGGCGTGCCGGGCCATCAAAGGCGGCCACGCTGCCAAACAGGAAGGCAAAGACATACATCTCCCACAGCCGTGCCGTGCCGCTGACCGTCAGGATGCCCAGCCCCAGTGACAGGGCCCCCATCAACCCCTGTGTGAGCATAAGCAGGGCGCGGCGGTCGAAACGGTCGGCGGCATAGCCCGTCCAGGGCAGGAACAGCAGTTGTGGCGCCATCTGGAAAGCCATGGTCATGCCTACTGCCGTCGCGTCATGCGCGGTCAGTTGGGTCAGCACGAACCAGTCCTGCGCCGTGCGCTGCATCCAGGTGCCAATGTTCGACACGACAGCCCCGCTGGCCCAGATGGCGTAGTGGCGATGGCGCAGCGAGCGCAGGGCGCGGGCGCCAAAGGCGAAGGAAAGCGGCAAGGGAGCTTATACTCTTTGCTGAAGGGCGATGGGTTGCGCCGTCGTGCCGGTTTTCTCGCGCGTGGGGAAGGGGCAGGGCGGAACATTGCCATGCATGCCAGCATCGCGGTCGGCCATGGCGTCAGGAGTGCAGCGAGGCATCATGCTGCCTGTAACGCCCTGCGTCAGGCGTGGTTCAGCGTAACGGGGGGATTGCCGCGCGTCAGGTCATGTCCATTTCCCGGCCGGAGCACCGGTGCATTTCATTGATGCGCCATGCATTTGTGCTGGCCCGTTTGCAGGGGGCGGCCTAATACTGCCCCACCCATGCACTGCCCTGAAGGAACGCTTCCCCCTCCGATGTGCCCGCCCAAGCCCCCCAAAGGATCCAGCATATCATGTCCCGCACGGTCCTGACCGCGTGCCAGGAGCGTGCGCTGGCTGAAATCCTGGCTGCGCGCGGGGTCTCGGCCACGCATCTGCTGACCGGTTACGCCGGTACGGGCAAGACCACGCTCATGCAGCAGGTGGCCCGCGCGCTGCACAAGCAGGGGGCGGACGTGGTGTTTACCGCCGCCACCCACAAGGCCACCGCCGTGCTCAAGGCGCGGGTGGGCAGGCTTGCGCCGTGTCGCACCATTCATAACGTGCTCTCGCTCCAGCCCGGCGCGCAGGATGGCCGCGAAGTGTTGCAGCGCGCCGATCGGCCCGAGCCGATCACGGCGGATGTCATCATCATTGATGAATGCTCCATGGTCGGCTCCGAACTCATGCGCTGGGTGCGCGACCTCGTGCCTGACCGCTTCGTGCTGTTTGTGGGCGACCCGGCGCAGCTGCCGCCGGTGGGCGAGGCGATCAGCCCGTCCTTCGCCATCCGCTCGGCCTCGCATCTCGAAACCGTGGTGCGGCAGGCGGCGGACAACCCGCTGGTGGCCGCCGCTACCGCCATCCGCGAAAGCCAGGGCGGCCCGCTGGACTGGTCATGGTGCCGCGCCAGCCACCATGAGGGCGCGGGCCTGTTCGTGCCACGCACGCCTGATGCCTGGATGCAGCGTGCGTTCACCTCCGATGCCTTCCGGGCCGATAGCGATGCGTTCCGCTACCTGTGCTGGACCAATGCGCGGGTCGATGCCGTCAACCGCGCCGTGCGCCGGTGGGTGCATGGGGGCGAGACGCCCATGCCCTTTGTGGTGGGCGAGCGCGTGATTGCCCGCGTTCCGGTCATGGATGTGGAAGGCCGGCGCGTGATGGTGGCCACCAACGAGGAGGCGGAAATTGCCGATATCCGCCCCGGCATGCTGCGCCATGCCTTTCCCGCCACATCAAAGGTGCCCGGATGGACCACCGAGCTGCCGGTATATGATGTGGTGCTGCGCACCCTGGCGGGCGATGAAACGCCGGTGGCCATCCTGCGCCCCGGCGCGGATATGGGGGCGGTCGAGCAGCGCCTGAAGCGCGAGGCCGCCCTTGAGCGCGCGCGCTGGCAGCACCGCTTTGTGTTCCGCCGCAACATCGGGCGGCTCCAGGCGGTTTACGCCATGACCGTGCATACCGCGCAGGGCAGTACGTTCGGCCGCGTGTTCGTGGATGTGGGCGATATCAGCCGCCGCGCCGCCACCAATGTGCTTGAAGCGCAGCAACTGCTTTATGTCGCGGCCACCCGCCCCACCACGGCCATGATTCTCACGGGCCTGCCTGCCGGTGCGTCTGGCCGGAAGTGAGTCGCAGGGTGGATAGGGGACTGTTCACGTCCTGTTGTTCAAAAAAAAGACCGTTGCGATACGATTTGAAAATTATGGCGGTTTTTCGCGGATTTTAAAAAAATACCCGCCTTTTCAGTAAGATGCATATTATATGCCATATATTTTATATTCTAGAAATTTCTGAAAACTTTCATAAAATCTTAAATCATCACCGTGAGATTGAAGGCTCATGGTTGCGCCATGGGGGAGGGGAAGGAACCGCCCTGCCGGTCATGGGTCATGTGGCCCGACATCCTGGCATGGCTGTCTGCTTTCCGCCCGCAGGGCATGACGGCGCGCTGACAGCGCGTATCCGGTCCGTTGCACACTGACCACGCGGGTGTGCACGGCCATGCTCCCGGCCCGACAGGCTACACAGGGGGCGGCAGAACGCCACGGGGCACGCGCCCCGCGGCATACAGGCGAGGCAACCCACCAGGTGCCGGATAACGGATTATCTTCCGCCCGGCCCTGACAGGAGAAGGCAAAGGCAACCCCGGTTCCTTCAGGGACGCCACGGGAGGATTTGGGCCTCATCTGCCTGACGGACGGCAGCAGCCCGGTCGCAATGATCGGAATCAATGATAACGCAGCCATGCCTAGGGCATGCCATGCGCGATACGGATCGCGTGCCGCAGGCATGGAAATCGGTGCCGGTCATCGGGGTTGGGCAGGGGATGTCGTGTCATGCTCCGTGGGGTATCGCGATAGAGCAGGCGAAGTCCCGATCCGTGGTGGACACTTACATTATACGGTCCGGTATACTGTTAATCATTAACTGAAAGTATAAACTGTCAGAAATGGTTAAAAAACCGTATCGTATATTCTGCATCTTTTTTACAAATTAACTTATGGCGAAAATATGTCATTAATGAGATCATACGTAATCGTGTTGAGAACGGAAAAAAATTAACATGTCTCTTGTGCAGCCTTCTCTGTCTTCTGATGGAATGAAACGGACATTTTCCGAACGTCAGGAATTCATGACGGAAGACATGCCCGCCAGCACGCATTTCCATGTGGTGGCCGGAGGCGCTCGCCTTTTCAAATCGCTGCCTGACGGGCGGCGCCAGATTATCGGTTTTGCCCATAAAGGCGACGTGCTCCCCGCCTATCCCTGCACGCGCTACCATTACAGCGCCGAAGCCATGCGCAACCTGCAGGTGGTGTGCGTGCCGGCACCCCATATGAGCCGTCTGCACGAAACATCGCCCGGCGCCTGCGCGGCCTCGCTCAATTCCGCCCGCCAGCTGCTGGTCAGCCTGCATAACCGGCTGCTCATGCTTGGCCGCCAGACCGCGCGCGAGCGCCTGGCCACCTTCCTGCTCGGCCAGGGTACGCGCATGGGGCCGGGTGAACTCTGGCCCGTTGACCCGGCCATTTCACGCGCGGACATGGCCGATTTCCTTGGCCTGACTACCGAGACCGTCAGCCGCCTGCTCAGTGCCTTCCATCGGGAGCAGCTCATCTCCCGGGAACGCCGCGCCATCCATATTCTTGATCCTGACCGCTTGCGGGCGATCGTGGCCCACCCCGAATGACAGAGAAGAAAGACCGCACGACGATGCCCGATATCACAGTACTCACCACAGAAATCCTTCTTCCCGCCCTTGAGCAGGCCATTGATGCAACCGTCATCATCGGGCAGGAAAACGAGATCATCTTCTATAACCAGGCGGCGGAATCCCTGTGGGGCATCCCCCGGGCCGACGTGATCGGCCGCAATGTGGACTGCCTGGTACCCATCCGCCTGCGCCATGAGCATGACCGCTACATCGATCGCAATCGCGAGACGGGGCATAACCGCATTGTCGGCACATCGCGCGAGGTGGAGTTCACCCGCGCCGATGGGGAATACATTTGTGGCGAGCTTTCGCTCTCCAAGGTGCAGATCGGCCAGGGGGACAAGCGGCTCACCTACTACATGGGCGTGATGAAGAACGTCACGGAGGAGAGCCAGCGGCGCAAGATCCTGATCCTGCAGAACGACGTGCTGCAGGCGCTGGCCAGCGACATGCTGATCCGGGATCTTGGCGAGCTGATCTGCCGCAAGGTTGAAGCCTTCGTGCCCAATTCGGTCGCGGCCCTGCTGGTGCTTGATGACGCGCAGCCCTGGCGGGTGATCTGCACCTCCGCCCTGCCGCCGCGCATCCGCAATGCGCTTGAAACCACCGTGCCGTCACCCTCGGATGTAGAAAAGCTCAAGGCCAATGCCTCCTATACCGGTCGGCTGGTGTGGGATAATTATCAGTCCATGTGCCGCTCGCTGGGGCTGCAGTCATGCTATGCGGCACCCGTCATGGCCGGTGACGGACGGATAACGGGCATCTTCGCGCTGTACCTGCGCGAGTCCAACCAGCTTGGCGCGTGGCCGCAGCGCCTTGTGGGGGCGTGCCTGCCCTTCTGCGCGCTGGCGCTGGAGCAGCACGCCACCAAGACCCACATGACCCAGCTTGCCCGCTATGACAGCCTGACCGGCCTGCTCAACCGTGGCGCGCTGCATCGGGTCATGGAAGACATCATCGCCCAGCCCGGCAACCGCACGCTGGCCATCTTCATGCTCGATATCGACCGTTTCCGCGATATCAACGATGCGCTTGGCCATGTCTATGCCGACCAGTTCCTGGTCGAGATCGCAGGCCGCATCCGCTCCATCGCCAAGGAGGATTACGTGCTCAGCCGCTCCGGCGGCGATGAATTCGTGGTGGTGGTGCCCGACTGCGAAGGCAAGCAGATCGAGGAGATCGCGCACAAGCTGCTCGAAACCATCGGTCGTCCGCTCCAGATCGGGCAGAACACGCTGTCTATCTCGTGCTCGATCGGCATCAGCACCTTCCCCGCCAACGGGCCGGACAGTGAATCCCTGCTCAGCCATGCCGATACCGCCATGCGCCAGGCGAAGGAAGACGGGCGCGGCATCTTCCGCTTCGCCAACCTGGAAAAGAACCAGGTGGCGCAGGACCGGCTGGTGCTGGGTTCGGCGCTGCGTGATTCGCTGGCGCAGGGCATGCTGCAGCTGCATTACCAGCCGCAGGTGCGCACCCATACGCTTGAACTCAGCGGTGTGGAAGCGCTGTCGCGCTGGCACCACCCGCATCTTGGCAACATCTTCCCCTCGCGCTTCATCGCCGTGGCGGAGGAGACCGGCCAGATCGAGGCCATCGGCCGCTGGTCGCTGCTCGAGGCCTGCCGCCAGATCGTGAAGTGGGGCCGTGACGGCATCCATGTGCCTACCGTGGCCGTGAACCTGTCCGCCGTGCATTTCCGCAACCGTGCGCTGCCCGAGCATATCGCGGCCCTGCTCAAGGACCATAACCTCAAGCCTTCGCGCCTGACGGTGGAAATTACCGAGAGCGTGATGATGGATAACAGCCGCGACACCGAGGAAGTGCTCCAGTCGATCCGCAATATCGGCTGCGGCCTGTCGATGGATGATTTCGGCACCGGCTACTCCTCGCTCTCGCGCCTGACCCGCCTGCCGCTGACCGAGATCAAGATCGACCGCAGCTTCATCAATGATTTTGAATACGACACCAATGCCCAGGCCGTAACCATGGCGGTGATCGGCATCGGCTCGCGGCTTGGCATGACGGTGGTGACCGAAGGCGTCGAGACCGAACAGCAGCGCGACCTGCTGGAAAAACTCAATTGCGACGTGATGCAGGGCTATCTGTTCGCCAAGCCGCTGGCGCCGCAGGATCTTGAAGCCTGGGTGCGCCGTGGCGGCGCGCCCGCCGTCATTCGTGAAATCGAGGCAGCCCGCGCCAAAAAGGATGGCAAGCCCGGGAATGGCGGCAAAAAAGACGCTGCGCCTACAGCCAAGCCTGCCGCTGCAAGGCCGGCAACCCCTGCAAAGTCCTGATCCGCTAAGGGATAGATGGAGCCATATGCCATGTCACTCAAGCACGATGATCGCCTGCGCGCGCTGACCCACCAGGATTCGGATTTCTGGGCCGATGTTGTGGACAATGTCCTGATCGTGGCCATTACCGATGTGCGCGGTGTGATTACCTATGTGAATGACCGCTTTTGCGAGATCAGCCGCTACCCGCGTGAAGAGCTGCTGGGGGCGACGCATCGCATTGTCAATTCCGGCTATCATGATGCGAGCTTTTTCAGGCAGATGTACCGCACCATTCGGGGCGGCGAGGTATGGCGCGGCAATATCTGCAACCGGGCCAAGGATGGCACGCTTTACTGGGTGGCCACCACCATCATGCCCAAGCACAACTCGCTGGGCGCGGTGGAGGGATATGTCGCGACCCGTTTCGAGATTACCGAACTGATGAACACCCGTGACCGGCTCAAGTCGCTGGCTGCGACCGACCCGCTGACGGGGCTGTTCAACCGTGGTGGCTTCAACAACGTGCTCCAGACCGCGGTGGAAGATAAGTCGCGGAACATTACCCGCGATATCATGCTGGTCATGTTCGATCTCGATGGCTTCAAGCAGATCAACGATATTCATGGCCACCATGCGGGCGATGTGGTGCTGAAGGTGATTTCCAACCGCCTTCTGGCCCTTGTTCACCCTGAAGATGCCGTCTGCCGGCTGGGGGGCGATGAGTTTGCGCTCATCCTCAACCATACGCTGCACAAATATCCGCTTAACCTCATGCTGGAGAAACTGCTGGCCGAGCTCGAAGCGCCGATCGAGGTGGGTAACACCATGGTCAATGTGTCGGGCAGCATCGGGGTCAGCCCCATTGCCAGCCAGGAAAGTGCCGAATCACTCCAGAAGAATGCCGATATCGCGCTTTATGCCGCCAAGCGCGCGGGCGGCCACCAGGCGCGCATGTTCGACATGACCCTGCACCAGCATGCGCTGGAGCGGGCGCAGATCCTCAATGATGCGCGTGAGGGGGTGCAGAAGGACCAGTTCGAGCTTTACTACCAGCCGATCATGAATTTCAGCACCGGCAAGTGCGACCAGATCGAGGCCCTGCTGCGCTGGCACCACCCGCAGCGCGGCCTGCTGGCGGCGGAAAGTTTCCGTGATGTGTTCCTTGATGCCGCCCTGGCGCAGGTCATGAGCCCGCGTCTGGTCAAGTCCTTTCAGAATGACATGCGGATGTGGAATACGAGCCTTGATGCCTATCCCAACCTGACCATCAATCTCTCGCGGCTGGACCTGCTCAATATCGGATTCCAGAATGACCTTGAGGCTGAAATAAAGCGGCAGGGCGGCAAGGCATCCGATTACGTGCTGGAAGTATCGGAAAATGTTCTGGCTGGCAGGCGCTCCGATCGCGTGCTGCAGCGCCTTCAGGAACTGACCGAAATCGGCTTTCAGCTGACGCTGGATGATTTCGGGCTGGCGACGCTGCCAATCGCGGTTCTGCGCACGATTCCTTTCACGCAGGCCAAAATCTCACGCAGGCTGGTAAAAGACATTGAAACCAGCCAGCAGGCGCGTGGTGTGGTGGCGCATCTGATTGGACTGGCTCATGCGTTCGGGCTGAGCGTGACCGTGAGCGGCGTGGAAACAAAAGGCCAGCTGGAAATGCTGCGCGAGATCGGCGCGGACCGGATTCAGGGTTTTTATATTTCTCCCCCGATTTCCGCTGCAAATCTTGTGCTTGCGGAACACATCATTGCGCCAGATCATACCGAGATCACGCTACAGGCGTCATGACACGCCATGCGCCTTACTCTTTACACCGACTACTCCATTCGCACCCTCATCTACCTTGGGCAGAACCCGGGTAGACGGGTTGCGATTCAGGAGATTGCCCAGACCCACCGCATTTCCCAGAATCATCTGGTCAAGGTGGTGAACCGTCTGTCCAGCAACGGTGTCATTCTGGCGCGGCGCGGGCGCAGTGGCGGCCTGGAACTGGCCGGCGCGCCGCACCAGATCATTATCGGAGATATCATTCGCCTTATGGAGGCGGATATGGGCAGAATTGTGTCCTGTAATCCTGAAAACGGCCAGGCGTGCATATTGGCGGATGCATGCCGCCTGCGCGGGCTGTTTGCCAAATCGCTCAATGCCTTCATGTCGGTGCTCGATCGCATTACGCTGCATGATATCCTGCATGAGCCTAAAAAACTGTAAATCAGGCCCATGCAGGCAAGCTGAAGGCATGTGATTTTCTGGAAATCCGCTCTGCACGGGATTGAAAAAACGCGCGCATCGGCATGACCCATGCCGTGCTATCTATAATTTCTACTTATGCCTATATAAGATTTATATATATGATGAAAAGGCCGTATTTTCCGGTTGCAATAAGGACGGCAGCGGTCTTTTTTGATATGGTATGAGGAAATTGGTCCACACAGTGTAATAACAGGAATACCATGCCCCGCACGCCGTCGCCTTGGCCTATCGCCTGCTGCTGCATCATGCAGGCGGGCTTTACAAGACAGGGAGCCAGAGCCCAGATACCATGCGCCTGACCCTTCATACCGACTATGCCATTCGTGTTCTGGTTTATCTGGGACAAAACCCTGGTCGGCGCGTTTCCGTGCATGAAATTTCCGAAAATCATGGCATTTCCCACAATCATCTCGTCAAGGTGGTCAATCGGCTTTCTACCAACGGGGTCGTTGATACCCGTCGGGGCCGGGCAGGGGGGCTGGAACTGCCGCGTATGCCGCATGAGATCATCATCGGCGACATCGTGCGCATGATGGAGGCGGACATGCTCTCCATGAAAGCCTGCCAGCCAGAATATGGTCAGGCCTGCGTTCTGGCTGATATGTGCCGCCTGCGTCATCTGCTGGCCCGCTCGCTTACGGCTTTCCTTGATGTGCTGGACCAGACCACGCTGCACGACCTTCTGCCCCGCCAGGCTGCCTGACATGACAGCGCATGATGAGGGACAGGTGTGTCATCGTCTATATATACGCGTATATAGACGATGCTGATCCCGACCCGCAGGCCGGGTGCCATCCCCCGATGGCCGGCATGGTCTGCGGCTCCATCGGCAGCAGGGTTAGTTGTTGAAGAAAAACACGATCCGCATCCTGTCGAGCCCTGAAGTGCTGCGCGCGATATGCAGCAGAACCGGCACTGTTTCTGCCCAGAAAAAGCCGGTCGCGGCACAGGCGGGGAGATGCCATGTCGCCTGTGCGTACGTGTCTGCATGTTCCGCCAGAAAAGAAACGCGCTTTAGGTCGGGCGAAAGGGTGTGATACTGTTCAAGAAGTTTTTTCATTGCGCCTGTACTGACATGGCGAATGGAGCAACCGATTATGGCGGCGCGATAGTTGTCCGGTGCTTTTGCTTTGTTATTGTCGCTCCATGCCACCCATTCCTTAAAGTTGGGCAAGCCTCCAGGCCGCACGTTGTATGTCCAGTCATAATCCAGCAATTCCCGTGGCGTGAGATAGGAGTGGCTATGCCCATTCGCGCCCCCATTCGGCCACGAACTGACGGTATTGGGGTGTTGCGTCATCAGGTATGCCGCGTGCGGGGCTGACAGGCATGATGCCTGCCTTGCTGGCATGGGATGTGCCGCCATAACCCAGGATGGTGGAAAGAGTGCCGTTTCGCTCATCATAATAGGGGAGTGTCGCACTTTATATAAGGTCAGTCCTCATTATGCTCGTTTTCAAGGTGGATTTATTTGCGTTATGCCTTTCCAGCGCCATCTGAAAACCCTGCGCTTTATCGCTCCTGATACCCCGGCGAGCGGGCAGCACAACACTGTTCCGTAACCACAGGTATGATCCATTGATGCGGCCAATGGCGCGCGACGGTTTTACGGTAAAACCGTAATGGTTTCACCAGAAGGCGCTCCGAAGTAAAAAATATTTCTCCACTACGCTCCGCTTGCAGGGCAGGTTGCCGAAAGGGGCATGAGTCTGCCGTTTTTTTGGCGGATTACTGTGACTATTGATACAATTATAATAAATCCGTTACCAACCTCACGATTAAGTTTTTTCATGCCCGATATTAACGGGATTAGCTTCCGTTACATGATACTGGAGGAATATCCATCATGTCAGCTTTCATAAAACCACAGACCCCCGCCGCGTGGGCGATCCTGGGTCTTGCGGTTGTCATCGTTCTTCTGTAACCGGCCGCTCTGGGCCGCCTTGATTATGCGGCCTGTCTGTGCAGTGTATTCACGGGTTTCCAGTTCCATGGCA
>NZ_QQBI01000022.1 GCF_004302915.1 Komagataeibacter xylinus | reverse complement strand
CCCGCCGCCATGCCAGCCGCCACCACCGCCGCCACCATGCCAGCCCCCACCGCCACCGCGCGGGCCGCCGCCACCAAAGCCGCCGCCGCCGTGGGGGGCAGCATGGGCGGGCAGGCTCAGTGAGCCGCATGCGATCAGTGCCAGCGTCACGCCTGTCAGTGCCTGTTTCAGCTTGTGCATGTTCCATTCCTGCATGTCTTGATGGGGTTTATCGCAGAAAATCACCGAGCGGGAAAAGACGCGGCGCGGCCGCTCTCCTGACGCCGCATTGCATAACGCTGGGATTGCCGCGCCGGATGCCCTTGTGGGCGCAGGGAGACGGGTGCGCGCCTCTTTATTCATGAATGGCATTTCTGCCCGGTTTGGGCCGATGCGCAAGCGTGGGGTGCAGCGCCGTAACACTCCGTAGCATAAACCCGCCTCAGCGCCGGATCAGGTGTGCATGGCCAGCAAACCATTATCGAAACAGACAGGAGCTAAGAGACTGTTTGAAAACAATTCATTGATAAAAAAATGACAAAAGTTTTTGGGTGCCGCCTTATTTTTCAAAAAGGCGGTGTTCTTCGAAGCTTTTTGAAAAAAGCTTCACCAAGAACTTCCTTATGATTTCTGGATGTTTGCTGGGCTAACTTTTCAAACAGTCTCTAAATTAAAAGTTTCCGGTGCCGCCTTATTTTTCAAACGGCGGCGTTCGTTTGATCCATCGCGTATTCCAATACGCTCAGGGTCGGCCAACCCCACGCAGCCGGTGCAGCGTGATGATGGCCGCCGTCAGCACGATGGCGGCACAGGTCTGGTGCACCGTGCCCGCCCATACCGGCACGACCAGCAGCAGCGTGGTCACACCCAGCGCGTATTGCACCAGCACCAGCCAGCCCAGCATGGTCAGGGCCGCATGCACGTCCTTGCCCAGTTGCGGCGTGCGCAGCCCCAGCACGATTGTCACGCCAATCAGCACCACCGTGGTGGTGGCCAGCAGCCGGTGGTCGAACTGGATGGCGGGAATGTTCTGGAACCAGTTCAGCCAGAAGGGATGCAGCTTCGCATAACCCTGCGGGATCAGGTGTCCATCCATGAGGGGGAAGGTATTGTAGGCGAAGCCCGCATGCGTACCTGCCGTAAAGCCGCCCGCGATCACGGTTATGCCCACCAGCAGGCAGATGGCCCAGACCAGCGCGTGCACGCGCCGCACTTCCGGGATTGCGGGAATGAAGGCGGGGCGTGGCGTGCGCACGGACAGCGCCGTCCACAAGATGGCGATGTAAAGCGCGAAGGCGCAGCACAGGTGCAGTACCAGGCGCACGGGGGCGACCGCCGTGCTGTCCGGGTTGAAGCCCGATGCCACCATGAACCACCCGATGGCGCCCTGCAGCCCGCCCAGCACGAAAAACAGCACCAGCCGCAGCGCCAGCCCCCGGCTCAGCGCCCCGGTGATGGAAAACCACACCAGCGGTACCAGCAGCACGAAGCCCATCAGCCGCCCCCAGAAGCGGTGCGTCCACTCCGCCCAGAAGATCTGCTGGAAGCCCGCAAGCCCGAAGCCATCATGCAGGATCTTGTATTGCGGGATGGTCTTGTACAGTTCGAACTGCCGCTCCCACTCCGCATGGCTCAGCGGCGGGATCATGCCGGTAATGGGCCGCCAGTCCATGATCGACAGGCCCGAGCCGGTCAGGCGCGTGTAGCCGCCAAGGGCGATCATGCCCACGAGCATGAAGCAGATGGCGAACAGCCATGTGGAGATACGCTGCCTGTTGCGCAGATCCTGCGCGGAAGGGGGCGTGCGGCCCATCAGGGAGCCAGTGGAAGGATATGCGGACATAACCGGATTTAGACTGGCCTTGCAGTCAGCCGCAAGGCGATGCTAGGCGCGGAGGAACATATATTCTTCCATGACCGGGACGCACGCATGACCGCACCGCACGCCGCACCGCCCGCGCCCGGAGTACAGGGCAGCCTGCGCGTGATGGCCCGGCCCCTGCTTCTGCTGGCGGCCTTTGTCGCGTTGACGGTGGTGCTGGGCCGCCTGCCGGGCGTGCGCGGCATGCTGGCGGCGGGGCATGGCCTGCAGGCGGGCGCGGGCGGCGTGGCCGTGTTCGTGCTGCTGGGCAGCGTATTTTGTGGGCTGGGCCTGCCCCGGCAGGCGGTGTGCTTTGCCGCGGGCGCCGCCTACGGAATCGGGGCCGGATGCGCGTTGGCCACGCTGGCCACGGTGGCCGGGTGCCTGTGGGGCTATGGCTGGGGCCGGTGGGCGGGGCGCGTGCGCATGCCCGCCCGCCTTGGTGCAACCCTGGCGCGGGTGGAAGGTTGCGTACGCGTGGCCCCCTTCGCCTCGGTGCTGGCGCTGCGGCTCATGCCGGTGGGTTCGGCACTGCTGCTCAACCTGGCCGCGGGCATGCTGGGGGTCAGGGTCGTACCGTTCGTGCTGGCTACCCTGCTGGGCAGCCTGCCGCAGACCGTGGTGTTCGTGCTGGTGGGCACGGGCATGCGGCTTGGCGGGGGCGCGCGCATCGGGGTTGCCATCGGGCTGTTTGGCCTTTCCGCGCTGGTGGGGCTGTGGCTCATGCGCCGCATGCGCGGCTTGCCGCCATGGCGGGAATGAATTGCAGTGATGCTGTAATTAGAGGGTGAAAAAATGGACCACGCTGGTCTACTAGTCCCCACAGTCCTTTAATATTGGAGCGCCTCATGGGCTCATCCGTAACGGCGGGCCGTCCGGCAGAAACCCCCGTGCCTGAAACGACCGGCCGCCCCATGGGCTGGATCGCAATCCTGCTGGGGTTCCTGACTGCGGTCGGCCCGGTCTCGACCGATATCTACCTGCCCGCCTTCCCCGAGCTTGAAGCCACGCTGCATGGCCGTGCGGGCTCGGCGCAGATGACGCTGGCGGTATGGTTCGTGGGGCTGGCCATCGGCCAGATCACCATGGGCCCGCTATCGGACCGATTCGGCCGCCGCAGGCCCATGCTGCTGGGCACGCTGGTCTATACGCTGGCCTCGGTCGGGTGCGCCATGGCGCGTGACATTCCCACCTTTTCGTTCTTCCGTTTCGTGGCCTCGCTCGGGGCTTCGGCCAGCCTGATCATTCCGAGTGCCTGCGTGCGCGACATGTCGCATGGCAATGAATCCGCGCGGCTGATGTCGCGGCTGGTGCTGGTGATGGGGGTCGTGCCCATTCTGGCGCCCACGCTGGGCGGGCTGGTGCTGTCGATCGCGTCGTGGCGGTCGATCTTCTGGGCGGCAGCGGTCTATGGCGTGATCTGCATCGGGCTGATCTGGCGCGTCCTGCCCGAGACCCTGCAGCCCGCCAACCGCAGCGAGTTCTCGCCGGTAACCCTGTTCAGCCGCTATGTCATGCTGGCGCGTGACCGGGGGTTCATCACCCATGCCATGATCGCGGGTTTCGCGTGCTTCATGTCCTTTACCTACCTGTCGGCAGCGCCTTCGGTGTTCATCCACCAGTTCGGGCTTACGCCGGCGCATTTCGGCATGATGTTTGGCGTGTTCGCGGTGTGCATGATCGGGGCCTCGCAGCTTAACGGCGTGCTGGTGGGGCGCATTGATGCCGCCCGCATCCTCGGCGTCTCGGTCGGTGTTGCAGTGGCAGGCACCATTTCCATGACGGTGATGGCCGTTGTCATTGCGTTTGCCATGCAGCATGGCGGTCACCCGCCACTGTGGATGATGGGCCTGCTGATCCTGGCCATGATGGTCTCGCTGGGCACGACCGGCATCATCGGGCCCAATGCCACGGTGGGCGCGCTGGCCGACCACCCGCGTTTTGCGGGCAGTGCCTCGGCTTTTGTCGGCACGCTGCAATATGTGCTCGGCGCCGTGGCCGGTGCGTTCGTGGGCATGCTGCCCGCCAACTCGCCGCTGCCCATGGCGGGCGTGATGCTGATGGGGGCCGCGATCATGATGGTGATGGTGCTGCTGCGCCCCGCCCGCGTGCCCACGTCCCTCCCAGCCGGGGCGGCTGAGGAATAAAATCTTCTTCCTCCCGCCCTGGCGCGTGATGGATGCCAAAGCATGCGCAAGGGGTGCGGATGGGGTTGTCGGGCTGGCGCGTGGCGGCTACAGCGGGGGGCCGTCCAGTGGGCGACAGTTTTTCGTGAACGGGGCGCGTATGTCCCGGATTTGTATGACCATGCAACGGGGACCGTGCACCGATCATGACGACCGCCCAGATCGACCTGAAACAGTATATTCGCCATATCCCGGATTTTCCCAAGCCCGGTATCCTGTTCTACGATATCTCGACGCTGATGCGGAACGCCGATGCCTGGCAGATCGCCATGGGCCGCCTTGCCGCCGCCGTTGCACCGTGGGCGCCTGATGTGCTGGCCGCCATCGAATCGCGCGGGTTCCTGACGGCAGCGCCCCTTGCCAGCCGCCTGGGCTGTGGGCTGGTCATGCTGCGCAAGCCGGGCAAGCTGCCGGGCGAGACGGTATCCTACAGCTATGATCTGGAATACGGCTCCGATTCGCTGCACATCCAGGCCGATGCGATCCTGCCCGGCCAGCGCGTGGTGGTGATGGATGACCTGCTGGCGACCGGCGGCACGCTGGTGGCCTCGGTGGCCCTGCTGCACAAGGTGGGTGCCAATGTGGTGGGGGCTGCCACCCTGATCGAACTGACCGGCCTTGGTGGCCGCGACCGGCTGGATGTGCCGGTCAAGACGCTCGTCTCTTACGACGAATAACCTGCCGTCCGGGCGCTGGTGGCATGCGGCATACGCTTTCTTCCATGCGGCCATTCGGCTGTGAGCCTGTTCGTACAACCGGTATGGTGTACGATATGCAGGCATCGTATCTGGACAGGGGGAGCCACGCGCCGGGATGAAAGGTCTTGAGCTTTCCCTGACCCGTTTTCAGGATCAGATACGGGCATTTTTCCGGCGGCTGTGGCCGCCGGGCATGACCCTGCGCCAGGACCATCTGCGGTGGCTGTACGCGCCGGGCATCTTCACCTTCGGCTATGCGCTGCGCACCACCATCACCTCGCTCATCGCGCTGGGTATTGCGCTGTGGTGGGAGCTTGGCAGCCCGCAATGGGCGGCGCTCACGGTGTGGATGGTGGCGCAGGGCACGCGCGGCAAGAGTGTTGCCAAGGCGCGGTGGCATCTGTTCGGCATGGTGGTGGGCACGATCTGCGCCGTGCTGCTGGTGGCGGCGTTTCCACAGGCGCCGCTCATGTTCATCCTGCTGCTGGCCATCGGCATCGGCACGTTCTGCTTTATCGGCACGTTGCTGCCCGGCCCCGCCACCATGACCAACTACCGCATTCACGGCATGCGGGCGAGCGGGTTCACCTACGCCATCATCTCGCTTGATGGCATTGCCGACCCGCAGAACATCTTCATGACCGCCATGTCGCGCGCGACCTATATCGTGCTGGGCATCGTGCTCGAGAGTACGGTCTCCTCGCTGTTCCAGTTCAAGCTGGCCAAGCGCGCGGAAGACCGGCTGGCCGACAATTTCATGACCGCCATCAACGGCGCGGCCCAGACATTGGCCTCCCTGCTGTCGGGCAATACGCAGGTGCTCAAGCAGGCGCGGGGCGTGTTCTCCAACATCACCACGCTGAGCGACCAGATCGAGTTTGCCGAGGTCGAGATGGGGGCTCATCGCGGCCATGAAGGAGATCATGCCCGCGCGGCCCTTGCGCGTGTGGCCATGCTGCTCTCGCGCGGGCTCGACCTTGCCGCCCTCATGCAGGGGCCGGTGGGCCAGCCCGATGCTGCCTTCAATGCGACATCGAGCAAGGTGCAGGCCTTCCTCAAGGACATGGCGGGCGAGCTTGAGGCCAGTGACGACATCCACCCCGTGCTGGCCCGGCTGGCGGAACTGCAGGCGGCGTGCCGGCAGAGCGTGGCCGATTCCCTCGACCAGGAAATGGGCAGCCCCGGCAGCCTGCCGGTCGACCCGCAACTGGTGCAGATGCTCTCGCAGCAGCGCATGCTCAATTACGCGCTGGGCCAGATCCTTGATGAACTGGAACAGGCGCTGATCCAGTTCGACGCCAGCCGCAACCCGCTGGCGCATGACCATTTTCACTACCGGCTCAAGACCTTCCGCGACTGGCAGCAGGCCTTTACCAACAGCCTGCGCGCGTCTGTCACGATCTTCGGGGCGGGGGTGATCTGGATCACGACCGCCTGGTCGGCGGGGCTGACCTTCATCATGTTCGTCTCCATCGTGTGCAGCCTGTTCTCCACGCTGGAAAAACCTGCCCTTGCCACCCGCGCTTTCCTAGGCGGCGCCATTATCGCCTCGATCGTGGGGGGCATACTGGTGCTGTGGCGGCTGGCCGAGCCCACCACGTATGAAATCATGGCGGTGTGCCTGTTCCTGCCCATGCTGGCGGGCGGGCTGGCCTTTGCCTATCCGGCGCTGATCCTTGGCGCCGTGTCGTACAACCTGTTCCTGCCCATCCTGCTCGGGCCGGGCAACCAGAGCCGGCTGGACGAGGTGGCGTTCTTCAACACCGCCATGCCGCTGGTGGTCGGGCTGTGGTATGCGATGTGGGCGTTCAGGCTGGTGCTGCCGTTCGATACGAACGACATGCGCTGGCAGATGCGCACCGGCATCCTGCGTGGGCTGCGCTACGTGGCGCGCGCGCGCACGCTGCCCACCACGCTGTATGTGGTCGAGCACAACGTGGACCGCTTCGTGCGCCTGCTGACCAATGCGGAAAACACGCCCGACACCATTATCGACGCCTACCTGCAGGGCATCCTGTCAGCCATGACCATCGGGCTGAACGTCATCCGCCTGCGCGCCATCCTTGAGCGGCACCTCCTGCCGCCCGAGGCGCAGCGCGTGGTGGGCGAGATGATGGGCCGCATGGCGCAGTTCAGTGGCCGTTATGGCGGGCATTACGGGCGCACGGCGCGCTCGGCCAAATTCGCCATCGTGCATCTGCAGCAGCTTGCGGGGCAGACCGATAATCTGGGCGTGCGGCTGGAAATAGACAGCGCGCTGGGGTGCCTGTACGTGATTTCGTTCGAACTGGACCACAACCAGAAATTCTTTGATGCTTCCAGCCCTTACCTTGATCCGGTCATGGCGTGACGCGCGGTATGATTTCGATGCCGTCATGCATGAGGGACGTTATCTGACGTTTCTTGGGAAAAGCTTCACCAAAAACTTCCTTCTTACGTTTTCAGCCATAAAAAAAAGCGGCCCCTGCTGTATGGCAGGAGCCGCTTTCTGTCTTGATGTAATGCGTGATCAGCCCTGCTGCTGGCGGGCCACGAAGTTTTCCAGCCAGTGAATGGTGTAGTCACCCTTGCGGAACTGGGGGTCTTCGAGGATCTTGCGGTGCAGCGGGATGACCGTCTTGACCCCTTCGATCACGAATTCATCGAGCGCGCGGCGCATGCGCTCGATCGCCTCAAGCCGGGTCGGCGCGCGCACGATCAGCTTGGCGATCATGCTGTCGTAATAAGGCGGCACGCGGTAGCCCGCATACAGCGCGCTATCGATTCGCACGCCCAGGCCACCCGGCGGGTGGTAGACCGTGATCGTGCCCGGCGTGGGCATGAAGGTCTGCGGGTCCTCGGCGTTGATGCGGCATTCGATCGCATGGCCGGAGAAATGGATGTCCGACTGGCTGTAACCAAGCGGCTCGCCCGCCGCGATGCGGATCTGCTCGCGCACGAGGTCCACGTCGCACACCATTTCCGTCACCGGATGCTCCACCTGCAGGCGGGTGTTCATCTCGATGAAGCAGAACTGCCCGTCCTGGTACAGGAACTCCAGCGTGCCCGCGTTGCGGTAGCCGAGCTTGGTCAGGGCGGAGGTGGCAATCGCGCCGATCTCGTCACGCTGCGTGGCTGTCAGGGCGGGGGAGCCCGCCTCTTCCAGCAGCTTCTGGTGGCGGCGTTGCAGCGAGCAGTCACGCTCGCCATAATGCACCACGTTGCCATGCGTGTCGGCCATGATCTGGAGTTCGATATGGCGCGGCTTGTCGAGGTATTTTTCGAGGTAGACCTCGTCATTGCCAAAGGCAGCGCGGGCCTCGGTGCGGGCCACGCTCCATGCCTCCTCAAGGTCGGCCTCGGTGGGGGCGACCTTCATGCCGCGCCCGCCGCCACCGGCGGCAGCCTTGATCAGCACGGGGTAGCCGACTTTCGCCGCAACCTCGCGCGCCTGCTCCAGGCTCTCCAGCGCGCCATCCGAGCCGGGCACCAGCGGCACGCCCAGCGCCATCATGGTGGTCTTGGCGGTGATCTTGTCGCCCATCATGCGGATATGTTCCGCCGTCGGCCCGATGAAGGTCAGGCCGTGGGCCTCGACCGTCTCGGCAAAATCGGCGTTTTCCGACAGGAATCCATAGCCGGGATGGATGGCGTCCGCCCCGGTGATGGTGGCCGCCGAGAGGATGGCCGCGACATTGAGGTACGAATCGCGGCTGGCGGGCGGCCCGATGCACACGGCTTCATCCGCAAGGCGGACATACATGGCATCCGTATCGGCCGTGGAGTGCACGGCAACGGTCCGGATGCCCAGTTCGCGGCAGGCCCGCAGGATGCGCAGGGCGATCTCGCCACGATTGGCAATGAGGATCTTGGAAAACATTACTCTATGATGACCAGCGCTTCGCCAAACTCGACCGGGTCGCCGGACTGCACCAGGATCCGGCTGACCGTGCCTGCGCGCGGGGCCTTGATCTGGTTGAAGGTCTTCATGGCCTCGATCAGCAGCAGCGTCTGGCCGGCGGCCACCTGCTGGCCTTCGGTCACGAAAGCGGGGGAGGACGGATCGGGCGCCAGGTAGGCCACGCCCACCATCGGGCTGGTGACCGCGCCGGGGTGCTTGGACAGGTCGGCCGGGTTGGCGGCGGGCGGGGCCACGGGCGTGGGCGCAACCGGTGCCGCGGCCACGGGGGCCGGGGCGGGCACGGCATGCGCCACGGGGGCGGCGGCGCGCACCACGCGAATGCGGTTGTCCTTTTCCGCGATCTCGATTTCGGTCAGGCCGGTATCGGTGAGAATTTCAGCCAATGCCCGTATGGCATCCGCATCCACGAGCAGTCGGCTCATTGATCGTCCTCGTCCAGAATCATGTCTGTCATGGCCTGAAGCGCCAGGGCATACCCCCGTACGCCCAGCCCGCATATGACGCCAATGGCGGCCTGGGAGACGTAGGAGTGATGACGGAAGGCTTCACGGCGGTGAATGTTGGAGATGTGCACCTCGATCACCGGCAGATCAACGGCCAGCAGCGCGTCGAGTATGGCAACCGAGGTGTGGGAATAGGCCGCCGGGTTGATGATGATGCCGCGTGCGCGGCCCCGGCATTCCTGTATCCATGAAACGAGTTCCCCCTCGCCATTGGTCTGGCGGAAGTCGATGGCGACATCGAGCCGTTCGGCGGCCTGGACACAGACCTGCTCCACGTCATCAAGCGTGGCATGGCCATAGACCTCGGGCTGTCGCAGTCCGAGCATGTTCAGGTTTGGGCCGTTCAGCACGGCAATGAGAGGGCGCTCCATGATGCACGCGCCTAGCACGCCCGCCGCCCGGTTCCAAGTCCGATCATGCGTCAGGCCCTCCTTGCAGCGCCCCTGCGCCCGGCCTGCAGGCTGAATTATGCCTTGCGGGTCCAATTATGCTATGGTGGCGTCATGACAGGAAAAACCGATCATAGGCCAGCAGGCGGGGCGCGGGGCGGTAATGCGGCGCGTCTCGGGGCTTCTGTGGCGGTGGCATGCCTGATGCTGGCAATATCGGGCCTGCCCGGCGCGGCGCAGGCGGCGGCACGGCATGCGGCCACTACCACGCGGCACGGCGCGCGTGCCAGCGTAAGGCGCCCGCCCGCCATGGCGCATGTGCCTGCCAACTGGAACCAGCACGGCCTGGCAAGCTGGTATGGCACGGGCAGGCAGAACGGACATGCCACCGCCTCGGGCGAGCAGTTCGACCCCGATGCGCTGACCGCCGCCCACACCCAGCTGCCGCTGGGCACGCGGGTCAGGGTGCATGCCGTCAGCACCGGGCGCTCGGTCGTGGTCAGGGTCAATGACAGGGGGCCGTATCGTGGGCACCGCATCATCGACCTGTCACCCGAGGCCGCGCGGCAGCTGGGCATCATGGGCCGTGGCGTCTCGACCGTTGAAATAGAACCCGCGCGCGAGGCGGATGAGGAAGTAGCCAGCGCCACACGCTAGGAACGCTTCCTTAATAAAGAAGTATCACGCATGCGGGCGCCTGCGCATGTTCAGAGGCGCTGGTGCTTGGTCCAGCCTTCCATTGTCTTGTTGGGCGAGCAGCGCAGCTTCATCTCGATCTCGAGTCCCGCATTCAGTTCCGCGCCGAGCAGCACCACATAGGCCGAGACATAAAACCACATCATGATGGCGATGAACGCGCCCAGCGGCCCATAGGTGGCGCTGTAGCCCGCGATATGGCTGACATAATACGAGAACCCCGCCGAGGAGAGCAGCCACAGCAGCGTGGCCCCGATCGAGCCGGGCAGGATGCACCGCCAGTAGGTATGGGGCCGGTTGGGGCCAAAGCGGTACAGCGCCGAGCACAGCGACAGCACGAACAGAAGCATGAGCATGGGCCCGCCCATGCGCACCAGCAGCTCGACCGAGCCGGGCGGGGGGGCGAGTTCAAGCTTCTGTGGCAGGTAGTCGAGCAGGAACGGCAGGCCCACCATCAGCGCCAGCGTGAGGATGCCGCCGCAGATCGAGCAGAAGGTCAGCGCCATGCCCATGGCCTGGAAGCGCAGGAAGCTGCGGGTTTCGGGCGTGTTGTAGGCCACGTTCATCGCCAGGATGAGCGAGCGCGTGGCGGCCGAGGCCGACCATGTGGCGATGGTGGTGGAGATGATCAGGTTGAGTGTAAGCGATGAATGCGATTCGGCTACCAGCAGGTGGATGCGCGCGCCGATCATGTCATAGGCCGAAGGCGGCAGCACGTTGCGCAGCACCACGAGCTGGGGCTCCACCGTCTGCGGGTCGAACAGGAGGCCATAGAGCGAGATGAGCGTGCTCATGGCCGGGAAAAGCGAGAGCGTGGCGTAGAACGCACAGCCTGCCGCAGCCAGCGTGATCTGGTCAGATACGATGTTGCGGGCGACCTGCCGCAGCACTTTCCTCACCTGCTGCATGGAAAAATGCGGCAGGTGGGGCGCAGGCGGGGGTATGTCCGTCATATCGATTTCAGTAGATGAGGAACCAATCAAGGCGGGCTTCTTGTCCTGTTGTGCGGTGGCACGCCGGGCGCGGAGTGGCGCGGCCTGTGTGCATTGTGCCACGATCGTGTGATCCTAAAGGAAAAATTGCGGACCGTGAGGATTTTTCTATTGCGTCGGGCGCGTATTGTGCGCATATGCGCTCCCTACGCAACAACGCACGTGCCACTGGCCCTCTGAGGTTACGCAACGACGTCAAGCGTTCTGGCAATCGGGCCACCACATGGTGGGGGTCCTTATTGGTCGCTGGTCCGTTAGACCGTTTCGCAACATCTGTCCGTTTGTGCAATTCCAGAATTGTGTTCATCCGGGCGGCAGTACAGAAGGGATTTGGGTGCGATGACTCCCAAAATCGCTCGTTATCTGGCTGAGCAGGCTCCTGCCACGCCATGCCTTATCGTTGATGTCGACCGGGTGGAAGAACGCTACCGCGCCCTGCGCGAGGCGCTGCCGCTGGCCCGGATCTACTACGCCGTAAAGGCCAATCCCGCCCGTGAGATCCTGACCCGCCTGGTGGGTCTTGGCTCGTCGTTCGATGCCGCCTCGTGGGAAGAGATTTCCATGTGCCTCGAAGCAGGCGCGCGGCCGGCCGATGTCTCGTTTGGCAACACGGTCAAGAAGGCCTCGAACATCGCCCGTGCATTTGCCGCAGGCGTGGACATGTTCGCCTTTGACTGCGCGGAAGAACTCGAGAAGCTGGCCCGCCACGCACCGGGTTCGCGCGTCTACTGCCGCCTGATCGTGGAGAACGAGGGCGCTGACTGGCCGCTGTCGCGCAAGTTTGGCACCACGCTGGACAATGCACGCGACCTGATGCTGCGCGCGCGTGACCTCGGACTTGACCCCTATGGCCTGTCCTTCCACGTGGGCAGCCAGCAGACCGAGACCGGCGCGTACGAGGCGGCGATCGCCCGCGTGGGCATGCTGTTCACCGACCTCAAGGCCGCGGGGCTTGACCTGCGCATGGTCAACCTTGGTGGCGGGTTCCCCATCCGCTACCGTGACGACGTGCCGGGCATCGACCGCTTTGCCGTGGCCATCAGCCACGCCATGACCGAGCATTTCGGCAATGACCTGCCGGAAATGATCATCGAGCCGGGTCGCTTCATGGTGGGTGATGCGGGTGTCGTGTCATCGGAAGTGGTGCTGGTCAGCCGCCGTGGCATGGATGACGGCGTGCGCTGGGTCTATCTTGACATCGGGCGGTTCGGCGGCCTGGCCGAGACCGAGGGCGAGGCCATCCGCTACGGCATCCGCACCCCGCATGATGGCACGGCAACAGGCCCGGTCGCCATTGCAGGCCCGACCTGCGACGGGGCGGACATCATGTATGAAAAAACCCCCTACGCCCTGCCGCTGGGGCTGGAATCGGGCGACCGGATCGAACTGCTGTCCACCGGGGCATATGTCTCGACCTACTGCTCGACCGGGTTCAATGGCCTCAAGCCGATCCAGGAACACTATATCTGATCGCGTCCTGCACGGTCTGGACACGTCTGAATAAAACAGGGCGGCGGGACGAAAGTCTTGCCGCCCTGCGTGTATCGGGGGGATACACAGGGCAGTTCCATCCTTGCCGGAGGTGTTCCTTGCCCGTGTCCCGTGTTTCAACGCTGCGTTTGCTGGGCCTGTCCTTCCTCGGGTGTGTCGTGGCGGTGCGGGCGTCTGCCGCCCCCGTGCTGGTTCACGCCACGCCAGCGGCAGGGCAGCATGTGCCTGCGGGCAATGTGGCGATCAAGCTGGGCTATAACAGCGTGATCGACCCGTTCCGCGCGCGCCTGCTCCTGCTGGGCCCAAGCGGTGTGCCGCAACTGCTTGCGGCCTCTCCCAGTGATGATGAACAGCAGGGCCTGGCCACCACCGTGGCGCTCACGCCGGGGCATTACGTGCTGCACTGGCGCATGCGCGCGCCCGGCGGCACGCCTGCGGAAGGCAATGTGCCCTTTGATGTCGACCCCGCAGGCCCCGCAATTGCAGCAGCGCCCGCGGGCGGGAAGTAGCCGCCTTATTCCACCGCCGCCCGCAGCCCGGCGCCTGCTGCCAGCGGGCAGAGCGGCAGGGCCGCGGCAAGGAACGCGCCCAGCAGTTCAAGGTCCGGCCCCCATGACAGGCCGGTCTGCGCCGCATCAAGCGCTGCCGCGCCAAAGATCAGCGCGGGTGTGGTCAGCGGCAGCACCAGCAGCGGCAGCAGCACGCCGCCGCGCCGCGCGCCCAGCACGACCGATGCCGCCATGCCGCCAATGAGCGAGAGGATGAGCGTGCCCAGCAGTAGCCCGGTCAGCAGTACCACCATGGAGGTGGTGGGCATGCCGAGCATGATGGCCAGCGGCCCTGCTGCCAGCAGCAGCGGCAGGCCGGTGGTCAGCCAGTGAGCCATCATCTTGGCCAGCGCGATGAGCGAGGGCGGCAGGCCGGTCATGAGCAACTGGTCCAGCGAGCCATCTTCCAGCTCCGAGCCGAACAGCCGGTCAAGCGGCAGGAGGGCCGCAAGCAGCGCGCACACCCACACGATGCCCGGCGCCATGCGCCGCAGCAGTTCGGGCGAGGGGCCAAGGGCGAGCGGGAACAGCGCGCCCGCAAGGATGAAGAACAGCACCGCTCCCAGCGTGTCGGCCCCGTGGCGCAGTGCGAGCCGCAGGTCGCGTTCGAGGATGGCGGTGATGAGGGCGGGAATCCGGAGTGTCACAGCAGGTCGTCCTCGGGGAAATCCTCCAGCGGCTGGGGGATGTCGGATTCGTTCAGCCCCGGCAGCGCATGCGTGCGGGCATCGGGCAGGGGCAGGGGAACATGGGTGGTTGCAATCACAATTCCGCCAGCCTGCCGGTGGGCGGCGAACAGGGTGCCCAGCAGCCCCATGGTATTGATATCCAGCCCCAGGCTCGGCTCATCGAGCAGCCAGAGCGGGGCCTGCGCCAGCAGCACGCGCGCCAGCGCCGCGCGGCGTTTCTGCCCCGCCGAGAGCATGCGCGCGGGCAGGTCGGCCAGGCCGGAAATGTTGAGTGATTCCATGCACAGGTCAGGATTTCCGCCGCTTGCGCGCGCGGCCAGCGTCAGGTTCTCGCGCAATGTCAGCCCCAGCTTGAGCGCATCCTGGTGGCCCAGATAGGCCACCCGCCCCGCATGCTGGCTGCGATCGGCCAGCGCATCCACGCCAGACCACAGCACATGGCCGCCTTCCGGTTTGTGCAATCCCGCCAGCACGCGCAGCAAGGTGGACTTGCCAGCCCCGTTCGGGCCGGTCAGGAGCAGGGCGTCACCAGCTTCAAGCGTAAAGCCGACACGGTCCAGAACCAGCCGTTCACCGCGGAAAACCGAGATATTTTCCACTTCCAGCAGCGGGCGGCCGGGGGGAGTAAAGGCAGGAATGACGGAAATCCTCCGGGCAATGGGCAAAGGATGGGAGTGGGACAAAAAAATGCCTGCTCCCGGTTTCTTGTTACCGGCTCCAGCTTGTGTCGCAACCGCGTCCGGGTATGTTCTACCACCGTTGGGAGATCAAGCAGGTTGTCCCCGACAAGGTCACAAACCCCGCGCCACAAAAAGGGCAGCGGAGGATACACGATCACACGGGACGATCCGTTGCTGATGCCTCGGAGGAAACAAAGCCAATGAAGACGGTTGGGCACGACTCACTGAAAACGGGCCGCACACTGAACGTGGACGGCAAGACCTACCATTATTTCTCAATCCCGGAAGCGGAAAAGACCATCGGTTCCGTCAGCCGCCTGCCAGTCAGCCTGAAAGTGCTGCTGGAGAACGTGCTGCGGTTCGAGGACGGGCATTCCTATTCCGTGGAAGATGCCAAGGCCATCGCCGAATGGCTGAAGGAAGGGCGCAGCACGAAGGAAGTGCCCTTCAAGCCCGCACGCATCCTCATGCAGGATTTCACCGGCGTTCCCGCCGTGGTTGACCTTGCCGCGATGCGCGATGGCATTCTCAAGCTCAAGGGCGACCCGCAGAAGGTGAACCCGCTGGTTCCCGTCAACCTCGTGATCGACCACTCGGTCATGGTGGACGTGGCCGGCACGCCCGACGCGCTGCAGGACAACGTGACCATCGAGTTCGAGCGCAACGGCGAGCGCTACGCCTTCCTGCGCTGGGGCCAGGAAGCGTTCGAGAACTTCTCGGTCGTGCCGCCGGGCACGGGCATCTGCCATCAGGTGAACCTCGAATACATCGCCCAGGCGGTGTGGACGGCCAATGTCGGCGGCAAGGACTATGCCTACCCCGACACCCTGTTCGGCACCGACAGCCACACCACCATGGTCAATGGCATGGGCGTGCTGGGCTGGGGCGTTGGCGGCATCGAGGCGGAAGCGGCCATGCTGGGCCAGCCCATCGCCATGCTGATCCCCGATGTGATCGGCTTCAAGATGACCGGCAAGCTGCCCGAGGGCGCCACCGCCACCGACCTGGTGCTGACGGTGACCCAGATGCTGCGCAAGAAGGGCGTGGTGGGCAAGTTCGTCGAGTTCTTCGGCCCCGCCCTTGACCACCTGCCGGTAGCCGACCGCGCGACCATCGCCAACATGGCGCCGGAATATGGCGCGACCTGCGGCTTCTTCCCCGTTGATGACCTGACGCTGGACTACCTGCGCCAGACCGGCCGTGAAGAGCACCGCATCAAGCTGACGGCGGAATACCTCAAGGCGCAGGGCATGTTCCGCCACGCCGAATCCGCCCACCCCGTGTTTACCGACACGCTGGAACTCAACCTCGAGACCATCGTACCCTCGATTGCAGGCCCCAAGCGCCCGCAGGACCGTGTGGTGCTCAAGGGTGCCGACAAGGCCTTCGAGACCGAGCTGACCGGCAGCCTGGGCGTGCCCGCGGCCGACAAGGACAAGAAGGCCAAGGTGGCTGGCACCAATTACGAGATCGGCCACGGCGACGTGGTGATCGCGGCCATCACCTCGTGCACCAACACCTCCAACCCCGCCGTGCTGATCGCGGCAGGACTGGTGGCGAAGAAAGCCCGCGCGCTGGGCCTGAAGCCCAAGCCGTGGGTCAAGACCTCGCTCGCGCCGGGCTCGCAGGTGGTGACGGATTACCTCAACCGCGCAGGCCTGCAGGACGAGCTGGACGCGATGGGCTTCAACACCGTGGGCTATGGCTGCACGACCTGTATCGGCAACTCCGGCCCGCTGGAAGATCACATCGTCGATGCGATCGAAGGCAACAAGCTGGTGGCGGTTTCGGTGCTGTCGGGCAACCGTAACTTCGAGGGGCGTATCTCGCCCAACGTGCGTGCCAACTACCTGGCCAGCCCGCCGCTGGTGGTCGCCTACTCGCTGCTGGGCACGATGCGCGAGGACATCACCACCGCGCCGCTGGGCACCTCCAAGGACGGCAAGCCGGTGTACCTCAAGGACATCTGGCCCACCAACCACGAGATCGCGGCCCTCATGGGCACCGCCATCACGCGCGAGGAGTTCATCAACCGCTACAAGCACGTAAGCCAGGGCACGAAGGAATGGCAGGCGCTGAAGGTTGCCACCGGTTCCGAGACCTACAAGTGGGATGCGTCCTCCACCTACGTGCAGGACCCGCCGTATTTCCAGGACATCACGCCCGAGCCCAAGTCGCGTGGCGACATCATCGGCGCGCGCCTGCTCGCGCTGCTGGGTGACAACATCACCACCGATCACATCTCGCCTGCCGGCGCGATCAAGGAAAGCTCGCCCGCGGGCAAGTACCTTGAAGAGCACGGCGTGGCGAAGAAGGACTTCAACTCCTACGGCTCGCGTCGTGGCAATGACCGCGTGATGGTGCGTGGCACGTTCGCCAACATCCGCATCAAGAACGAGATGCTGCCCGGCACCGAAGGGGGTGTTTCCAAGCACTTCCCCGATGGCAAGGAAGGCTCCATCTACGATGTGGCGATGGAATACAAGAAGGAGGGCGTACCCCTGGTCGTGATCGGCGGCAAGGAATACGGCATGGGCTCCTCGCGCGACTGGGCGGCCAAGGGCACCCTGCTGCTGGGCGTGCGTGCGGTCGTGGCCGAGAGCTTCGAGCGTATCCACCGCTCCAACCTGGTGGGCATGGGCGTGCTGCCGCTGCTGTTCGAGGAAGGCACGACGCGCAAGACGCTGGGCCTGAAGGGCGACGAGACCTTCGAGATCCGTGGCCTGGACAAGATCACGCCCCGCATGACCATGACCATGACCATCACCCGTGCCGATGGCTCCAAGCAGGACGTGCCCCTGCTGTGCCGTGTCGATACGCTGGATGAGGTGGAGTATTTCCGCAATGGCGGCATTCTCCAGACCGTGCTGCGTGGCATGACAAAGGCGGCCTGATAACAGGCGGCACCGTCCTGGCCTGCGCCGGGATGGAGCGATGAAGACGGCGGCCCGTAGCATGCGGGCCGCCGTTTTTTTATGGCCGCTCATCTATGCGTGGGTAGTATAAGTTACCTCTGCGTCACACACATATCGGCGGTGTTTTTTCTCTATATTGTGTATAAATACGATGCCGTTTAAAGCCGTAATTGTGTAATAACATACCGGATGTAATAGGCCCCATGGATCTGCTTTCCGCCCTGCACAGCTTTGTCCGTGTGGCTGCGACGGGATCGTTCTCCGCCGTATCAAGGGAGACTGGCGCAAGCCAGCCGACCATTTCCCGCCATATTGCCCTGCTTGAGGCTCATTACGGCGCAACCCTGTTTGCCCGCACCACCCGCAGCCTGATGATGACGGAAGACGGGCGCAGCCTCCTGCCGCACGCCTATGAAGTGCTGGAAATTCTTGAAACGGCGGAAACCGCGCTGGGCCGCAGGCGGGCCTCGGTGTCGGGGCTGGTGCGGCTGGGCGTGACCACGGCGTTCGGGCTGTACCTGACCAGCCGGCTGAGCAGCCTGCTGGAGGAACATCCCGACCTGTCGGTCGAACTGGTCATGCGCGACGGGTTTGGCGACCTGGTGGAAGAGGGACTCGACCTTGCCATCCGCATCGGCTCCATTGCCGAGGGGTCACTGATTGCCCGCCGCCTGGGTTCGGTGCATCGCTGCGTGATCGCCTCAAGCGATTACCTTGCCCGCCGTGGCACGCCCGCCCATCCGCGCGACCTGCTCAATCACCCCTGCATTGCCTACAGCTATGGCGGCACGCGGCATGACTGGCAGTTCACCCGCAAGGGCGAGAGCGAGACCACGGTGGCGGCAAACGGGCCCTTCCGCGCCAATAGCAGCGAGGCCGTGCTGCAGGCCGTGCGGGCGGGGCTTGGCATTGGCATGCTGCCGACATTTCAGGTAGAAGAGGACATCGCGGCAGGTCGCCTGGTGCACCTGCTGCCGGAATGGACCATTCCCGAACTGCCCTTCTATGCCGTGCACACCGGCCCGCGCACGCTGCCGCTGCGCACGCGCACGGTGCTTGATTTCCTGATCGAGATATCGGACGTGCTGCGTCAGGGCTAAAAGTAGAATATTGATAAAAAACAACAAAAGTCTTTGGTGAAGCTTTTTTCAAAAAGCTTCAGAGGAACGCCGCCTTTTTGCAAAAAGGGGGCACCCAAGAACGTTCCGGGTTTCAGGCCCCGTTCAGTCCAGCGGGTTGCCCTCGCCGGGGCGGGGGGCTGCAGGGTCAACCGAAAGCCGGGCGCGCTGCTCGTCGCTCGAGGCCAGCATGTCGCTGTTGAAGCCATCATGCAGCACCGGCGCCCAGCCTGCCATCCATGTATTCATGTGCTTGACGAAGGTGTCCGCGGCCGGTTGCTGCGCCAGCGCGTCCTTGGTCCAGAAATCAGGCGAGCGCAGGATCTTGGTGTCGTTGACATTGACGGGGTTGAGATAGATCGTCACCGTCTCCGCATTCATGTTGTCATCGGTGGCGGGCGTGCTGTTGACCCAGTTCGCCCTGAGCATGACCGGCGGCAGCACGAAGCCTTCCTGCTGCAGTCGCCCGGCAATGACGTTCATGTGGTTGATCGAGGCCGGATCAACCAGACGCGTGAACCAGCATTCCGTCATGGGCGGGTGACTGGCCCCGACATGCGACATGTAGTTGCGGTCGTCATGGCATTCTATGTCCATCGGCGGGCTGGCCACGTCCGGTACCGGCTGTGTCGTGCCCTTGGCCACGATCAGGCCGGTCACGACATGGCCCTGCACCCGCACCAGGACATTTTCCAGCAATTCGCCATGCGGGCCTTCGATCACGTTGATGATCGGGTGCCATACGCCTGCGGGCAGCGGCAGGATGCGCCCGGCAAACGGAATGGCCTTGGTCAGGCGGTCGGTCATGGGCATCATGGTCACGACCCCATCGCCCGGGCCGCCGCCACCGGCCTGGTCGCCATCGGCCGGTGCGTCCTGCATGCCCAGGCGGTTATGGATGGCCGTGGCGATCTGCGCCAGCCGGGGCAGCCTGCGCGTAAGATAGGCTGGCGGGAAGACGAACGTCAGCACCACGAAGGGCAAAATGAGATACAGGCACAGCCGCCATAGCGGCGCACGATACCAGAGGCGCGAAAAAGCGGACATTCAGCAGGCCATGCCTTTCGCCATGCGGGAGGCCACGGGGGCAGGGCGGAACAGCGCGGCCATGGGTCAGGAACTGATCCGGGCCTGCTGCGCGTCGCTCTTGTCCGCGATTTCGGCCACGATGCCATCTTCGTTCTGCACCACGCGCACCAGCTTGGCGCCCTGCTGGCGGGCGGTGATGAGCGAGTCGCTGATCATGTCCTCGATCGAGCGGGCCAGGTCGCGCGCGCTGGCGGCAGGGCCCATGCGGTCCTGGCGGCGCATGACCTCGAACAGCAGGGCGGGATCGATGCCCCCGGTCTCGACCTTGAGGCCATAGCTGTCGATCATCGACTCGATTTCCAGCGCGGAAACGCGGGCGATATCCAGTCCTTCGAGCGGGCGGAACACGAAGATGCGGTCCAGGCGGTTCAGCACTTCGGGCGCAAAGCCTGCCTGGCGCAGCGCCTCGACCGACTCGGCGCGCATCTTGTCGGGTTCATCGGCCAGCCGGTCCGCGATCTCGGACAGCGCATCGGTGGCGATGTTCGAGGTCAGGATGAAGATGCAGCGCACGGTCGAGATCTGCTGCCCCGTCGAGGCCTCGGTTACGTGCCCGTCATTCCATGCGGTGAGGAATTTCTTGAACACATCGGGATGCGCCTTCTCGATTTCATCGAGCAGCACCACCGCATCGGGCTTTTCCTTCAGGCCGCCGGTCAGCTTGCCGTAGGTGTCCGAGCCGACATACCCCTTGGGTGAGCCGAACAGCTGCGTTGCGGCATGCGGCGAGCTCATCTGCGTCATGTCGAAGTTGAGCAGCGGGCGATCGAGCTGGCGGGCGAGCTGCTTGGCAAGATATGTCTTGCCCGTGCCCGGCGGCCCTGCCAGCAGGAAGATCCCTACCGGCTTGCCGCGCACCTGCAGCGCCAGGCGGCGGCGCAGCTGGGTTGCCACGTCCTCGCATACCTGGTCCTGCCCGATCACGCGCGCGCGCAGGCTGGCTGCGAGTTCCTCGGCATCGATCACGGTTTCTTTCTGTTCGCGCGCCAGCATTTCTTCAAGTGCGCTACGATTTGTCAGCCTGGCCAGTACGTCCATCATCCATCCCCGTCTGCGTCGGATTCCCTTGCGGGCGAGTTTCTCGGCCCGGTTCTCGAACCACAGCCCGCTCAGCGCCAGCAGGGCGCTCGCCGCCGCTATGACCGGATAGGCCGGTGCGCACCATTCCATGAAATGCCGTATGCTGGCGAGCGAAAGATGCAACGCCATCGCGGCCTGAAAACTGCCGAGTACCAGGAAAATGACCATGGCGATCGGCACGACCCGTTCCATCAGGATCGGATAGAGCGGCTTCATTGCACCACAACCCCGATGACAAGATGGGCCCCGCGCATCAGCACCGGCAGCGGCGTGGGCCCCGGCACGAACACCGCCCCGGCATGCACGCCCATCGGGCCGGGGTCGCCCGCCGGCGTGATCGACACATCGCCTGCAATGCGGATGGGCAGGATCACGCTGCGGGGCTGCGGCCCGAGATGCACGGTCTGCACGAGACCAAGGGATTCCACGTTCACGACTGCTCCGCTGCCTGTCATGTCATACATCGGCATGTCGGCGAGTATGATTTCGCGCCGCCGCAACGCCGCCATGATCTCGGCCTGCTGCTGCAACGTAAAGCTGGTCTGGCGCAGCATGTCCGCCGCGCGCTCGGGCGAGATCATGGGCATTTCGCCCATCATGTCGGGCTTGCCCTGCACCGGCGCGTTGAGTGTCAGGTGATTGCCGCCACCGCCCCGGCCGCCGCCAGCCTCGGCTGCGACGGGGGGCGTCTGGCTGCCGCTGCCGCCCTCCTGCGGGGTCAGGAACCCGCCTGCGCCCAAACCCCCGCCTGCCACGACGGCCGCGATCAGCCCCACCACGACCAGCTTGCGGCTGGATGGGCGTTCGCTGCGTTCCCGTGTCGGTTCCGGCGGGGAGGGCGTGGGCATCATGCGTACATAATGCGGGCGAGGCGGGGAGAATGGCAAGACGTTAAGAGAGAGGAAATGTAACCCCCGCGTGCCCATATAGTCCTTGCGGTCAGGCATGGCGTGACCTATGTTGCCGGTTATTCCTTCATCTATGGTTTTTTCTTTGGGGGGTGGCCGCAGGGCTGCCTTTTTTGCATTGGACGCTGATCTGCCTTTCCTGTCGGGCCTTGATGCCCGCATCGCCGCAATGGTCGCCCCCGCGCTGGCCGACATGGGGTTCGACCTCGTGCGCGTGGCGGTGCTGGGCCGCGAGTCCCCTACCGTGCAGATCATGGCGGACCGCGCTGATGGCACGCTCCTGCTCATTGAGGACTGCGAGCAGATCAGCCATGCGGTTGGCGCGATACTGGACGTGGAAGACCCGCTGCCCGGCGCATGGACGCTGGAGGTCTCATCCCCCGGCATCGACCGCCCCCTGACCCGTGCGAAGGACTGGGAGCGGTTTGCCGGCCACCTCGCCCGCGCCGAGATGAACATGCCCGTTGAAGGCCGCAAGCGCTTTGCCGGGATCGTGCTCGGCGCGCGCGAGGGCCATGGCCTGATGCGGCTTGATGACGGGAGCGAGGTTGCGCTGCCTTTTGCCGAGATGCGCAAGGCGCGCCTTGTCCTGACCGATGAACTGATCGCGGCGAGCGCCCGGATGATGAAGCCGGCCGCAAGCCCCGAGGAGACTGGCCTGGAGGAAGATCCTTCCCCGGCTGAAGACCGCAAGCCCGGTGTTAAGTCGGGTCGCAAGTCGGCCCGCAAGGCCAATTGAACGATGTTGTGGAGACACTGATGGATACGTCCGTTGCCCGTCCCGAACTGCTGCTGGTGGCCGATGCCGTAGCGCGGGAAAAGTCGATTGACCGCGAGGAAGTGCTCGAAGCGATGGAGCAGGCCATCCAGAAGGCCGGCCGCGCGAAATACGGTCATGAAAAGGATATCCGCGCCACCATCGACCGCCGCACCGGCGATGTGCGCCTGTCGCGCTGGACCGAGGCGGTCGAGGCGGTGGAGAACGAGGAAACCCAGATCCCGCTCTATATCGCGCGCAAGTTCAAGCCCGAGATCCAGCTTGGCGAATACCTGATCGACCCGCTGCCGCCCATCGATTTCGGGCGCATCGCGGCGCAGACGGCCAAGCAGGTCATTGTCCAGCGCGTGCGTGAGTATGAGCGCCGCCGCCAGTTCAATGACTTCAAGGACCGCGTGGGCGAGATCGTCAACGGCACCGTCAAGCGCACGGAATATGGCAACCTGCTCGTCGAGATCGGCGATGCCGAGGCCCTGCTGCGCCGTGACGAGCTGATCCCGCGTGAAAGCTTCCGCAACTCCGACCGCGTGCGCGCCTATATCTATGACGTGCGCGACGAGCCGCGTGGCCCGCAGATCTTCCTTTCGCGCACGCATCCGGCGTTCCTCGCCAAGCTGTTCGCGCAGGAAGTGCCCGAGATCTATGATGGCATCATCGAGATCAAGGCCGTGGCGCGTGACCCCGGCTCACGTGCCAAGATGGCGGTCATCTCGCGTGATGCCTCGATCGATCCGGTCGGTGCCTGCGTGGGCGTGCGTGGCCGCCGCGTGCAGGAAGTGGTCAAGGAACTCCAGGGCGAGAAGATCGATATCATTCCCTGGAGCCCGCAGGCCGCGACCTTCGTGGTCAACGCGCTTGCCCCGGCTGAAGTCAGCAAGGTGGTGATGGATGAGGAAGCGGGTCGCGTCGAGGTTGTCGTGCCCGATGACCAGCTCAGCCTAGCCATTGGCCGCCGCGGCCAGAACGTGCGCCTTGCCAGCCAGCTTACGCGCTGGGACATCGATATCCTGACCGAGGCCGAGGAATCGGAGCGCCGCCAGGAAGAATTCCGCCGCCGCAGCAACCTGTTTGTTGAAGCGCTGGACGTGGATGACGTGATCGCGGGCCTGCTGGTGACCGAAGGCTTCCATTCCATCGAGGAACTGGCTTTTGCCGACCCCGAGGAACTGGCCAACATCGAAGGCTTTGACGAGGACGTGGCCAGCGAGCTGGTCCGCCGCGCCGAAGGCTATCTGGCCGGCCAGGAAGAGGAACTCGACACCAAGCGCCGCACGCTGGGCGTGAGCGATGATATCGCCGTGCTGGGCGTGTTCACCAACCAGATGCTGGTGACGCTGGGTGAAAAGGGCGTGAAGACGCTGGATGACCTGGCCGATCTGGCCGGTGACGAACTCGTCGAGATCTTGGGCAGCGATGCCATTGACGAGGACGCGGCCAACGAGATCATCATGGCGGCGCGCGCCCACTGGTTCGATGATGATGAGGCGAAGCCCGCGCAAGAGGAGACGTCCGACGTCTGAGCAAACCGACCTGAACGTGCAGGGGCCGGACGGCATGGAGCCTGAAGAGCGCGGGCCGCTGCGCCGTTGCGCCGTGACCCGGCTCCGGCTCCCCAAGGAGGAAATGATCCGGTTTGTCATTTCCCCCGATGGAGTCGTGATCCCTGATCTGGCCGCACGGCTGCCCGGACGGGGAATTTGGTTGAGCGCACGCGCGGATGTGCTAGAAACAGCACGCACACGCGGCGTATTTGCCCGCGCGGCGAGGGGAAGGGTTGTTATTCCCCCTGACCTGACCCATCTTGTGCGAGATGGGCTGCTGCGGCGCATGATGGATGTCGCGGGGCTGGCACGGCGGGCCGGGCAGATTGTCTGTGGTTTCGCCAAGGTGCGTGAGTGGGTTGTGGGCGGTCGTGCCGGTCTGGTCATACAGGCCGCCGATGGCAGCCCCGACGAGAGGAAGAGAGTTTTGTCTGGTGCACGGGAACTGCCGGTTGTGGCTGTTCCTACGGCATCGGGTCTGGGTGCGGCATTTGGCCGCGACCATGTTGTTCATGCAGCGATTCTGCATGGTGAACTGGCGCGCCGTTTCCGTATCGAGAGTGAACGTTTTGCGGGTCTGTCCGGCAGGACTGGCCCGAATTCGGCGGATCGTTCCGCCGGACGGTGTGAACAGGCGGGTACATGAGCGAAGGCAACGATCAGGATCAGGGTAAGGGACGCTTGTCTCTGCGGCCGGCGGGCCGCAGGGAGGTCGGACGGACGGTGGATGCCGGTTCCGTGCGACAGAGCTTCAGCCATGGTCGTTCAAAGGTGGTTCAGGTCGAGGTGCGCAAGAAGCGCGGGGCCGGGGCCGCAGGTAACGGATCGGGGCCGGCTGGCGGTCGCGCCGGTGGTCGGGGCGGTCGCGCGCTGACGGCAGCGGAACTGGCGACACGCCAGCGCGTGCTCGACGAGCAGCGTCGCGCCGCCATCCAGCGTGAGAAAGAGGCCCGCGAGCAGGAGAAGATCACGATCCTCTCCGCCGCGGAGGAAGCCCGCCGCGCTGAAGAGGAAAATGCCCGCCGTGCCGAAGAAGAGGCACGCGCCAAGGCAGATGCCGCAGCCGCGGTCGAGGAAGCCCGCAAGCAGGAAGCCAGCAGCGCACCGGCTCCCGCAGCACCCGACTCGACAGATCCGGCAGGTCCGGTTGTCTCGTCCGTGCCTATTCCGGGTGAAGTGACGCTGGCGCCGCCCATGCAGCGCCTGCGCCCGCTGGCCGAGCGCGCGATCATGCCCGCCCAGCCGCTGCGGCCGTCGCGGCCCGCTGGTGGTGGTGCGGCTACTACGGCACGCCCCGCAGGCGGTGCTGGCGAGACGCTGCGCCTGCGCACGGGCCGTGCGGATGGCGGTGAGGAAGAACGTCGCCCCAGCCGTCGCCCCGGCAATGCCGTGCCGAACCGCCGACCCTCGGGCGGCGCCAAGAAGAACAACGACAGCCGTCGCGCAGGCCGCATTGACGTGCAGGCCGCGATCGAAGGGGATGACGACAAGACCCGCTCGCTCGCCTCGGTCCGCCGCCAGCGTGAGCGTGAGCGCCGTCAGGCCGAGCTTGAGCGCCTGCGCTCCGACCAGGTGCGCGTGGTGCGCGACGTTGTCCTGCCCGAGAGCATTACGGTGCAGGAACTCGCCAACCGCATGGCCGCCCGCCAGGGCGAGGTCATCAAGGCGCTGATGAAGATGGGCGTGATGGCCACCGTGACCCAGTCGCTCGACGCGGACACGGCGGAACTGATCGTGCAGGAATTCGGCCATCGCGTGCGCCGTGTTTCCGACAGCGATGTCGAGATCGGCATCGAGGGCATCGAGGACAGCGAAGAAGACCTCATGCCCCGTCCGCCGGTCGTGACCGTGATGGGTCATGTCGATCACGGCAAGACCTCGCTGCTTGATGCGCTGCGCACGACCGATGTCGCCAATGGCGAAGCCGGTGGTATTACGCAGCATATCGGCGCGTATCAGGTCACGCTGGCCTCGGGTGCCAGGATCACCTTCATCGATACGCCGGGCCATGAGGCGTTTACCGCCATGCGTGCCCGTGGCGCCTCGGTGACCGACGTGGTCATTCTGGTTGTGGCGGCCGATGATGGCGTGATGCCGCAGACGATCGAAGCCATCAAGCACGCCAAGGCGGCTGATGCCCCGATCATCGTGGCCATCAACAAGTGCGACAAGCCGGGTGCGAACCCCGACCGCGTGCGCCAGGAACTGCTGAACCATGAGATCGTGGTGGAAAGCATGGGTGGCGATACGCAGGATGTCGAGGTTTCGGCGCTCAAGCGCACGGGTCTCGACAAGCTTGAGGAAGCGATCCTGCTGCAGGCCGAAATCCTAGACCTCAAGGCCAATCCCGACCGGGTGGCCGAGGGCTCGGTGATTGAAAGCCGCCTTGACCGTGGGCGTGGCCCGGTTGCGACCGTGCTGGTCCAGAAGGGCACGCTGCGCCGCACCGACATCGTGGTGGCCGGGGCCGAATGGGGCCGCGTGCGCGCCATGATCGACGACCGCAACCGCCAGCTTGGCGAGGCGGGTCCGTCCATGCCGGTGGAAATCCTGGGCATTACCGGGGTTCCGGGCGCAGGCGAGCCGTTCGTGGTGGTGGAAAACGAGAATCGCGCCCGCGAAATTTCCGAGTTCCGCCAGCGCGTGATCAAGGAGCGCATGGCCGCTGGCCAGACTGCCGCACGCGGCACGCTCGACCAGATGCTCGCCCGCATCCAGGCAGGCGCGCAGAAGGAAGTCGCGGTTCTGATCAAGGCCGATGTGCAGGGTTCGGCGGAGGCACTTGAAGCCACCGTGCAGAAGCTTGAGCATGAGGAAGTCAAGATCCGCGTGCTCAACGCGACCGTGGGCCAGATTACGGAAAGCGATGTGCAGCTTGCCAAGGCATCGGGCGCGATCATCATCGCGTTCAATGTCCGCGCGACCGCACAGGCCCGTGAGCTTGCCCAGCGCGAAGGCGTTGACATCCGCTACTACTCGATCATCTACCAGGTGGCGGATGACGTGGAGCAGCTGGTGCGTGGCAAGATCGCGCCCAAGCATCGCGAGAAGTTCCTGGGTTATGCCGAGATCCGCAAGGTTTTCGAAATTACCAAGGTTGGCAAGGTTGCCGGTTGCTACGTGACCGAAGGCGTGGTCAAGCGTGGCTGTGGCGTGCGCCTGCTGCGTGACAACGTCGTGATCCATGAAGGCGATCTGAGCCAGCTCAAGCGCTTCAAGGATGACGTGAAGGAAGTGGCGCGCGGTTACGAATGCGGCCTGTCCTTTGCCGGGTATAATGACCTGCGCGAAGGTGACGTGGTCGAGTGTTATGAAATGGAACTCGTCCCGGCATGAGCCGTAATTCATCCAGAAAAGGGATGAGCGAGAGCGGGCCGGCAGGGAAACTTGCCGGCCATTCCGCGTCTGGTCCCTCGCAGCGCCAGCTGCGCGTGGCGGAAGAAGTCCGTCGCGTGCTGGCGGAGATATTTGCCCGCACCGAATTCCGTGACCCGGATCTGGCTGATGTGCGCATTACGGTCACCGAAGTGCGTATCTCGCCCGATCTCAAGCATGCCACGGTTTTCGTAGCCCGCCTGGGTCGGAGCGATGTGGCGGAACTGCTGCCCGCGCTCAAGCGCGTGACGCCGTTCCTGCGCACCCGCCTGTCGCATGCGCTCAGGCTGCGCGGCGTGCCGGACCTGCACTTCCAGCCCGATACGGCGCTCGATTACGCCATGGAAGTCGATACCATGCTGCGCCAGCCTGAAGTGCAGCGCGACCTTGAGGGTGATGAGGGAACAGAATAAAAGTTCTTGGTGAAGCGCGTAAGGAAAGCTTCAAAAAATGCCGCCTTTTTAAAAAAAGACGGCATCCAGAAATATTTATTCCTGAAAAGTCAGTTCATGGAAAAGGCCGGTTGGGGCAATACCCTGACCGGCCTTTTTCACATTGCTGGCGGGTTGAATGCCCGGTCAGTTGCGCCGTCCCATGAGCAGGAGCTGGGGGTTGCGCTCCACGTCGGTCGCGAACCCGCGCAGGGCGGCGGCGGCGGCGGCAAGGTCACGCAGTGACGAATCGATATTGGAGCGGTCAGCCGAACTCGGGGCGGTAATGTCATGCAGCCCGGCCAGAGCGCCGCGGGCCTCGGTTACCGTATCGTTGGAGTTGACCAGCAGCGTGTGCAGTTCGCCGCCACGCGCATCAAGCTGGGCGGTGCCGGTATCGGCCAGATGGTCGATGGAGGCCAGCGTGGTGTCCAGGCGCTTGTCGAGGTCGCGGATGGTATCGGTCGCGGTGTCAACGGTCACGCGCGTATGGTCGGATGTGTCGCGCACGCTATCCACCAGCGGCGGCAGGTCCTTGTCCAGCTTGTCGGCCAGGGTGCGGATGCTCACCAGCATGGCGTCGGCATTGTTGGCGATGTTCTTGAGCGGCAGGGCCGTCAGGGCATCGGTCAGCTTCTGCATTTCCGATTCGCGGGTCGGGATCTCGATCAGCGGGCTCAGGCCGGGATGCAGGTGGGCGGGGATGCCGGGGTCGAAGGTCAGGTCGATCTCTTCCTGCCCGGTCACGAAGCTCTGCATGTGCAGCTCCGCGCGCAGCCCGTTTTCAATCAGCTTTGGCAGTTCGTTGGCATCGAGCGCGCGACCGTGCGAGCCTGCCATGCGCGCGCCATTGGCCTCGAGTTCCACCGTGACCGGAATATAGGCCTGATGGGTCTGGGGGTCGAACTGAACGGCGATGTGGTCCACATGGCCCACCTGCACGCCATCGAACGTGACCGGCGCGCCCACGCCCAGCCCGTTGATGGGGCTGTCAAAAACGACCACGGCGCGGTTGGTGGGCGAAAAGGGATGAAACTGTCCGAACAGCGCTATGGCCGTCACACCAAGCAGGGCTCCACCCAACACAAATGCACCGACCGTGGTCTGCCGTTCAGCCATGGTGTTCAGGACTCCCTAGACGCGGAATGAAAATACTGTGGCACACGGTTATCCATGCATCCGTTTGCTGCAAGATGGCACTCCATGCCCCGTTGGCCAAGCAGGCTGGGGGGATGGCAGGCATGTGCCCGCCCTAACCTTTTAACATGTGTGGCGCAGGCGGCCAGCCCCCGTGGCTCAATGGGGCATTGAAGTGCATGCGTGCCTCGTCTAAACGCACGGCACTCCCATTCCCTGCAAGGTGCCGTGCAATGCGACGCAGACGTGGCCGCCCGCTTGACGGCTGGCTGATCATCGACAAGCCCCTGGGCATGACCTCCACGCAGGTGGTTGGCCGCGCGCGCTACCTGTTCGATGCGGCCAAGGCCGGGCATGGCGGCACGCTCGACCCGCTGGCCACCGGCCTGCTGCCCATAGCCTTCGGCAAGGCCACCAAGACGGTGCCCTACATCATGGATGGCACCAAGCGCTACCACTTCACCCTGCGCATCGGCGAGGCGCGCGATAGTGATGATGCCGAGGGTGCGGTCATCGCCACATCGGACGTGCGGCCCGACAATGCCGCGTTCGAGGCCGCCCTTGCCGCCTTCCGCGGCGAGATCATGCAGGTGCCCCCGGTGTTCTCCGCACTCAAGGTGGGCGGCCAGCGCTCTTATGACATGGCGCGCGCGGGCAATGCCCCCGAACTCGCGCCACGGCCCGCGCGCATCGACCGCTTCGAGCTGATTGCCCGGCCTGATGCCGATACGGCAGTGTTCGAAGTGGAATCGGGCAAGGGGGTGTACATGCGCGCCCTCGCGCGTGACATTGCGCTGGCCTGCGGCACGGTGGGGCATGTGGCGGCGCTGCGGCGGCTGAACGTGGGGCCATTTGATGAATCCCATGCGATTCCGCTGGACAAAATTGTCGCGAGCGCCGACAACGCGCCTGCCCCACCGGATCTGCTGCTTCCGGTCGCGACCGCGCTGGCCGACATCCCGGCGCTGGCCCTGACCCGTGAGGAAGCGGATGCCCTGTCATTTGGCCAGGTGATCGACCTGGACCGGCTGGCAGGCCGGATGCCCGCGCACACCGACCCCCGCAGCGGGGTCGTGCGTGCGATGGATGGGGCGCGCGTGGTCGGGCTGTGCCGCCCCGAGGGCGGCGTGCTGCGATCAGTGCGCATGCTGTGAACCGAATGATCAATGGAGAGAATGATGTCGATTACTGCCGAACGCCGCACGGCGCTTATTGGTGAATACCGCAACGCCGCCACCGATACCGGCTCGCCGGAAGTGCAGGTCGCCCTGCTGACCGAGCGGATCGTGAACCTGACCGACCACCTCAAGACCCACGCGAAGGATTTCCATTCCCGCCGTGGCCTGCTGATGCTGGTTGGCCGCCGCCGCCGCCTGCTTGACTATGTCAAGCGCAAGGACGTGGCCCGTTACGAAACGCTGATCAAGCGCCTCGGCCTGCGTCGCTGATTTGCGACCGCGCGGGAGGGCGGGCATAATGCCCGCCTCCCGCGTGGCCCATGCGGGCATGGCGCGTGCACAGGCATGGCCATGCCCCGCAGGGCCGCATTTTTTCAGGCGCCCCTGACGGGCGCCGCCAACACGCTGCCGACGCCACGGCGGAGATGTCCGGACCGGATCGCAGCGTTTCAGGCCACATGGTGTTCTGGCGGTATGTGCCGCCATCGCTCCATGCCGTCCGAGGCGCTGCCATCATACGTTCCAATGTCCGGCCCGCCTGCATTGCGGCAGTCAACGGACAGGGTTTGTCTGGATGTTCAATTATTTTCGCAAGGAAATGGAATGGGGCGGTCGCCCGCTGGTGCTGGAAACGGGCAAGGTCGCCCGTCAGGCCGATGGCGCGGTGGTCGTAACCTATGGCGACACGGTGGTGCTGTGCACGGCCGTTGGCGCCAAAAGCGTCAAGCCGGGGCAAGACTTCTTCCCGCTTACGGTCAACTATCAGGAAAAGGCCTACGCGGCTGGCAAGATCCCCGGTGGCTTCTTCAAGCGTGAAGGCCGCCCGAGCGAGGCCGAGGTGCTGAACTCGCGCCTGATCGACCGCCCGCTGCGCCCGCTCTTCCCCGAGAACTTCCGCAATGAAGTTCAGGTCGTGGCCACCGTGCTCAGCCACGACATGGAAAACGACCCCGCCGTCGTGGCGCTGATCGGCTGCTCGGCGGCGCTGACGCTGTCGGGCATTCCGTTCTTCGGTCCGGTGGGCGCGGCCCGCGTCGGCTATTCCGATGGCAAATACGTGCTGAACCCGACCATCTCGCAGCTCAAGGACAGCGCGCTTGACCTGGTCGTGGCCGGCACTGCCGAAGGCGTGCTGATGGTCGAGTCCGAGGCGGTCGAGCTGTCCGAGGACGTGATGCTCGGCGCCGTGACGTTCGGCCACGAAGCCTTCCAGCCGGTGATCGACCTGATCATCGACCTCGCCGAAGATGCCGCCAAGGCCCCGTGGGACCTGGCCGAGCCGACGGCAGAGGAAATCAAGCTGCGCAAGAAGGTGGACAAGGCCGGTCGCGCCCTGATCGCCGAGGCCTACAAGGAACGCGCCAAGCAGGTGCGCTACAAGAAGGTCGCCGCCGCCCGTGAGGCGATCCTCGCCAAGATCGGCGAGGCCGAGGCCGACGCCGCCAAGCCGATGATCAAGGACCTCGAGGCCGATGTGGTGCGCACCGAGGTGCTCGATACCGGCTACCGCATCGATGGCCGTGACCTCGAGACGATCCGCCCGATCGTGTCCGAGGTTGGCATCCTGCCGCGCGCGCATGGCTCCGCCCTGTTCACCCGTGGCGAGACGCAGGCGCTGGTTGTCGCCACCCTCGGCACCGGCCAGGATGAGCAGATCGTGGACGCGCTGGAAGGCGAGTACCGCAACAACTTCATGCTGCACTACAACTTCCCCCCGTTCTCGGTGGGTGAGTGCGGGCGCATGGGCTCGCCGGGCCGCCGTGAAATCGGTCATGGCAAGCTGGCATGGCGCGCCATCCACCCGCTGCTGCCGGGCAAGGACACCTTCCCGTACACCATGCGTGTTGTGTCCGAGATCACGGAAAGCAACGGTTCGTCCTCCATGGCGACGGTGTGCGGCACATCGCTGGCGCTGATGGATGCGGGCGTGCCGCTCAAGCGCCCCGTGGCTGGCATTGCCATGGGCCTGATCAAGGAAGACGAGGACTTCGCGGTTCTGTCCGACATCCTTGGCGATGAAGACCACCTTGGCGACATGGACTTCAAGGTCGCGGGCACCGAGCAGGGTGTGACTGCGCTGCAGATGGACATCAAGATCACGTCCATCACCCCCGAGATCATGAAGATCGCGCTGGGCCAGGCGCGCAATGGCCGCATGCACATCCTGGGCGAGATGGCCAAGGCGCTGACCGAAGGCCGCACGGATGTCTCCTCCTCCGCGCCGAAGATCACCACGATCTCCGTGCCGAAGGAAAAGATCCGTGATGTGATCGGCCAGGGCGGTAAAGTCATTCGTGAGATCGTTGAATATTCGGGTGCGAAGATCGATATCAACGATGACGGCACGATCATGATCGCCGCCTCCTCCGATGATCAGGCCGCCAAGGCCATCGAGCGGATCCGTGGCATCGTGGCTGAACCTGAAGTGGGCCACATCTACAACGGCAAGGTGGTCAAGACCGCCGATTTCGGGGCGTTCGTCAACTTCCTCGGCCCGCGTGATGGCCTGGTGCACATCTCCGAGCTGGGACAGGGCCGCGTTTCCAAGACGACGGACGTGGTCAAGCAGGGCGACGAGGTGAAGGTGAAGGTTCTGGGCTTTGATGACCGCGGCAAGGTGAAGCTGTCCATGCGCGTGGTTGATCAGGAAACCGGCGCCGACATCACCGAGACCGTGGGCGCCAAGCCCGGCCGTGCTCCCGCCGCACGCTAAGCGCGCGGTTCCGGCCTATAGACACCCCGGCCATCAAGGCGCGCCTGCAGGGCGCCCTTGTGGCCGGGTAGACACATGACGATGGAATGGTGATGAAGCCGATCAATGCGATCCGTATGGGCGGGACGGATATTCTGCCCCTGGTCGAGGGGGGGAAGGGCGTCTCGATCTCGACCGGCATTTCCGCCGGGCACTGGGCGGCAGCCGGGGGGGCGGGCACGGTCTCGATCGTGAACGCCGATTCCTATGATGCGGACGGCAACATCGTGCCGCAGGTCTATCACGGCAAGACCCGGCGCGAGCGCCATGAGGAACTTGTTGACTACGCCATTCGCGGCGGCATCGCCCAGGCCCGCATCGCGCACGAGATTGCCGGTGGCAGGGGCCGTATCCACGCCAATATCCTGTGGGAAATGGGCGGGGCGGAACGGGTCATCAATGGCGTGCTCGAAGGGGCGCCGGGCCTGATCCAGGGCCTGACCTGCGGCGCGGGCATGCCGTACCGCCTGTCGGACATCGCGGCGAAATTCGGCATTCATTACTACCCCATCGTCTCATCCGCCCGCGCGTTCAACGCCCTGTGGCGGCGGTCGTATCACAAGACCGCCGAACTGCTCGGCGCGGTGGTGTATGAAGACCCCTGGCGGGCGGGCGGTCATAATGGCCTGTCCAATACCGAGAACCCGCTGGCGCCGGAAGACCCGTTCCCCCGCGTGCTGGCGCTGCGCCAGCAGATGCGCGCTTTCGGGCTGAATGATACCCCCATCATCATGGCCGGTGGCGTGTGGTGGCTGGAGGAATGGCAGGACTGGATCGACAACCCCGAACTCGGGCCGATCGTGTTCCAGTTCGGCACCCGCCCGCTGCTTACACAGGAAAGCCCGATTCCGCAGGCATGGAAAGACCGCCTGCTGACGCTGAAGAAGGGGGATGTGTTCCTCAACCGCTTCTCGCCCACGGGTTTCTATTCCTCCGCCGTCAATAACAGCTTCCTGCGCGAGCTGCGCGGGCGCTCGGAGCGGCAGATCCCGTTTTCGCCCGAGGCACTGGGCGAGCACACCATGGCGCTCGCCATTGGCGCGCGCGGGCGGCAGGTGTTCGTCACCCCCGCCGATGGGCAGCGCGCCCATCTGTGGATGGAAGAAGGCCACACCGAGGCCATGCGCACGCCGGACAACACGCTGGTGTTCGTCTCGCCCGAACGCGCGCGTGAAATCCTGACCGACCAGGGCGCCTGCATGGGCTGCCTGTCGGAGTGCCGCTTTTCCAACTGGTCGCAGAAGCCGCCTGCCTATTCCAACGGGCACAAGGCGGACCCGCGTTCCTACTGCATCCAGAAAACCCTTCAGGATGCGGCGCACGCCCACGGGCCGGACCAGGCCGAGGTGATTGACCACAACCTCATGTTTGGCGGCACCAACGCGTGGCGGTTTGCCACCGACCCGTTCTATGCCAACGGCTTTGTGCCCACCGTGGCGCAGCTTCTCGAGCGGATCATGACCGGGCGCTGAGCCTGATCGGATCACGAAAAAAGGCCGGTGCCCGCATGGGACCGGCCTTTTTCAATAAAGACGTTTTTGGTGAAGCTTTTTTCAAAAAGCTTTGAAAAGAACGCCGCCTTTTTGAAAAAAGGCGGCACCCAAAAACTTTTATTCCGCTGCCTTCGGTAGGCAGGCTTCGCTAAACAGCGCGAAGGCCAGGCCACGGTGGCTGATGGCGTTCTTTTCGGCGTCCGTCATGTCGGCAAAGCTGCGCGTGCCGGTGCCGGGGGCGAAAAGCGGGTCGTAGCCATGGCCGTTGGTGCCATGTGGCGGCCAGATGACGTGGCCATCAATCCGGCCCTCGAAGGTTTCGGTGCGGCCATCGGGCCAGGCCAGGCACAGCACGGAAATGAACCATGCGCTCCGGTCGGGGTTGTCGCCCATCTGCTCATGGATGCGGCGCATGGCGTCGGAGTAGTCCTTGGCGGGGCCAGCCCAGCGGGCCGAGAACATGCCGGGCGCGCCACCAAGGGCCGCGACACAGAAGCCGGAATCATCGGCCAGTGCGGGCAGGTTGGCTGCCCTGGCCGCAGCCAGGGCCTTGATGGCGGCATTGCCAGCAAAGCTGTCCGCCGTCTCGTCCGGTTCGGGCAGCGACAGGTCGCCCGCGGACACGACGCGGATGCCGTAGCCGCCCAGCAGGGCTGCGAATTCGGCAATCTTGCCCCTGTTATGCGTGGCAAGCACCAGCGTGTCGCCACGCTTGAGGTGAGGGGTGGTCATGATGCGAGCGCCTCGTTCACGGTTACGGTCTGGATATGGAACAGTTCGGCGGTGCCCGTTCGGGCCAGCCGCATGAGCGTGTTGAACTGCGCCTCGGTAAAGGGATCCTTTTCCGCCGTGCCCTGAATTTCCACAATGCCGCCATCAGCGGTCAGCACGAAGTTGGCGTCCGCGCTGGCATTGCTGTCTTCATCGTAGTCAAGGTCAAGCACGGCGCCCGCCGCGGTCAGTCCGCAGGATATGGCCGCGACCTGCCCCTTGAGCGGCACGGCAGGCAGCGTGCCCTCACGCACCAGCTTTTCCAGCGCCAGGCGCAGCGCGACCCATGCGCCGGTAATGGCCGCGCACCGCGTGCCGCCATCAGCGTTGAGCACATCGCAATCTACCGTGATCGAGATCTCGCCAAGCGCCTTGAGGTCCACCACGGCGCGCAGCGCGCGGGCGATCAGGCGCTGTATTTCGAGCGTGCGGCCGCTCTGCTTGCCGCGCGCGGCCTCGCGCGGGCCGCGGTTATGGGTGGCGCGCGGCAGCATGCCGTATTCCGCCGTGACCCAGCCCTGCCCCTTGCCACGCAGGAAGGAGGGCACGCGCGGCTCGATGCTGGCGGCGCACAGCACCTCGGTGCCACCCATGCGGATCAGGGCGGAACCTTCCGCATGGCGGGCAAAGCCGGTCTGGATGAAGACGGGACGCAGCGCGTCGGGGGCGCGGCCGGATGGGCGCATGGGGCAACTCCGCAAGGTGAGGGGGCGGCATAGCGCGCAATCCGCTTCTATTTCCAGTCCCGCGTGGGCACGGGCGTGCGGGATCTGCTATGATGGGGGCTTGCGGATGACTGCGTGCAAAGGAGGCATGGCGATGGAAACCCGATCACCGGTATCGCAGCCGGCCCTGCTGTCCGGGCTTGATGCGCGTTCCGCCGCGATCCTGCGCGAGATCGTGGAACAGTATGTGGAAACGGGCGAGCCGATGGGCTCGCGCACCCTATCGCAGCGTCTGCCGCTCTCGCTCTCGCCCGCCACGATTCGCAACGTGATGGCGGACCTGACCGATGCGGGGCTGCTGTTCTCGCCCCATGCCTCGGCCGGCCGCCTGCCCACCGAGAAGGGCGTGCGGCTGTTTGTCGATGGCCTGCTGCAGTTTGGCAGCCTGAGCGAGGAGGAGCGCGAAAGCATCGCGGGCACGCTCGATGTCAAGGGCCGCTCGCTTGAGGACATGCTGGCGCAGGCGTCGTCCATGCTCTCGGGCCTGTCCTCGGCGGCGGGGCTGGTCATGGCGCCCAAGAGCGATTCCTCCACCATCAAGCACATCGAATTCGTGGCCCTTGGCCCGGGGCGCGCGCTGGTCATTCTGGTCAGCGCGGATGGGCAGGTGGAAAACCGCGTGATCGAGACGCCCCCCGGCCTGCCGCCCTCGGCGCTGGTGGAGGCGGGCAATTACCTCAATGCCCACCTGTCGGGCCAGACGCTCGACCGCCTGCGCGAGACGGTCAGCACCGACATGACCGCCAACCGCAACGAACTCGACCACCTGACGGCAGGCGTTGTGGCCAGCGGCCTTGCTACATGGAGCGATGCCGAGGAGCGCGGCGGCACGCTGTTCATCCGCGGGCAGGGCCGGCTTCTGGCCGATGTGACCGAGATCGAGCGCCTGACCACCATCCAGATGCTGTTCGAGCGGCTGGAAACGCAGGAGACCATGCTGCGCCTGCTCGACCTTGCGCGTGAGTCGGAGGGGGTGCGCATCTTCATCGGGGCGGAAAGCGGGCTGTTCGGCATGGCGGGCATGTCGGTGGTGGTCGCACCCGCGCGCACCGACACCAACCGCATCGTGGGCGCGATTGGCGTGATCGGCCCTACCCGCATCAATTATGGCCGTATCATCCCGGTCGTGGACTACACCGCACGCGTGATCGGCCGCCTGCTGGGCTGAACTGCCGCATCTTCATGCAACCGTGCCCGCCACGCGCCCTTATGGTGGGCAGGCAGCAACCGCACGCCCGCCATACTGGCGCGGGCGTGCCCATCAAGCAGGGAGAAAGCCATGTTCACGCCTGATGCACGCCAGTCCGGGTCCTTCATGATCGGGGGCGATATCGAGGTGACAAGGCTCGGCTTCGGGGCCATGCGCATTACGGGCCCGGGCATATGGGGCGAGCCTGCCGACCGGGCGAAAGCGCTCGCCACGCTCAAACGCCTGCCCGAGCTGGGCATCAATCTTGTTGATACCGCCGATGCCTATGGCCCGGAGGTGAGCGAAAACCTCATCCGCGAGGCGCTGCACCCCTATGAGGGCATGCTCATTGCCACCAAGGGCGGCCATACGCGCCACGGGCCGGATATATGGAAGCCCGTCGGCAACCCCGATTACCTGCGCCAGTGCGTGCTGATGAGCCTGCGCAGGCTGGGTATTAAGCGCATCGACCTGTGGCAGCTGCACCGCGTGGGCGCCGACTGCACGCCCGAGCAGCAGTTCGAGGCCATTGCCGCCATGCGTGCGCAGGGGCTGATCCGCCATGTGGGCCTGTCGGAAGTGACGGTGGAGATGATCGAGCGCGCGCGGCTGTATTTCCCGGTCGCGACGGTGCAGAACCGCTTCAACCTCGTCAACCGCTATTCGGAGGATGTGCTGGACTACTGCACGCGCGAGAATATCGGCTTCATCCCGTGGGCGCCGCTTGCGGCGGGCGGGCTGACCAAGGGCGATACCGTGCTCACGCGCCTTGCGGGGGAGAAGGGCGTGCAGCCCGGCCAGATCGCGCTGGCGTGGCTTTTGCGCCGCGCGCCGGTCATGCTGCCCATTCCCGGCACGTCCAGCCCCGAGCATGTGGCCGATAACGCGGCCGCCGCCGCGATTGAACTCAGCGATGAGGAATTTCGCCAGCTTGACAATGATGGCCGGGCCGAATGGGCCCGCCGTAACGCGGGCTGAGCGAGCCGGGGCGGATCGGGGGCGACGGCAGCGCGGGACAATGCTAGACAGGGGCCTTACGACATATGATGGCCCCTTTCTCTCCTTATTGGACACCGGATGACGCTTGCTGACGGATCAGGCCGCGATGGCCGGATGGATGGACCCTCCCGCCCCGGTGGGGGTGGCCCGCGCCGCCCGCGCTACCGCATGGTGCGCTGGCTGGCGGGCACCACGCTGGCGGTGCTGCTGCTGGGCAGCGGCGGCGCAGGCATCGTTGGCTGGTACGAATACGAGCGCCTGAGCGAGGGCCTGCCCACCGTCGATGGCCTGCGCACCTACCAGCCCCCCGTCATGAGCCGCCTGTATTCCGGTGATGACCAGGTCATGGCCGAGCTTGCCGCCGAGCGGCGCATCTTCGTGCCCTACAGCGCCATACCCGAGCGCGTGCGCAGCGCCTTCCTCGCCGCCGAGGACCAGAAATTCTTCAGCCATGGCGGCGTGGACCCGCTCGCCATCCTGCGCGCTGGCGTGACCGACATGATGATGCATGGCACCAAGCACCGCCCCATCGGGGCCTCGACCATCACGCAGCAGGTCGCGCGCATCATGCTGCTGGGGTCGAATGCCGTTTCCATCGACCGCAAGATCAAGGAAGCGCTGCTGGCCATGCGGCTGGAGCAGACGCTGAGCAAGGAGCAGATCCTCGAGATCTACCTCAACGAGATCTATCTGGGCGAGGGCGCGTACGGCATCGGCGCCGCCGCCCAGACCTATTTCAACAAGCCGCTCGACCAGCTTGACAATGCCGAGGCCGCCTTCCTTGGCGCGCTGCCCAAGTCACCCACCAACTACAACCCGCACCGCTACGTGCAGGCGGCGACCAACCGGCGCAACTGGGTGCTCGACCGCATGGCCGACCTCAGGGTGATCACGCCCGAGGAGGCGCGTGCAGCCCAGCTTGAGCCCCTCGTGCCCGCCAACTTCACCCGTCCCGGCCCCGTGCCCGGCTCGGAATGGTTTGCCGAGGAGGTGCGCCGCGAACTGATCGAGCGCTACGGCATCGGCACCACCATGGAGGGCGGGCTTTCGGTCCATACCTCGCTGGATTCGCACCTGCAGCAGGTCGCCACCGGCGCATTGCGCGAGGGGCTGCTGCGCTATGACCGCGCCCATGGCGGCTGGCGGGGCGCATTCGCGCATGTCGGGGCTGCTGACGTGGCGGGCGACTGGGCCAATGCGCTGGCGCATGTCACGGCACCCGCCGCCATGCTGGAGCAGTGGCGGGTGGCCGTGGTGCTGTCGGCCGCCACGGGCCGGGTGGGCTGGCTCGAGGGGCGCGATCCCGTCATGCCCCATACCGGTGTGATGCTGGCGCGTGACATGGCGTGGATGCGCACTGGCAAGGGCGTGCAGACCGGCGACGTGGTGCTGGTCGAGCCCCAGGCCGATGGCGGCGGCGTGGCCATCCGCCAGGTGCCGCGCGTGGAGGGCGCTCTTGCCACCATCGATGTGCGCACCGGGCGCGTGCTGGCCATGGTGGGGGGCTGGTCGTTCCGCGAATCGCAGTTCAACCGCGCCATCCAGGCGGCACGCCAGCCGGGGTCGTCGTTCAAGCCGTTCGTCTATCTGGCGGCGATGGAGCAGGGGATCTCGCCTTCGCAGAAATTCGATGACTCCCCCGTAAGCTATGGCGAGTGGCACCCCAACAACTACGAGAAGGATTTCTGGGGGCCCACCACCCTGCATGACGCGCTGCGCGAATCGCGCAACCTCGTCACCATCCGGCTTGCCGCCCAGATCGGCATGAAGCCGGTGGCCAGCCTCGCGCAGAATCTTGGCCTCGTGCATTCCATGCCGCTGGTGCTGCCTGCGGCGCTTGGCGCGGTCGAGACCACCGTGATGAAGGAGGCAGGTGCCTACGCCACCATCGCCAATGGCGGCAGGCTGGTCACGCCTTCCCTGATCGATGACATCAAGGACCGCAACGGCAACGTGGTGTGGCGGCCCGAGGGCGTTGCGTGGCAGCCCGGCGGCGCGCCGGCCACCGGTCCGCAGGTGGCTGATACCCGCCCGCAGGTCGTCTCCGCCACCAGTGCTGCCCAGATCGTGGCCATGATGCAGGACGTGGTGCGCCGGGGCACGGGCGTGCGCGCGGGTGCGGGCATCGACCGGCCCATCGCGGGCAAGACCGGCACCAGCCAGGACTTCAATGATGCGTGGTTCGCGGGCTTCTCGCCCGATCTGGTCACGGTGGTGTGGATCGGGTTCGACACGCCGCAGTCGCTGGGCAAGAACGAGACCGGCGGCGTGATCGCGGGCCCGATCTGGAATCAGGTGATGAAGGTGGCGCTCGCCACCCGCCCGCGCCTTGACTTCCGCGTGCCTGATGGCGTGCAGCTCGCACGCTACGATACCGGCATGGGAGTCGCAATCGATGCGTTCAAGCCCGGCCAGGTGCCCGGTGAGAGCGTGGATCTGGGCGCAGGCTCGGGCATGGCGCTGACGGCAGCGGATACGGGGGCCGAGAACATGCCCGATTCCGAGAACGACATGGCCACGATGCCCGCCAGCCCCACCGCCCAGCCTGATGGCACGACATCGGCCGGGCATGCGGCCGTGCCTGCCCCCGCCCCGCCTTCCGGGGGTGACATTGGCATGGGCGGGCTGTATTGACGCCGTTCATGGCCGGGCGTGACATGGCGCACGTCCGCACTGTTGACCGTTGACCAAGGAGCAAGCCCATGTCTGCCGAGACAGAGGCCCTGAACGACCAGATCAAGCAGTCGGTGGCGCTGCTGAGGAGGCATCTTTGACTGGGATGTCGCAATCGACCGCCTCGCGGAACTGAACAACCGGGCCGAAGATCCCGACCTGTGGAACGATTCGGACGCAGCGCAGAAGCTCATGCGCGAGCGCACCATGCTGGCCAGCCAGATCGAGGGCGTGCAGCGGCTTGAAGCCGATGTGCACGATACGATCGAACTTGTCGAACTGGCCGAGATGGAAGGCGACGAGGCCGTGGTGGCCGAGGCGCTGGCCACCCTGCGCGCCCTGGCCGAGGAAGCCAAGCGCCGCGAGACCGAGAGCCTGCTCTCTGGTGAGGCGGACAGCAATGACTGCTACCTCGAGGTCAATGCGGGCGCGGGCGGCACCGAGGCGCAGGACTGGGCCGAGATGCTGCTGCGCATGTACACCCGCTGGGCCGAGCAGCATGGCTACAAGGTGACCATGATGGAAAGCTCGGAGGGCGAGCAGGCGGGCATCAAGTCAGCCACCATCCAGGTAACCGGCCCCAACGCCTATGGCTGGCTCAAGACCGAGGCGGGCGTGCACCGGCTGGTGCGCATCTCGCCGTTCGATGCGGCGGCCCGGCGGCAGACCTCGTTTGCCTCCGTATGGGTGTATCCGGTGGTCGATGACTCGATCGAGATCGAGATCAACGAGGCTGACCTGCGTGTCGATACCTTCCGCGCCTCGGGTGCTGGTGGCCAGCACGTCAACAAGACGGAATCGGCCATCCGCATCACGCACATCCCCACCGGCATCGTTGTGGCGTGCCAGACCGACCGCTCCCAGCACCGCAACCGCGCCACCGCCATGACCATGCTCAAGGCGCGGATGTACGAGCAGGAACTCCAGCGCCGCGAGGCCGCCGCCGCCCAGACCGAGGCCAGCAAGACCGATATCGGCTGGGGGCACCAGATCCGCTCCTACGTGCTGGCCCCCTACCAGCTGGTCAAGGACCTGCGCACCAACGTCGAGAAAACCAACCCGGACGCGATTCTGGATGGCGATATCGATGACTTCATGGCCGCCGCCCTTGCTGCCCGCGTGGGGGCCACCCGCTCGGAAGCCAGCGCCCAGGCGCAGTAACGCCGCAACCGGGGCGTGCAGGCAGCCAACCCCGTGGCCCAGGCCACGGGGTTTTTTTCATGCCGTGTGTGCTGGGCCATTGTTCTGCCAAGAGAAAATTGTTTCGAATCTGTGTTATATGATGCTTGACACAGCGCCCCTGAGCACGCCCAATTCCGCTCAGGGCAATTTGAACAGCAGGCGCCCGCGCGGGATGCCGCGCAGGGGGGGCTGGACAGGAGCGGCATGTGGTCTGACGAAGTCATGGGAAAGGATTATGCCGCCAGGCAGCGACGGCGCACGCCGTACCTGCGCGTGGCGGGGGTGATCGTGCTGGTCCATGTCGTTGTCGTATCGGCGCTGGCCTACGGGCTGCGGCCCAAGGCCAAGCCCATGTTTCCCGAGCCTTACCGCCCCCTGCCGCCGCTTGCGATCCGGATCATTCCCGAGCCGCCGCCGCCCGTGCCCCCCGCGCCGCCGCCGGTGCGCCCGGTCATGGTCATGCCGGTGGTTCCGGCCATTCCCGCCCCGGTCATCGGGCGTGATAACAGGGTCCGCCAGCCGGAATTGTTCTGAAAACGATACAGGTGGATTGATTTTCAGCGTCCGGACTGGTCAGATAACAGTCATGAAATGTGTTGCGGGCCAGAAGCATGGCCCTATTCGTCAGAGGATTTGAGGTAAATGACCCGACAGCATCGTAAACCAGTCATGGCGGCCGCGCTGCTGACCGCCTTTTCGGCACTGGCCTACGCCACGCCCGCCGCCGCGGCCGACAATCCCTACGGGCTGGGCGCGCTGTGGTCCAATGGTGACTTCATTGCCCGCACCGTGCTGATCATCATGGTCGTGATGTCTGTCGGGACATGGTACATCATGATCACCAAATTCCTCGAGCAGGCCCGCATGATGAAGGCCGCCAAGGAAGTGAAGGCCAAGTTCTGGCCCGCGCACGACATCAAGGAAGGGGCGGCCCTGCTCGATACCGCATCGCCCTTCCGCTACATTGCCGATACCGGCATTACCGCCGCCGAGCACCATGAAGGCACGATGCAGGAGACGATCGACCTGTATTCCTGGACCACCATGTCCATCCAGCGCTCGGTGGACTTCATCCAGAACCGCCTGCAGGGTGGCCTTGCCTTCCTCGGCACGGTGGGGTCCACCTCGCCGTTCGTGGGTCTGTTCGGCACCGTGTGGGGCATCTATCACGCCCTGACCGCCATCGGCATCGCAGGCCAGGCCTCGATCGACAAGGTTGCCGGCCCGGTGGGTGAATCGCTGATCATGACCGCCATTGGCCTGGGCACCGCCGTGCCTGCGGTGCTGGGCTACAACATGCTGGTTCGCCGCAACAAGGGCGCGCTGGACGAGGTGCGCAACTTCGCTGCCGACGTGCAGTCCATCCTGATTGGCGGTTACCGCCATGAAACGCACGATCCGGCGGAATAAGCCTGCCATCCGCACGTAACCTGATTTCAACGTCACGACGCGGCGGCCCGATGGAGCCGCCGCGCCAGCGGTCGGGGGCGGATTGAATGATGGGCCGCACGGGTCCATCGTGATGCCCTGGCCGATCATTCGGGCCATGACCCGTTCATGGAAGGACATCACAGTTGAAAAACATCACATCCAAATCGCTGTTCCGGCTGCGTGGCCGCCTGCTGGCCGGGGTCATGATGGCGCTGCCGGTGGCGGGCGTCCTGCCCATGCACGGCGCGCATGCGGCTGACCAGCTTGGCCAGAAGGTGGGCACGGCGCTGCAGAAGGCCCAGACCGACCTTGCCGCCAAGAAATACCCCCAGGCCATGGCCGATGTGGACGAAGCGGACGCCGTAAGCGGCAAGTCCGACTACGAATCCTACACCATTGCCCAGATGCGCGCCGCCGTGGCTGCCCAGTCGGGCAACGTGCCTGCCGCCATCGCGGCCTATGACAAGCTGATCGCATCCCCGCGCACGCCTGCCGCCACCAAGGAACAGATGGCGCTGGCCGAAGGCAGCATGGCCTTCACCGCCAAGGATTACCCCACCGCCGTTGCGGTGAGCGAGAAATACATCAAGGCGGGTGGCAAGAACCCGCAGATGCTGACCATCCTGATCCAGGCCTATTACCTGCAGCATGACTTCGCCAACGCCGCCCGCGTGCAGCAGGGCCAGATCGATGCCACGATCAAGGCAGGCGGCAAGCCGACCGAGAACCAGCTCCAGCTGCTCGCCGCCTGCCAGGCGCAGCTCAAGGACAACGCGGCGCTGACCAAGACCTACGTCATGCTCGCCACCTACTACCCCAAGCCCGATTACTGGGCGCAGGTGGTGCATTCCGTGCTGAGCAACCCCAACATGGCACCGGGCCTGCGGCTTGACATCGACCGCGTGCGCCTTGAGTCCGGGCTGGTCAAGACCTCGGCCGAATACATGGACATTACCGAGCTGGCCATGCAGGCGGGCCTGCCCCAGCTTGCGCTCGACATCATCAACCAGGGCTATGCCAGCGGCGTGGTGGGGCATGACGCCTCGGCGCCGCGCAGCGAAAAGCTGAAGGCGATGGTGGCCCAGAATGCCGAGAGCACCAAGGCCAACCTCGATACGGCGGCCTCGCAGGCGGCAACTGGCAACGCCATGCTCACGGCAGGCTACAACTACGTGCTGAATGGCCAGGCCGACAAGGGGCTGGCGCTGATGCAGCAGGGCCTGGCCAAGGGACCGACGGACATCAATATCGGTCGCCTGCATTATGGCCTGGCGCAGGCGGCGGCAGGCAAGAAGGATGCCGCCATCGCCACGTTCAACAGCGTGGAAGGCACCAATGGCGCGCGTGACATCGCGCAGTTCTGGGTGCTCAAGCTGAACGCGGCGCCTGCCGCGCACTGATAAAGACAGAAGTTTCTGGTGAAGCTTTTTTCAAAAAGGGCGACACCCAAAAACTTTTGACCTTTACAGGTTGTTTGCCAGACGGGGCGCCGGATCATCCGGCGCCCCGTTTGCGTGTGTGGCAGACATTTTATGATATGATCGGTGGCCTTATCCGCATGCCGCGCGTTGGTTATGCTGGGTGCTGTTGCATGAAGGGCATCATGCCTGCCCCTGAACCGGAACATGGCCAAGAGAATGACACAGATACCCGCCACAGCCGATCTGCCCGCCCGCATCCTCGTGGTGGAAGATGATCCCGGTATGCGCACCCTGATCGTCCGCGCCCTGCAGGGCGATGGCTACCGCGTGCGCGGCGTGCAGGATGGGCCTGAAATGTGGGATGCGCTCAAGGCGCAGGCCGCCGACCTCATCATCCTTGACGTGATGCTGCCGGGCACCAACGGGCTGGACCTGTGCCGCAGCCTGCGCGCGCATGCCGACCCCTGCGTGCCGGGCGAGGCGCCGCTGACCGAAGTGCCGGTCATCATCGTCTCCGCCCGTGGCGAGGAACTCGACCGCGTGCAGGGCCTCGAACTCGGCGCGGATGACTACGTGCCCAAGCCCTTTGGCCAGAAGGAACTGCTTGCCCGCGTGCGCGCGGTGCTACGCAGGCGCGGCGGCGGCGTGACCACGCCCAGTGCCGGGCGGCAGCGCAAGGAAACCGTGCGCTTTGGCGGGTGGATGCTCGACCTGCGGCGGCGCGAACTGACCGACCCCTCAGGCATGGCGGTCGAGATTTCAGGGGCGGAGCATGACCTGCTCACCAGCTTCCTTGACAACCCGCAGCGCGTGATCGGGCGTGACCGGCTGCTGGAACTGTCGCGCACGCGGCTGGGCGATGTGTCCGACCGCAGCGTGGATGTGCTGGTCAGCCGCCTGCGGCGCAAGCTGGGGCCGGATTCGGATGGGCTGATCCGCACCGTGCGCGGCATGGGCTACATCTTCACCGCCGAAGTGGAGCGGGTCTGAGCGCGCGCCGTGGCGGGGCAGGGGAACGCACAGGCCGCGCGGGTGCCGCAGGCGGTTGCACGGCGCATCACGCTGTGGCCGCGCGGGCTGGTCGGGCGTGTCATGTTCGTGCTGCTGGTTGCGGTGGCGCTCGTGTTCGTGGGCAGTTCCGTTTTCTATGAGGAAGCCGAGACATACACCATAGACGACGCCCAGCTTGAACAGGTGGGCGAGCGGCTGGTGATCGATGCACGCGTGCTGGCGGCAACGCCAACCTCGCAGCGCATGGTGCTTGCCGCCATGCTCTCCACCAGCGACCTGACGGTAGACTGGCGCAACCAGGGCCAGCAGGGCGCGCTCAAGGTCGAGCCACCCTCGCTGCGCAAGCTGCATGACCGTCTGGCGGGCACATTGCCGGTGCTGCAGGGCGATGCGCTCAACCTGTCGGGCACCATCATGGGCACGGCGGATGTGCGGGGCACGCTGCGCCTGCCCGATGGCAGCTACATGGGCTTCCTTGCCCCCGATATCCTTGAGCCGCACCATATGCGCCGCGGGCTTGTCTCGGCGGCCATCCTTGCAGGCGCGGTCATCGGGGCGGCCGGCATGCTGGTGCGCGCGCTGAGCATGCCGCTGCGCGCGCTGGCCGATGTGGCCGATACGGTGGGCTCGGGCCGGTGGGTGCCACTGGCCGACAAGGGCCCGCGTGAGGTGCGCTACCTTGCCCGCGCCATCAACGCCATGCAGGAGCGCATCAACCGCCTGATCGCCGACCGCACCGAGGCCCTTGCCGCCGTATCGCACGACCTGCGCACGCCGCTGGCCCGCCTGCGCCTGCGTGCGGGCTTTCTGGAGGATACGAACGCGCAGAAGGAGATCGAGGCCGACGTGACCGAGATGGAGGCCATGATCACCGGCGTGCTGGCCTACCTGTCGGGCGAGAAGGACCCCGAGCCCGCGCGTTCGGTCAACGTGGCCTCCATTCTGGCCACGCGCGTGGATGACGAGGCCGATCAGGGCCGCGACGTGACCTATGATGGCCCCGACCAGGCGCAGGCCATGGTCCGGCCGCTGGCGCTCAAGCGCGTGGTGGGCAACCTGATTGACAATGCCGTGAACTATGGCGGCAATGCCCATGTCAGCCTGACGCTGATGGAGGATGCCCTGTGCATCCGCGTGGAGGATAATGGCCCCGGCCTGCCCGAGGCCGAGCTCGACCGGGTCACCACGCCATTCTACCGCGTTGAGGGCTCGCGCTCGCGCAGCACGGGCGGGCTGGGGCTGGGGCTGGCCATCGTCAGCCGCGAGGTGGCGCGTGGCGGCGGGCGGTTCAGGCTGTTCAACCGGCTGGGGGGCGGGTTATGCGCGGAAATTGTCCTGCCGCGCATGCCGTGATAGGCCACGGGGCGTAAATGCACGCCGTGCGTGTGCGTGGGGTTGGATTTGCGGGCGGGTCGATCATATAACAGGACCCGGGAAGTACTTTTGCCTGTCCCCCCTTTCCCGTCATGTCTGGAAGACCGAGCAATGTTCATCGAAACGGAAGACACACCCAATCCCGCCACCCTGAAGTTCCTGCCGGGGCGCGAGATCATGGCCAGCGGGGCGACGGCCGACTTCATCAGCCCCGATTCCGTGGCGGGCCGCTCGCGCCTGGCCGAACTGCTGTTTGACCTTGATGGCGTGGCCCGCGTCTTCTTTGGCAATGATTTCGTGGCCGTGACCCGCGCCGATGCCACCGAGTGGGAGGCCCTGCGCCCGCAGGTGCTCGCGGTGCTGGCCGATTACCTCTCCACCGACCAGCCCGTGGTGGAAAGCGAAGCCGTGGTGGTTGAAGACCTGATCGCGCCGGGAGATGAGGAGATCGTGCAGCAGATCAAGGAACTGCTCGACACCCGCGTGCGCCCCGCCGTGGCGGGCGATGGCGGTGACATCGTGTTCCGTGGCTACCGCGATGGCGTGGTGCGCCTGACCATGCAGGGTGCGTGCTCGGGCTGCCCGTCGTCACGCGCCACCCTCAAGCACGGGGTCGAGAACATGCTGCGCCATTACGTGCCGGAAGTGGTATCGGTGGAGCAGGTAGAGGCCTGATCGGCAGGTCTTGCGCATAAGCTTGGGAATGTTTCATGGCGCTTGATGACGCTGGGCTTGACCTTCTGTTCCGTAACGCACGCACGCCGGTGGCGTGGAATGACCGGCCCGTCGGCACCGATACGCTGCGCCAGCTTTATGATCTGGTGCGCCTTGGGCCGACATCGGGCAACAGCTGCCCCGCCCGCTTCGTGTTCCTGACCACGGAGGGCGCGCGCGAGCGCCTGCGCCCCGCCCTTTCGGCAGGCAATGTGCAGCGCATGATGACCGCGCCGGTTACGGTGATCGTGGCGCATGACCCGCTGTTTTTCGAGCGCATGGACACGCTGAACCCGCAGGCCCATGTGCGCCAGTGGTTCGCCGCCGATGTGGGTCTGGCCGAGGAAACCGCCCAGCGCAACGGCACGCTGGAAGGTGGGTACATGATCATGGCCGCCCGTGCGCTGGGCCTGTCGGCGCTGCCGCTTTCGGGCTTCGATGCCGCGATGGTGGAGGACGCCTTTCTGGCCAATCAGGGCTGGCAGGCCAATTTCCTGCTCTGCCTGGGCTATACCGACGGGCCGCCGCCCACGCCGCGCGCGCCGCGCCTGGGCTTTGATGATGCCTGCGTGATTGTCTGACCCCATGCGCATTGTGGTCATGGATGGTGCCGCGACCGGGGCGCAGGCACAGGCCCTGATTGCCTGCCTGGCACCCGATGCAGCGGGCAGGCCCGCAATTCTCGCCACCCGTATCGCCACCGGGCGTGGTGCTGCCGAGCAGTTCCCGCTGCTGGCCACCGAACTGTTCGCGCAGTGTGGCTGGGGCCATGCCATGCCTGACCTTGCGGGCGTGGTGGTGGGACCGGGATCGTTCACCGGGCTGCGGGCCTCGCTGGCATTCGCGCACGGGCTGGCCGCGGGTTCGGGCTGCACGGTGGTGGGCGTGACCGGGGGCGAGGTCATGGCCCCGGCCCTGCGCGCGGCGGCTGCCCCGCTGGGGGCTGTAGCACTCCATTGCACCATGGCCCGCCGGGGCCGTGTATTTATTGAAACGCTGGGTACGCCATCGGCATTGGCGCCTGTGCGCGCCTGCATGCTCACGGCACCTGACCTGCCGCCGGGACCCCTGCTGCTGGCCGGCAATGGCGCGCAGGCGGTTATGGAGGCTGCGGGCGGGCGCGACGGTCTGCACCTGCTGCCCGATGCGCCACCCGACCCGCAGGCCATTGCCGCCGCCGCCCTGCTGCGCCTGCGGGGTGACCTGCTCCCGCGTGCGGCCCAGCCGCTTTATGTCGATGCGCCGGAAGCCAAACTGCCCGCCGCCGGCCTGCGCCCGGCCCCCGTTACGCCATGACGGACGATGCCGTGCCCGCAGGGCAGGCCGCGCTGCTGGCCCGCATCCATGCGGTGGCCTTCCCCCCCGTGCACCGGTGGGACGCGCAGGCCATGGCGGCCCTGCTGGCCATGCCCGGCGTGTTCGTGCTGTTTGCGCAGGGTGAGGGTATTCCCCCCGCTGCCGGTTTCATCATGGCCCGCGCCCTGCTTGATGAAGCCGAGATCCTGACCTTTGCCGTGGACCCCGCCTGGCAGGGGCAGGGCATTGGCCGCGCCCTGCTGGCGCGCTGTCTGGATGAGGCCGCGCGGGAAGGGGCAGTACACCTGTTCCTTGAGGTGGCGGATGATAACGTGGCCGCGCTGGGGCTTTACCACGCGGCGGGATTTGCGGTGGTGGGGGTGCGGCGGCGGTACTACCCCGATGGCACTGATGCGTGTGTCATGAAGCGGGAGATTTGAGCACGGTCAGCCGGTGGGTTATGCCATCTGTTTCTGTCTGTATTTCTTCCACGACATGACCAAGCAGCTTCAGGCTGCGCGAAACATTGTCCAGCGGGCCTGCGCCGCGCAGGCGGACAAGCAGTTTTTCCCCGGCTGGAAGTCTGTCAAGGGCCAGACGCGTGTGCACGAAAGTCATGGGGCACACTTCATGGGTGATATCCAGTTTCACCATCTCTATATCAGACATATTACCATAAAACCTCTGCTATGGCCGGTTGCGATCCTTCTGGAATTATTTATATAAGATGCATCATTATTCCAGAGTGACAGGATCAGATTAATGGCTGATGCAGCGGCAGAAGTTGAAGTGCGCGAACTCGCTGCCGAAATCGTTTCGGCATATGTCTCGCGAAATGAAATCGACGCGGAGAGCCTCCCCGATCTGATTCATCAGGTCTATGAGGCTGTTGCCTCCCTCGGGCGCGCCGAACCCGTGCCCGAGAAGCCGGTGCCCGCGGTGCCGCTCAAGAAGTCCGTCTTCCCTGACTACATCGTCTGCCTTGAGGACGGGAAGAAGCTCAAGATGCTCAAGCGTCACCTCAAGACCGCCTATAACATGACACCCGATGAATATCGCGAGCGCTGGGGCCTGCCGCATGACTACCCCATGGTGGCGCCGAGCTACGCCAGCCACCGCTCAACCCTGGCCCGCAAGATCGGGCTTGGCACGAAACAACGCGAGGACTGACCCATGCCGGGTGGTCATATGGACAGGTATCGGCATGATCGGCTACGTCCATAGACATGGCAACAGATCGTAATGGACTACAGACGCGCATCGAGCGCATGTGCATGGAGCGCGGCCTGAAGATGACAGGCCAGCGCCGTGTCATTGCGCGCGTGCTGTCCGAGGCCCATGACCATCCGGATGTGGAGGAACTCTACCGTCGTGCCTCGGCACTTGACGGGCGCATATCGGTTGCCACGGTCTACCGTACCGTTCGCCTGCTGGAAGAAAACGGCATTCTCGAACGCCGTGACTTTGGCGGCGGCCGCGCGCGTTACGAGGCCACGGAGGAAGGCGACCACTACCACCTGATCGACGTGGAAAGCGGGCAGGTCGTTGAGTTCACCCATGCCGCCCATGCCGAACTGCTGCGCCAGATCACGGCTTCCCTGGGGTTCGAGCTGGTGTCCCATCGGCTGGAACTGTTTGCGCGCAGGCTGCCCGACGTGGCACAAGAAAACACGGACCACACGGTGCAAACGGAGCAGAAGGGCGGGTCACGGCCTTGAGTATCGAGAAAACCATACAGTCCCTTTCCACCCTGGATCTTGAGCGCAACGGTTTCCCCGAATTGCGGGGGGGGAACCTTGGCGTCAGGATCGCTGCGACGGATGAAGAGCGCGATGCCGCCCAGGCGCTGCGCTACCGTGTCTTCTATGAGGAAATGGGCGCCCGCCCCGATTCCCGCACCGCGCGGCTCAAGCGCGACGTGGATGAATTCGATGAATATGCCGATCACCTTCTGGTGATCGACCATGCCATCTCATCGGGTGCGAAGGGCGTTGTGGGCACCTACCGGCTCATGCAGGGGGATGCGGCGAAGAAGCTGGGCAAATTCTATACTTCGGGTGAATATGACATCTCGCGACTGACCGAGTTTCCCGGCCGGTTGCTTGAGGTGGGCCGGTCTTGCGTGGACCAGAACTATCGCGGTCGCGCGGCCATGCAGCTGCTGTGGCGCGGCATTGCCTCCTACATCTTCCTGCACCGCATTGACGTGCTGTTCGGCTGCGCGAGCCTGCCGGGCACCAACCCCGATGCGCTGTCCGATGAACTGACCTACCTGTATCACAACCACCTTGCCCCGCCCGCGCTGCGGATCAGCGCCGTGCCGGAGCGCCGGGTGGAAATGCTGCGCTCCGACCCGCAGACGCTCGACCACCGCCGCTCGCTCGCGCGCCTGCCGCCCCTGATCAAGGGTTACCTGCGGCTTGGGGGCTATGTGGGCGATGGCGCGGTGATTGATGAGCAGTTCAACACCATTGATGTCGCCGTGCTCGTCAAGAGCGAGCTGCTGGCTGACAAGTATTACCGCCACTACGAGCGCCGCCTGCGTGACGCGCTGGACTAGGCGCGTCCTCCCCCACGGCGCGGGTCGTGGCGCTGCATGAGATTCCTTCGTGATCTGTATATGAGGCTGTCGCGCCAGCATGGCTGGCGCGCGGACCTTGTCATGGTGCTGGCGGGCGGCTTGTACGCGCTGGGCTTTCCGCCCGTGCATGCGGTCGTGGTGCTGCCGGTGGCCTTCTGCCTGCTGGCGCTGGCCATTGATCAGGCGGCTGGCTGGAAAGAAGCCGCACGGCGTGGCTTCATGTTCGCCATGGGGCTGTACACCGTGGGCCTGTACTGGCTCATGTACGCCATCCTGCTCCGGGCGGATGATTTCTGGTGGCTGGTGCCGCTGGCCTCGCCGGGCTGCGCGGTGATCCTGGCTCCCCTCAGCGCGCTTTCGGCTGCCCTGAGCCGTCTTGTGCCGCGCGGCACCGGGCGGCTGGTGGTTCTGGCGGCGCTATGGACGCTGACCGACATGGCGCGGGTTTACGTGTTCAGCGGTTTTCCGTGGAATCCGCCTGGCAGCGTGTGGGCGTTTCCGGGGCTTGCGGGCGATGTCATGCTCCAGCCCGCCGCGTGGATCGGGGTGGATGGGCTGACACTGCTGACCTGCCTGCTCTCGCTCGCGCCGCTTTATGGCCGCACGGGGCGCCTGGCCTGCGCAGGCGTGCTGGCCATATGGGTGGCGTGTGGTGCGCTGCGGATGGCCAGTATCCATGACACCTATGGCCACAACCCCGAGGTGGTGCTGGTGCAGGGCAATGTGCCCGAGACCGAGAAAATATCACGCGACTCCGATGTGGCGGTGTTCCGTCGCTATCTGGATCTTACGCATGCGGGCGTGCAGGCAGGATTGCGCGAGGCGGATGGCCGGCCGGTCGTGTTCGCGTGGCCGGAATCGGCCTTTCCCGGCCTGCTGCTGGAAGATGACATCGCACGCCCCATGATCATGCGGGCGGGGCAGGGAGCGGCAGCGGGCGTGATCGGCACGCTGCGCTGGCTGGAGGACAAGCACTGGCGCAACAGCATGGTGGCCCTGCTGCCTGATGGAGAGCCCGCCCCGCCCTATGACAAGGCGCATCTGGTGCCGTTTGGCGAATACCAGCCCGCGTTCCTGCCCTTTCATGTCGTGCCGGGGGATGGGCTGACCCCCGGCCCCGGCGTGCAGACCTGGCACCTGCCGGGTGTTGCCTCGGTGGGGCCGCTGATCTGCTACGAGGTGATTTTCTCGGGCCAGGTGGTCGACCCGCATGATCGCCCCGCCTGGCTGCTCAACAGCACGAATGATGCCTGGTATGGCAACAGCGCCGGCCCGCGCCAGCACCTTGCCGCCGTGCGCATCCGCGCGGTGGAGGAGGGCCTGCCGGTGGCGCGTGCCGCCAATACCGGCATTTCAGCCATTTTTGACGGGCGTGGCCACGAACTGGCCCGGCTGGGATGGGACCGGCAGGGCGTGCTGGTCCATGCGCTGCCCGATGCGCTGCCCGGCACGTTTTTTGGCCATTATGGCCGTCTGGTGCCCCTTTTCCTGGTTGGGGTCACGGGGCTTGCGGGGTTGTTCTGGCGGCGGTCAGGTCATAAAGAAGGTTCTGGAATACCGCTTTAGGACAAGGCCATTTTTTATTCGTGCATTCAAAATGCATGAATATTTTCCTAATTTTCCTCTGCCTGTCGCAGTGGGAAAGTTTTATGCACGCCTGCCTTATTTGAACGCAGACAGTGCAGAAAATAGCGTATGTATTGTATCCGGCGCGGCTTTAAAAAAGATTAACGCCCGGCCCATCATCTGATGGGTATCGGCACGTTCCAGCGGTTTGCGCCGCGTGAGAGAGGAAAGGTAAGGCTATTGTAAATGCTGTTTCAAAATTCCCCACATGTGCTGTCGGAAAATTCCCCAGCACGGATATGGTGATCAGCCATTGA